>CAIXAE010000045.1 GCA_903917345.1 uncultured Methylococcaceae bacterium | reverse complement strand
TTAGTCAATAGAGTGGTTACCGTATCCGGTGGTGCTGTGGGTAAACCTATGAATGTAGAAGTACCTTTAGGAACACTTATTTCAGAAGTATTTGCTTTTTGTGAGGTCAATTTAGAAGACACTGCCCGTATTGTGATGGGTGGACCGATGATGGGGGATTCTCTACCTCATGCGGGATTACCCACCGTAAAAGCGACGAGTGGTGTATTAGCGTTAACTAAGAGTGAGCTTAAAAGCTCAGAAGTGCAGCCCTGTATTCGCTGTGCAGCTTGCGTGACAGTATGCCCAGCAGGATTAAGACCTTTAGATATGGCTAATAATATACGTGTTAACCAATTAGATGCTGCAGTTGATTTAGGTTTAAAGGATTGTATTAGTTGTGGGTGTTGCTCTTATATTTGTCCGTCTAATATTCCTTTAGTGCAGTTTTTTAAATACGCATCGGGTGAAATTGTGGCCAGACAACAAGCTCAACATAAATCTGAGCAAACTAAACGGTTAATGGATGACCGAAATGCCAGAATGGAACGTATTGCTAAACAGCAAGAAGAAGATGAAAAAGCACGGATTGCGGCAAAAGCCGAAAGAGAACGCTTAAAAGCCGAGCAAGCGTCACAGGAGTCTTTGGCATGATGGTTAATATGAAGCCTAGAAGTGGTGCCCATATTGGTACAAAAGCGAATGTGACTTTTATTATGTGGCAAGTAATGTTGGCTTTAATGCCAGCAACAGCCTTTGGTTTATGGCTATTTGGTTGGCCTGCTATTAATTTATTTATTATCACATTGCTATCAGCCGTATTTTTTGAAGTGATTTGTATTCAATTGCAAGGTAGAGCCGTTAAACCGGCCATTATGGATGGCTCGGCTATTTTGACTGCGTGGTTATTGGCCCTGACATTACCTCCCTGGGCACCTTGGTGGATTGGCGTCGTTGGGTCAGCCATAGCCATTATTTTGGGTAAACAGGTGTATGGAGGCCTAGGTCAGAATTTGTTTAACCCCGCTATGATTGCACGGGTCGCCTTGTTAATTTCTTTTCCCATTGAAATGACCACCTGGGTGAACGTGTCCCCCTTGTTTTATAGTCATTCTCCCGGATTAGTAGAGAGCTGGCATATTACTTTCAGTGGTTTAGATAATATAGATGCTAAAACAGGTGCTACTGTATTAGGTATGATTAAAACAGAGTTTTCTCAACATCATATTTTGTCAGATATATTAAAAGACTACTCTGGTTTTGGAAATTTTACTGGCTGGGCAACGGGTAGCCTAGGAGAAACATCTGTATTGTTGTTAGGTTTGGGTGGTGTCTGGTTAATGAGGCAGGGCATTATTCAATGGCATATCCCTGCATCTTTATTAGGTACCGTCATACTTTTAGCGAGTATTTTCCACCTAATCGATGATCAGCACTTTATGAGTCCATTAATGCATTTAAGTTCAGGTGGTTTGGTATTAGTCGCGTTTTTTATTGCGACTGATTACGTAACATCGCCTAACACGCCTTTAGGTCAATTGGTATTTGGAGCAGGATGCGGATTGTTAATATTTGTTATTAGAACGTGGGGTGCTTATCCGGAAGGGTCAGGTTTTGCAGTGTTATTAATGAATTCTGCAACACCTTTGATTGATTATTACATTAAGCCAAGGATTTATGGGCGAGATCGCCAAGGTAAACCTTTGGAAATTCCAAAGTCATAACTAATGGATAGCGCTATGCAACTAGACGCAGAGTATAAATCATGAACATAAAACCTGAGACAATTGAATATTGGCGAACTCAATGGTTTTCTTTTGTAAAGTTTTTAAAAGCGTGGCTAGAGCCTGCTCATTTAGCGGGACTCAGACCTAAGCTTGAGTTTCAAACAGGTGTATTAGCAGGGTTTTCATTAATTGCGAGTGTTTTATTGGGTGTTACTAACTGCAGTACAGAGAGTACTATTCAGCAGCGCTTAGATGAGGACTTAAAGAAATCTTTAGAAGAAGTGGTTCCCGCTAGCTATTATGACAATGATATCTTACAAGATATTGTGACCATACCCTCTGCTGATTACAACATTGGCGCAAAAGATACGATCGTTTATCTTGCTAAGAAATCAGGAAAAGTGAGCGCAGTCTGTTTTAAGTTTATTGCTCCCGATGGATACTCGGGTGCGATTAATATGATGATGGGTGTAGATAGGGATGGCACGCTTTTGGGTGTTAGAGTGCTTAATCATAAAGAAACCCCAGGCTTAGGTGACAAAATTGAAGTGGCTAAATCAGATTGGATATTGAATTTTGTCGGCCGATCCTTAGATAGTCTGACACCCTCACAATGGGCTGTTAAAAAGGATGGTGGGGTGTTTGATCAATTTGCAGGGGCGACAATTACACCCAGAAAATCAGTACAAGCAACCTATCGTGCTCTGCAAATGTTTAAAGCTAACCAAGAAATACTTATCAATCAGTAAGAGGAGCCTATTTATGTCAGACATTTATCGTAGAATCGCTGCTGATGGAATTTGGAACAATAATATTGTCTTTGGACAGAATCTGGCTTTATGTCCCTTATTAGCCGTAACGGGTACAGCAACTAATGGTCTCGGTATGGGATTGGCGACACTCGTCGTTATTATTGCTTCTAATGGTCTTATTTCTGTGGCCAGGCATTTAATTCCGGGTGAAATTCGTATCCCCGTTTTTGTACTGTTGATTGCGGCTCTAGTGACTTTGGTCGATATATTAATGAATGCTTGGGCGCATGAACTTTATAAGGTTTTAGGTTTATTTATAGCCCTTATTGTGACTAACTGCGCTTTATTAGGAAGGGCAGAATCCTTCGCTTCTAAACAACCTGTAAAACTCGCATTATGGGATGGCTTGATGATGGGCTTAGGCTTTTTGTTAGTCTTAGTTGCCTTGGGGGCTGCTAGAGAAATTAGTGCATCAGGCACTTTATTTGCCAATGCTTCATTATTACTTGGTGAGTCGTTTAAATTTTTGGAAGTAACAGTCATACCGAACTATAAAGGCTTTTTACTCATGGCATTACCTCCTGGTGGCTTTATTATGCTGGCGTTTTTGATCGTCGGTAAACGCATGATTGATAATGCCATGGCTACAAGACAAAAAGTACCGGTTATTTTGGTTACTGAAGACGTAGCGATTATTGATTAAACAAGGAGAATTGCATGAATGTGGGTGTGTGTTATGCAGAATCAGACAGACAATTATGGATGCGATTAGAAGTGCCTGATGACAGTACCATTGAGCAAGCAATAGGATTATCGGGTGTCCTTAAATTATATCCAGAGATAAATTTAACTACCCAAAAAGTAGGCATATTTGGCAAAATTTCCCCTTTAGATACCGTTGTAAAAGAGGGGGATCGGGTTGAGATATATCGACAAATTACCGCTGACCCTCAAACGGTACAACGTCGTCGGCGTTAAACAAGAAAGCCAGATAATTATCTGGCTTTATGTTGGTATGATGTATTGCAGTTTGAATGTTTTTTGTTAGCTTTTAACGGCTAAAATAACGGCACCTGCTTTAAATATAGCAGTAACCGCTGCTCCTTTGACCAGACCTAATGTTTCTACGCTGTCATTAGTTACGGTAGCTGTTATAAGATTTCCACCCCTTAATTCCATTACCACTTCTGCATTAACCGCTCCTAATGTTACTTGGGTAATCGTGGTTTTTAATTGGTTACGCGCGGACACTTTAAAATCACCAAAATCAGACACTATAATGATTTGGGGTGCTTTAACTAGCACAAGCACTTCAATGCCTTCTTTAATGCCGAGAGTGTCAATAGACTCTT
This sequence comes from uncultured Methylococcaceae bacterium, assembly GCA_903917345.1. Taxonomy (GTDB): domain Bacteria; phylum Pseudomonadota; class Gammaproteobacteria; order Methylococcales; family Methylomonadaceae; genus Methylobacter_C. The sequence goes on along the minus strand of CAIXAE010000045.1, from coordinate 149,104 downwards.
TAGTTATCGACGCTACTAGTGATTCATCGCCTTTTAAAGTAATAAAGACTTCTGCGTTAACGGCTCCAATGATAACTTTACTGACAGTTCCTTGAAATTGGTTACGTGCGCTTGCTTTCATGATGGTGTCCTATGAATAAATGAGGATTGAACGGACTTACTAAGAAGTATTATAAATCGTTATGTTACAGAGTAAATGAAGATATATGGCTCAGAGTGATTTATTATCACCTTATCAAGTTAAGCTTATAATTGAATACGTTATTATCGGATAAATAAAAATTATGATTACCATAAGACCTGCCACTTCAACTGATATTCCCCAATTAGTATTGTTATTAGAAGCATTATTTTCTATAGAGGCTGATTTTTTAATTGATAGTGATAAACAAGCAAGAGGTTTGGCCTTACTAATAACTAGCCACAAAGATTGTGTATTAATTGCTGAACTGAGTGGGTGTCATAAGATCGTAGGTATGTGTTCTATTCAAACGCTCATATCCACAGCAGAAGGGGGCGTAGTTGGTCTACTTGAAGATTTAATTGTCGCGGCTGATTATCGCCAGCAAGGCATTGCAACCAAGTTGTTAGATGCAGCGATCAGCTGGTCTAAACTACAGGGTCTAAAACGTTTACAGTTATTGGCCGATAAAAATAATGCGCTGGCTTTGGTTTTTTATCAAAAACAAGGTTGGCAGCCGACTCAGTTAATTTGTTTAAGAGCGGCTGATGTTTTGCTTTAGCTTAAGTTTAGTTGTTCGGCTAGTAACACAATGGGATGGATCACTTTATTAGAAGTCAGTTCCGTATTTAAATGCAAAGCGCAGCCTATGTTCGTTGTTACTAAGATGTCCGCTTGTGATACTTGAAAGTGACTTAATTTAAGTGATTTTAATGGCTCTGCAATCTCGGGGTGAGTTAAACAATGCACGCCACCCGCACCACAACACGTTTGATTATCTTCTAAAGTCTGTACATTTATTCCCGGTATTTTTGCTAATAACTGATAAACACTGTCATGTCTCTTATCAGAGACTTTAGATATATTACGTTGGCTACAGGGCTCATGTACCGCTATTGTTTTTTTGCTTAATGTTGAATCATTAAGCCTAAGCTCTGCCGGCCAATATTTACATAAAAATTCAGTGATATCAAACAACGGTGGGGTAAAGCTTTTTAAGAGTGATTCTTTCTGCTCATATTCTTTTAACATCAAACCACACGCGCTAGAAGTAAAAATAATGGCGTCCACGGCTAATCCGTTAAACACATTCAAGTTGTTAATCGCTAATCGATCTGCTGTTTCACTTTGGCCTTGATGTTGATGCAAAGCACCACAACAGCCTTGTTGTTGTGGAATTAAAACGGAATAGCCAATAGCATTGAGAATTTTAATCGAAGCCTTTACCGTTTTAATATCAAATGCTGCACCAAGACAACCAGTGAATAAAGCCACTGTGCCTTTAAACGCTTGAGATGTGGGATAGTTATCGGTTAACACTTCTACACTAACTTCAGGGAGTAAGGCGTCGGCTTTATCTAACTTAAGTAAGCGTAACAGCGGTGTTTTTTTAACAAAACTAGCTATTCCCACTTTTTGATAGACTGATATTAACTTAATGATTTTTGAGAATAGCATTTTATTCTCAATGAGTTTAAATCCCAAGGGCGCAAGAAAGTGCGTATTTAGCTTTGCAGAGTTAGTCGATACAAGCTTTTCACGCGCTTGATCAAATAAATTACCATAAGCCATTTGGCTAGGACAGATTGTTTCACAGGCGCGGCATTGCGTACAATTATTAAGATGCACAATTTCCTCAATAGAAGCCTGCGCTGTATCGTTAATGATTTTATCGATCGTTCTTATGCGACTGCGAGGCGATTCTGCTTCGATTGGAGAAACTTTATAAGTAGGGCATAGGCTGATACATAAGCCACAACGCATACAATCACTTGCTTCAGGGATGTAAGGGCCGTTGTTAGTAGAGAAAGAAGCATCGTCATTTTTGATATCTTCCATCCAATCAAACATGATTAAGATTCCATAATCGTGGCATACGCGCGGCGTAATAAATCTAATTCTGCGGGTGAACTTTGTCTTAACTCAGTGAGGGTTTTAAGCTTAGCGCCTTTTTCAGCCATTAAGGCGTGCGGTGGATCCAGCAAGGTAAATTGTGCCAGATAGACAGTAATGATGCCATTGGGTGTATCAATTCGTTCGATAAAATCGGGGTTTAATTTTAATAGGTCGTCAGGTAAACCTAAGTGTTGGCAGATTTCAGTCAGTAGATTAGCTGGGGGAAGTTCAATAATGGCCTCTAGTTCATCTAACTCAAGAAATGATGATAATGTGGGTAATGGCGTGGGGCGACAGACACCTTCATCACCAAAGTGGGTAAATAGCGTTAACGCGCTGATGGCGCCATTATAATAAATGATGACGCGGCGATTAGAGAAAAATGAACTCATGAGCGTGATCTCTGATGAGCATCCCATAAGATCTTAAAACTAGTATCCATTCGCGATAAGCGGGCAGTAGCATCATGTAGATCATTAAATTGCGGAAATCGACTGCTTTTACCACTGCCATACCAGCGTTCCATTTCATCGTTTAGTCTGGCTTTTTCAGCATAATCTTGGGCGATACGGGTTTTTAACCAATTCATTGTGTTAGTGGGTGTTAGTTCAACGATACGGTAACGGGCACCATTTTCAAAAATACGAACGCCACCGCCTTCCGCAGCTGTTTGATAAAGTTTTACGGGATCAACCACTTCTAAACCCGCTACATAATCAATGTCAAATTCATGCCAATGCGGCATCCAAGGCAAGGTAGGCCCCATTAATACCGTTTTAGCATTTTTGGCTAATTCGGCTAAACGCGGAAAGGTTTTATTAGTGATTGAGCTTGCGGTGATAAACACCCAATCAGCTTCAGGTAAGATATATTCAGCGGCGGGGTCGGGTAAGTCATTACCTTGAACTTGGCGTTCTAATATCGTGAGATTTAATTCATGCGTATAACTTTCAATACCCGGATAGCGGCCAATTACAACCACCTTTTTATTTTTTAAGTGGGGTAGGAAATGTTCAAAGACCGCTAGATTGGCTTTGTCTGACGTTGATAGAAGCGTAACGCCTGCAGGGAGTTCATAGCGATTCAAGCTGCAATTGATGGCGGCCATGGCTACTGTGGCTTGGTAGGGGTCCCATTCTTTTATCCAAGCAATTAATTCACGAAGTGGTTTGCCAACTAGGGTTCCTGGCCATGATAAAGTGCGTGTAGGCACATTAGGGCTCATAGCAAAGCCGAGCTGTTGAGTTTTACAAACAGACCAGACAAGCCCGAGAGTAAACTCCGTGACTTTAGCGTCACTATTGGCGTGATCTATTAATAGATCATAGAGCTGAGAAGGAGAGGCCATTGTCTTAATTTGGGATAGGCAGTAGCTTGGCTTCTGCTTTTATATTGTCAGCTTTTCCCCATGCGCTAACGCCTTCAACAAACCATTGTGGCTTTTTAGGATGGTTTTTTACGACATCATATTCGGCATAAAAAGTCCTATCACTATTAAACTGTAACCGGCCGATACGCATCTTATGAGCATCGTACCAGTAACATGTCAGATTAAAGTCACCGGTGTAGGGGTCTTTGATGAGTTCAAACTTGGCGTCATCATAGTGGGGGTATTGTTTAAAATCAGCTTCGGTAAAGCCGATTTTAAACATTTCAGCACAGAGTCTTTCACAAACCTGTTCAGCAAACGTGCGATTAAACTCTATGTGTTCAGATAGCTCTGACATTACCAAATCTCAGCAGGAACCATTAAGTCTTTGACGGGTTCATTACCTAATAAATGCTGTTCGATAATGGTTTTAACGTCAGATGTTTGTAAATTACCGTACATGATGCCTTCAGGATAGACTAAGACACTAGGTCCTACCATGCAAGGTCCCATGCAGCCGGTATTAGTTAAACCAATCTTTTCGAATAAATTACGACTTTGTATTTCGTTCATAAACTCATTCATGATGTCAGCACAACCTTTACTTGCACAAGAACCTCTAGGATGTCCTTGAGGTCTGTTTTGAGTGCATATAAATACATGTTTATCAGGTCTTGGCATGGTAAATTCCTCTGTTAAGCAGCTTTTTTATGCTGGTGAGTAAAACAAGTTTTTGGACATACTTTTGAGCACGCTTCACAACCAATACAATCTAATGGGTTTTTAATACTCATGACCATGCTGTTGTCATCTTCGTCTTCAAAGTCGCCATAATCGTCATCAAAATCCTCTGGATCTAAGGCTTCTGATTTTTCGATTAAATCAAAGACGTCTCTTGGACAGACTTTAAAACAACGACCACAACCAATACAGGTGGTTTGATTTATTTCAGTTACGTAATTGGGTGTCCATTCAGTACCACCAAACGTAACCCCCGTTATAAATTCAGACATGATCGTCTCCGATTAGGCCGCTTCAGCGAGGGCGGCATTCAATTTTTGATTAGCCTCGTCCCATGCTTTACAAGCTAAGTAAGTGGCTTCCGCAATCCCCATCAATTCGCCATAGGCATCAGGTAATTTGTCTTCAATCAAGTCATGTAACTCCATGGCTTGTTCGTTGGCTAAGCGTTTAGTTTTTTTAACTTCTTTTTCGAGTTTTTTTAAGTCTTCAGGACTCATTAAAAGTCTCCTTAGAAAAGGGTTTTATTAGTTAACTTGCTCAATCGATCACGCGGATATTAATCAGTCGCCGCGTTGTTATATTTTTCAATCAGACCTAAGGCTTTCTCGATGGCTTTGTCACTTTTCTCGCATAAGTCTTCAAGACTCGCAAAGCCAAAACGATGCGTGTCACGTAGGACTTTATCAACTACTATCAATTTACCGACCATAATTAAGGCACGACCAAAGCCTTCATGTGTAATAGTGATAATAGGCGCCGCCATTAAGCCAGATTTTTTTTCGATGAGGGTGGCTAAAGAGTTGTAATACGCTTTTAAACGCGCGATGGTAATTTCTTCTGGATCACCAATCACCGGTATTTTTTGTTTACGTTCTTTAGTTAATACGACAGGGTCAATTATTTTTGCAGTAGACCAACCTTCATAAGTGTCGTATGTATCTATTGCACGTAATTGTTTGATGTAATCTTTAACGATGTCAGAGTCTAAGTTGACATCGTCTTCTTGTACGACTAATTCTGCAGTGGCCATGAGGATTCCTTTTTAATAAGTAAGATGGAGTTAAGAGTAATTTCTGTTGGTAGTGCAATACGGTTTATTCGTCCCAGCCTTCATCCGCCATTTTACTGAAGCGGTCTGGATCGGTTTCTTTGTTCTGGCTCAGTGCTTTAGCCACCCAATTAGAAGGGCCGGCTTTTATTTCATTTTGTAAATCGGTAATTAAATCTTTAATTTTGCTACCGTCATGCACTTTGACAGGTTGGATGTTTTTTAGAACCAGTTGATTAATGGCAGAACCCCCAATGGCTTGACAATAAACCGCTGCACAACCGGATAATAATTCAATCTTTACCGATAGCTTATCTTCATTGCCATCTTGACTGAGTTCACCGAATTGTGCGACTTCAAGTAGTTCTGAGTTATCCATATCCACCGCATACAGCGCGAAGGATTTTGCCGAACCAAAATGTTGGTTAACGGTTTCCATATCAGTGGTCGCAAACGCGACTTTTAATGCAGTATCCATAAAACTCCTGTTTTCAGTAACATGCACAACGTGCATTCGACGGGTTAATGACATGATGGTTTACAGTCAGTTAGTTCAGATGCGGGCTTTTGACCATAAATTGAATGGTAAGCCGGTATTTCTTCATGTGAGAAATTGATCACTAAATTAGCGAGATCAAATAAAGTTTGGCGGGTACCTCGGTAACCAATCCAGGTTTTTTGATAACCCCCAATAATGTCATACAAAGGAAAGCCTGCGCGTAAGATGGGTACGCCTAAGCGATCTGCGGTATCTACCGCATGAGAGTTGCCAATGACTAATTGGGCTTTATGTGCTTTGCCTAGTAATTCCATATCTTCAAGGTCGCCTATCTTAATGGTGGCAACTGGGATTTTTGCTAATAAAGGCACGTTACAAGAGGTAACAGCGGCCACCACTTCCGCGCCCATTTCTTGGGCAAGATCTACAAATGCACTCAGTAAATCTGCATCGGCGGCAATGGCAATCCTTAATTGACCGAGCATAAAATGGGTATCTAACATGGCGTCTTGAAGTTGTGAGCGCTGTCTTTCTATGCGTTCAGGTACTTCTCTGCCGCTAATCTCAGCCAAGGCACTCATCAGCTCATCATTGGCTTTTAAACCATAAAGATGGCCTAAGGAGTAAGTAGGGACGCCCGTTCTTTCTGCTAATAACTCTGCAGCTTTAGTCAATGAAGCACCAATAACAATCGTAGCAAGGGCATCGCCTAGGGTGAGCATTTCAGAAATAGGCGTACCCCCAATGGTGACAGGACTAAAATCTTCATCGGTTAAACAACCATCTAAAGAATCAGAAATATCAGGGATAAAGACGGGTCTGAGTTGAAACTGTTCAAAAATATCACGTAGGGCTTCTAAATCACCGGGAGTAAGTATGTAACTCGCTAGCACATTGACTTGTTTTTTACGTTTACCCGGATAGGTGCTGGCTGTTTTAGCATCAGGGACTAATGCTCGAATAATTTCTGTAAGCGTTGCGGCATACCCTGTTTCAACACTGCCGGTAAAATCGGGTGTATTAACACCAACCACGGCAATATTAGCGAGTTCTGGATTAGCATCTTTAAACTCTTGTACATTTCGGTGTACATCGGCACCTTGCGTTTCGGCTAAACCAGTGGTTAACACGGTAATGAGGGCAGGATAAGACTTTTCGGCAATGGTTTTAATGCCTTCGCGGACATTTTCATCTGCACCCATTACCGAACTACCTTGATCCATAGCCGTACTTTGTAGCGGAATCGGTTCTCTAAAATGTCTTACAAAGAAGACTTTAGCAAACGCTGTACAGCCTTGTGAGCCATGTAACATCGGCATGGCCCGATTAAAACCTAAAGTGGCCAAAGAACCCCCAATGGGTTGACTGGCTTTTAATGGGTTGACAGAGAGCGCTTTGTTTCTTTTTAAGATGTCAGCCATTATGCGCACTCCTCTTCAGTGTTAACGGATATGCTTGCCGGTTTATGCTTCCATGGGGCAGGGGCTCTAACCGCTTCCCATACGGGGCTTTCGATAGTGAGGGCTAATTGACGTACGAGTTCTAACATGCCTTTATAACCTTCATAACCAAATTCACGTTCTTGGTTAATATCTAAAAAAGGTACTTTAGCTTTTAACGCCGTATACATATTACGGCCACCGGCAATTAAGATATCGGCCTTATAGTCATGGACTATTTTAAGTAAGGCTCTTGGGCTACCATCATCAATCATGACAGTGTCTTCGCCCATTAACTCACGGATTCTGGCCTTATCTTCTTCGGTTGATTTTTTGGTACCCGTTGCAACTACCACCATACCTAAGTCTTGTAAGGCTGAAATAACTGACCAACTTTTAACGCCGCCCGTAAATAATAAAACTCGTTTACCTTTAAGGCGCGCTTTCCAAGGTTCGAGTTCTTGTCTTATCTGAGTTTCTTCACGCAGAATTAAAGCTTCGGTGCGCGCAGTTAAGTCGTCATCATTAAGGGCTTTTGCAAAGTCTCTTAAAGACTGGCTAGTATCAGTAATGCCGTAAAAACTACCTTCAAACCACGGCGTACCATAGCTTTGTTGTAACTTTCTAGCGACATTAACCATTGCCTTTGAACAGACCATCATATTGACTTCGGCCTTATGCATGGTTTGTACTTCGCGGAACCGCGCATCACCCGATAAGGTACACAGAATGCGTAAGCCGAGTTCATCAAGTAACGGTAAAACATGCCAGAACTCTCCGGCAATATTGTATTCACCGACTAAATTCACATCATGCACTTTAAAGTTAGGCGAGACAGCAGGAAAATTTGAGCGATCAGCTTCGGGTAGGGGATCAGGCTCACGCGTACCAATCACATGATTAACCATGGCATCCCCCGCAATACGGTTACCTAGGTTTTTAGTGCCGTAAAAGCCTGCGCTATCAATGGGTACGACAGGTACGCCCCAGAGTTCTTGGGCGGATTTACACACTGCATTAATGTCGTCGCCAATTAAAGCCGGTACACAGGTGTTATAAATAAACACCGCAGGGGGAGAATAGGTATCAATCGCTTGTTTAATCGCATGAAACAAGCGTTTTTCAGCGCGGCCCATAACGATATCTTGCTCAGTTAAATCAGTTGTCATACCGATGCGATAAAGCGTCGCGCCCGAAGACCGTGTGCCTCGGTTATCCCAAGAACTGCCTGCACAGGCAATAGGGCCATGCACGATATGGGCTACATCGGCGATGGGCAGTAAGGCAATTTGAGCACCATCGAATGCACACCCACCTGCAGAAGCACCGGGCTTGGGCTTAGCACAGCCAGACTTCTCTTTCTTGTTGTGCTCACAAGCGGGTTCATCCAATAGTACAGCAATGTCTTTTGTTGATTTCATAGACGCTCATATCATTTAGCTACGTTTGTCATGATATAAGCAAGCTATATGCCATTAGGTAATTTATTGAAATTAGGTGGTTTTTATCTGTGATGTTTGTAGCAAAACCGACAAAATGCCTGTGTGACCCTCACAAGTACACCTTACATTCATACAGCGTATTGTAGTAAAGATAGGTTGGATTAATGACTCGTTAAGTGTGTCATGGATACGCACTAATGACTTGGCGTAGTGCTGCAAAGGAGAATTTAATGTTTAGAGAGTCAGTTGAACGTCAGAACTGACCATTGATTGTAGGAGTCATGCCCACTGATTGTGGTAACAGTATGACTCCTACAGTGTGAGGATTTAATAATCAATCCTGCTTTATACTCTTAATAATGCTTTTTGCATTCTTTCAGAAAGTTGTGCTTCAACAAATTGTGGCTCATTGGGTGGATAAAGTTCTACTTCATCCAATTCAAAGCCATAGTCTTTACCGAGCGCAATCAGTTCTCTGATTTTTTGTACTTCTAAAAGTTTTGCCTGTAATTCAGGGTCCGCTTTAGAGGCTTCAGAAAAAGCTTTAATTTGGGCTAATGACATAATAGTTACTCCTGTTGATTAAAATAGACTGAGCGCTTGCGCAGTCGTTGATGAAAGAAGGTTGTGTCAGACTCGATATGGATTTGTCACCCAATCCTTCAGAATTGTGGCATCACGTTCTGGTAAATACGAATAGTCCCCAGTGATGTCCTTATAAACCGCTAAACCCGTTTGCAGGGAGACTAAATCACCCTTAACCATGTAAAAGAACCAAGCAAAAGGATAGCCAACGTGTCTATCAAAGCGGGTCAGTAAGTTGTTTAACGCTAAGCCTTTTTTACCGATAATATCTTCACATTGCGGCACGTTTTTTTGTTGGGTATTGATGAGTTCAACGTTGATAATTTGCTCACCAAAGCGTCCTGTATTGCGAAAAGGGCGAATAATCCAATCATTCGATAAACGGGTCGTTTGATTCGCACTACTTCTGTTCCAATCATTCATGAAGCGTTGAACTGGGTGTTCTTCCAGATGATATTGATTGATCTCATTCATAAAAACCGCGACATCCGTTTTGCGGCGATAAGAATAGCGTGCGGTACCAATATTAAAGGCTTCAATAAATTCTGGATTTAAGGGGTCTATAAACTCCTCTAAATCTTCGGGATGGCTGTTGTGATTAACGAGAAAACGATCTGCCGCTTCTTGTGTTTTATCAATATCGATTTGAATGAATTCAGCGGCTTCGGTGCCTGTTTGAACTATCAAATGCAGGGTATTCCCCGTTTGTTGCGTAGCGATGAGCTTTTCATCTAAGGCATGCTCAATCAAGGTTTGTAAGTTTCTGCCACACTCAATATAAGTTCGTTCTGTCCATTCAACTAAGTCGTCAGCAATTCGATGGCCCGTTTTATCAACAATGCCACCTAGGCGGTACCATTCATTATCAGTTTTTGCCAAAAGAATGGGGGTCTTAGGACTTAAGTCTTGTATGGTTCTTAATAGAGCTTCGTTGTCTGTATTAGCTAAGGTTTGTTTGCAAATCTTAGCCAGCTCTTGCCCATTAATAGGGAAAATTTGATTAGCCATTATGATTTCCTATTGATCAGCATCATTGATAGGGGTATCGCTACTTAAGCGTTCCATGACGACTGCCCGAACATCGGGTTCTGGGTCTTCTAGCAAACACGGTAAAGTTTCCAGTGGTGCACGTTGTGCCGCTATATAACGAACTACCCAATCTTGATCGTTTAATAAGGTGACAGCATTTTCTGGACTCATTCTTTCGGCAATAATGCGTCTAACTTCTGGGGCTTCATCATGCGCCATGAGTCCTAAGCTGACTTCTGGTAAACGTTCAGCCACGACTTTCCGTACTTCTGAATCACTGTCCCGAATTAAGCGAAATAAACGCCCCGCGGGGAGTCTTCGGGCAACGGTTAATCTAACAATATAATCAGGGTCATTAGCCAATAATTCTAAGGATTCAAAGCCAATTCGATCAGCTACTGTCATGCGTACTTCACGATCAGAATCATTTAACAAAGCGGATAATTGACTGGGCGGCAAGCGATAAGCGACGGCCCGTCTAACCACTTCATCTTCATCATTAATGAGTGTCGTTAAGTCTTTTTGCGGTGCATAACGGACGGCAATGGCCCGCCTTTCCCAAAACGCATCTTTAAGATAATGAGGGGCGTAGGCGGGATTGATTCTAAAAAAACGATCTATTTGGCGGCCGCTTTCAGCAATAACGCAGGTATCTCCAGGCATACAACGGCCCATCAATAACGTTTTGCCACGAAAGGGACAGAAACTACAATCAGCAATAGGTACGCTAACAGACGTGTCATTACCAAACATATTCGTTCCGTTTATTCAGGGTAAACTTCTGCAATAACAACGCCTGTGGCAACCGAAAAATCATTCGTTAGACACAAACAGTGATCCCGACCATCAATCAAATACAAATTAAATTCTGGACGTTCAAGTACAGGATTGTTGTTGGGTAAGTCATCATCCATACAGTAGGTGAAATGTAGGGGTTGAAATTGAGGTCTAAGTATCGAAACCGTGGCCTCATTAACACCTGATGTTTCCAGTATTTGTGCAATTTCATTAAGTTGGCTGACTTCAATCATCCCACGCTCTCCCGTTCAAATTTAAAACGCTCAGCAGCATCAACGCCCATGGCTTTAGCGAGCCAAGGCGGAGGTGATAAGGAAATAACAGACTGTAATTCTGAAATGACGTCAGAAATTTTCTCGGTACCGGAGAGTTTTAAGGGATGTATGCCAATGCGTACAATTTTTGCAGCCGCAGGTCCACCGACTGAAGCCATATAAGCCACTTTACAATCGCTAATAAGTTCCGCTCGGTACGTATTTTTATCTTCTATCTGAGGATTGTTTTCGTGATCAGGGACTCGGATATCAATCAAGTAAGCCGCACTAGCGGAGATTTGATAGATTAAAAATTGCTGACAACTGCCAAAATGACCATCTACGGTGTAGTAGTCATTACTTGCAAAGGCAATACGAATTGAATTAGGTAAATCACCGTCTTGATAACTGTGAATACTGGGTTTAACAGGCTTTCCAGTTTCAATATCGGTTTTAAGAATTGCAATAGCCTGCAGTAATATATTTTCATCAATGAAAGAAAGCACACCTGCATGAGCTGTTTTTAAGAAGGGTAACGTTATACCAGCGATTTTTTCTTCTGTTAATGGAAAGCCTAAACTTTCAGTAAGAATATTAAATAATCCTTTGGCATCAGTATCGGGTAGAGCGCGAGCTGCTAACCCGATACGTAAAGCCAGTTCTCTTGTCATAGTGTCCTGGCTGCTCATCAGTTTATGCCTCTAATGGCAAAATGCAATTATCAATAGGGCATACCTTAACGCATTGAGGGACATCAAAATCTCCTTCACATTCAGTACAGGTTTTTTTGTCGATTTCAAAAACAATTTTACCTTCAGTGATAGAGTTAGTGGGGCATACGGGTTCACAGTCTCCGCATGAAATACAATCAGCTGCAACGATATATAACGACATGATTATTCTCCTGAATCAACACGTTTTGCGCGTAAGGTGACGGGAAAGTCCGGTTGTCCATCAATAGGCTCAAAGTAATATTTTGAACCATCACTGAGTAGTACTTCACCACCCCATTTCTCTGGAGTATCAAATTCAACGGATTCAGCCACTTCTTCCAAATCTTTTTTGGGTACGTAGAAGACTAATTTCCCTTCAGCGTTTTTCTTTAACATGACACTCGGCATAGCATTCTCCATTTACACGCATAACGACTAAATACAAACTATAAGTTTTGAGGTGTCTTTATGAATAAAGACACCTCAAGATCGATGATTTAATTAGCGAATTAAATCGTAGTTATAGTCGGTTGTACCCATACCTTTAGTTTCTTTATCCAATTGTTCTAGGACAGCATTGACTAGGGTAGTTAGCATATAAATGGCGCCTTCATAACCTAAAGTAGTCATTCTATGTAAATGATGTCTATCAAAGATAGGGAAGCCAATGCGGATTAGAGGTACTTCAAATTCTTCACCTTTATAGAAAGTGTCACGTTGAATGAACTTGCCATAAGAGTTACCAATCATGAAGTCAGGTTTGTTAGTGAATACTAATGAACGGAAATGCCATAAGTCTTTACCAGTATGAACCACTGTATTTTGGCCGTATGGAGAGTCTTTCAACATTTTATCCATGGCTTTTGCCCAACGTTTGCTAGCATGATTACATAACACGTCAGTCGGTTCTGCACCTAACTCTAGTAAGAATTTGGTCATACCCATTACAAAGTCTGCATCACCGTATAAAGAGAACTTTTTACCGTGCATCCAAGTATGAGAGTCAGTGATCATGTCCACTAAACGGCCACGCTCTAACTCTAATGAAGCTGGGATAGGTTTGCCGGTTAATTCAGAGATTTTCATCAAGAATTCATCAGTCCACTCTAAGCCCATTGGAATGTTGATGGCAGTCGCAGGTTGATGCCATATTGATTGGACAAACTTTTTAGTTTTTTCTAACTGCCAAGGTTGTAACAATAAAGTATCAATGGCATTAGGAGAGTCTTTTAATTCAGCTTGAGTTGTGCCGCCCGCATACATACGGAAAGTACCATCTGCTGGGGTGTCTAACACTTCTGATGGGTCACTCATGAGCGTATAGTCAACACCCATTTCTTTCATCATTCTGTGCATGACGCGGTAGTTACCCAAGTATGTTTCAAAGCCAGGCACTAAGTTGATTTTACCGTTAGAGCCGACTTTTTTGTCGTCCATGTGGTTTAAGGTAAAGTACTTAATCATCCCCTCAAACATGTTATCCCAACCTGTTGTATGGCTACCCACAAAGCTTGGTGTATGCGCATAAGGTGTTGGATAATCTTGTTCAATATGACCGGCTTTTTTAGTGTTATTGATGAAGGCGTTTAAGTCGTCACCGATAACTTCAGCCATACACGTTGTAGAAACCGCAATAATGTCTGGTTTGTAAAGTGCTTTTGCATTTTCTAAACCGGCCATCATGTTCTTTTGGCCACCAAATACCGCTGCATCTTCTGTCATAGAGTCAGATACACAAGCGACAGGTTCTTTGAAGTGACGATTAAAATAGGTACGGAAGTAAGCCACACAACCTTGTGAACCATGTACATAAGGCATCGTTTTTTCGAAACCTAAAGCACATAACACAGCGCCTAAGGGTTGACAGGCTTTTGCAGGGTTAACGGTTAACGCTTCACGATTAAAGTTGATCTCTTGGTATTCTTTAGTCGTTGACCATTGAAAAACTTCATCAATTTTTGTTTGTTCATGACGCTCTTCATAAAGCTCACGTTTATTGGCAAGGTTTTCTTTATATTCGTCATTACGGAATAAAGGATAACTTGGTTGGATATTTTCTACATCTTGACTCATGATAGTTTCTCCCAGTGGCCACGTGCTGTGGACGACGGTTGAAGGAAAGGTAGACTTTAGCAACACCTTCTGTTGCTAAAGTCAGTCATACAAATATTTATGCGCCTGCTGCAACAGCTACTTTAGACGTATCGTCTGTTTTCCAAGGCACCTTCACTTGTTTCCAGCAAGGGTTATTCAAGGTCATGTCCATATCTCTAGCAAAGATAGCAAAGCCATCGTAACCATGGTATGGGCCTGAGTAATCCCATGAGTGCATTTGTCTAAAAGGCACACCCATTTTTTGGAAGATATACTTTTCTTTAACGCCAGAACCAATCAAGTCAGGTTGTACACGTTTTACGAATTCTTCAAATTCATAACCTGTGACGTCGTCATAAATCAATGTCGCATTGCCCATTTCTTTAATAGTACGGTCGTAATCGTCGTTATGACCAAATTCATAACCTGTACCGACTACTTCCATACCTAAATCTTCATAGGCACCAATCACGTGACGTGGACGTAATCCACCGATATACAACATGACGCGTTTACCTTGTAAACGGGGTTTGTATTTCGCGATCACCGCATCATATTCAGCTTCGTATTTAGCAATAACTCTTTCTGCGCCGGCTTGAATAGTTTCATCAAATAACGCCGCAATTTTGCGTAATGATTCAGCAATTTTAGTAGGACCAAAGAAGTTATATTCAATCCAGGGGATCTTGTATTTTTCTTCCATGTGACGTGCAATGTAGTTCATTGAACGATAGCAATGGATTAAGTTGAGTTTAACTTTAGGTGTTTTTTCCATCTCAGCAATAGTACCGTCACCAGACCACTGAGCGACAACACGTAAGCCCATTTCTTCAAGTAATGTACGTGAAGCCCAAGCATCGCCACCAATGTTATAGTCACCGATGACAGCAACGTCATAAGGTGTAGTAGGGAAGCTATCATCACCATCACGGTTTTCTAATACCCAGTCACGGATCGCGTCATTAGCAATATGGTGACCTAATGATTGAGACACACCACGGAAGCCTTCACAACGCACAGGGACAACAGGTTTACCGATTTCTTTGTTAGCTTTTTTAGCCACCGCTTCGATATCGTCACCAATTAAACCAATCGGACATTCAGATTGAATACTGATGCCTTTGTTTAAAGGGAATAATTCTTCAATTTCGTTCATGATTTTGGCAAGCTTCTTATCGCCGCCAAAAACGATGTCTTTTTCTTGGAAGTCAGACGTAAAGTTCATAGTACCGAAGGTGTTAATACCTGTAGTTCCTACGTAATAGTTACGACGACCTGCACGAGAATACTGTCCACAGCCAACTGGGCCATGAGAAATATGGATCATATCTTTAATAGGACCCCATACCACCCCTTTAGAACCCGCATAAGCACAACCACGAATGGTCATTACACCTGGCAATGATTTACGGTTAGAAGTAATACATTTGTTTGATTTTTCTAAAGATTGATCGTTGACCGCTAAATGTTTAGCGCGATCTTTTTTAGCTTGTTCTGGATAAATTTCAAGCACTTCTTGAATGAGCGCTTCTGTTTCTTCTTTCGTTAGAGCAGCCATGATATTCTCCTAGTTTGTCGTGGGTAATCCCCCACAGACAGGTTTTAGGACAGGATTCTGTAGAGATAAACGGCTTTTATCTCTACAGAGTTTACTTATTAAGCTATTGCTTCTTCTGCCGCTGTTTTACCAACGATAGACTCATCAACGTCATCGATAATACCGAATTCCATCATTAACTCTTCCAACTCATCCATAGTGATAGGGGTTGGGATAACAAAGTTTTTGTTGTCACGGATTTTGATCGCTAATTGACGATATTCTTCAGCTTGTTTAGCAGTGGGTTCGTATTCGATTACTGTCATACGACGAATTTCAGCACGTTGTACTACGTTGTCACGGGGTACGAAGTGAATCATAGTAGTACCGATTTTTGCTGCTAAAGCTGAGATTAATTCATCTTCACGTGCAGTTTCACGTGAGTTACAAATTAAACCAGCTAAACGAACACTACCTGAGTTAGCGTATTTCACGATACCTTTTGCAATGTTGTTCGCTGCATACATCGCCATCATTTCGCCTGAACATACGATATAAATTTCTTGGGCTTTGTTTTCACGAATAGGCATCGCGAAACCACCACACACAACGTCTCCAAGTACGTCATAGAATACGAAGTCAAGTTCGTCGTCATATGCACCTTCTTCTTCTAAGAAGTTAATCGCAGTAATAACACCACGACCCGCACAACCTACACCTGGCTCAGGACCACCTGATTCAACACATTTAATGCCACGGTAGCCGGCTTTCAATACGTCTTCTAATTCTAAATCTTCAACACTACCCGCTTCAGCCGCTAAGCTCATAATGGTTGTTTGAGCTTTTGCATGAAGAATTAAACGTGTAGAATCCGCTTTAGGATCACAACCTACAATCATTACGCTGTTGCCTAGTTCTGCAAGTGCAGACACCAAGTTTTGAGTCGTAGTTGATTTACCGATACCACCTTTACCATATATTGCACATTGACGTAATGCCATGATTTTCTCCTCGTTGATGAGATGTTGTTGTTGATGACATTAGGTACAAAGCAATGGGTGTGCCAACGTTGATATTTAATATTAACCCTCTGTTTTTAAAGTCTTTAATTTTTTGTTGTCTGATTTATCTTGCGTTAACTTTCATACATTTTGTTGGGTTTTTATGTAGGCTTGCTAACAGTAAGGTTTTTAGTGGGTATTGTTAGATACCCAACAACGTTAAATTGAACCCCTACCTTATATATAGGCTTGGCTACGTTTATAACTCACTGTATTAGTTTGTTTTATTGTTTTGTTAGACTGATTGATTAAAGCTGGTTTAATAATTGCTTGTGTTTAATAAAATTATTAATCACGGAGTATTACAATGACATCAGCTGTTTTATCGGAAATATTAGAGGGCTTGTATAACAAGACTGTCGTGCCTTATTTAGGCTCTGGGGTATTGTTTGATGCTAAGAATAAACTAACGGGGGCAGCGATGCCTGCTGACAGTGATAGTCTTATTTTGGCGATGAATAATGGCAACCCCATGGCGCCCAAGTTGATGTATGAGTTTCCTAGAGCGGCTATGAATCAAGAGCTCAAAAAAGGTAGAAACTTCGTCAATCAGTTTTTAATGAAACTTTATGGTGATACTGTGTGGACACGCGCCGCTTTGCATGACTGGCTTGCTATCTGGAAGCCCTCTTATGTGATCGATATTAATCGGGACACCCAATTACAAGACACCTATGCAGATGAAGAGCACACCTTAATAGTAGGTGTGGCCAGAATTACGGCCAGTCAATTTAGATACAAACTTTATCAGTTTGATGGCAGTGTGTATTTTGAAATCACATCAGAGCAAGTGGATCCTCGATTACCTATTTTATTTAAGCCCATGGGCACGCCCAAGCCAGAAGCCAACTTTATAGCTTCTGATGCTGATTATGTAGATTACATAACGGAGTTAATGGGGGGATTTGCTATTCCTGACTTCTTAAAAGACTATCGCAAGGGTAAGCAATATTTACTCATTGGTGTGCCTTTAAATCGTGACTCTGAACGCATGGTGATGAGTGATATTTTATACGGTGCTGCTGAGCATAAAGGGTGGGTGTTAAATAAAAATCCGACGAATAAAGAGATTCGGTATTGTAAAAAAATAGGTCTTGAAATACTCGATCTTGATGTAGCAGCGTTTTTAGAGGCGGTAAAATGAGTCGACAGTGTCTACGTAAACTCACTAAAAAGCTTTCTCGAAGCTTTACACGGTACAAACGTACTTGGTGTAGTCAAAGCGTTCGTTATTAGCTTTTTTATGACCGCGCATCACTCATTGATGCGCGGTCACTGCCATTTTTGTTCGTGATTACAATTGTTATTTATGACACAGAGATCTGATTTTGTTTTGTCAGGTTTCCGACAGTTGTGTACCAACTTTTTTTTTAAAGCCTACATTTTAGGTTTCGCCCTTTTGTCGTTTCAGACAGTTCAATTATAAAACCACATAATTTCAAAGACTAAGCGTCTTGTATCATTTCTATTCCATTAAATTACTGCCGCATTCCTTAAATAGAAAATATTGGCAAGTGTTTTGCTATTCCATATAAAAAAGAGGGTAATAACGCTTTTTTTATTATGAAGTATCCGTATGCAGTGTGGGTGCCGCATTCAACTTTAATCTGATTGGGAGATATCATTTATGTTATTAGAAACATATGAAAGCAAAGGTTTACTAACGGTTACGTTGGTTAATGGTCAAACCAGTGATGCCGGTGTTTACGCTTATCGTGGTGATTTGGTTTTAAAAGAAGGGGCTTTGCGTGAAGGATCAGATCATGATCGTAAACCGCCCGAAGCTTTGTTTATTCACTCGGCTTTGATTATTGAAAATGACACTATTAAATTCATCAATGGCTTGTTACCTACCTTAGACTTGTTACCTGTCTTTGTAGAAAAGTACAAAGCGGACATTGCGTCTGATGCCACGGCTTTAATCTATGTAGAGAATATTTCTAAAGCCTTAGTGGTCGAGTTGGAAGGGGTTAAATACGGTTTACTCCCTTACAAACAAGGCTTGGTTTGGAATGAAATTCTTGAAGAACTTTATATTGAGAAGAGTGAGTTAAAAGGTCAGTCTGCAGAAGATAAAGTGGCTATCGCTTATGCAGCGGCTAAAACTTATAAAATCAAAGCAGAGTTAGTGACTTATGCAGAAGCAGAAACATTTACCTTTGTGGTTGTTAAAGAAGCCTCTGTAGGTGCTATTTAAGCGGTGTGATTATTTCTCCTTTAGTCAGGGACAGTGATACGGATGAAAGTAAATGTTCATCCGTGTTGTTGTATTAATGTGCCAATACTGTTTGCCTAGGTGACTTGATGAAACTTCAGATTGAGCGTCAATATGTAGAAGCATTAGTGGAGGAGTTTCCGTTGCTATCTACCTTAAAAGATCAGTTACGTTTTGGTAATAAGGTAGAAATAGCTTTTAAAAAACTAAATTCGACCGAGCTTAGTTTTTTAAAAGAGCTCTATGTTAAAGCCGGCCCACATATGCAAGGGCAGGCTGCCCAAATTGCTACCCTACAACACGCCATGAACGAAGATACCCTTCGTTTTACAGAAGACGACTTAGAACAATTGTTACCGGCCTGTGCAAAATACTTTATTAATAATGCTATAAGAGGCTGGCTATTTCAGGCTAATGTAGCTGGAAAACCGTTGGCCTATTTATTAACGCGCCTAGATTACACCCCATAAGGTGAAGAAGAAGCGGGGCGTATTACCTTAGAAATTAAAGCCAATACCAAAGGCAAAGTTGCCGTGTCTACTATTACCCTTAGAGGCAGAGACATTGCGGATAAAACCCTCACTGAAATTTTTGCGGCAAAAGGCTATCTTAAAGAAACACCCGAGTTAATAGCGGCTTATGATGCCTCCGCAGACAAATATTTTGATTGGTGTGGTCAATCCGGTGCACAGTTTTCGGGTAAAGGCATTGGCTTTTTTGCAGAAGATCCAACAGCAACGCATCGCAGTACCGATTGGGCACGTAAAGATGTGGTGGTTTTATCGTCACAAGGCGGTACTGCCAGATTAGTGTGTGATGAAAGTATCCTCAGTGAGCGGGTTTTAACCGTGGATGTAACAGGCGATATTCTGGCTAAGTATTTACGTAAGGCCGCAAAAAGTCATCGTTACAATACCGCGGTAGAGCATGAAATTGAAGCGACTCATACGGATATCCCCAAAGGTCTGTTTACTGAGTTGCCGGTACACGGCTATTTGTTAATGTTTCATTTAGAACTGCACCACCATTTGTGGGTGCATGTAAACGATATAGCGCCATATCGTTATCAACCTGAGTTAAAAGACAAGCTAATCCTCCGCGAAGAGCAAATTGACCTCATTGATATCCTCACTGCCGAAATGGACGTGTTAATGGATGATATCGTGGAAGGTAAATCAGGGGGTACAACCGTGCTTTGTGCTGGCCCTGCCGGTGTGGGTAAAACCTTAACCGCAGAAGTCTATTCAGAAATTATAAAGCGTCCATTGTATCGTGTGCATTCAGGACAATTAGGCCTAAGTGTAAATGAAATGGAAAAAGCCTTAAAAGATGTCTTAACACGTGCGCAACGCTGGGGTGCAGTGATGTTAATAGATGAGGCAGATGTTTATATACAGCGGCGTGACAATAATATTGCCATGAATGCCGTGGTGGGCGTGTTTTTAAGAGTCTTAGAATACTTTAACGGTCTGTTATTTTTAACGACGAATAGAGTGGATGATATTGATGAAGCTATCGTGTCTCGCTGTATCGCCTTAATTAAATATTATCCACCGGATGACGTCGCCAGAAAGCAAATATGGCAAGTGATGATAGAACAATTCGATTTATTGGTAGCGCCCGATTTAGTAGCGCAATTAGTGACTGTTTTCCCTGCTGCAACGGGGAGAGATATTAAAGGTTTAGCTAAATTAGTGGCTAAATATTGCCAACATAAAGACGTACAGCCCAGTTTAGAAGTGTTTAAACGCTGTGCGATTTTTAGAGGCTTGGATAGTTAAGTTTTAGTTCCTGTGTGCATTTAGGTGTTATACCTATGGCGTCCTAACTTCTCGGCTAGGACGCTTTTTTTTGTCTATATAGGGTTGATGGGGTGGATAAGTTAAATTACCATTTTTGAAACAGGTGCACAGAAATCAGTAGTACCTGAGGGCGTAATAGCAGCTACACAAAAATTATATATCTCCCCTGGGATTAAGTCAGCGCTCTCAAATCTGGCTTGTGTGGTATTGCCGATGATTTTGAATACTTGGTCAACGCCACCAATCTTAGGGCCTTTCATCATCCAGATATAAGCGCCTGCATGTTCGATTGTTTTAGCAACTAACACAACGATACCTGAGTTACTGCCATCAGTAACCGCCAATACGGCTTTTTCATGCGCGACGGGTTCTTTTGAAATGTCAAAGCCCGTGCTTAATATCATAGCGGCAATACCCTTAGAGATTCTTTCTACATAAGCGGCTAGGGTACGAAAAATGGTATCAGCAATACCTTCATTGTCATGCATCACTGCGGTTGCGGTTCTATCTCCCCCGGCGGCAGCTAACATTGAGGTTTCGAGGGTATCAACAGCTGTTTTAGCCAGCGCTAAACTGACATCGGGCGTGGCAAAGTCGGGATTACCGGTCATTTTAAGTAAAATATTACGGTAAAAGGCAATTTTGACTGGAATACTGAAGCGAATAAACGTTAATAGCACTTTGATAATTTTCATAGTATTTTCCTTGGGTTATGTGAGCTTGCCAAGTGAGTATACGCAGTTTGATAATATTAATACTTTTATTTTTAAGTTATTTTTTAACAAATATTTTAAGTCATCAATAATATTTGTTAAATAGTGTCTGTAAGTGTCATTCGCTATGGGTTTAACTATAAAAATTAATTGTAAACAATGAGTTATTACTTTTTTTATCCTAGGTCAAGATTGTAAAAGGTGCGTGTTTTTTAACACAGGTATCTTGCAAGCTAGCAAAATAGGTATTACTGCTTGTAAAGACATTTTTCTAGTATGCGTAAGGTCAATGCTAGCTTGCATAAGTTTTTTGCAAGTTAGCAAAAGGGCGAGTACTGCTTGCAAAGCTACTTTGACAGCTTGTGCAAGGTGAGTACTAGTTTGCACAAATATTTTGCAAGCTAATAAAAGAGGTGTTGATGCTTGCAAAGACACTTTGACAGCTTGTGCACGGTGAGTGCTAGTTTGCACAAGTATTTTGCAAGCTAGCAAAAAGGGGGTTACTGCTTGCAAAGCTATTTTGCTAGCGTGCGAAAGGTGATGTTTTACTTGCAAAGCCCTTGTGACAGCTTGTATACGTTGAGTTGCTCTCTATACAGTCATTGTGTCAGCCTGAGGAACAGGCGTTCTTGCCTACTTTGTATTTGTGATAGCTTGGGCAGAAAAATTTTTTGTTTCAACTGGTGTCACTCTAGCATTCACACGTTTTTTGGAAGGGCTAGGGGCCTGTTTAGATAAGGATGTGAGTTACGATATTAAGAATGACTCAACTCTTTTAAAATGGCTTTTAGATCAGTAGTGTCAATGATTTTTTTGTATTCAAGCTCTAAGTCCCTCTCTTGCGTTTCTTTTAATACTAAAATGTTTATGAGTATTGCAATTTGGTTCTTAGAGTTCAGGTCATCAAATAATGAATGCAATATTTCATGAAGATTATCTGAGTTTTTATGATGTTCATTGGATAAATCTTCTGCTTGGACCGCATGAAACAGATCCAGTAAATCATCGCCCAACCAGTCAGCTAATACCTTGAGTTTTGACGTCTCAGGTATTGAACGACCATTAATCCATTTCCTGCCAGCTTCATAAGAAATAACGTTAGTGCCATTAGCGCGAAGATTAAATTCGTTTACAAAGAAAGTAACAGAGACTTGTTTCTTATATTTTGAAGATAATTTTTGTTTTAATTTATCTGAAAATATGTTTTTTGCTGCTTTAAGATTAGTCATTGTTTTAATTAAGTTACCCGCTAGCGTTAATTATAGTCATTATCAAGAGGCTGCAATTGAATTTAGAGTTGTATTTATTGCAACTTAAAGTTGTTCGATACCTTTTATTTTGAAATAGAATTTAAAGAGGATGTTAATAGTCACAATTATTGCAGGGTTTAAGTGATACTGCTAATTAATCAATAATAAAAGATAAACCTATACTTTTTATGTCGGCAATTACACTATTTAGCAAGCAAGCAAGCAAGCAAGCAAGCAAGCAAGCAAGCAAGTCATCGCTATAAGCCTTCTTTTTATGCGCCGCGTCTATTAATTAAATGCACTCAAACATCGCTGTGCAATGAATAAAATCCCCCCACTGATTCAAGAACAGTCATCAGCAGAACAAGTGCCGTTAGCTGAACAGCTTGAGCGCTTAAACTTTATTGTCAATCAAACGCCGGCATTAATAGGTTATTGGGATAACTACCTCATCAATCAATTTAGTAATGCCGCCTATTCGCGCTGGTTTGGTCAATCGCCAGAAGAGATTAAGGGTAAACATCTTCGTGAAATTTTGGGGGATGCGCTTTATAAAAGTCTGTCATCTGAAATCGATGGTGTCATGCATGGTAAAGAACAACGATATGAGCGCCACTTTACTGACGCCAATACGGGCGAAAAAATTCATACTTTAACGCGATATGTACCCGATATTGACAAGGGGCAAGTTAAAGGTTTTTGTGTGCTCGGTGTCGATATCACGGAAGTAAAACAACTCGAGTTATTAGCTTATGATGCCTTACAACGAGGCTTAGACGCAGATGAGTTCGAACTTTATTATCAACCTCAAGCCAATATGCGCACGGGTAAAGTATTGGGGTTTGAGGCCTTAATTCGCTGGAATAAAAATCAGTCTGAACTGGAAGAGCCCGCTCGATTTTTACCCTTAATACAGAATACTGTTTTAGGTGTTGAATTGGGTTGGTGGGTCATGAAATCCGCACTCGCACAATTAGCGCAGTGGCATGCACAGGGTTTAGACACTACATTAAGTATTAATGTAGACGCTAGACAATTACAACTCCCTCAATTTGTAATAAAGTTAGAGGCCGAACTCAACACGTTTTCACACTTTAAACCGGGCTCTTTGATTATAGAGATATTAGAAACTACTCCGATTGATGATAGAGCTAAAGTGACTGAGGTTATCAATCATTGTCGCGCATTGGGGGTTGAATTTGATTTGGATGATTTTGGTACCGGTTATTCATCTATTGCCTATTTGAGAGAATTGCCGATTAAAACCTTAAAAATTGACCGCAGTTTCATAACAGATATTACCCATTCTGACTATAATCAAAAGCTGGTAGTTAACATCATTCGCTTGGCAAATGATATTGATAAACAGGTTATTGCTGAGGGTGTTGAAACCATTGAGCAAGGTGAGTTGTTAATAAAGCTCGGTTGTGAGGTGGGCCAAGGGTATGCGATAGCTAAGCCTATGCCCGTTGATAAGGTTTTACCTTGGTTAAGAGAATGGCAACCTGATACAGCATGGCAATCATCTACGCTATGCCGTTTGGCATCAACTAAGTCGCTGAGTTTAAGTTAATGTTGTTGAACCAGATTCTTGCAAAATTTAAATCCCATTTATATAAGTTTATAGATCAGGATAACGATCTTACTCCGTCGAATATACATCTTAATGAGTTGTTCGATCAAAGTCGTAATCGCTCTTATGCCATGATCGATAATTTACCGATGGCTATTTGGTATAAAGATAGCGACGGTCGATTATTAGCGGCTAATCAGAAGTTCGCTACGTTGCTAGGTGCCAATGACGTTGTTTCACTCATAGGTAAAACCAATGCAGCGCTTTTTCCGGCTCAAGTTGCTACATTATTAGATGCCGAAGATCATGCCGTTATGGCCAGTGGTCAGATTAAAGCGTTTGACAAAAATTACGAGGTTGATGGGTTACTAACGAGTTATGAAGTTCATTTAAAACCCATTATTGATAAGCACGGTATTGTAAAAGGCTTAGTGGGTTACACGTTAAATACGACTGAAAAGAAACAGCAAATTCATGAGCTGAGCCTGAGTGAGCATCGATTAAAAACCGTTCTCTCAATTATTAAAGAAAGTATTTGGGAATGGGATATTCAAAACGATATTTTGCTCTATGATGAGCAATGGACTAAAAGGCTAGGGCTTAATACAGAACAAACCCTAGGGATTACAGATTCAATTCATGTTGATGACATATCTTTAGTAATTAATAAGATGTTTTCTTTCCTTACCGGTGACAGTGAAGACTTTTTTTCTGAGCACCGAATGATTACTGAGCATGGCATTATATGGGTGCGGAGTCGAGGTGCAATCATTGCACGAGACTCAAAGGGTAGGGCCTTACGTGCTTTGGGTAGTATTAGCGACATCAGTTTAGAAAAGCACCAAATAGAACAGATGAGTTTATTGTCATCCTGTGTGTCAGCGACGAGTGATATCGTCATTATTTGTGACACTTCTACTATTGATATTCCGGGGCCTCGTATTGTTTATGTTAATGATACGTTTTGCAAAGTGACCGGTTATAGCCGAGAAGAAGCTATTGGAAGCACACCTAGACTCTTGCAAGGGCCAAATACGGATAGAGCCACTTTAGACAAAGTTCGGAAAGCACTCAGTCGATGGCAACCCGTAAATGTTGACGTGCTTAACTATACGAAGTCGGGAGAGGAGTTTTGGCAGAATTTAAACATATTTCCTATTGCCAATGCCGACGGTTGGTATACACATTGGATTGCCATACAGCGTGATATTACAGAACAAAAGCAATTAGAACTTGAGCTCAGGCAAGCCAAGGAACAGGCAGATCAACTAACGCTCTTAAAAGCACAGTTTTTAGCTAATATGTCCCATGAGATTCGAACGCCGATGAACGGTGTGATCGGGTTATCGTCGTTAGCCTTAGATTGTAATGATCTGGATGAGATTAAGTCTTTCTCACAAAAGATAAATACAGCCTCGTTGAGTTTATTAGCGATCTTGAATGACATCTTGGATTTATCTAAAATTCAAGAACAAGGCTTTTCGATAGAGCAGCGTAACTTCTCAGTGAACGATTTACTCACCTCACTCAATGACTTGTTTACTCATAAATTCCAGCACTCCGGAGTGTCATTTGATCTGCTTTGTGATGCGTGTGTCCCAGACTATTTGAGAGGTGATGATTTACGGTTAAGACAAGTGCTGATTAACCTGTTAGGGAATGCGTTTAAATTTACTGAGCAAGGTTATGTGAGTTTGGCTATTAGCTTTATCGATGCCATGCCTACACAACCCAATATCGTTAAGTTGAAGTTCTCTGTTGCTGATACCGGCGTGGGATTATCCACAGAACAATTGGAATTAATATTTGAGCGCTTTACACAAGCAGATGATTCTATTACCCGGAAGTTTGGAGGATCTGGTTTAGGCTTAACCCTCTCTCAAGAGTTGGTTAGAGCGATGGGCGGAGACATACACGTTGAAAGCACGTTAGGCCAAGGATCAGTATTTAGTTTTGAATTGGCGTTTGAGCGTGGGCATACGCCTGAGTTTAAGCAGGCGCATGCCATCAATGAAAGTAATTCCAACACTATGTTGCAAGGTAAGTTAGCTTTAGTAGTGGATGACGATATGATAAATCAAATGGTGACAGGCTTATTGTTAAAGAAACTCGGTATTGAACATGATGTCGCAGAAAATGGTGCTATGGCTTTAGAGTGCATTAAGAACAAATCGTACGATTGGGTATTAATGGATGTACAAATGCCTGTGATGGATGGTCTGCAAGCTACGCGAGAACTGCGTGCGCTAGAGGGTTATAAAACCTTACCCATTATTGCTATGAGTGCAGGGGTGATGTCAGACGAAAAACTAGCGTGCACTGCGGCAGGTATGAATGGTTTTGTCTCAAAACCCACGAGCATTGAAGAACTCAGTTCGGAATTGTGTAGATTGTTAGGCTTTTATAAGCTGACCTAATAAGTTATAACAGCTAGGGTATATTGAAAACCCATTTAATTCGTATCAATCAATATGCATATAGCTCAATAACTCGGATAGTGTTATTAACGCTAGACAAAAAGCTAGCGAGTAAACTCTAATCGATTGCCCTGCTTTTATCTTTTATCAATTCTAAAGACTGCTGTTTCGCTTTTCCCTTTTCCTTGTGTAAATTCCTGAATTTAATATCCCGATAACGGCGGGTTGGCAAATGATTTGCTTCATAATCATAAGTAGTCGTTTTAAGCCGTATTAAGGGCGTTTCAAGCGACTAAACACTAACAATGTGATTTTTATTGTTAGGTTTATAACAATTTTAAGGGATGGCTAGTGTGTCATTAAGTGAAATATGAAATACAAAACAATTTCAGTTGAAGATTCTGAGACATTGATAACTGACGTTAAGCCTATGATTTTGGATTGCCGAGATTTAAAGGATTATCGTCAAGGTCATTTAGATGACGCCTTGCATGTCCATGAAGGTTTAAAAGAATCGCTCATTAAAAAGGGTGATAAAGAGCGTAGTTTGCTTATTTATTGTTACTACGGTCATGCCAGTGAGCATTTGGCTGAGTTTTTTAGTGATTTTGGTTTTAAGGATGTTTATAGCTTAGCAGGCGGTTATTCCAGTTGGAAAGACAAGCATCAAGCGGTCTAAGGAATAACGAAGTCTCGGATTGAATGTCATTATTCAAACTATTACATAAATGCGTTGAAGCAGGAGTTTAAAATGGAAGCACTACCACGTGAATTAGCCCTTCGTATCGCTCTGGCTACGCGTATTCTTCCTGGTATTGATATACCCAGATTGTTAGCCATCTTACATGAACGGGTAGGGTCACCCTTAGATGACGAAAAACTTAAGGCTGTCACGGTGACTAATCTTAAGACTGGATTGGGTAGTTTAGATGGTGAAGAAGACGGTGAAGATATTGGGATTGGTTTAGCCAATATTAAATTGGCCGTGCGTTATTTGTGGGGCGATGAAGCTGAAGATGAAGATTTGCCAGAAATCATGCCTTATAGAGAAGGCGATATAGCCGATTCTATACGCGTAGCCATAGGGTCTAATAGTGGGGCTTTGATTAATGGCCATTTTGGGTCTTGCATCCGTTTTTTAGTGTATCAATTATCGCGTGATGATTATCGCTTAGTCGATATTCGATCCACTATTGAGGCCGATAGCGCGGAAGATAGAAATCTGTTTCGGGCTAATCTGATTAAAGATTGTCATGTGATGTTTGTCCAGTCTATCGGTGGGCCAGCGGCTGCTAAGGTTATTCGGGCGGATATTTATCCTATTAAAGTACCTGATGTGACTGAGGCGGTGACGCAGTTAGTTGAGTTTCAATCAGTATTTGATGCACCACCGCCTTGGATGGCCAAAGCATTGGGTCGTTCGGCTGTAGAAAGGGTTAGATTTAGTCACGATGAGTGAGTTTTACGCTATTTATCTAAATGTCCCTATCATTCATTGACATTCAAGGCATTGCTTGTATGATAGCTATAGTTAAATAATTGTTACTTAACCTAATCATAAGTGAAGAAAATACAACTATGAAAAAATACGCGCCTAAAGTGAATAAAACGGCTGAATATCTTAAGTATCACATTGAGAAAAGTCCGCTGAAGCAAAAGCAAATATCAGAACAACTAGGTTTTAACACACCTAATTTAATCACCATGATTAAACAAGGCGCTATTAAGGTGCCTTTGTATTTACTGCCTAAATTGGCTGAAGTGCTTAAAGTGGATCCGCGTAAGTTATTTGCGATGGCTCTAAAAGAATATAACCCTGAAACGTATGAAGCGGTTGCATCAACATTTGGTTATCCCATTACGGATGTAGAAGCCAAAATTCTTGAAAAGCTACAATCGATAGCACCTTACAGTGATATCGAAAGCAGTGAAGACATTGAAGCGTATTTAAAAAAGTTAGGCTAAGCTCTCTTAGAGAGTAGTCGTTATAAAAAGGGCGTTACTCGCCCTTTTTTACGCGTATCTTAAATCCAGCTACTAAAGTGCCATTTAATTGAGTAATGGCGACTTTAGCTTCGCCCGCTTTGGGCATTTCTACAAAGCCAAAGCCCTTTGATAGTTGGGTGTCTTTGTCTAGTACCAGTGTGCAAGATTGCACGGCGCCATGTGCTTCAAATAGAGAGAGGAGTTCTGCCTCTGTTGTTGTACGTGCTAGATTGCGTATTAATATTTTCATTTATTTATCGTGTCATTTTAGTTTGCAGAAATTATACCGCTTCTTAGTTAATCCCATAGGTATATCAAGTCGACCCTAAAATAAAGATAAGGAATCAGCCGTAAATGCTATAAAATACGCGGTTGTAAATTTATCAGCCGATCTTCCGGCTATTAACCTTGGTTTAGTTATGCGATGTCCGTTTTGCACGGCACAAGATACACGGGTGCTTGATTCTAGATTGATCAATGACGGTGATCAAGTTCGTCGTAGACGTGAATGTAACGGGTGTAAAGAACGTTTTACTACCTTTGAAATGGTGGAATTAAACTTACCGCGCATTATTAAACGTGAGGGTAATCGTGAGCCGTTTGATGAACGTAAACTGCGCTCCGGTATGCTAAAAGCCTTGGAAAAGCGACCTGTTGAAAGTGATGCCATTGAATCTGCCATTACGCGCATTAAAAAAGAGTTAATGGAAACGGGCGAAAGAGAAATCCCTGTCTTGCTTTTAGGTGAGAAAGTGATGAAAGAATTAAGCACTTTGGACCATGTGGCTTTTGTTAGGTTTGCTTCCGTGTATCGTAGCTTTCAGGATGTTAGCGAATTCACTGAAATGATTAATAGTCTGCAAAACAAGTAATGTCTGCGACACAAGATGCTTTTTACATGGCAAGAGCCATACAGCTAGCAAAAAAAGGACTTTATACGACGGACCCTAATCCACGCGTAGGGTGTGTTTTAGTCAGAGATAATACGATTATTGGTGAAGGTTGGCACGTTAAAGCAGGGCAGGGACATGCTGAAGTTGAAGCCTTAAAAAAGGTAGCTGATGCTTCAGGTGCTACTGCCTATGTGACGTTAGAACCGTGCAGTCATCAGGGTAAAACGCCGCCTTGTTGTGATGCCTTAATTGCCGCAGGCATTAAGCGTGTTGTGGTTGCTATGCAAGACCCTAATCCTTTAGTGTCAGGACGCGGATTGGAGAAATTAAAACTAGCGGGATGTGAGGTAGTTTTAGGTGTATTAGAAGAGGCTGCTAGCGCACTAAATCGCGGCTTTATCTCTAGAATGACGCGGCATAGACCGTTTGTGCGTAGCAAGATAGCAATGAGTTTAGACGGTCGCACGGCTATGGCCTCGGGTGAGAGTCAATGGATTACCTCTGCTCAGGCAAGGGCAGATGTGCAACTATTAAGGGCAGAGAGCTCAGCTATTTTAACGGGGGTTAATACCGTTTTGGCTGACGATCCTTCTTTAAATGCTCGTATGGATGCGTCTGTGACTCAGCCTATTAGAGTTATTTTAGATACGCATTTGGCCACGCCAGTCAGTGCAAAGATGGCCTGTTTAGAAGGGCGCAGTATCATTTTAACGGCATCAACAGATGACGTTAAAGTGTCTGCTTTAAAAGCCATGGGGTTTGAGATCTATCAATTACCACTTAAGCAAGCTCGTATTGATTTGTCAGCTGTGATGGGCTTTTTAGCAGAACAACAGATTAATGAGGTCCTGGTTGAAGCGGGTGCTGTTTTAAATGGTGCTTTACTCGCGGAAGATTGGGTCGACGAATGGATAGTTTATATGGCGCCCTGTGTGTTGGGTGATCAAGGTCGCGGTCTATTTAACCTGCCCCAGTTACAGCAGATGGCCGATAAAAAGACCTTTAAATGGCAAGATGTCAGGCACGTTGGACCAGATTTAAAATTAACATTATCATCAGCGTCAATTGCGCGCTAACTAGAGTACAAGGGTTTTAATGTTTACAGGTATTATTTTAGCAATCGGTAAAATAGCGGCTATTGAGCGAAAATCGGGTGATTGTCGTTTAACGGTCGATACCGGTACATTAGATTTAAAAGACACAGCGTTAGGCGATAGTATTGCAGTGAATGGTGTGTGTTTGACTGCTGTAGAGCTCGGGCCACATTATTTTTGTGCCGATGTATCAAACGAAACGCTTTCTAGAACAGTACTCGTTACCGCTACGATTGGCAGTCCCGTTAATTTAGAGTTGGCTTTAACCCCCTCAACACGAATGGGTGGGCATATAGTCAGTGGGCATGTGGATGGTATGGGTCAATTACTCGAGAAAAAGCCTGATGGTCGTTCAGTTCGTTTTACCTTTAAAGCCCCTGATAACTTAGCAAAATATATTGCGGAAAAAGGCTCTATTTGTATCAATGGTATTAGTTTGACGGTCAATGAAGTTAAAGGTGCGCAATTTAACGTTAATATTGTGCCTTATACCTTAAAAGACACAACCTTAGCGCTACTCAGTGTGGGTGATTTGGTTAATTTAGAAGTAGATTTGTTAGCTCGTTATATGGAACGCCTAATGTTAGGTGAAGCCGCCGCAACATCGATGGGTGGTGTGACTGAAGAATTATTGCAAAAGAGTGGGTTTTTTGGCTAATGAATACGATTGAAGAAATCATTGAAGATTTAAAACAAGGCAAAATGGTCATCATCATGGATGATGAAGACCGAGAAAACGAAGGTGACTTGTTGATGGCCGCGGCCTTTACAAGACCTGAAGACATTAATTTTATGGCACGTTACGGTCGTGGTTTGATTTGCTTAACCTTAACTGAAGATCGTTGCCAACAACTCCGTTTACCTTTAATGGTGAATGAGAATAAGACAGCACACTCCACTAATTTTACGGTCTCTATCGAGGCGGCTTCCGGTGTAACAACGGGTATTTCTGCTGCTGATAGAGCGCGCACTGTGCAAGCTGCTGTTGCATTGAATGCTGTACCCGAAGACTTAGTGCAACCGGGCCATATTTTTCCGTTGATGGCTAAGGCCGGTGGGGTTTTACGTCGTGCTGGACATACAGAAGCGGGGTGTGATTTTGCTAAATTAGCCGGCGTTGATCCTTCTGCTGTGATTGTAGAAATTCTAAATGAAGACGGCACCATGGCTAGACGCCCTGATTTAGAAGTGTTTGCCCAAGAACATAATCTTAAAATGGGCACGATAGCGGATTTAATTCATTATCGTATTCAACATGAAAATACCTTAGAACGCGTTAGCGAATGTGTATTACCCACCGAGTTTGGTGATTTTCGTTTGTATGCTTATCAAGATAAAAACGATAATAATCTACATCTTGCCTTGGTAATGGGCGACGTATCAGCTGATGAGCCTGTATTAGTTAGAGTACACGCACGCAACTTATTGGATGATGTATTTTCATCGAATAGAAATGAAGGCAGTGTGTCTATTAGAACAGCCATGCAAAAGATTTCAGAAGAAGGTCGGGGTGTTTTGGTGGTGATTAGACAATCAGAAGACAATAAATCTTTAGCAGAATTAATACACCGCTATCAGTTAGAGGATAATGGTATACCCAGTTCAGTTAATACTGTGGATGCCTCTGATTGGCGTATGACAGGCACGGGATCAAGAATATTGTTAGATTTAGGTGTACACAAATTAAAAGTATTAGGTACGCATAAGAAGTATGTAGGTTTGTCAGGTTTCGATCTTGAGGTCTCTGAGCACGTTGCATAGCACAGAGCTTAGGTAGATTGTTTCGGTAAGAATTTTTATTAATAAAGTAGAGAGATAATATGTCAGCCATAAAAACATTTGAAGGTAATTTATTAGTCAACGGTGGTAAATTTTGTATTGTGGCCTCTCGTTTTAATAGTTTTATTGTTGAGCAATTAGAAGCGGGTGCCATAGATGCCTTAGTCAGACACGGTGCAAATAAAGCTGACATTAGCGTAGTGAGAGCCCCCGGCGCTTTCGAATTACCTGTGGTTGTGCAACGTGTGGCCGCCACAAAAAAATATGATGCGATTATTGCTTTAGGTGCAGTAATTAGAGGAGGTACACCGCATTTTGAATATGTAGCAGGCGAGTGTGTAAAAGGTATCGCGACAGTGTCTTTACAATATAACATTCCTGTTAGCTTTGGCGTTTTAACCGTTGATTCAATTGAACAAGCGATTGAACGTGCAGGCACTAAAGCCGGTAATAAAGGCGCTGAAGCTGCAATGTCAGTGATCGAAATGGTTAGTTTGTTTAATAACCTGGAAGCCTAATGAGTCAAGCTAGAACGAATGCACGCAAAGCCGGTGTTCAGGCTTTGTATCAATGGCAAATGACAGGGCAAAGTTTAGTCGAAATTGAACGTCAGTTTAATGAAGAAGATCGCCTGAAAGACGCGCAAAAAAGTTATTTTGTTGAGCTATTTCATGGTGTACCTAAAAATCTTGATGTTATCGATGCGGCTTTAACTGAATTTGTTGATCGACCTGTAGATCAGATTGATCCTGTTGAACGCGCGATATTAAGAATCGGTGCTTATGAGTTGTTGCAACGGCCAGATATGCCATTTAAGGTTATCTTAAATGAAGCCATTAATCTGGCTAAATGCTTTGGTGCGGATGGCAGTCATAAATATGTGAATGGTATCTTAGATAAACTGGCTCAGCAAAAACGTCAAATTGAAGTAAAGATTAAAATGGCTGCTAAAACCGACAGCCATAAAGGTGATGCAGGCACTCACTAAACGGCTTGTTCGCTACTCTAAAAACAACATCCATGGCACTTACTGAATTTTCCCTGATTCATCAGTTTTTTGCGCAACCATCGCGTAAGAATAGCGCAACTAGTTTGGGTATTGGTGATGATTGTGCGTTGTTGTCGTTGCCTGTGGGTTACCAACTTGCGGTGACTACCGATACGATGGTTGAAGGGGTGCACTTCTTTGCAGAGGCAGACCCTGAACAACTGGGTCATAAATTATTAGCGGTTAATTTAAGTGATTTAGCCAGTATGGGGGCAAAGCCACTTTCGGTGACGTTAGCCCTAACGTTACCCTCGGTTGATGCTGAGTGGTTGCAGGCTTTTTCTAAAGGTTTTTTAACGCTTGCCGAGCGATATGGTGTTGATTTAATTGGCGGAGATACCACTGCTGGGCCCTTGACGCTCACCGTACAAGCCATGGGATTGGTGCCAGAACAAAAAGCTTTGTTACGCTCGGGTGCTAAAGTCGGTGATTTAATATTTATGACCGGGAACTTGGGTGATGCAGGACTCGGATTAAAGATTAACTTAGGTTATGAATGCGCTGATCCTCACTCTGCTTTACAGCACTTTAATACGCCTGATCCTAGAGTTGCTGCGGGTTTAGATTTAATTGATAAAGCGAATGCGTGTATTGATTTATCAGATGGGTTGGCTTCTGATTTAGGACATATTCTGGATCAAAGTCATGTGGGTGCTTGTCTAGATTGGGAAAGTCTACCCCTGTCAGCGTCTGTAATGGCCTATGTCAATGAGACGAATGATTGGATGATGCCTTTAACGGCAGGTGATGATTACGAGCTTTGTTTTACCATTAGTCCTGATAAAGTACATCAACTCAAAGGCCAATACACTCAGATGGGTGTTATTGAATCCACACCGGGTTTACGCGTGCGTAAATCGGGTGCTATCCAAACTTTTGAACATAAAGGTTATGAGCATTTTTCTAAATAGTTCTTACGGTAAAAATAAGCTAACCCCCAGGCAGATATTATCTAACCCACTTTTGTTTTTAGCGTTTGGTTTTGGTTCAGGGCTCGCAAAGAAAGCCCCCGGTACCATGGGGACTTTAGCGGCTATTCCCGTGTATTGGTTATTTGCCCAAACTAACTTTATCACTTACAGCATTTTAACTACTTTGGCGATAGTCGCCGGTATTTGGATATGTGGTATTGCCGCTCATAAATTAGGCGAACATGATTTTGGTGGTATTGTTTGGGATGAAGTGGCTGGCTATTTAATCACTTTGTGGTTAGTGCCATGTACCTGGCAAACTATAGTGGCTGGCTTTGTATTGTTTAGACTCTTTGATATTTTAAAACCTTGGCCTATTAGGTGGTTAGACCGTCATGTTGCCGGAGGGTTCGGTATTATGATTGATGACGTATTGGCGGCGGTATTTGCAGGTGGCCTTTTGTTATTGATGGTTCATTATCAGTGGCTAAGTTAATTGATAACGATTGAATAATCCATGTTAGTATGGCTTAAAGCAAATCTACTTTAGCTAACATTATTTTGATTAATATTAGATTTGCGACATAACCTAATTCGAGTCCGCTGATTTTTAGCGTTATCGGTTAAGGTTCTCATCATGAGTCTTGGAGTGACTGCGTCGTATGCAAAATGTTCCAAGCTATCCTCTGGCGTTTACGCTATTAGAATTACTCATTACGCTTTCCATCGGGCTTGTGCTGTTTGGCTTAGCGATGCCAAGTTTTAATACCTTACTTTCTACGAATAGATTAACCACGAGTATCAATGAGTGGGTCACTGATCTTAATTATGCGCGCAGTGAAGCGATAAAACGCGGCCAACAAGTGGTCTTAAGAAAAACCTTCTTGCAATGGGAGCAAGGGTGGCAAATCTTTGTAGATATTGATCGATCAACGTCAGCACATAAGAATGTATTAGATACTACTGATATTTTATTGCGGGTGCATTCGGCTTTGCCCGCTAACTTTACGTTAAGAGGTAACAAGAATTTTACTAACTTTATACGCTTTAAATCAGACGGCACCAGTAGTAATTTTGGTAGCTTTGTGATTTGTGATAATAGAGACGGTGATAATTTACCTAAATCTTATACCTCAAGGTTAGTCACAGTGAATGCGGCAGGCAGAATCCATTTAGGGATTGATGCTAATCATAATGGTATTCCAGAAAGAGATGATGGCAGTGAAATTGTCTCTTGCACGATCTCACCCTTTTAACGGATGACAAAGTCTCGGGGGTTTACCTTAATAGAAGTGTTAATCGCCTTGGTTATATTATCAGTAGGTTTGTTGGGTTTGGCTGGTCTACAAATCATCAGTTTGAAGAATAATCAAAGTACCTATGTGCGAGGGCAGGCAAACTTAATGGCTATGGATGTCATCGATAGGATTCGGGCCAATCCGCATGCCCAGCAGTTGTATTTAACCACTGTTGTCGCCGCTTCAACGCATAGCGCAGATCCCCCTTGTAATCAGTGTAAAGACAGCGGGAATCTTTGCGCGCCTCAACAAATTGTTGCCTTGGATTTATGTGACTGGCAAGCGCAGTTGTCCAAGCTATCCACTGATGCAACCGGTGCTATTACAAATAGTAATGGCGTTTACACCATTTCTATTCAATGGGATGAAAACAGGGATGGGGCTGTTAATGCCTTGGATGCAAATATCACTATGAGTTTCTTACTATGAAGATGCTGCCAAATATAAATGATGGACAGCGGCAGAGAGGATTGTCTTTAATAGAAATGATGGTAGCTATATTGATCGGCACTTTTCTATTAGGCGGTGCCATAGCTACTTTTATTAATATTAAGCAAACTTATCGTATTCAAGATAACTTGTCGCGGTTACAAGAAAACGGTTGGTTAGCGCTGGAGTTGATAGGGCGTGATATCCGAGTAACAGGCTATTGGGGCTGTTTAATGCCGAGTAAAGGTGATCTATACGGTGATGAAGCAAGACTCATCTTAAAAGCCGCTTTTGTGGTGGCAATGCCAACGACAAATTGCGGCGACAGTGTTAATCAATCGGCGAGTTATTATTGGGATAAAACGTCTACTGTTATTTACACTCTTAATAATGCGGTGTTAAGACGAAATACAAATAGTATCAACAACGATATTGTTGAAGGTGTTGAAGCAATGGTGTTTTTGTATGGTGTGGATACGGATGCTGATAGCGCACCTAATGTCTACGTAACCTATAACTCAGGCGTCGACTTTGAGAAGGTAGTGAGTATTAAAGTCAGTTTATTGCTGAGCAGTATGGATGACAATTTAATCGACAAGGCCATCCCCTATAACTTTAATGGCACGATTAGAACGGATAAACGCTTAAGGCGCGTTTATAGCTCAACCTTTATGCTTAGAAATCGACATTCATGAGCCCTCTGTCATGCTGAAGTTGAAGTCGCAAAGCGGTATTATTTTAATGATGAGTTTAATCTTATTACTCTTACTGACATTAATTGCGACGACCTCTTTAGAAACCAGTCTATTAGAAGAAAAGATGCGCGCAAACTATTACAGTCGGAGTGTGGCATTGCAAGCTGCGGAGTCATCATTAAGAGAGGCTGAAGCATTTATTAGCGGTAATAATTTAACGTTTAATCCTTTGAAATTAAGTGCAGGGCCCTTTCAGGGCTCTGATTGTGTACAAGGATTATGTCCTTTAATAGGGACGCCATTATGGTCGGTAGTCAATTTTAATTGGTTAGAGAAAGGACGTGCATTCAGTGGACAGCTTAAAAATGTCGTGCAAGCTCCTCGGTATGTGATTGAGTTAATGCATATAGTGCAAAGCTCAGATACCAGCAGAGTACTGGCAACATTTCGTATTACCACGATAGCATGGGGCTTGGATAGCAGCACCTTTGTTCAGTTACAAAGTTATTTTAAAGTCCCTATTTCCGCCTTTGTTTATTAAAAGTAGGTCGCTAAGATTATTGCCGGTGTTGATAGGCCTTAATCATTCGTTGCTTGCGGCAGAGCTATTTGATCCAGCACTTCAACCTATTGCAAGTATAGGCAGTCTCGCTATCAGTTATAGCGATTTACAGTCTAATCAATCCACAGTTTATCCATTTACATTTGATCAAACAAAATGGAGTGGCGATATGAGCGCTAAAGCCATTAATGATTTGGCTCAAGTGCAAGCTACGGGGCCGTGGGGCTTATCGACTGTCGCCAGTCGCTTAAATTTATTAAATTATGATACGGGTAGAAAAATAGTCACCCGTAATGGGAGCCATTCAATTCCTTTTAGATGGACAGAGCTCTCTGCAAATCAGCAAGCCAGTTTAGGCGATGAGATTTCTGGGCCGAAGCGTGTAGATTATATTCGGGGTGATCGTAGTGCGGAGGGTTATGCACCAGAGGCTTATAGAGTTAGAGCATCAGTATTAGGCGATATTATTCATACTAATATTACCTATTGGCAACAAGATAAAGCGCACCCATACCTTTATGTGGGTGCTAACGATGGTCTGTTGCATGTGTTTAATGCCTTAACTGCAGAAGAGATATACGCCTACATTCCTTCCATGTTAATCGCCAATTTAAAGCGTTTAGCGAATAAGCCTTATGTGCACAGTTATTTTGTAGACGGCAATATGAGCATTGCTAATGTGTCTTATCAAAATAGTGATAAATCCATATTAGTGGGTGGTTTAGGCGCGGGAGGTAAAGGTTTCTATAGCTTAGATGTAACGAATGCCAATGCTGAAGATGAGTACAGTGCTACTCAGTATATTAAATGGGAAATTACGCCAGATACAATAGGTTTTGCAGATTTAGGGTATACCTATGGCCGGCCTAAAATAGGTCGATTGAATGATGGCACTGCTGTGGTTATTGCGGGTAACGGGTATATAAACTCGGGTAGTGGTCATGCGATACTTTATGTGATCAACTTAGAG
The DNA here is from genome assembly GCA_903917345.1 of uncultured Methylococcaceae bacterium. Lineage (GTDB taxonomy): Bacteria > Pseudomonadota > Gammaproteobacteria > Methylococcales > Methylomonadaceae > Methylobacter_C. The sequence continues at coordinate 110,780 of CAIXAE010000045.1, read as the reverse complement.
TCCGGTGGCTTAATTAAAGCAATTGATACCGGTTCTGGAAACAGTCAAAGTCCCAATGGTTTGTCATCACCCACATTATTTGATGCTAATGGTGATGGTAAAGTTGATTATGTCTACGCAGGCGATTTAGATGGGCAAGTGTGGAAGTTTAATCTAAGTAGTCTATCCTCACTAGACTTTAGTGTGGGAGCTTATGGTTCGCTATTTACGACATCACCACTGCAAGCTATTACCACCGCACCAGTGATTACGGCGCATCCAAGCGGAGTGGGGCAGTTAGTTGTTTTTGCAACTGGCCGTGTGCTTTCAGAAGATGATATTGATGTGTCCGCCGTACATTATGTTTATGGGGTTTGGGATGGGGCGCCTGCAGGTAGTGCAGCACTATTAGAACAAAGTTTAGTTGGTTCAGGTTCAAGCACGTGGCGAACTGTAACAGCCTATCAACCTCAATGGGATGCAACGGGTGTACAGCATCGGGCATGGCGACTTGCTTTGCCCATGGGAGAGCAAGTCATCGGAGACAATCCTTTTAAGGAAAATGGGCGCTTCTATTTTGTAAGTACACTAGCCACCTTTGATGCTCAGGGTACAAGCAATTTTAGCCATTGGTTTTATGAACTGGATATTAATACAGGGGGCTCTCCTGATCATCCCATTTTTGATAGTAATGGCGATGGGCTACTGACAGATTTAGATCGGTTTACGAGTTGTACGGTAACAGTTACGGCGCCCTGTATTCCTGTGGCTAAGTATCTTGGCGCTGGGTTTTATTCTCAGCCAACCTATCTACAGACGACTACGCTTAATAGCGTATTGTTCTCTCATCTAGAGCTTCAATCTGGAAGCCAGCTTATTAAGATTATTGAGCCAACTATTCCAGTTGGACTCAGCATTAAAAGTGTCATTACAACAAATTTTGGTCATATAAAAGCGACGACTACTACGTACAGTGATTTATCGATTTATGTAGTGAATACGATCACTCAAGATGATGGGAGTATTACTGTTCAGCAGGTATTTCGAGATGGAAGTGAAAAGGTGACAGAACTAACGACATTACCAGAAACAGTTATATCTCCTGTAACGGCACCTAAACAAGAAAACGTGACAGACAAAATGGGTCGAATTGCATGGCGAGAGATATTTAATCAATGAAACGATACGGCGCATTTACATTGATTGAGCTCATGATTACCTTGGTATTAGTTGTCGTGTTAGCCGGTATTTCATATCCCAGTTTCATAAGTAGTCTTCAGAAAGCAAGAAGGGCAGAGGCTAAAGCCACATTAATGGCATTTTCTAATGCGATGGAGCGTTACTATACCCAAAACTATACGTATTTGGGTGCTGGATTATCTGGGGATAAGGGCGTGGCTAGGATATTTTCAGCGACGTCTCCATTAGGAGGTGGTATCGCCTATTATAATCTCTCCATCAGTGCGGCAACCGCCATGAGTTATACCTTAACAGCTATCCCAATTGGGCTTCAAGCAAATGATAAGTGCGGTGATCTGACGCTGACTGATCTGGGCGTTAAAGGTATTGTGAACAGTGCGAATGGCGTAGGTCTTAATGATTGCTGGTAAGAGGTTTTAACAAGCGCGCCTCAACTATAAATCTGTCGAACCTGCTTTCACAAGGATTGTCTGTGAAATCCATGAAAGATACAATGTCAGCAAGGATTCTAATAAATATTTCAAACGAAGAGGATAAATAAGATGGCACAACAGATTGAGCGTATAGCGATTGTAACAGGCGCTACATCTGGGATTGGTGAAGCAACTGTCAGAAAATTAATTGCAGAGGGCGTTTCAGTTATTGGGAATGGTCGCAATGCTGAAAAGCTAGCATCTTTAGAAGCCGAATTGGGTGCGAAGTTTTATGGTGTTTCTGGTGATATTACACAGGATAGTGTGATTGATGCTTTGTTTGAAGCCGCGTTATCTCGTTTTGGAAAATACCCTGATATTGTCATTGCTAATGCGGGCCGTGGCTTAGGTGGATCAGTTATGGACAGTGACATAGTAGAATTCCAAAAAATACTGCAGATCAATGTAACCAGTACCTTGGTGTTACTCCAAAAATCAGCTCGATTGATGGTGGCATCACAAGCGGGTCTTCATCCTAGTGCTACTGCTGACATCATTATTATAGGATCAGTTGTTGGGCGTAATATTTCACCTTTTAGTGCCGTGTACGGTGCCACAAAGTTTGCAGTACATGCCTTAGCAGAAGGGTTACGTCGTGAAATAGGTCCCAAAGGCATTCGGGTTTCATTAGTTGAGCCGGGCTTACTATTAAGTGGTTTTCAAGATGCAGCGGGCTACAGTGAAGCAATGGTATCTGGTTTTACAGAAAAATTTGGGCCATTGTTAATCGGTGAAGATATAGCTAATACTATTCATTTTATGATTACCCAACCAGCTCACGTTCACATCAGTGAAATAATGGTGCGTCCTACTCGCCAAGATTATCCTTGATCGCTTTTATTAGCAGGATTCTGTAAAAGGCGTTTATGTAAAGCATAAAAAAACCCCAAGTATTAATGAATCATACTTGGGGTTATTCTTAGTTCGGTGGGGGCGGGACTAATGATAATTAAATTTATATAATTATAAATCAATTATTTAGTATTTTTGTTTTTTACATTTACCAGCAAATTTACCAGCAACTATATTTGGTAATAATAGATTAAATATAAATGTATCTATCTATGGTTGTTCAATTCCACTGTAAGGAATTGAACTTGAGTTCGCAATCTATCAACCAGTTGTATTCCTCGGATAATATAAATAATCAGTCTTTCTTAATTCTGCTGGATTCTATCAACAGCATCAAGCAGCACAACTCTCACAAACTCGCTTTCACTCATATTTAAACTTCTTGCCGTGGCATGAACTGAATGTGCCAGGGTAGGGGTAAAGCGATAAGCCCTCATTGCTATTAGATTTTTGTTATTTCTTGGTTTCATAATAAAACTCCTTCGTATGACTGAGTATTTATCATTTGTAGCTAATAACTTGAATTTTTAAGTAGCTATTCATTTGGGGCATTAGGATTTTAATGGTGATAATGCCAACATATCATGGAACACTTGAGAGTGAGCTGTCGCTCACTGGTGCTTCCCTATCGGTCAGCACCATTTTCTTCTTTCAGATTCATTCAGGTTAATTTTTTACTGTCATTATGCTAATAACCACTAAGAATATTAATACCTCTTTAAGTAGATTTAAGACCCATTTCTTCCCCGTCCGCACGGAGAAGAATAGAGTGCTCTTTAAGTGAGTTCTCGCCCATAAGACCACAACGCGATGTGAGGTGATCTTGCTGTCCAGTTCTACGGCATTACTGTGGCGGTCGTCCTAAGTACCACTAGCCGAGTTTCTTCATCACGATAAAACGTAATAACGACGGAGCATTCATACAAAGAACTGAACATCTGTATGAATGGTGGGGGTGAATATCTTTTTCAATCAGAGCCCCATCTTTTAACCTTTTTAGTATATTCAAACAGCGAAACCGGTTGTATGAAGGCATATCCGATCATCGTCCTGTTAAGGATAGTCGCTGAGTTCCGCGCTGTTGTTCGCGTTGGTGTTCGTTCTCATCCATCGATGGAAGTTTTACCGCTCTTTTTAGTTCCCTGAGCTGGGTTAATCAACAGTGTTGTGCCTAATTTTTTCTTTATTACTTTTATTTAGCAAAGTTATACAAAAAGAAGCTGAAAAGGCCGTTTTTTACTGTTTTTGTGTCTTACAAGATAAATAAAGTAAAGGAGATAAAAAAATGCGAATAAACGAATTATTAGATGACAAGCAATTGCTCGATTTATGGGCGCTGGTGAATATCACTATTTGGGAAAGGCTTACAAATAAAGATACCACCGATGATATAGCGGAAGGGTATGCCTATAGAAGGCAAGCCCCCAGAAGAAGAATAGTTATGCCTGCTAGAATCGGGCCGGCAAGAGCAATCATTAGAAGGCCATTAACACCTAAAGTACCGGTTAAGCCATTTCCGACTAGACCAGAATTAAATCCGGTAAAAAAACCAGCATTATCAGTAAAAACCAATCCCAAAACTTACCCATTAAAAGGTCACAACGCTAGATTGGACCAATACAATGTATTCCCAGAATTTAGCGACAAAGATATTGCGATTGAAATGAGATCAAGAAATAATGGCCGCAAATATTAGGAAGGTCATCGAAGTCGACAATATCTGCTATTATTCAAGAATGCGGATAGCTGAATTCATTATTTTATTGCGCTCTGATTTTAATATGAATAGGTTGTATAGTCTTATTGAAGCAGTCTCACAAGTTCAGATGTAAGTTGCTCAATATTAGTTGGTTTTGGTACGAATCCATTCATACCGGCATCCTGACAGGCTTGTTTCTCTTCTAACATAACACCTGCGCTCATTGCGATGATGGGTAGTGTTTTATATTCATCAAATTGACGAATATGTTGGGCAGCTTCAATACCACCCATTAATGGCATCTGTACATCCATTAGAATGAGGTCGTAGGTATTGTTCTTAATGCAATCAATTGCGATCAGCCCATTTTCAGCAATTTCGTATTCAATATTTAATTTCTTTAAGAATAAACCAGTGACTAATTGATTTATCTTGTCGTCTTCAACAACTAATATACGTTTGGCTTGCAAGTTTTCGACTGAACTTAAGCCAGAATCATTATTAACTATTAAGTTGGAAGCTGAAGGGTCAATGGTATTAAAGTCAATTTCAAAGCTAAATACTGATCCTAAACCAAGACTACTTTCTACTTTTATTTCTCCACCCATTGCTCGAACTAATTCCTGAGAGATGCTTAACCCTAAGTCTGATCCACCAAAACGTCGTGTAGTTGAGGTGTCAGCTTGAGTAAAGCGATCAAATATAAAACTTGTTTGTTCGGGTGATAAACCAACACCTGTATCTGAGACTGCGAATCTTAACCTGACATGATTGGTATGGCTATGAGTAGTGTGTACAGCATTAATAGTCAATATAACTTCACCTTGCTCAGTAAACTTAAAGGCGTTTCCCAATAAATTGACCAAAATTTGTCTTAGTCTTAATTCATCACCCCAAATGTGTTGTTTGATCTGTTCATCACAAATAATCTTAAAAGATATACCCGACTGTTGAGCTGTTAGAGTAAAAAGATCAGTGAGTGGTTTTAACAACTCGTTAATAGAAAAATCTTTAAGGTTTAATGAAAACCCAGTATCTTCAATTTTTGACAAATCTAGTATGTCATTTAAGATTGACATTAAGTTCTCGGAAGATTGATTGATTCTTTGAACTAATTGTTTTATTTCTAATACATTACTGCTTTCTAAGGCTAATTTTGATAAACCAATGACGCCATTCATGGGGGTTCTAATTTCATGTGACATATTAGCTAAGAACTGGCTCTTTGCTATGTTCAATTGTTCAGCCTTTTCTTTGGCTTGTTTTACAAAAATTTCTTGTAGTTTTTTCTCCGTGGTATCTAGATGATATCCAACCGTACCCGTTACAACGCCCTGAGAATTAATAACTGGCGATAAGTGGACTTCATGGTAATTTATCTGTCCATTTTGTTCAGTCACTTTTTCAAAGGTTCTTTCTTTACCACTGAGTAAAACATCAATTTCTTCTTCATTGATAGTTTTAGCTACAGTTTTCGAAAAAATCTCGGCGTTGTTTCTACCAAATATTACGGCAAAGTTATCAATACCTAATTTGTTAAGTAACGCTTGATTGGCAGCTAGTAGATGACCATCTCTATCCTTATACCACATGGCTAATGGCAAATTATCAATCATGGCAGTGAATTGATCTTGGGATCTATCAAACTGTTCATTAATCTTTATATTAGCTTGATATAGTTCTGAGTTTTGATCGTGTAAATGGGTTGACTGCATTTTGTATTCCGTTACTACATCACTAAGAATATTTCCCAGACTACTGTAGATGAATGCAAAAGACCAAAAGGATGATAACCCGATAGACGTGTCATTAATCCCAATATTTGTGGCTGGGTAAAAGAAGCCAACTTTGTAAAAGGTTGCTATGGAGCCCATTAGGACAACTGTAAAAATGACTAATAACGTGTTTAATCTTTGTAGTCTTATTACACTCCAACATAGAAGAGCAAATAACCAATAAGCATTACTGATAGGTTTGGGCTCAATATTAAAAAAAACCGATGAAGATATTAAAAAAGAGAGGCTTAAAACAGCAAAAGACTCTAGGCTATTTGAAACAGAAAGTTTAATAGGAGGGCCGTTGAAAAGATCCCATAATGAAATTGATAAAGGTGTAATCAGCATTACGCCTAAAATATCTCCCATCCAATATTTTACAATATAAGAGAGTAAGTATTGATGATGTAATTGTCCACTCAAGTATAAAAAAATACTAGAGAGGAACGCTGTAATCACTAGCCCTAAAGCTGCACAGCTAATGACTAATATTGGGGAGAATGACTGTATGCCAAAAATCTGCTCTTTATTACGAAGATAGAGTTGAATAAGGTAGCTAATGAGTACAGGGGCAAAAGCACTAAAAACAGCAAGTGCAATGCTTATTGCAAAAGATTCATTAAGTTTCAGGTTTACTAAGAGGGCACTGAGAAATATTGCTCCAACATATTTTCTTCCACCAATTAAAGTAACGGCAAGAGCAAAACCAGCAGGTAAGAACAGGATGGGGAGTGTGCCAAACAATCTTAATGTCGCAATAGCCATTAGACCATAAGCGAATACAATAATTATGTATTGGCAGGCTGGAAAAATAATATTTTTGTACTTATAAAATTGAACCATATTTTTAACTAAAATTGATTACTTTTGTGGCGTAAAAATATTCTAAGTTTAATAATATCAGTCGCCTTTGTTTAGAATAATTTTCTTTAGTGAAAAGTAAACAAATGAAGATGAATTTAACGCGCTGATTTAGTTCATGCTTATTAAATAGGTATTATTTATATCATATAAACCAAATTAAAGGCTATTTTGCCTTGTGTTTAGCTCTTTGTTGGGTAAGTATTCCGATTACTATGTGATGTAACTTTGTATTACTGGTCATAAAACCCAATTGGTTTACTTAATGAATAAATTTATTACCGAGCTATCAGTTAAACAGCGCTTTATCATTTTGCTATCTATTTTCAGTATGGGTTTGCTAGCTTATGGACTCTGGTCTTTTAAAACGCTAAATGAATTACAAATCAATAGCCCTCTTTATCAACGTATTACTCAAGGCAAAGATTTAGTCGCTGATGTATTGCCTCCACCAGAATATATATTAGAGTCTTATTTGGTGACTGTTGAGCTGTCTAATGCATTAGATAAACAAGATCAGGCAGCATTAATAAAGAAGCTTAATACCCTAAAATCTGAATATGATACCCGCCGGGAATATTGGTTAAAGCAAGGTTTAACGGGCGATTTAGCAAAATTATTTTTAGAAGATTCTTATGAATCTGCAAAGCAATTTTATGAGGTTGCATTCGACGAACTTATTCCGGCAATTCAAATCTCAGATAGAGTTGAAGTATCTCAAATTCAAACACGATTAACAAAAATATATAAAAACCATCGAAAAGTAATCGATTTGATTGTCCCTATGATTACTCAGCGTACTACAGATGATGAAACGTTAGCTGCGGAACAAACGCATATTGGCAATTTATCAATGCTCGGTATTCTGCTAGTTACTCTCGGTGGCTCAAGTATTTTGGGGTTTCTAATAGCTCATAGTTTTGTGACTCAATTGGGAGGTGAACCCACAGAGGTCGTTACTATTGCAAAACAAATTGCATTGGGTTACTTAGATAACAAGATTAAACTTATGCCGGGTGACGATGAAAGTTTATTGGCGTCTATCAATTTAATGCAGGATGAATTACAGCGCATTATCACTCAATTACAAACAAATGTTGATTTTGTTGCGCAAGGTGATTTTACTAAACATATCGATTTAACCCATAAAAGTGGATTTGAATTAGAAATAAGTCGCACTATTAATTTGCTCAATACTAGCTTACTTCAAAAAATAGGAGGTAATCCTGATCATGTGGCTGTTATGGCAATGAATATAGCCCATGGTAATTTTAGTAAAGAACTTGAGCTCAGTGAAGGATGTAATCAAAGTGTTGTTGCCGCTATGGCATTTATGAGTGAAAGTTTACAGGCCATTATTACTGATATAAATGGATCTGTAGCAGCGGCAACTCAAGGAGATTTTAGTTTTCGCTTAGATGAAGAGCGTCACAAAGGATTTGGTAAACGGATCGCTAAACTTTTAAATAGTTCAAACTCAACTTCAGAACAAGCATTAAGTGACATTGGTCGTATTGCAAATGCATTAGCTCAAGGGGATTTAACTCAGCATATTGATAAAGAATATTTAGGCGCATATGGAGTCGCGGCTGAGGGAATAAATATAACGCGCAGTTCTCTTTTGACATTGATTAATGAAATTGTAGCCGCAGTAGAAATGATAAACGATTCGGCTTCACAAATTGCGGCAGCTTATTTAGATTTGTCCCAACGAACAGAAGAACAGGCTGCTAGTTTAGAAGAGCAGGCCGCTAGTATGGAGGAAATTGCAGCTACGGTGAAACAGAATGCCGATAATGCAAGGCTCGCTAATAATCTAGTTTTAAATACTTCAAGCTTAACCCGTAAAGGTGGACTCGCAGTTAATGAGGTTATCCATTCTATGGACAGTATCTCGAAAAGTGCCACTACGATGATGGATATTGTTGAAGTGATTGATGGCTTAGCCTTTCAGACAAATATATTGGCTTTAAATGCTGCAGTGGAAGCTGCTAGTGCAGGGGAGCATGGTCGTGGATTCTCCGTTGTGGCAAGTGAGGTTCGATTATTGGCACTTAGGTCAGCTGCGGCAGCTAAAGAAATTAAAACCCTTATTAATACGTCAGTCACTCAAACTACGAATGGCAGTAATCAAGTTGATATTGCTGGCAAATCAATGCTTGAATTATCAGGAGCTGTTGATAGCGTTACTGATTTAATGGCACAGATAACTACAGCATCTTCAGAACAGAGTACCGGTATTGATCAAATCAATTTAGGGATGATGCAAATGGATTCTGTAACGCAACAAAATGCATGTTTAGTTGAGGAGTCAGCTGCAGCCGCTAAGGCATTAGAAGGGCAAGCACAGCAGTTACAGAATTTAGTCAGTGCTTTTCGTATTAGATGATAAGCGTTTTCGATATATATTCTTATGAGGTTGTTAAAAGCATTTTTGGCTCAAATACTGGGTTTAATTATTGCTTTAGTTGCCGACCCATTATTGCCAGATATTTCATATGACAACGTTGATTTTTTTATATTACAAAGTAGTGCTGCAATTCTAATTTCTTTAGTGTTAAGACAACCTCGATGGTGGATTCTGATTCATTGTCTTTTCTTGCCAAGCGTTTTTTTTCTATTGAGTTTCCAAGTATCTGCTTATTGGTATTTGTTGGTGCTTTGCATACTCGGTCTTGTTTTTTGGGGTACGATCAAAGGTGATGTGCCATTATTCTTATCTTCAACGCATGTCACTAATGCCGTTATAGAGCTCGTTTATCGAGAATCTGCCGTATCCTTTGCAGAGTTGGGGGCTGGCATTGGTACTATTACTGTCCCACTTGCGAAACAATATCCTCACTTAATCATTAATGCCTGGGAACGTGCACCGCTTCCTTGGCTTATTAACATCTGGCGGAATAGACTTAATAAGAACAGTCATTGTTTTTGTAGTAGTCTGTGGGACTGTGATTTTGATCAATATGACGTGATTTTTACCTTTTTATCACCCGTTTTAATGCCTGAAATAGGGGTAATATTGAGGAATAATATGCGTCCAGGAAGTTTATTAATATCTGCTGCATTCCCAGTGCCAGGATGGGAGCCAGAATTGATCAAACAACTCAATAATATCACCAGAACACAGTTGTATTGTTACCGTATAACTGATTAAGCATCAGCGCTGACTAAAATAGTTAAAGAGTAGAGGCCATAAATGCCTTTTGCTTAAAGCAACTCTTCGACGACAGTAATATAGACTAAGAGTAATGATTAGGATGAGTAATCAATAAATAAAATAGCTTAATGAATAAGCAGGAGGTATTAATGTACAACGATAAAGTACATATGCATGATCAAGTGACCAATAAAGTTGATGAAATAATGAATTTTTACAAGAAAAAAACGAATAAAAAATTTTTCTTGTTATATTTTTGCGTATTGAACGTAATGTTGTTAGCAATCATACAAATCTATACGCATTTCTCGATACTATTAACAATGTTGCTTAATTAAAAAATCGCTCAAAAAGGACTTAGTTCAGTATTTTTATTCAAAAAACTCTTCTCTGTGATAGCTTTAAGTTAGTCACCCATAGAGAAGAGTTTCGTGTTTCAATCAATTAAAACTCTTCCCAATCATCATGACTAGCGGAAGTGCCAGTATTCATTTGTTTAAAGCTAGTTGTTTTTTTACTAGTCAGTTTAGTAGCTGGTTTTCGTGTAACAGCATGTGAATTGATAGTGTCTAGAATAGCTGATGATAGTTTAATGGTGCCTACAGATTCTTTTAAAGTATGCGCTTGCTCATCTAAAGAGTTAGCGGCCGCAGCTGATTCTTCTACCAAAGAAGCATTTTGTTGGGTCACATCATCCATCTGGGTAATGGCAAGGTTGACTTGATCAATACCTGCACTTTGCTCTACAGATGCCGCACTGATTTCATTCATAATTTCAGTCACTCGATTAACTGAATTTACGATCTCTTCCATGGTATCCCCCGCTTCATTAACGAGTTTTGACCCCGTATCAACTTTAAGCACAGAGTCAGAAATTAACTGTTTAATTTCTTTAGCTGCCGCTGCGCTTTTCTGTGCCAAAATGCGAACTTCACCTGCGACAACTGCAAACCCACGGCCCTGACCTCCCGCTCGTGCAGCTTCTACTGCGGCGTTTAATGCCAAAATATTGGTTTGAAATGCAATGCCATCAATAACACTGATGATGTCGACAATCTTTCTAGATGACTCGTTAATAGAGCTCATTGTTTCTACGACATTTTTAACGACTAAGCCGCCTTTTTCGGCAATACTGGTTGCAGCAGTTGCCATTTGGTTGGCTTGCCTAGCGTTTTCCGCGTTAGTTTTAACAGTAGCTGCCAGTTGTTCCATACTGGCAGCGGTTTGTTCTAATGATGCTGCTTGTTCTTCGGTACGCTGAGAAAGATCTGTGTTGCCTTCAGCCATTTCTCTGGCCGCAGTGTTAATGGAGTCTGATGCGATACGTATTTGAGCAATGATGTTTTGTAAGTTGTCTATTGCCCCATTGGTATGTCTGGCTAAATCAGTAAAAGTGCCGGCATCATCACCATCATCAGCAATTCGTTGCGTTAAATCACCGGCTTCAATACCTGAAAATACGCGTAATATTTCTTTTATCCAGGCATCAAAAATATCAATTATATTATTGATACCTCGAGCCGTTTCTTTATAGAATCCTATCTTATCTTTTGTAGGGATACGATTTGTAAAATCACCAATCATGATGTTATTAATCATGTTTATAACTTCTAGCTCTGATGTTTTCGCCATCGTACGATCATGCCATTCTGCAACAGTGCCAATGCGATTATTGTCTTTATCAATAATAGGTGTAGCGATAATTCGATTATGTTTACCAAATAACTCAAATTCACTGGTATGTGAATGGGTTAGATTATTTAATAGGCCGGCTTGATGAGCGGGAGCTTTATGGAATATATCAATATTTATACCTATTAATTTGTCGACATTAAAATGAGGTACACGTTGACGTATAGCGGCCTCCATGGGGCGTAATGTTTCGCTAACAGTTTTATTTGCATAAGTGATATTACGATCATTATCGGCAATCATTATTCCTACCGATATGGAATCAAAAGCAATATGCAGTTGCTTGACAGTAAACATTTCTTGGGCACATTCTTTATGGTCTGTATCCATTTTATGTTGCAATTCACTTAGTACTGCTGTTAAAGCAGTAGTTTTTTTCTTATTTGAAGAAGGAAATTTATTGTCGAAGTTATCGTTACTGAGTTCTTTAATTACCTTAATAGCATTATTAATAACCTGTTTATAGTGGCGTGAGATTAACAATACAGCTGTTGCAAAAACAAACAACCCTCCCAATAACAATAGTACTAATGTTAATGGCTTTTCTGTTTCTGTCGCGGGTAATGTTGAGATGTTATTTATTATTGGCGTTGATATAGCAGAAGGTGCAATTACTGTTTGTGAGCTTTGCAATGCCCCTTGATATTGTTTTTGTGCATTGCTTATTTGGGTTGCTAATAAAGCATCTAGATCATGATTTGCTACCAGTAATAATTCTGCCGCTAATTGAGTATTTCGTTTGATATCGGTGTAAGTATTTTTTTGTAATGCTACTTTAACAGGATTTAAACCTTGCTCTATATAGTACTTCTGAGACTGTAATAGTTGATTATTTGAGTCTTTCGACTCGTTTGAGGTTAATAGCTGTTCTAAGCTGTTTTGTTCATTGCTTATCAGGTCAATACTATTATTGATGCTTTCAATCGCTTTAGTTGATGCAGTTCTGTCTAATATTAAGGCACTTTTCTTATTGCTAGTTGTTATTAACTTTACGTCTGTGAGTGTTGTTTGTAATTGAGATTGAGCAGATATTAATAAGAATTTGAGTTGATTTATTTTTTCAACGCTTGAAAGTGTCGAATAAAAAACGCTTGAATTTGGCTTTTCTGCTGTCTCTTGTCCTACACTAAGTCCAGTCACCCCGACTAGAACGAGACCAAGCAATATCAACCCATGTTTTGTAAAATTAAATCGCAATACCATTGCTTAGCACCTTTTTCAGGAAATGAAAATATATGTCTTGCTGCAAGCATTCTCAATGAACGTTGTATGCAGAGCGTTTTAGTAAGACATTCCAAACATTCGTGAGTTTAGTCGATTTGCGATATTTCAAAGATTTAAATAGAGGGCATTTTTGTCGATTGTAATTTTTAGTTTCCATTTCATATTATTCAATCTAGTAATAAATACATAGTTAATTCGCTACCTTTATTGGCGTTCTGATTGTTCAAATAGACACTTATTCTGTGCTTTATTCGCGGCTTAAAATTTAAAATGGTTCTATAAAATAGAGTTTTTATGATAATTGCATAGAGTCACGCTATTTATATGGCTAAATGTATATTTTTCATTTCCTAGGTTTGCATACCCTATAGATGAATATTCCAACGATACAAGGCAGACAGTTTCATTTTACTGATGAGGATTTCCAGCAGATTCGTAAATTAATATATGAACATGCGGGTATTAACTTATCCAATTCAAAAAGTGAAATGGCATATAACCGCGTTGCTAGGCGATTGAGAGTTACTGGAGTTACTAGCTTTGAAGAGTATTTGCGCATAGTGCAAACTCAAAGTGCAGAGAGAGAAGCCTTTATTAATGCACTGACCACTAATTTAACGGCTTTTTTTAGGGAGCCCGAACATTTCACAATCTTAGCTGATTATTTACGTAGTGTTGTATCAAATCGCACCATTAAAATATGGTGTAGTGCGTCTTCTACAGGTGAAGAACCTTATACACTTGCAATGACAGCGATTGAAGCCTTAGGTAGTTTAAGTTCATGCGTACAGATACTGGCGACAGATATTGATACTCAAGTGTTAAAGACAGCGGAAGCAGGTATTTATAGTATCGACCGTATTGAGAAATTGTCACCAGAATTAAAAAAGAGATTTTTTTTAAAAGGCAAAGGTGATCAGCAGGGTAATGTCAGTGTCAGATCAGAATTAAAAAACATGATAACTTTTCAATCACTTAATTTATTAGAGAAAAATTGGAATATTCAAGGTCCATTTGATGTGATTTTTTGTAGAAATGTGATGATTTATTTTGATAAAGACACACAGCTTAGTATTTTGAAAAAGTTTGTGCCTCTGATGACCAAGGAGAGTTTGCTTTTTGCGGGTCATTCAGAAAATTTTTATCATGCAGCTGATATTTTGGTAAAAAAGGGACGCACAATCTATGGTATTGCTAGTTAACATCAATTACTTTTGAGGTACTATGCTATGAAAGCGCTTACGACACCTCTGAAGTTATATTACGATAGAGCTTTTGATATAAAGGCGGTGAAATTGTTGCCCGGTGACTTTTATGCTTGTTCTGATGATACGATGATTGTTACAGTGTTGGGTTCCTGTGTTGCCGCCTGTATCCGTGATAAGCAAACTGGTATTGGTGGGATGAATCATTTCATGTTGCCAGAAAATGCAACTGGGCCAAGTGCTTGGGGAAGCAGTTCAGCTCGCTATGGTGCATATGCAATGGAAATGTTGATAAATAATGTGCTTAAATTAGGGGCTAAGCGTAATCAATTGGAGGCAAAGTTATTTGGAGGCGGTGCTGTTATTAAGCATTTAAAAACGACTAATATTGGTGAGAAAAATGCTAAGTTCAGTTTGGATTATTTGGAAATGGAAGGCATTCCAGTGGTGTCATCCGATTTATTAGATGTTTATCCACGTAGAGTTAATTTTTTCCCACACACTGGCAGGGTGTTAGTTAAGAAGATGATGGGTGCTCAACATTCGGAAATTATTATACAAGAGCAAGGGTATCGCAGTAGTTTACAAACTACGGAAGTTGCTGGCGATATTGAGTTATTCAATTAAAATAAAAATATTACACGTGATATTTAAAGCAAAGAAATTGTTCCAATGAATTCTACAAAGAAAATTGCCATAGCTGATGACCACGATATTATTCGTTACGCCATTAAGGTCATGCTAGAAAAAAATCCGAATTATTCGATCGTTGCAGAAACTAATGATGTCAGCATGATCATCGGAGTTTGTCGGACAAATACGCCAGATTTATTATTATTAGATATCAACTTTCAACACGGAGATTCTTTGAATGTGCTTAAGCAACTAAAAAAAGAGTTTCGTGATATGAAGATATTGGTTTATTCCGCTCATGAGGAAATGAAATATGCCATTAGATCGCTTAAGTTGGGGGCATCTGGATATTTAACTAAACAGCAAACCATACAGTCTTTAGCTGAGGCTATTGATTGTGTGTTTTTAGGTAAAAAGTATATTAGCCCTGCATTGGCACAAGAGCTAGCCAATCGAGTTCAAGATGATTTTGAAATTGCTGAACATGAAAAGCTTTCAGAACGTGAATTACAAACTTTACAATTGATTGCCAGCGGTTTATCAGTGGGTGATATCGCATTAAAGTTAAATTTGTCCGTTAAAACTATCAGCATGTATAGGGCTAGGGTCTTAAATAAATTAGAGTTACGCCACAATGCTGATTTAATGCGCTATGCCATGGAGCATAACTTAGTAGAACTAGGTGTGGGTCTATAGGCTTTAAATTGTGTATATCTCTGTATTTCATTAATAAAGCTATAACCCTTCAAACATACCCCTCAATACTTGTAAGACAAAGACTGTATTAATTAAACAATTTTATCTGTATTAATTAATGGGCTTTGGCTTATTCCCCGATTAGCGTTGCTAATGGAAAATTGTCACCAATTGTTAATAAACATTAACAGTCTAGAAGTTATTTAATCAGTCATTATAAATCAGCAAAACAATAATAAAAAATTGCAATTGCTGTCACGTTAAAAGCTTGATGAGGTGAGAAATGAATACAGATAATTTGATCCGAGAAATACGCGATATTAATTTAAATTATTTAATGTTAGCGCAGCATATTATTCGTGAAGATATTGATATGGCTATTTATAGATTGGGTATTAGTCTCGAAATTGCGAATATCATTAATAATTTGAGTACAGCGCAGTTAATGAAACTAGCTACTACGCCTACTATGATTGCAAGTTTCCGATTTGATGATGTCATGATGTTAGAAATGTTAACACACGATAAGAAGTCATTGTCTATGTCACATGCGCATTCAACTATTTTATTAGCTAACCAACCGGTTAGAGAGATTTCCTAAATACTATAACTCTCGATGGAGATAGGTCATGGCTAGAAAGCAACAAGGTATTCTGGAAGAACTAAAAGAAATTCAACTGGCATCAGAATTGATTAAATTTGGCGCCCGATTGCAATTGCTGGAAATGGAAATAGGTCTTTCTAGAGATCGATTAATCAAACTTTATAAAGAATTACGCGGTGAGTCACCACCAAAAGGGATGTTACCTTTTTCTGTGGATTGGTTTCTAACATGGCAACCTAATATCCATTCATCTTTGTTTATTGTAATTTATCAGCAATTGATTACCAATACATCTTTGACAGGGATTGAAGCAAATATCAAGGCGTACAAATTGTATTTGGAGCAGATGCCGGCTGAGTTAGGTGAGGAACCTGTTCTATCGTTAACAAGAGCTTGGACATTAATACGGTTTATTAATAGTTCAATGTTAACCGTTGCAACGTGTGAATGTTGCTCAGGTAAATTCATCTTTCAGCCATATGATCGAATTCATAATGTATGTGGTTTATGTCACGTACCTAGCCGGGCAGGCAAAACGCGTAAAGCCAGTGAAGAGTTAATGCTCATAGCGAGTTAGGCTTTAGAGAATGAGTTTAGGTAAATAAAGCTAAACCAAAAAAGGGTAGGGTGGTGAGTCATGAAAATAAGTGAAATTATGACTAAGCCAGTGGTCACCATTGGTTTAGATGATGCTGTTTATGAGATTAAAGAGATTTTTTCTCACCGTAAAATTCGACATATCATAGTTGTCGAAGAAGCTGAACTATTTGGTGTCGTATCAGAACGTGATTTACTCAGGGCTTTAAGTCCTAGTTTAGAAAGTCATGTTTATAACACACGAGACATGGCAAAGTTAAATCAACGTGTTCATGAGATCGTGACTCGACAACCCATCTCTCTCCCTATCAATGCGTGCATATTTGATGTCATTGATACCTTCAAAACAAAACGTGTCGGTTGTATACCGATTGTTGATGAAAATAATACGCCAGTTGGCATCATCACTCGTAGCGATATATTTCGCCATTTTGATCAGATTTCCGCTGCCTATACTATAAGGAACAATAACTAATGTGGGTAGCAATAGGTTATGTCATTATCATGGCTTCTGTGTTTGGAGGCTTCGTCTTGGCAGGTGGTCATGTTGCGGCATTGTTTCAGCCGTTAGAATTACTCATGATCGGTGGTGCCGCAGTGGGCGCTTTTTTTGTGGGTAATGATATGAAGTCCATCAAAGCCACTATAAAAGCTTTGCCCACATTATTTAAAGGCGGTAAATACGATCGTCAGTTATATATTGAATTATTATTGTTGATGTATCGGTTGCTTAATAAAATTCGTACAGATGGTTTGATGGCTGTTGAATCAGATGTCGAAAGACCTCATGAAAGTGCTTTGTTTTCAGAATATCCTATCGTTTTAGAGAATCATCATATCGTAGAGTTTCTAACGGATTATTTACGCTTATTGGTGTCAGGTAAAGCGGATCCATTCCAAATAGAAAATTTAATGGACAATGAAATTGATACCCATCATGCGGAAGGAGAGACGCCGGCGCATTGTATTGCCAAATTAGGTGATGGTTTGCCTGCTTTTGGTATTGTTGCAGCTGTAATGGGTGTTGTACATACCATGGAGTCTGTCGGTTTGCCGCCTGCAGAATTGGGTATGTTAATTGCCCACGCCTTAGTAGGTACATTTTTAGGAATATTGCTTGCTTATGGATTTGTCGCGCCCTTAGCGAGCTTGTCAGAACAAAAGCTTCATGAATCTTCAAAACCGCTCCATTGCATAAAAGTTACGTTGATTGCGAGTATGAACGGCTATCCCCCTCCTTTAGCGGTCGAATTCGGTCGAAAGGTATTGTTTTCAAGTGAGCGCCCCACATTTACAGAGTTTGATGATGCCATTAGGCAATCAAAGACTAAGGCCAATTAATTATGGCTGAAGAAGCGCCCAGACCCATTATTGTAAAACGTAAAAAAATCATTGCAGGTGGTGCTCATGGTGGCGCTTGGAAAATAGCATATGCCGATTTTGTGACAGCGATGATGGCTTTCTTTTTATTGATGTGGCTATTAGGCTCAATTGATGGGGATGTTAGAGGGGGTATCGCTGAATACTTCAAAATGCCTGTGAAAGTTGCGTTAACCGGAAGTGGAGCAAGTCCTAGCGCAATCAATATTAAAGGCGGTGGCCAGGATTCTAAGATGAAAGCCGGTGCTATACAAAAAACAAATGAGTCAAAAGAAGAAATAAATATTAAAAAAGCAGAGTCCGCATTAAAAAAAGAAGAAGAGCGGAAAATGCAGGATATGAAGAGAGCGTTAGAAGACTTGATTGATAGTAATCCTAAATTAACACCTTTTAAAAATCAGTTATTAATTGACGTCACGAGTGAAGGTTTACGCGTGCAAATCGTTGATGAGCAAAACCGCCCCATGTTCGCTTTATCAAGTGCAGAGTTATCGGCAACGGCTAAATCTATTATTAAAGAATTAGCACCTACCTTAAATGAGATGCCTAATAAAATTAGTTTGTCTGGGCATACCGATGCAAAGCCTTTTGCTAATGGTAGCCTAGAGTACACCAACTGGGAGCTTTCATCAGAGCGAGCGAATGAAGCGAGACGCGTATTAATTCAGGGCGGTTTGCAGGAAGGCAGGTTATTACGGGTGATTGGTCTATCTTCAGCTGTGTTATTAGATGCTCAAGATCCGTTGAATTCAATTAATCGCCGTATCAGTATTATTTTATTAAATAAGCATGCTGAAGAAGCAGCTGAAAGTGAAGGCAGTCGGCCCACTATAAATTTAAATAAAACACCCGAATCAAATTGGGATACGACAGAGCCTCTTGATAGTCCAAAATAATCTCTGTGGTTATGCGTTATTAATATCCTTATTTATTAAGGCTCAATCTCATGGCATTTCTGCCTTGTTCTTATGTATTTGCTTTAGATATTTTATTTTAGAATTGTCGAAAATGAATGATAGGACAGTCTAATGAACGAAAAAGTGAAAGTGCAAAATAGGGAGCAAGCCCTATACGATCGTTTAGGCTCAACGGTTCGGCAACTTCATACAGCGATGCGCGAACTGGGTTATGAGAGAGTTCTCGATGAAACCTTAAGGGAAATTACGAGTTCGCAAGATCGTTTGTTATATATCGCAACGTTGACGGAGCAAGCGGCTAATAAAGTACTGAATGCCGTGGATGAAAGTATACCTATTCAAACAGAGCAAGTATTGCAATCAAAAGGCATTGCAGATCGATGGCAAGTCATGCTGGAAAACTCAGCAGTACCGAATGAGCTTAGTGAATTGGTGTCTGAAACTTTGAGTTTTGTAAATCGAGTTGCTGATAATTCAGAAGGCGAGAAAACAAGATTGATGGAAATTATGATGGCGCAGGATTTCCAAGATATTACGGGGCAAATAATTAAAAAAATTGTCGAATTGACGCAAAAGTTAGAAATAGAGTTAGCGCAAATATTAAGAGATTATGCTCCGACAACAGTGTCTGTTGATAAACCTGTTGATTTATTGGCGGGTCCTGCTGTTCCTGATTTAGCGATGGAACAAGATGATGTTGACAGTATGTTAGCTGATTTAGGATTTTGATTAGTCAAATTAAATAATTATTAATTAAATAGAGTAATTACGATGCTTGAATCGAGTACAACCACATTAGATTATAGAAACTCCGAAACTACAGCGGTCCAGGGTAGTGGCAAAGAATTTCTGTCGTTTACTTTAGGTGAAGAAGAATACGGCATTGATATTTTGAAAGTACAGGAAATAAGAGGGTATGAAACAGTAACCCGTATTGCCAATGTACCGGAGTTTGTAAAGGGGGTGGTCAATCTGCGTGGCATCATCGTGCCTATACTAGATATGCGTATAAAGTTTAACTTAGGCGAACCTACTTATGATGCTTTGACCGTGGTCATTATCTTAAATATCAGTAATCGAATCATGGGAATTGTTGTAGACAGTGTGACTGACGTAACGATGTTAAGCCATGATCAAATTAAGCCACCACCAGAAAAGTTAGGTTCGGCCTTTAATGCCGATTATTTAATGGGCCTAGGCGTTATAGATGAACGGATGCTGATTTTGATAGATATTGATAAGTTAATGTCTAGTGATGAAATGGGCTTGATAGACTCGTCATTGGTCTAAATAAATGGAAAAGATAAAAGTATTGATTGTTGATGATTCTGCGTTAATTCGTAGTGTCATGACAGAAATCATAAAAAGTCAGCCAGATATGGAAGTGGTTGGAGTAGCGCCCGATCCTTTGGTCGCCAGAGAGCTTATTAAACAAACCAATCCTGATGTCTTGACATTAGACGTCGAAATGCCACGCATGGATGGCTTAGACTTTCTTGAAAAATTAATGAGGTTAAGACCGATGCCTGTGATTATGGTGTCGTCGCTAACTGAATATGGTTCTGAAATTACATTACGCGCTTTAGAGTTAGGAGCGCTTGATTATATTACTAAACCAAAAATGGCGATAAAGTCAGGTATGTTTGATTATGCTGATTTACTAGCCGATAAAATTAGAACCGCATATTCTGCAAAATCAAATATTGCGTATCACGCTAAATTAGCAAAACAAAAACAACCCTCACAAGTGTTACCCGTCGTCGGTAACCGTTTTTTAAGTAGTGAAAAACTCATCATTATTGGAGCATCTACTGGTGGAACTGAAGCCATAAAAGAATTTTTAATTCAAATGCCTTCAGATTGTCCGGGTATTTTGATTACACAACATATGCCAGAAGGTTTTACGACATCATTTGCTCAGCGATTGGATCGTTTATGCAAAATCAACGTAGTTGAATCATCAGGAGGCGAGCGTATTTTACCGGGTCATGCTTATCTTGCACCTGGACATTCACATATGCGTTTGGCAAAGAGTGGCGCTAACTACGTAACCGAATTGGATCAGGCGCCACCGGTTAATAGACATAGACCCTCTGTTGATGTGCTATTTAAATCTGCTGCGCAATTTGCAGGTAAAAACGCTATAGGAATTATATTAACGGGTATGGGTAAAGATGGGGCTGTAGGTTTATTAGAAATGAAAAATGCTGGCGCACAAAATTTTGCCCAAGATGAATCTTCTTGTGTCGTTTTCGGTATGCCAAAAGAAGCAATAGCCATTGGGGCAGTCCATGAGGTTGCTCCATTAAGTCAATTGGCGGGCTTAGTGCTTGATCATTTCAGAAAGCATGGCTCACCGGCACTTAGAGTATAGAGATACAAATTGTTAATTAATAGATACAGGATATTTTTGGAGTAATCATGGCTGATTTAAATGAAATGAAGTTTTTAGTAGTAGATGACTTTTCAACAATGCGCCGCATTATTCGAAATTTATTAAAAGAGTTAGGCTATAACAACGTTGATGAAGCTGAGGATGGCAATATGGCCTTAGCCAAACTTAATCGAGATAAGTTTGATTTTATTGTTTCAGATTGGAATATGCCTGGAATGGATGGTCTTCAATTATTACAAGCGGTAAGAGCTGATCCTAAGTTATCCCATCTTCCTATGCTGATGGTCACTGCAGAAGCAAAAAAAGAAAATATAATTGCGGCCGCTCAAGCCGGTGCAAGTAGTTATATTGTCAAGCCGTTTACGGCAGCCACTTTAGATGAAAAGATCACTAAAATTCTTGAGAAGCACAATAAATAATTGAATACATGAATCATTCAGATGAATTATCTATATGTACTGAGCTAAATGGCTTTTTACAATCAGTTGATACGCATGTGCTTGAAGCTATGGCTGATCTAAAGCAGATTAACTTAATATTAGACGAAGCCGTTGTCGCTTTAAATAGCAGTTTTTTTTCTATCCATGATAGTTTAGAAATGTATCGTAATAGCCTGGGTGATGAGGCTCTTAATCATATTAATCCTGCTGTGAATCAAGCGATTACTGCTTTGCAATTTCATGATTTAACCACTCAACTATCGAGCCGTTTGCTTAAGCGATTAAACTGCATGAGTGATATTGTGAAGTCAGCGCAGTCTATGCAAAACAATAAAACAGATATTTGCATAGATAAATTAATTAGGCTTAATTCACAAGCATCAGAACTAAATAAAAGTTTACACAAAAAGTTTAATCAGTCTTTAAATCAACAACACATGGAGAGTGGTGATGTTGAATTATTCTAATCATTTAAAGAGTCAAAATATGGAGCGAATAATATGAAAACCGTCCTAGCAGTCGACGACTCTCGGTCGTTAAGACAAATGGTTGTATTCAGTCTTAAAACGGCTGGTTATCAGATAACTGAAGCAGAGGATGGCGTTGATGCGTTGGCCTTAGCAGAAAAACAAGTGTTTGATGTGGTGTTAACTGATCAAAACATGCCAAGAATGGATGGTTTAACATTAATCCAAAATTTACGGGCTTTGCCTACCTATGAAAAGACCCCCATTTTAATGTTAACCACAGAAGCGGGTGATGAAATGAAAGCAAAAGGTCGGGCAGTGGGGGCAACCGGTTGGTTGGTAAAACCATTTGATCCAGATCGTTTAATTGCAGTAGTGAATAAAGTCACTAATCAAGCTTAGGAAGTTAAGATATGGCAATCGACATCAGTCAATTTTCTGAAATGTTTTTTGATGAGACAGAAGAGCTTTTGGCTGATTTAGAGCGGTTATTGCTGACTGTTAATATTGATGAGCCTGACCTTGAAGATATCAACGCTATTTTTCGTATTGCTCATAGTATAAAAGGGGGGGCTGCAACCTTTGGATATTCAGATTTAATAGATATCACTCATGTTTTAGAATCTATGTTGGATAAGATTCGGCATGGTGAAGATGAATTTACAGCTGACCATCAAGAGGTATTGTTGCAATCTCGTGATGTCTTAAAAATGCAGTTAGATGGTCTGAGACATAACACCCCCGTTGATAGTGAAAAAGCGGCCGACATCAAAATGGTGTTGGAATCAATGATTGATAAAGAGGCATTACATCCAGCACCTCAGATATTAGCCAGTAATGACGTTGAAACATCCGTTAATCAATATGAAAAACAATTTCATATTGAGTTGCCTGTCATGTCAGCAAAAGATGTAGAAGCCCTGATAGAAGAACTCTCATTATTAGGTGAGCTAAAACTTACACAAGCACCTGATAAAGGAGCCATCTTAGAATTAGCAACTAATGAAAGTGCAGATGATATCCTAGCTTTATGCTCATTCGTTCTAGACCCTGACCTAGTTAAGGTTGTTCAGCATAAAGCCGAAGCTCCTCTAGTTGAAGAAATTGAAGATGAAGGTTTTGGTTTTTTTGATGAACCAGAACCACCTGTTGTTCAGAAAACACCGGAAGTGATAAAGTCTGATCCCATTCCGCCCCCCGTTGAGACACAAAAAATAGCTGCTGTGACTGATCAACCTGTCGAAAATAAGAAAGTAGCACCTACATCACCCGATAAGCCCGCTGCAAATGCCGAAGCATCAACGATTAGAGTAGGTGTTGATAAGGTAGATCAGTTAATAAATTTAGTCGGTGAATTAGTTATAACGCATGCCATGATAGCAAAACGTGCAGAAGGTCTGGATGAAGGTTTGTACGAAAGTTTACTTAATGGGATCACTCAGCTAGGCCAGAATAGTCGTGATTTGCAAGAAACAGCTATGTCGATGCGTATGATGCCCATTGAGGTTGTGTTTTCTCGTTTTCCTCGGATGGTACGTGAGTTATCTAATAAATTAGGTAAACAGATAAACTTAGTGACCCAAGGTAATAACATTGAATTAGATAAAGGTTTGATTGAATGTATTATCGATCCACTGACGCATCTAGTTAGAAACAGCATAGATCATGGTATAGAAACAGCAGAGATACGCACGCAAAAAGGTAAACCCGCCATGGGGCGTTTAGGTTTGTCAGCGAGTCATCAGGGTGGACATGTATTAATAGAAGTTAGTGATGATGGGGCAGGGCTTAATAGGGACAGAATTCTAAATAAAGCACAAGCTGAAGGCATCCCTGTTCGAGAAGGTATGACCGATGATGAGGTTTGGCAGTTGATTTTTGCGCCAGGATTTTCCACAGCAGAAACAGTCACTGATTTATCAGGACGTGGTGTTGGCATGGATGTGGTTAAACGCAATATTAACAATTTGGGTGGGATTGTCAGTATTAAGTCAGTAGCGGGCGTTGGGACAATCACGACGGTATCATTACCTTTAACATTGGCTATTATGGACGGCATGTCTATAAAGATAGGCGAAGAAACCTATATTTTGCCCCTTAACTATGTCCTAGAGTCATTTCAACCTGCGGCTGTTAATCTTAAAGAGATTAATGGGACAAGTAGTGTTATTTTTGTTCGCGATAGATATTTACCCATAATACCTTTATATGAGGTATTTGGCATTGAACAACGATATAAAGAACCTGTATCCGGCATTTTAGTCGTGATAGCGATAGAAGATAAAAGAGCTGCGTTGTTAGTTGATGAGTTAGTAGGCCAACAACAAATTGTGGTTAAGAATGTAGAATCGAATTTTAGAAAAATTTCGAATGTATCAGGCGCCACTATCATGGGTGATGGTAGTGTTTCGTTAATTATTGATGTCAGTGAGTTACTCAGCAGTCAATACACGCGCACTGGATTATAAGTTGGAAATTCATACTCTAGATGGCTTCAATCTGAGTATTTAATGCGAATAACGTATGTTCTAAGCTCAGATAGAAACGTTCACTGAGTGCGGGTTCATAAAGTCCTTGTTTGAGTGAACTATCAAAAGCCTGACTGGCGAATAGTAATGATTCGGCACCTATCATTTGTGCTGATCCTGCAATATTATGAGCGAGTTGCTGAGCGGTCGCGAGTTCATGATTTTGCAGCGCCTCTTTTATTTGTACGCTTTTAAGAAAATAATCTTGATAGAACATCGTTAACAAATCTTTTAGTTGTGCCTGATCATCTCCTATAATTAGAATCAGTTGATTTAAATCAATTAGCGCTGGTGAAGATGGCTCCGTTTCGCCGTCAAGGGTTTTATCAATGCTGTTATTATTTATCATGTGTTTAACTTACTTTGGGTTAGGTAAATTGTGATTTTATCGACAGATTTGCATTCTATAGTTAACTCAGTAGTTTGACCAATTCATTTTTTAAAGATTCAAAATCAAGGGGTTTTGGTAAAAAGCTATTCATACCTGCATTAAAGCAGGCCATTTGATCGTGTAGCAATATTCCAGCACTCATGCCTATGATGGGGAGGTCTTGTTCTGTATAGCTTTTACGAATGTTATGCGTCGCTTGTAAGCCATTCATGACAGGCATTTGAATATCCATTAAAACAAGATCAAAACGTTTTTTATTAATTAAATCGATGGCAATGGCACCATTCTCAGCCACTTCAAATCCGAAATCTAATTTCTTAAGCATCAGTTTTGCAACCACCTGGCTCATTTTATCGTCATCAACGACTAAGATGCGTTTATTAGGGAACACGCTATTATCGTAGAGAGTGAGTTGCTCGATGTCCGTATTTAGAGATGGGTTTTTGATAGCATCATTTGATATTTCTAACGGTAGTTCAAAACTGAAAGTAGAGCCTTTTCCTAGGGTGCTTTGCACCTGTATTTCTCCACCCATCGATTGAATAAGTTGTTGAGAAATCGCTAAACCCAAACCGGTTCCACCAAAATTCCTGCTAATGCTAGTGTCAGCTTGCGTGAAACGTTTAAATATTGATTTGAGTTGTTCCTCAGATATGCCTATGCCCGTATCGACGATAGAAAATTTAAGTTGTATAAAACGTGTGCCTGAAACATTAATTTTTTCACAATCAACTATTAGTTTTACTGAACCGTGAGGGGAGAATTTAAAAGCATTGTTAAGTAAATTGAGTAATACTTGTTTTATGCGTAACTCGTCGCCTATTAAAAAAGGTAGGAATGGATTATTGATATTACAATTAGCTTCTAAAGTGAAGCTTCTACCCGTGGTTGGGTAGAGTAATTGAATAGAATCTAATAAGTTTTTCAGATAAAAAGGTTTTTTATTTAAGGTAAATCCTTCTGCTTGAATTTTGCTTAAATCTAAAATGTCATTCAGTATAGCCATCAAATGAGAAGAGGCCGTGTTTATATTGGCTAGATATTGTTTTATTTCCGATAGATCATTACTTTCTTGGGATAATTCAGAAAATCCCAGAATGCTATTCATAGGTGTTCTGATTTCGTGAGACATGTTCGCCAGAAATTGGCTCTTAGTAAAGGCGAGTTGCTCAGCCTTGTTTTTTGCTTCTAAGAGTTCTTGTTCTAATTGTCTTTGCTGCGTTATGTTTCGTTGTATACCTATCCAATAGAGTAGTTTTCCCAGTGGATTAAAATAGGGGGTAATGGAAAATGAATTCCAGAACGGACTTCCATCTTTACGATAATTTATCAATTCAATAGTAATTGATTCTTTATTCTGTATAGCTGTATTGAGTTTTTTTGATGAATCTTTATCCGTCAATATCCCTTGGAGAAACTTAGGTGTTTTACCCAGTACCTCATTAGCACTATAGCCGGTAGTGTTGGTGAAAACTTCATTAGTAAAAAGAATATGTCGTTCGCTATCAGTAATAATGACGCTTTCTGTATGGTTATTGTTAAACAATAACATGGCATGAGAAAGAAAGTGTTTGTGCCAGATTTTTTGCGTTCGTTTAAACATGATGTCATTACTCGACAATTATGTCTTTCTGAGTGATTGATTCGAGTTCTTCACTCGATTTAGCCATAATAGATAATTGTACCCTGCGGTTTCGCATCCGTCCTTCATTGGTTGAGTTAGTGTCAACGGGTTGATTATCAGCAAAACCGATAGCGGCTAAGCGTTTAGGTTCAATACCCGCATCAATAAGCAGTCTAACGACACTACCTGCACGCGCAGAGGAGAGCTCCCAATTTGAAGGAAAGCTAGGCGTTTTAATCACCTTATTATCAGTATGTCCCGCCACATGAATTGATTGGGGTTGATCTTTAAGTATGCTAGCAATGGAACGTAAGGTTTCAAATGATTCTGGATTTAACTTAGCTTCAGCCGCTGGAAATAAGATACTGGCATTCAGCTCAACACTAATGCCCCAATTAGATAGGTTAACGTGTACTTTGCCTTGGTTTATTAAGGGTGCTAAACGTTTTTCTAGTTCAGTAGCAATGGCTTGCATTTGTGACTTTTCTTTTTTTATTTCGAGTTGTTGAAGCATGTCATCGTCGGTCAATTTCGGCTTTTCTTCAACAGGTGCCGTCGATGTTTGAGGCTCTGGATCGGTACTTTGCGTTTCAAAACTAAAAGGCTCCTGTTCAAGTGTGGGATCAGTTAATGGAGATGCTGTGGGTAAAGGTGTTGATGTCTGTTCTGGCAATGAGGGAACGTTAGTAATAGTATCTGAACTGGGGTGTGGAGGAATTGTATTACCAAGGGCCGTGCCTAATGAGCTAGATAGTTCTTGAAACTTCATTTCTTGAACTGAAGACATAGCATATAACACTACAAAAAAAGCAAACATAGTGGTCATTAGGTCGGCATAAGATATCAACCAACGATCATGATTGTCGGGTTCATCTGTTAAACGTTTACGAGCCATAATTACGATCCTGATGCCAATAACTGCTCATGCGTTCAGTAATAATCATAGGATGCATACCTTGTTTTATGCACAGTAGGGCATCCGCTAACATTTCACGTTTTAAAATTTCTATCTCAACATGTTGTTTAAGTTTATTAGCGATAGGTAAAAATACTAAATTGGCTAAGCCGACCCCATAAATAGTCGAGACAAAAGCAATCGCAATACCAGGGCCTATCAAATGAGGATCAGTCAAATTCTCCATAGTATTCACGAGCCCCAGTACCGCACCTAAAATGCCCATCGTAGGCGAATAACCACCAGCTGCCTCCCACACCTTAATGGTTTGACGTTGATTTCGCTCATAACTGTTGATGTCAATATCAAGAATTTCTTGGATTTTGGCTACTTCGATGCCATCAACCACTAAGCGAAGTCCTTTGGCAATAAAGGGATCTGGATATGAGTTTATATGCCTATCTAATTTTAGAAAACCTTCCATACGTGCAGTCGAGCTCCAGGTTTGAATGGTTGTCATCAGTTCTGGATAAAAGTCACCATTAGGCACAAAAGCACGGCGCAACATACGAAAGCCCCGTATTAAATTAGCGATACCGTTTTGTAATAAAACAGCACTTAAAGTCCCCCCCAGCACTATAATGATCGCAGTGGGTTGAATCAATGAGCTAATTGATGAACCATCAACCCATTGTCCAGAAATGATGACAATCAAACCTAAGATTAAGCCCGCAATACTTCCCCAATCCATTATCGGCTCCTTTGTTTGGTGCTAGATGACAGTGAGATCATAGTGGGCCTAATTTGTGAGTGCTGCAGATGGCAAGCTATGCGTTTTCTCAACCAATTGCGTCGCTATTGATCTAAATGCATTTGCCGACGTTGCCGTTGGGAACGCATCAATGACGGTTCTCCCCATTTGTCCCGCACGGTCTAAAAAATCATCACGTGGTATGACACCTAACGAAAGTAAAGGGACGGCCAGATACACTTTGGCGGCTTGGCTCATGTTATGTTGTATTTTTTTAGCTTGCTCTAAGGTCGAGTCAACGACTAATACATGGTAGGGACGTCTACCTAGTTGAGCGTGTAAGGCTTTTATTTGTAGATACGCTGAAGTGATAGAGTCTGCTGTATTACTCGTTAAAACGATAACATCTGCCTTTGCCAGTTCTGGCAGTACAAAAGGATTATCATTATCTAAATAGATATCACTGATACAGAAATTTATATCCGGTTTAATTTCAGATAATGATTTAGATAACTGTTCCAGTAATGAAGCTTGATCCCCCAAATTCTTAACAGGTGCACGTGACAATTTACTAAAGTAAATACCCTTACTTTGTTCAAAAAGAAAAGAGTCGATATCTGCATTTTGTTCGGCCACATCAGATAAATAGTGCTCAATGGGTTTCTCTGCAATACAACTAATACCCTGTGAATGTAGGCTGGCATCTAATAAATGCACATCGCTACCTTTATTAACTAAGGCCGCCGCTAGATTATTTAAAATCGCATTCTTTTGTGGGGCGGCAATGGCCGATAAAAAGGCAATATGTTGAGTTGAATTTTCGCCAATTAATCGTCTCAAACCATCGGCTTGATCAACGCGGGAGTTACTTGCCATGATTATGCTGCGTACTTGAGTTGTAATGGTGGTTTTCGTTGTTCATTAACAGCGCAAGTTCATCATCTTCGTAGCGGGTAACGCTTTTTGCATGACGGTGTTGAAAAGCGCGATCAACCAATTGAGCCGTATCAGGCAAATGTAGATCTTCAGGAACCCGCTGCCCCGTACCAACGTAATACAGTTTTAATTTTTGGCGTAACACAACATCGATTGCATTACTTAAAGTGACTGCTTCATCCAGCTTGGTTAAAATACAGCCGGTTAAACCAGAGCCCCGATACGAGGTGACCACTTCATTTAAGGTTTCAATTGAACTGGTCGAATTAAGGCATAAAATGCGCTTAATCGGTTTTCTTGCACCCGATAACATCGCTATTTGTTCAGCGACCATTTGATCACGCTGGCTCATCCCAACGGTATCAATAATGACTGTATGTTTGTTTTGTAATTCTTCCAAGGCAATATGTAAATCGGTTTCATCTCGAACAGAATGAATCATTACCCCGAGTATTTTTCCATAAATTCTTAATTGCTCATGAGCGCCAATACGATAACTATCGGTCGTAATTAATCCCAGCTTAGATGCCCCATGTCGCATAACACAACGAGCCGCCAGTTTTGCTGTGGTCGTCGTTTTACCCACCCCAGTAGGGCCTATTAAGGCAAATACTCCGCCTTCTTCTAAAAACTGATCTTCGTTATTAATCGTGGATAAGTTACGTTGCAAGGTATCTTTTGACCACTGTAATCCTTCTTCCAATTCACTTTCTGCAGGGGCCTTGGTTGCTAAATAGCGCGATAAACTTGCGCTAAAGCCCATGGCGATTAACTCACGTAATATCCCTGATTTTGCCGGATGTTGCTGCTGTTGATTCGTCCAGGATAAAGCAGACAGTTGGTTTTCTAATGAGCCTCGCATGGCACGTATCTCATCCATAATGACATTAATGTCATTAGATAGTGGCGCATCGAGTATTGAATTATCAGGATTTTGTTCAGCTTGTTGTGCGGCAATCGTTCTTGATTCTTCAATCGCTAAAGCAAAGTCACGCTCATGTGAGGCCAAAATTTCTACCCCATTATTGACTGATCGATTCGATAAAATAATGGCATCAGGGCCTAAAGCTTCACGCACTTGACTTAAAGCATCGCGTGCAGTCATGGCGAAAAATCGTTGTGTCTTCATGCAGCTGCTCCGACAAAATTAGTGACTTTGATAGTGTATGAATCGGGTAATTCTGCCTGAGATAACACTTTAAGATCGGGGACAGAACGATGTAAAAATCTTGCCAACATAGCGCGTAGTGGGGCAGGGACTAATAAAATGGGTGGGTAGCCTAGCTCTTCTTGCATTTGCGCTTTTTTAGCCGTTTGAGTCACTAATGTTTCAGCTAAGCCTGGTTCTATACCGCCTTCTATGCCTCCGGCCTGTAAAGTTTGAAGCAGCAATTGTTCAAGTCGATTATCTAATGTCATTACGGGTATTTCTTGGCTGCCAGGAATTATTTGTTCAAGAATGCTACGGCCCAATGCAATGCGTACCATAGCTGTTAATAAAGTAGCATCTTGAGTTTGCGGGCCATATTCAGCAATCGTTTCAAGAATAGTGTGCATATCTCTGATATGAATATCTTCAGATAATAAGTTTTGTAATATTTTTTGTAGTATAGGTAAGGGGATTATTTTGGGGATAATATCGTCCACTAATCCAGGGGCATTGGTATTTAAATGATCTAATAACGCTTGTAGCGCATGTCTATTTAAAAGTTCAGCAGCACTTTCCATTAATAATTGATTCAGATGAGTGGCCACCACCGTACTGGCATCAACCACGGTATATCCCATACTTTGGGCTTGCTCACGTAACGGTATGCCAATCCATACAGCAGGTAATCCAAAAGAAGGGTCGGTGACTTTTATGCCGGGTAAATCTTCGCTAATCATCCCCGAGTTAATGGCTAATACTTGATCAGGATAGGATTCGCCTTTACCAATTTCAACGCCTTTTAACGTGATGCGATAGCCCGTGGGCGTTAAGCTTAAATTATCAACTATGTTAATACCGGGGGGTAAAAAGCCCATGTCTTGCGCAAATTTTCGGCGTACACCTCTTATGCGCCTAAACAGTTCCCCATTTTGGTTTTTATCGACCAAAGGCACTAAGCGATAACCCACTTCTAAACTCAGCGCTTGTACAGGGACCACATCATGCCAACTGACTTCTTCCATATCCGGTGTCACTGAGGTTGCAGCGGCTACTTCTTCTTCAGTTACAACAGCAGGGCGGTTTTTAAAGTAATATCCACAGTAACCAATAAGTGCTGCCAATAACCAAAAAGCGATATGGGGCATGCCTGGGATCATCCCTAAGCCACCCACAATACCTGCAGTAATGAACAGCACTTGGGGTTTCATAAATAACTGAGTAACCATCTGAGTGCCGATGTCTTCATCACTCACCACGCGTGACACAACAGAACCCGCCGCCACAGAGATAACTAAAGACGGTAGCTGAGCAACCAAACCATCCCCAATAGCCAGCATAGTGTAAGTTTCTATGGCTTCAGAAAAATTTAGGTCATGCTGGACCATGCCCACGATCAGTCCACCGACCATGTTCACAATAACGATAATAATGCCCGCAACCGCATCCCCCCGCACATATTTACTCGCACCATCCATGGCACCATAAAACTCAGCTTCTTGAGAGACCGCTTTACGACGTGAACGCGCCTCTGCTTCACCAATTAAGCCCGCATTTAAATCGGCATCAATCGCCATTTGTTTGCCTGGCATCGCATCTAAAGCAAATCGAGCGCCCACTTCTGCGATACGGCCAGCACCTTTGGTAATTACCATAAAATTGATAATGGTCAGAATGATAAAGACAACCACACCGACTAAATAATTACCGCCAATTAAAAAGTGCCCAAAGGCTTCAATCACCTTGCCGGCAGCATCAGAGCCGTTATGACCTTCCGTTAATACAATACGTGTAGAAGCCACGTTAAGCGATAAACGCAAGATGGTGGTCATCAGTAAGATCGCAGGGAACACCATAAAATCCAAAGGACTTATGGTATACAGCGCAGTAAGTAAAACAATGACTGAGATAGAAATATTAAATGTAAAAAAGATATCCAGTGCAAACGGTGGGATAGGTAATATCATCAGCGATAACATGATAATAACCAAGCCCGGTGCAGCTATCGCTTTGGAATTGATGTTAGCCATCCATTGACTTAGATTCATGCGCTAGCCTCTGCATTTAAGGGATCCATGTCAGCAGGCACATCTACAAAATCCGGATAAACAGGGGGGATTTCACCATCCTCATACCAGCTGCGTAACTGAAAAACGTAAGCTAATACTTGTGCTACAGCCGTATATAAAGGCGCGGGTATTTCATCGCCCAGCTCAGCGTGTTTGTATAGAGCACGTGCTAATGGAGGGGCCTCCATAATGACCACTTTATTCGCGGTTGCTATTTCTCGAATTTTTGCAGCGACTTCATCCACGCCTTTAGCTATTACGATAGGAGCCTGATTAGAGTTTTCTGGGTATTTAATCGCCACGGCGTAATGGGTAGGGTTAGTGACAACTACATCAGCGGTGGGTACTTCTGCCATCATGCGGCGTCTCGCCATTTCTCGTTGCATAGCCTTAACTTTCGCTTTAATTTCTGGATTACCATCGGTCTCTTTTGCTTCTTGGCGAACTTCTTGGCGAGTCATCTTCATTTTTTGGGCATAGTGATACATTTGGTAAGGCGCATCTATTAACGCAATTAGGGCCAATGCGCTTACTAAAGCAGTAAAGGTTATTAATAATAAATGCCCAAGATGACTTCCCGATGCCGCAGGTGGCTGAAGTAATAGGGTGAAAATATCATCAACTTGAGTGCTTAAAATAGCCCAAGCGACAGCCCCCACTAACACCGTTTTTGCTATAGCCTTTAATAGCTCAACTAACGCATGGACTGAAACCATGTTGGCTAAACCGCTTAAAGGATTCATTTTGCCAAAATTAGGTGAAAACGCTTTTGCGCTAAATAACCAACCCCCAATGAGCATAGGTGAGACTAATGCCGCAGCCATTATTAATGCAATAAAAGGCGCCAAGGTTAAAACCAAATCTAAAAATTGCGCCAACAACCCCGCTCCTAATTGAGCAGGATCCATCACTTGCTGGCGATTAAAGCTGAGTCCTTCCGATAGCATGTGTTTGAGTTGACGAATAATTGTTTCACCCGATAACCAAAATCCCGCGCTAGCCGCCATCAATACCGTAAACGTGGCAAGTTCTCGCGAGCGAGGTACGTCGCCCTCTTCACGAGCCTTCTCCAGTCGTCTGGATGACGGGTCTTCGGTTTTTTCTGCGTCGCTGTCTTCAGCCATGAAGCAATCCTAGGGTTAAATGCCGTAGTAAGGCACTTTACATGGGGCTATTATCGAGGCTTTTTAAATTGAGGAACGGCTGAGAAAAGCGGTAATTTGCCCGCTATTTAAGGGACGGAGGGAAATATGATTATTGCGGCATCAACGCAATTTGACTTCAACAATGCCGCCAGAGCGTGCAATACCCGTAATGATTTGCTTAGAAGCGGTTTTAACTTGGGCGGGTTCGCCGGCATTTGCATTGGCTAATAACTGACCCGTACGTGTTATCTGAAAGCCAGTGCCTACGCCAACAATTTGGACGGTTTGTCCCCTAGCCAAACTAGGTTCTGTTTGTAAATCAGTATTACGCACCGTGGCGCCGGCCAATAATGGGTGAGTAAGCGTCCGCCCCATCAGTTGCAGTGGGTCATTGATAGCGCCTTGGGGTGTATTGGCCTGAAAAACTTCAGTCGCAATGATGTCTTCTTTTTGAATAGGATGATTTTTACTAAGCTCATTACGGGTGATGTAATAAGTTTTAGGTGTTAAAACAGTGGCACTCAAAAATAGCGACCATGCGTTGGGCTCAGGGCATCGAACACCTAAGCGAATATGTCCTCGGTAATTGCCATTACCAGGTAAAGAAAACTCTAAATGGGGGCAAGCGGCCAATTTTAATTGAGTATCAATAGTCCCCATTGTTACACGAGCCGATTTATCAAACCCCGGTAAGTCTTGCAGATACCCTAATGCTTCAACTCTAATTTTTTCGAGGTCCTGAAATGCCATTTCAGTATCAGCCGCAGCGAACCGTGGGGTTATCAAACCAATGAAAACAGGAAATATAAGGTAATACAGGGCTTTCATGGGGCAATAAAAAAGACTCAAATTAAGGATAAATGAGTATAGCAGACTCAAAAAAGACAACAAAAATGTCTAAAGATTAAAAACAGGGCATTTATGCCTTGTGCTTAATAAATTGACTGTACATTTAATTATCTAGAATGTAACTCATAGAAAATCCTTTAAGTTTAAGGATGTGATCGTGATCTTAATGCAGAGTGAGAGCGTGGGTAGTTGTTATGGCCGGTAAATTAGATGAAGTGTTTGGATTTCATGAAAATGCCTTACGTCTGCGTGCGCAGCGGCAACAGCTATTAGCATCCAATATTGCCAATGCGGATACGCCACACTATAAAGCTAAAGATATGGACTTTGGCAAAGCGATGCAGTCTGCATTACTTCAAGGACGCAATGCGAGTCAAGCGGCAGGGTCATTATCGCAAACTAATACAAGTCATTTGTCGGGTGAGTTAAGTGCGCAATTGCCGAATACGTTCTTACGCAAAGCCACACAAAATAATTTAGATGGAAATACGGTGGATATGGATGTTGAGCGTAATGAGTTTGTCCAAAATGCCATGCACTATGAGGCGGATGTCAGTTTTGCCCAAAGTGAAATCAAAGGGTTATTAAGCGTTATTCAGGGGTAATTATTATGTCGTTGTTAAATATTTTTAATATTGCGGGTTCGGGTATGTCGGCTCAAGGCCAGCGCTTAAATACAGTGGCCAGTAATATTGCCAATGCGGATAGTACAACAGGGCCCAATGGTAAGGCATATCGCGCAAAGCAAGTTGAGTTTATGACAGTGCCTATGAATGGCAATAAAGAAGCCGGCGTTAAGGTGGCCAAGGTAATAGAAGACCAAACGCCACCCAAGATGGTGTATTCGCCAGGACATCCTAATGCAAATGCTAACGGTTATGTGGAAACACCTAATGTCAATGTGACTGAAGAAATGGTGAATATGTTATCCGCATCACGTTCTTATCAAAATAATGTCGACACCATGAATGCCGCTAAAACGATGTTGATTAAAACACTGACCTTAGGTCAATAATTACAAACAGTATTAAATTAATAGGTTTAATTATGAGCATAACAAGTGTTTCCGAAACGCCAATAACTGCAAAAACGACTGCCCCTGCCAGCAGTGCTTTATCTTCTAGCGCGGGACAAATTCAAGATAGTTTTATGAAGTTGTTAGTTGCACAAGTTGAAAATCAGGATCCTACCAAGCCGATGACATCGTCAGATATGACCTCGCAGATGTCTCAATTAAATGTAGTTTCTGGGATTAATCAGCTCAACACAACATTATCTTCCATAGCAGGTAACATTAACACCAATGAAGCAATGCAAGCCGCATCACTCATAGGGCGTAGCGTATTAGTACCGGGTACTGGTTTGCAATTAGTCAATGGTAGCGCAACGATGGGTGTGCAATTAGGGCAAGCGGCTGATGATGTTCAAGTCAATATTCTTGATAGCACGGGATCTGTCATCAATAGTCAGAACCTCGGTTCAATGGGTGCAGGCTTACAAAATTTAACCTGGGATGGCACCACTAATACTGGAACACCGGCAACTAATCCGCCTTATACCTTCAGTGTAACTGCAACCCAAGGGGGTAGCGCATTACCAGAAACAGCTATCAAGCCATTAGCAGTAGCTACCGTTAATAATATTTCTATGGCAGGTGGTGTAACGAATCTAAATGTCACGAATGCCGTAAATAAAATATCAGATGTTGCTTTATCCAATATCTATGAAATCACTAATTAAAGCATAAGGAAAATATTATGGGTATGAGTATAGATACATCAGCAATCACGGCAGCGTATTCAAAATTGACGCTATTAGGCAAAAATATATCAAACCAAAACACCATTGGTTATAAAAGCACTAGCTTTCAAGAGATATTAGGTCAAACCACTTCCGTTCAAAATTTTAAACAAGGAGGTATTACGGTTGATAATAATCCTTTAGATGTCGCTATAGAAGGGAAGGGTTTTTTTAAAGTTCAATCGGCCAGTGGGCAGTCACTTTATACGCGAGATGGACGTTTTCAGTTGGATGCTAATAATAATTTAACGGATAGTGAAGGTAATATTGTTCAGAGTTCGACAGGTACACCTATATCAATTCCGCCAAGTGTTTCACCCAAGGCATCTACCAAAGCTACTATGACGCTTAATTTAGACTCGAGTGCTGATGTGCCTAAAACAACAACATTCAGCCCTACTGACGATACATCTTACAACGAATCAACAACGACTAAAGTGTACGACGCAACTGGAACAGCCTCAACGGTGACTAGTTACTATGTAAAAACAACAGCGGGTTGGAATATATACAGTGCTAACTCGGCTACTCCGGCAACTACAACCCTTGATGCCAGTTTAAGTTATGACGCTAAGGGTGCTTTATCGGCTACAGGTACAGGTGTCAGTAAAACAGGGGTAACAAAAGATAGTCTGGGTAATCCTACTGTTGATATTACGCTTGCAGGTGCCCCTGGAGTGACTTTTACTTTCGATAATCCAACTCAAACTAAAGGTCCATTTACTGCAATTTCTACAGCTGATGGTTATTCAACACCTGCAATGGCGAGTGTTACGGTAGGCACTGATGGCACCATTACGCCAAGTTATGTTATCAATAATCAGCCTGTATCTATTCCAATGAATCTAAAGTTGGGTGTTTATGTATTCCCCTTCGAGACAGGCTTAAAGCCGGTTGGCGTCAATCAGTGGGCAGAAAGTATGGCTTCTGGAACGCCCACTGCCACTTATCCTGGCGGAGATAAGGGGGCAGGTACTATACAGGTCGGTGCTACAGAAGGTTCTAATGTGGACACGACAGCGGCAATGGTTGATTTATTATCTGCACAACGTGCGTTCCAGGCAGAGTCACAAGTGATCAATACGCAAAGCCAAATATTACAAGAAATTTCACAATTAGGTCATTAATCACTTTAATTATTTGAGAATCTAATTATGGATAGGTTGATATACACCACTATGACAGGTGCCAAGCAAGTCTTGGAGCAACAAGCGACGGTATCTCACAATTTAGCAAATGCTTCTACAACCGGATTTCGTGCTCAATTAGATAGTTTTCGCTCTGTGCCTGTGCTAGGTAAAGGCTTACCCACTCGTACGCAAGTTGTTGATGAAACGAGTGGCGCAGATTTTAGCCAAGGCGCCATAACAGAAACCGGACGCAGTTTAGATATGGCTATCGATGGCCAAGGCTGGATAGCGGTACAAGGCAGTGATGGTAAAGAAGCTTATACCCGTGCGGGGTCATTAAAAATTAATCAAAATGGCTTATTACAAACTGAAGCGGGAGATTTGGTTTTAGGGGAAAGTGGACCTATTTCTATTCCTTATAACACCGCGTTAATGATTGGCAAAGATGGCACAATCTCACAAGAAACACCCAATAGTATCCCTGTCACTATGGAAGCAATAGAGCAAATTAAATTGGTTAATCCCGCAAAAGATAATTTAACACGCGGAGAAGACGGTTTGTTTAGAACTAAGGGTGGAACTCCGGCAGCAAAGGACTCTAATGTTGTTGTAAAGGGTGGGGCGTTAGAAGACAGTAATGTCAATGTGGTTGAGGCCATGGTTAATATGATTGGTTTAGGTCGACAATTCGAAATGAATATGACATTGCTTAAGAATGTGGATGGTAATGCATCAAAAGCCAGTCAACTGATGAATCTCACGCAATAAAACTTATTTAAGGGATAGACAAATGATACGTTCTTTATTAATTGCTAAAACGGGTTTAGATGCAATGCAAACCCAGTTAGATGTTATAACCAATAACTTAGCTAACGTTAATACCACGGGGTTTAAACGTTCTCGGGCGGTATTTGAAGATTTGCTTTATCAAAATGTAAGACAACCGGGAGGGCAGTCTTCTCAGCAAACACAATTACCATCAGGCTTGCAATTAGGTACCGGCGTTAAGCCAGTCGCTGCAGAGCGCTTATTTACCCAAGGTAATTTACAACAAACCGGTAATGATAAAGACGTTGCTATACAAGGTATTGGATTTTTCCAGATATTAATGCCAGATGGTTCTACGGCTTATACCCGTGATGGTGAGTTTCAATTGGATAACCAAGGGTATTTAGTGACATCCAGTGGTTATCAGTTACAACCCTCCATCCCTATCCCCGCAGATGCACAAAGTTTAACGATTGGCAGTGATGGCGTTGTTACCGTTACACAACCTGGTAATCCTCCCACAACAAGTAATGTTGGCACGATCGATATAGCTAGTTTTATTAATCCAGCTGGATTAGAGGCCAAAGGAGAAAATCTATATGTTGAGACTAGCGCTTCGGGCGCCCCTATAACGGGTCAACCCACAACCAATGGCTTAGGCTCATTAAATCAAAAGTACGTAGAAACATCTAACGTTAACGTGGTTGAAGAAATGACCAATATGATTCAAGCACAACGCTCTTATGAGATTAACAGTAAAGCAGTCACCACTTCTGACCAAATGTTGCAAACATTGTCACAACTCTAGTTACTATGTGTATGAATAAATGTACGGGGTATTTTGCTTGGGTGTTAGTTGCAAGTTTAAGTGCTTGCTCCATAGCACCGAGTTCAATAGTGCCGCATCCAACCAGCTCTACTGCCGCACCTATTGTGCCTGTTGCTCAAAATGGTTCAATCTTTCAGGCGGCTACGTACCGTCCTGTGTTCAGTGATTATCGTGCGAAAGGGGTGGGTGATGTGTTAACGGTTACCATCAATGAAACGGTATCCGCTAATAAAAGCAATAAAGTATCTGATAAATATGCCAGTTCGGTTAACGCTCAATTAAGTAATTTAATGGGCCTTAATATAAAGAACCTACAAGTCACTGAATCAGCTGCCATCAATCAAAGTGATCAAGCCACCGGCAGTGCCAATTACGTCTTTACCGGTAGCGTGGCCGTAACAGTGCTTGAAGTTTTACCCAATGGAAATCTGTTGGTGAGTGGTGAAAAGCAAATAGGCATGGATAAAGGCGCAGAGTTTATCCGCTTATCAGGTGTTGTGGCACCCATAACAATACAGCCGGGTAACACCATTCCTTCAACGCAGTTAGCGGATGCACGGGTTGAGTATCGTACCAACAGCCAAATGGATCCCGCTGAATTGGCTAAATCTATTGGTCGTATTTTCTCTGCAGTATTACTCTTATGACAGTTAACGCCTTAAAAATAGCATTGATTTCACTCGTGCTCGTTTATGCGCACGCAGTGCAGGCCGTCTATGTAAAAGATTTAGTTGATATACAAGGCGTACGAGACAACCAACTCATGGGCTATGGCTTAGTGGTGGGATTAGAAGGGGGAACGGGTGACCAGACGCCTTTCACCAACCAAACCATCTTAAATACCTTGCAACAGATGGGCGTGTATTTACCGCCGGGCACTAACCCAAAGTCTAAAAATGTCGCATCTGTCATTGTAACGGGTTCTCTGGGGGCATTTTCTCAGATCGGTCAAACTTTAGATGTCGTGGTGTCTTCAATGGGTACCGCTAAAAGTTTACGGGGTGGTACCTTACTAATGACACCTCTAAAAGGCGCGGACGGCCAAATCTATGCCATGGCTCAAGGACCATTAACCGTGAGTGCGGGCTTGCCAGCAACGGGTATGTTTGCGAAACCGACGATGGTTATGGGAGGGGCAACAGTTGAAAGGGCCGTTAACACACCTCTAGGTGATGATACGTCTATTACCTTAGAGCTTAAGAATTCAGATTTCGCTGCCGCGGGTCGTATTGCCTCAGCTATTAATTTGCAATATGGCGCTGGCGTGGCACTGGCCCAGAATGGCCGGGTGATAAAAGTAAAAGCACCCGCTAATCAAAACTATCGCGTCAGTCTCATAGGCGGCATTGAAGGCATTGATGTACCTTTTGAAGCGGCATTACCTAAAGTAGTGCTGAATGCTAAAACGGGGTCGGTGGTGATGAATCAGGCGGTTAAGTTAGATGCGTGCGCGGTTTCGCACGGGGATATATCGGTCGTGATTAGTGAGACACCCTTAGGCACACAACCTATGCCCTTATCAGTAGGCAAGTTAATTCCTCTTAAGGCCGGGGTATTATTGTCTGAGGTGGTTAATTCTTTAAATAAAATCGGTGCATCACCTCAGGACTTGTTAGTTATATTACAAGCCATGAAGACGGCTGGCGCATTGCATGCGGATCTAGAGATTATTTAAGGTATGAAAAGCAGCTTGCCTTTAAATAGCACTAATGACCTCGCCGTTGATGTACAGAGCGTGGGTCAATTAAAGGCGATGGCTAAGCAGAACTCACCTGCGGCGTTAAAAGAATCGGCAAAACAATTTGAAGCCTTATTTATTAACATGATGTTAAAAAGTATGCGCGATGCCACACCCGATGGTGGATTGTTCGCTAGTCATGATCGCCCTATTTATAACGGTATGCTCGATCAACAGCTCAGTCAAAACCTGGCGCAAAAGGGGATGGGCTTGGCAGATATGTTAGTGTCACAGTTAGTCAAGACCGATCCTAGTTTAGCGGCGGGGAATGCCAATACATCAACAGCAGGGAAGGGCGCAAATTTTGTCCCTTTAACGTTAGCGTCTGAATTAGCTCATCCGACGCCTAGATCGGCGGTTTATAAAAAAGCGGCATTAAGCGCAGTACCGAGTGACAGTACTCATGATAATGATCCAGATGAAATCATCAGGGCCGCCAGAACTTATAATGCGGGTAGTTCTGCAAACCAATTTACAACTCAGATGCAAGCCCATGCACAGCAGGCAGAACAATTGACCGGTATACCGTCGTCATTTATCTTAGCGCAAGCGGCGATTGAAAGTGGCTGGGGTAAAAGAGAAATCACCTTATCCGATGGGACTTCTAGTCATAACGTATTTGGTATTAAAGCGGACAGTCATTGGAAAGGCCCGGTAGCAGAAGTGACTACTACGGAATATGTAGATGGCGCACCCCGAAAAGTGCAGGCAAAGTTTAGAGCGTATGACTCACATGCCGAAGCTTTTCAGGATTATGCGCAGTTTTTGGCTAATAATCCGCGCTATAAACACGTACTGGCTAATAGCCAAAGCGCCCAAGATTTTGCTCAAGGCTTACAGCAAGCCGGTTATGCAACGGATCCCGCTTATGCGGATAAGTTACTTAAAGTAATACAAAGAGTTGAAGCGGGTTAACCCCCGTTTTAACTATATAAATTCCCTTTAAAGAAACAACTCGAGGTTAATAATGAATATCTGTGGTAATTGTGGGGAGACATCACCCAAAACCCCTCCTTTACATACTTTTGTCTGTCATTCATGCAGCACCATTAATGTGGATGAAGATCACTATAAAGAGGTAATTAGTAAAGCCAGTTTTGGTACTAGTTCAGAAGACAGCTTGACAGCCATTGCCTGTATAAAAGCCCTGTCTGGCTTGTATTTTGATGCGGCAGATGCAATTTTTATTAAGCAGGGCAGAAACAAGAATGCAGCTTACTCCGCCTCCAATGATCTTATTAATGGCTTAGAAAGACTGGAGTCTTTAAACACCTGCAAAATATCAGCGGATGCACAGTACACAGAAATATTAGTTTCTGGTCTTATTAAAGGACTCACCTACCGAAATCAAGGCCTAGTATTGCCCCAATTAAAGTCTTTAATAGACAGTCTGTTATTTAATTTATTAGAG
Source organism: uncultured Methylococcaceae bacterium (assembly GCA_903917345.1). Classification (GTDB taxonomy): domain Bacteria; phylum Pseudomonadota; class Gammaproteobacteria; order Methylococcales; family Methylomonadaceae; genus Methylobacter_C. Next base: position 68,523 of record CAIXAE010000045.1, on the reverse strand, counting down.
ATCTATGACAGAAACTCAAAACTAGTCTCTAGTGAAGTAGAAAAATACGCCACTAAAGGCACTGCACTGGCCAACCTTATTGAACAACAGCGCCCAAAACCCAAAGGCTTATTAGGTAAGTTTTTTTCGTAATAAAAATATACACGGCGTGGTTTCTTCTTAAATTGTTAATAAAGTGCTTTATTGTTAATCTGAAGAATAAGAGGATTTAAGCCATAAGATCGGCAAATATTTAACACTCACCAAGATAAAATCACTATAAAACATAAAATTAATATAATTTAATGGGTTATCAAAAGAAAAAGATTGGCATGCTAGAACCATTTTGTCCAAGATTGTTCGATGATATATCCCACTTGAACCCAAGTAGAGCCAACATATTCAAAACTAACCTAAGCCACTACTTTAGTGGCTTTTTCGTATCTATATTCAAGTTTATTTTTTAAAAATCTACCAAGCAATTACATTAAGGCTGATGTTAAAGCCATAAGGTTTGTAGTCACTCGTATCATTAAATAAACCGAAAGATTCCACTTGTTGTGCGTCGGTAAAACCAGCTTGAATTAAAAATTCAAACAAAAACTGTTTATTCCAACCAAAGAAATGAAAATCATGGGGATCGGTTTGTCCACCAAACATCATTCGCATGACATGAAATTTAGTATCAAAAGACGCGATAGGGCTGATAAATGTATGACAAAGCACATCTAAATCTGGGACAGAAACATAAAACTTACCTTCGGGTTTTAAAATACGTCTTATCCCTTTAAGTGTCTCTAATACATTAGCTTGGGGTACATGCTCAAATACATGACTCGCATAGATTTCACTAAAACTATCATCATCAAATATTGATAAGTCACTAATGTCACCCATATAATCAACGCCAGGTTTTTGAGAGATGTTTAGAATCTTCCAGCCTTCTTTTATAGTTTCACCACCAATATGCAGCTTCATTTTTATCAATCCAATCTGTTATAAAGACTAAAGTTTACCGCCATAGATATAAGTTTCTATTATTAGAATAAGTGCCAATATTGCCTTCTATTTATCCATTTGTTTTTTAGATTTACACGTACTCTATCACCGTGGTCAAAGACCATTTAATACGCGATGTGCGTAAATATAAAAAAGTAGTACAAAGTGATGTCGAAACTGTCTAAGTTACAGTCCGCATCTGCTTTTAGTTAGTTACACCACGTAGGGTAACTTGATAAATTAATCAAACTAAAAGGAATAAAATCATGTCTATTAACTCTTTAACATCTGGTGCTTCTGCACAATCTGGCATTTTACAATCTTTATCAAAAGGTGCGAGTTCGATCACTGATATTCAAACTCAATTAAGTACTAATAAAAAGGTACTTGATCCTGCTCAACAAGGGGTTGTAACGCGTTTATCTTCTCAAGTAACGGGTTTTAATGCGGCTCAGAACAATATTGCTAAAGCGCAAAATGTGTTGAATGTTGCATCAACTGCTTTAACTTCTATTTCTTCATTGTTAACACAAATGCAAGATTTAGCGAATAAAGCAAATGATTCAACTATGACATCTTCTGATGCGGCGAAGTTGAATCAAACTTTTCAACATTTATTGTTGCAAGTTCAATCAACAGCAGCAGGTGCAAAAGTTGACGGTACTGGCTTGCTAAATAACGGTACCACAGCAAGTCTTGCGATCCAAACGGGATTAACTAATACTGATATTACAAACATCAGTACTGTAAATTCAGATATAGCATCATTAGGCCTTACTGGTATTACAACACATGCTTCTGTTGCTTCTGCTGCTGCTGTTGCTTCTGCTGCTGCTGTTGGTACTAATGCTTCTATTGCTTCTGCTGCTGCTGTTGCTTCTGCTGCTGCTGTTACAGCTGCAAATATTAGTAATGCGACGGATGCGGCAGCTGTTATTGCAGCATTAAAAACTGCATTAGATACTGTGTCTACTAATCAATCTAGTGTTGCTGCAGATCAGTTATCGTTAACCACGGTTGATGGTACTAACAGTTCTATTTCGCAAAATTTGCAAAATACCATTGATAGTATTCAAAAACCTGATGCTGCTGCATTGCAAATTCAGTTACAAAATTTGAATAATCAACAGTCTATGAATTACTACTTGATTAACCAAATGAACCAAGAAGCACAAGGTGTATTAACTATTTTTAGATAATGTAAATTAGGGAAGGGGGAGTAATCCCCCTTTTCTTATATAGGTGAACTATGTATAAAAAAAATCCTTTAGCGGCTTATGGTGACGTAAATGAAAACGTCAGCGGGGCTGATTTCGAAAAGAAATGGTATGAATCTGTCATTATGGTGTTGCAGTTGATTCAAAAAAATCATTACCCCCCTGTTGATGCCCATATTAAATTAATAGAAGTCTGTGATGGTTTAGGGTGGATACAAGAAAACCTAAACGAAAAGTTAAATTCACAGCATAGAACATTATTGAAAGGTATTTTTAGTAACAGTATCCAAATTATTAATGGGGCAATACAAACTAAAAATATGGATTATCTTGAAATAGTCGTGACATCATTAAAAACAGTAATCGCTCCATACAATGTTAAAGATGAAGCGCTATAGCTTAGTATGGGTTTCAAAACAAAAAAGTGTAGTTAAACTACGCTTTTTTTAATTTCCCCTATTCAATTTAGATATTGGCTTCTATGTAACAAACTAGAGGCAAAAAAACCATCAATTCAAGCTATTGTTTGCTTATTATTCATTGATAATGGGCAAAAAATAAAACAAGGGTTCTTTGATGACATCTTTATCTAAACAAAATTTATTGCTACAACAAGCCACAACATTCCATCAAGATGGTCAACTCGATTTGGCAGAGTCCATCTATCAAACACTATTACTTGATTTCCCTCATCAGACAGCATTATTAACCAATTTAGGTACTATTTCATTGCAGAGAGGCAATTACGCAATGGCTGTTGAATGGTTTGATCAATCACTAGAAAAATCATTCCAACAACCTATTGCTTTAAATAATCGAGGAAATGCTTTAACTGCATTAGAACGATACACTGAAGCTTTATCCAGTTTTAATTGTGCTATATCAATAGATAAAGTTTACGTAGAAGCTTATTTCAACAGAGGTAATACGCTACAAATAGTAAAGGATTTTAAAAAATCCTTGGAAAGTTATGATAAGGCTGTTTCGCTTAATCCTGATTATGCTGAAGCTTATTTAAATCGGGGTGTTGTATTAAATAATTTAGAGATATTTGATGACGCAATTGATAGCTTTAATCAAGCCTTAAGATGTAAACCTAATTTCGCAGAAGCTTACTTTAATAGAGGTAATTCGTATACAGCATTATTAAAATTTGATATAGCATTAGATGATTATAATCAAGCTATAACTTGTAATCCCGATTATGTGGAAGCACATACAAATAAAGGGAATATCTTACGTGCATTAAATCATTTTGATGATGCACTTTTTTGCTATCAACGTGTTATAGAAATAAACCCTGCGTCTGTTGACGCTTATTATAATCAAGGTAATATATTTTTTGCTTTGTTAAGGTTTGAAGAAGCACTGGTAGCTTTGGATCAGGCTATTTCATTTAATGCTGAATTTGTTGAAGTATTAGTGATCAGGGGGCAGGTTCTTCGGTGTTTAGGGCGGTCAGATCAAGCTTTAGATAGTTATGATAAGGCCATTATAATAGAGCCAACTAATCCTGAGCACTATTTATATAGGGGTCATTTGCTTACCGATTTAAGAAGATTAGAAGAGGCACAATTAAGTTACACAAAATCAATTGAATTGGATCCCGATTATGCAGAAGCTTATTATAATCGAGGGATAACGTTATCTAATTTGACTCGAAATGAAGAAGCACTTGCCGATTATGAGTGTGCTCTTAAGTTAGCACCTTATCTTGGTACTTTACCCTTGTTGCGATTGGGTGCAAGAATGTATAACTGCTTTTGGGATGATTTTACAATTAATCTTGAAGAAATAATAGAAGCGATTAACACCCATAATGATCTCTCAAATCCCTTTATGATGCAGGCATTAACTGATCGTTTAAGTGTACATAAGAAAATTGCACAACAGTATGTGGATGTAAAATTTCCGGTTAATACAAAGTTGCCCCCCATTACCCCTTATGCTAAGCATAATAAAATCCGTATTGCTTATGTTTCAGCAGACTTTAAAAATCACCCCGTTGCTCATTTAAGTGCAGAATTGTATGACTTACACGATAGAAACCAATTTGAAGTCATTGCATTTTCAATAGGGTTAAATATTCGAGATTTTATGCGTGTCCGTTTTGAGGCGAGTTTTGACCATCTTTATGATGTTCAGAACTTCTCAGATGAAGAAGTAGCATTACTCGCCAGAGTATTAGAAATTGATATTATTGTTGATTTAACTGGCCATACGCAGTTTTCTAGGACAGGTATTTTTGCTTATCGTGCAGCCCCTATACAGGTTAATTATTTAGGCTATCCGGGTACCTTGGGGGCAGATTATATTGATTATATTATTGCTGATAATACGATTATCCCAGAAGATAAAAAAGAATACTATGTTGAGAAAGTGGTGTACATGCCTGATAGTTATATGGTGACGGATAGCCAATTAAGGGTGCCCGATAGTACTTTAACAAGAGAGAGTGTAGGCCTACCATCGAAGGGATTTGTATTTTGTTGTTTTAACCAAACTTATAAAATATTGCCCGAAGTGTTTAGTATATGGATGCGATTATTAAATAGTGTGCAGGGCAGTGTTTTGTGGTTGCCTGTAAGTAACTCAACGGCTATTAAGAACTTAAAAGCCGAAGCTGTAAAACAAGGTGTCGCAGAAGATCGCTTAATATTTGCTCCGCATATGCCATCCATTGAAGATCATTTGAATAGATTGAGACTGGCAGATTTATTTCTTGATACCTTACCATTTAATGCTCATACCACCGCCAGTGATGCTTTACGTATGGGCTTGCCTGTTTTAACGTGTATGGGGGAGTCTTTTACCAGTCGTGTGGCTGCGAGTTTATTAAATGCGGTTAAGTTACCGGAGTTAATCACCACAAATCCTACTGATTATGAAGCGCTAGCTATAGACCTAGCTACACATCCTGAAAAGTTGGCGGCCATAAAAGCTAAATTATTAGCCCATTTACCCACAGCGCCTTTATACAACACCCCTTTGTTCACTCAGCATTTAGAATCCGCTTATAAAACAATGGTACAACGCTATCATGATGGCTTAACGCCGGATCATATTGTTGTGGAGCATTAGAGTAGTAGAACCGTATGACAGATGACAACAACCCCTCTTATTTCGCAAAATTTACCTCTAATTCCCAAAATCAGAGCTTCAATTCGGCTTTTTGTGCCTAAAATTCTGCAAATTAGCATGGCTATTTGGTTTTTTCCTTGTTCAATTTCCCGAATATAACGACCTAGTGTGATTTTTTAAGCTTAAATTTAACTTTCTTTACGGCCAATTTAGCTAATTCCAGCCGCTGTTTTTTAAATTGATGATCCTATTCGGATTTTTTCAGCTCAAATTTCCAGAATTATGCCATTAATTTAAAAAATGGGGGCTGGAATGGTCACTTAAAGTCGACTCATCACCAAATGTGACATAAATATCAATAAAATTAAAAGGTCTAATTGTATTTAATAGTCTACGTTTACAGTCAGTTACCCTTTGTTGTGCGCATAAATATCTGATTTTTAAATATTTTTTAATAATAAAGCTCGCTATTTAATTAAATAGGCCTATAGTCGGTGACTCTTAAACTTAATTATTAAAGGGTATTTATGAAAAAAATAACAACGTTACTCGATTTTATAGGGTATTCAGTGAATGATAAGCTGGCATTCTATAAATACAGTGCGATACAACTGGCTGATGCGCTCGTCTTTCCTATGCTTCCGGTGCCATTAGCGACCATTAATTTAATAATTGATGATTTTGAGCAGGCAGTGTTAGCAGCTAAAGACGGTGCACGCAGCCTCAATTCTGAGATGCATGATAAAGAAAAAATTGCAGATGATCTTTTTAGAACCTTAGCCCTTTATGTTAATAAGGTGGCTGATGGTGATGTAACCATTATTCTTAAAAGTGGATTTCATGCGTCTCATCAACCCATTCCTTTTGAGAAACAAGCCATAGCCTTAACGCATGCAGAGCATAGTGGCTCGGTTAATGTGGTGATGAAAGCGGTAGTAGGGGCGGTGGTTTATAGAGTTAAGTTTAGAATAAAAGTGGCTACAGGTGCTGTAAATGCGTGGGTAGAGGCTGAAATCACCACGGTTGCTCATTGTTTAATAGATAACCTAACCCCCGGCAGTACGTATGAATTTATATTTGCGAGTGTGACATCATCAGGTACTTCAGATTATTCTGAACCTCTCAGTATCATAGTCGTTTAAAACAATTCAAACTTGCCACTTTGGCTAGCATCACTCAGGCCGTTAGCCGTTTCGTCAGAGTGCGCTGACTCATCATCAGCGTAGTCTTTGTTACTTGAAGTGTAATTATCAATGGTTTTACGTAAGGCACGAGATTGCTTTTCTAATATCAGAGCCGCTTCAATCGATTCACCCGCCAACACGTTATTCAGTTGCGTAATGGTATCGATTTGCATAATAACGTCATTCACTTTATCAATATTAGCGCTTTGCTCAGAGGTCGCTAAGGTAATATCTGCCATTAAATCAGTCACTCGGTTTACAAATGACACCACCTCATTAATGGTTTTACCGGCATCTTCTACTTTAGCATTACCGTTTTCTACATTCACCACCGACACATTAATTAAGGCTTTTATTTCTTTAGCCGCTGCGGTAGAACGTTGTGCCAATGATCTGACTTCTGATGCCACCACGGCAAAACCACGGCCTTGGTCACCGGCTCTGGCTGCTTCTACTGCCGCGTTTAATGACAGAATATTAGTTTGAAAGGCGATTTCATCAATCACACTGATAATGCTAGCTACTTTTCTAGAGCTCTCATCAATGGCCACCATGGTATTAACCACTTCACCCACTGAGTTACCGCCCTGAGAGGCGACTTGAGACGTCTCTAACACCAATTGATTCGCAAGACGCGCAGAATCGGCGGTTTGCTTCACTTGGGCTAAGAGGGCTTCCATCGCCACGCCATTTTTCTTTAAATTAACCGATTGCACTTCTGTCCGTTGCGCAAAGTCCATATTACCGTTACTAATTTGTAATGACGCTTCATGAATCACATTAATAGACTCTGACATCACCTCAATAATATCGCTCAATGATTGTCGCATTGAGTTAATACCGTCTACGGTTTCTCCAAACAAACCAAAGTAAGTATTGTTAATGGGGTCTTTTAAATTACCCGAGCTGATATTAATCGCCATCTTAGAAATATCATTTAAGTTTTGTTCGATATTCTTAAACAGGGCATTTAAATGTGTTGATAACTCAGAAATAAAACCACTTTGTTGGTCGGTATCGAAGTTACGTGAACTAAAGTCACCATTCTCAGCTTGATGTACAAACTTAATCAGCTCACGCATTTGGTTTTGATTCGATTGAATCAAATAATCTAAATTATTAAAGATGTTTTTGTAATAACCGGTCGGTTCAAAATTATCATTAATGTCGTTGCTATCTTGCGTATTAGACTTTGATTCCGTAAGCGTCTCAATGCGTTTATTAATGAGGAATAAAATATTCTTTACACTGATCACCGTCGCATTTAAATGGTTTCTTAAAGAACCAAAATCACCTGGCATAGAGAACTGCGTCATCCTGTCAAATTGGCCAATGCTCAGTTTATACAAAGAGTGATCAATTTCAGATAACGATATCTCGATGGTTTCTGCATTGCGGTTAAAGAGATCGTGCAGTTGGCAAAACTCATGATCGTAAACCCGTTTATTTCGGCTGGATAAGTTACCTTGTAAAAATAAATGCAGGGTATTTTCTAATGCTTTAATCGTTTTACGGCGTAAACTTTTTTTATAAAACACAGCGGTTGTTATTAAAGCTGTATTTAAAGCTGTCGCAGTCATACACAAGGTATTATCAAACCCATACAGGGGCAGGGCAGCGATGCTTAAATTGCTGATGACCGCATAGACAACCCCATAATCATTAATAATAAAACGATTTAAAACACCTTTTACGCCACGGGCTTTATGAGAATTATAGAGGTTGGGAATGCTGACTTTTTCACCGTTATGGATACGCTCATAAAGCGCATCGGCACGTTCAATATCATCTGGTAAGGCCTTTCTACGTAATGACCTATAGCCAGTCACCTTATTATTGTTATCCGTAATAGGCGTAATTGTGGCTTTTACCCAATAGTAACTGCCGCCTTTTGTGCGGTTCTTGATAATACCCGCCCATGTTTCACCTTTATGGAGTGAGACCCACAAATTCTCAAAGACCTGCTTGGGCATATCCGGATGCCGAATAACAGCATGCGGTGAACCAATTAACTCATCTAATGCATAACCACTCAACTCACAAAAGATGTGATTTGCATAACTGATGATACCGTCTTTATCGGTCTCTGTGACTAATATAGTACGGTCATAGATTTCAATTTCTACATCATTGATTGGCTGGTCGTTTGTCATGTTTATAGGTTCTTAAGTCTTTGTATAATCTAGGGACACAAGGTCAATAGAAATTCACGTAATGTTGCAAAATCTTCAGCGGCACGGCTCTTCGGCGCAAAATATCGAATGGGTTTGCCTACCGCAAAAGACTCCGCCAAACTGATGTCATTACGGATGCCAGGCAATACTTTAGACGCCCCAAATTGCTGAGCTACTTTTTTCTTAACAGTACGGTGCACTCGAATATGTTCAGCCGCCATCATGGGTAAGAATCCTGCGACTTTAAGGTTTTTGTTATCCCCCGATATAATTTTAAACAGCACACGGGTTAACTGACATACGCCTTCAAAAGACAAAGGATGCGGTACATAAGGCACGATTAACCAATGGGCGCTGATTAAGGCATTGAGTAACAAAATATCGTGAGACGGCGGGGTATCGATAATCACGACGTCAAACTGCTGGGACATTTCGGGTGCGGCTAAGGCACTGCGTAAAATAGTGTTATCTCTCAGGCCTTCACCGTGTTCATACAGTGGGTCCGCCGGTGCGATTGATAAATGCTCATAAGCTGTTTGATGAATGCTGGTCTGTAAACCCAGTTCAGGATATTTAAAGAGACTGTGTACGGTTGGGGTGTCTTTAGTAATCTTTACACCCAAACCCACTGCACAATGGCCTTGGGTATCTAAATCAATTAACAGAACACGTTTGCCCTGTGCCGCTAATTCTGCTGCCATATTAACGGTAAGGGTCGTCTTGCCCGTGCCCCCTTTACGATTAGCTACGGCGATGACTTGCAGTGGGCGAACTTCTGTTTGCAATGGTTCCATAATGTATTGAGTTGATAGGCTTTAAAAGAGTTCTATTTTTACAGTGGAGTCATCATGAATACTGGCCGCATGTTTACTTTCCAGTGCTAAATACTCTTGCAATACGCCTTCCATTTGTTCAGGCAAGGTATGCAAGTTGGGATCTAAATGGTCTACTTTTTCCACAAACGCTTGGAATAAAGCATTACGTTTAGACACCGCTTCTTCAATGCGTTCTACCCGTTGACGCACCACATCTTGGAATTGTATTTGGCCTAGCATTTCTGCAATTTCAGCCGCTAAGCTGGCATTGTGCTCAGCGACTAAGGTAAACAAGGCTTTATAATCTTGACGGATTTCATCTGTATTTTGATGGGTATCCGTTAGTTTTAAGGTGGAGCTTTCTAAATGCTTTAATAAGGCATGGGTATCGTCACTCAGTTTACGACCCCGCTCAATCAGGCTTACGGCCGCATCTTCGGTATCCACCACCACGCCATTTAATTGGCCGGCTAATACTTCATCTAAGCGCATATGACTTACCATCATTAATGCGGCTTGTTGATTAGCATCTGTTATTTCATCGGTATTTATAATTTCAGTCGTCATGGATACTAAGCTCCTGGTAATACCTGTTTAATGATTTTTAATAAGTCGCTACCCCCAACAGGTTTAACGAGCCAACCGGTAGCACCTAGTTTTTTAGCTTGATCACGACTACTTTGTTGATTTTCAGTCGTTAAAATCAAAATAGGGGTAAACCTAAAATTAGGTAATGCCCGCGTATGTTCTATCAGCTCTAAACCATTCATATTAGGCATATTGATATCCGTAATAATTAAATCTGGCTTTAAACCTGATTTAAGTTTATCTAAGGCGATAACGCCATCAGCAGCCGATTCAACGGTATACCCCGCGATTTCTAAATTATTTTTGACGCTCATTAAAATAGTCGCAGAGTCATCAACAACGAAAATGGTTTTTGCCATAATATTTACCTTTATTACTTCTAAATTACGCTAATAGTTATACAGCCTGAGTGATGGTTAGTATCGACTCCAACCACGCTCGTAAATTGATATCCTTTGGCCAAACAGCAATCGATACTTTTGCCGCCAGCAATACTTGTAGATTGGACGGATGTAAATGACTGCAGCGTCCTAAATCTATTTTGGCGTTCGGTTTGTTTTGTAGCCAATCTAATAATGTTTCGGCTTCATCCACACTCACCACATCTACAAACACGGCTTGGTTCTTTTTATATTCAATGGCCATTACACTATCCCTCTGACATTAAGTATCATTAATACAGAACCATCACCCATTAAGGCAGAGCCAGAATAAGCGCCTAAGCCGGCTAATACGCCGGTGAGTGGTTTTTGAATCACATCAATCGTTTCGTGGAAGTCATCCACAATTAACCCGACCACTTCATTGCCTAAGCGAGCGATCAAGACAGCGACTTCTCCATCACTGTTCACGATAGGTTCAGCAGGCAAGCCGAGTAAGCTATTTAGGGATTTAAGTGCCACGATTTTGCCGCGGAATACGGTGGTTAAACTTTGTTTAATGCTCGTCAACTCAGAGACTGGAATACGCACAATCTCAACCACATGATCCATCGGCATACCAAAGACTTGATCATCCGATTCAATAATCATCACTTTAGTAACGGCCATTGATAACGGTAACGAGATACGGATACGCGTACCTTTACCCACTTGGCTATCTAATTGAATGGCACCGTTCACTTTTTCTACAGCCGTGCGCACTACATCCATGCCTACACCACGGCCTGATAAATCAGAGACCACTTCTGCGGTAGAAAAACCGGCCGCAAAGATTAGATTAACGGCTTCCAGATCACTCATGCGTTCTAAGGTCGCTTCATCTATGATGTTTTTCTCATAGGCTTTACGCTTAATAACCTCTGGGTCTATCCCTTTACCGTCATCAATAATTTCGATGATGACTTGGTCACCTTCTTGGTTCGCCTTAATGGTTAAGGTGCCTGATGCGGGTTTGCCAGCAGCACGTCTTACATCCGGTAATTCAAGCCCATGATCCAGACTGTTACGTACAATGTGTATTAAGGGATCCGCTAAGGCTTCAATAATATTTTTATCGGCTTCTGTTTCTTCACCTTCTAAGACGAGGTGTACTTCTTTACCTAATTTACGCGAGATATCTCTTACTAAACGCGGGAAACGTTGAAACACAAAAGACACCGGCATCATGCGCACTTGCATAATGGCATCTTGCATTTCTTCAGCAATACGATTTATAACGGCGTACTGCGCCTTAATTTCTCTGGAGAGTTCTCTTACCCCAAACTGCTCTTCAGCGCGTTGGGCTAAATAGGGTAGTGCATTCTTAGAAACAACGATTTCACCGATTAAATTCATCAAGCGATCAATTTTAGCTTGATCAACTTTTAAACTTTTTGCAGCTGTACTTTCATCCGGTCTACGACCAAATTTAGGCACATCATCGGCACTGACCAGTTCAGGTGTTATCTCTTCAACGGTAGGCATAGGCGCCGCCTCGTCTAAAGTCTTCAAGCCTATAGGTGGTTCTTCTGCAATGGGTTCTGCAACGGGTTTAACAACCGCCACATTTAATGAGCGAGCGGTCAGCCAGTCAATTAAAGGCGCACTATTTTCGGCCGCTAAAGAGGCGGCTAAGGCTTCTTCAATGGCGGCAATAGCGTGGGTATCATCAATGGCTTTACAGCAATTAAGTAATACACCCGCCACGGCTTTAATACGACCGAGCTGCCAACTGGCATTATCATCCAGTTGTAATATTTGTAATTGGGTCGCAAATATTGACGCTAAGGCTAAGGCATCCGCTTCTGATATTTCTTTTGCATCAGCGCGGGTAACGCTAGACGTTTCTACAGGCGTTTTAATCTCAGACCCAGTTTCAATAGTCGGTGCTACTGCAACAGCGGTAACGACAGGCAGGGTATCGGTTAATAAAGACCAATCCGGTGCCTTTAAGCTGCGTAGCGATTCTATTAATATCGTAATCGCTTGATGATTAGGCGGTACGGTATCCAGTAATAATATTAACCAACGTAAAGCAGACGATAGCCATAATTCAGGATTACTGAGTTGTAACATCGTTTCTGCTACAGACCTTAAGGCAGTTAAGTCACCTGCATCCATATACTGCAAGGCATCTAATACAAAATCTTCGTAGACGGGGCCGCCGTTTGGATTACCTTGTGGAATCACAAAAGACCAGGGGTCTACGGGTATTAACTGGATTTGATCTTCTACATAGCGATAATGCTCAATTAACTCTTCACGAGAGGCGGCACTCAACGCTTCAAACCTTAAAGCACTGCGATAAGCGTCCAATTCGGCTAAGGGTGGCCATGCTTCTTGAGCCGATATTTGTCCCCATAACGATTCTGGCGTTTGTCTAGCCGTAAAGAACGGATCTTCCCCTTGGAAAAAACAGTTTTCTATGGGGGTATAAATGACCCAATACAGCGTTTCACCCGCCATAGCACGCGTATAAGCATCAATACGCACGGTCTCGGGTAGTTGATTTAATGCTAAGAAATTGATCGTATCTTTTGTGGACGCAGGCTGAGCGTCGTCAACAACAGGTGTTTGGGCGGATGTCATTTGTGATGCCATTAACACCCGTAAAGATTCTGCTAAACGGTAGGAATCAACCGTCATATCCGCTTCAATCTTACCGCCTTGTTCAATCTGATCACACAGAACAGATACAAAATCCATGGCGTCTAGCAAGTCATCCGCTAGCTTTTGAGAGAAACCAACACGTCCATCCCGTACCGCATCCATTAAATCTTCGCCCGCATGCAGCACGCGCGTCATTTCAGGGAATTCAAATAAACCGCTATTGCCTTTTAAGGTATGAACAAGACGAAATAACTCCACTAAAAGATAACTGTCATCCGGTGTGTTTTCGAGTTGCATCAGCTTTTCAGCAATGCCTTGTAAAAACTCGCGCGCTTCAGATAAAAATTGTTCTAATAAAGGATTCACCTAAACAGTCTCCCCAATCAATAAACGCACATGCGTTAATAATTGTTCTGGTTTAACCGGTTTCACTAAATATCCATTAGCGCCCGCTTTAAAGGCGGCCACTTGGTCATTGGCTTCGGCTTCGGTAGATACCATAATGGCGGGTACTTGCGAGATGTTCTCTCCGCGTAGTTCCCTTAAAAACCCATAGCCATCTAATTTAGGCATGTTGACATCGACGATGTATAAATCGAACGACTCCTGCAAGGCTTTTTCAATGGCTTCAATACCATTTAAGGCTTCGTCCACGCTGTAGCCAGCGCTTTCAAGTATATTACGATGGTACATGCGCACAGTGGCTGCATCATCAACGATCAAGATGCGTTTCATCTAGACTCCAAAGATTTTTGGTAAACAATTGCTTGCGGGAATTTACGCACCTTATAGAGAGACGAGATGCGACTCATAGATTCAGCATGGCCTAAACACACAAAGCCACCTGGGTTTAAAGCATCAAAGAAGACTTCTGCTGCGGTTTTACGGGATAAATCATCGAAATAAATCAGTAAATTACGGCAAAAGATCAGATCAAAATTTTTGTAACTACGGGTGTCAGCCGGTTCCGCGAGATTAACGCGCGTAAACTCAACGGCTTCTCTTACATCCTGACACAGTTGGTATTCATCACCGACTTGTTTAAAATATTTCAGTAACCAAGGCGCAGGCACATGCATCACAGAGCGTGCAGAGTATCGGCCAATACGGGCTTTATTTAAAATGCCGGTATCAATATCCGAAGAGATAATCTCCACATCCCATTGATGAATGCCAGGCCAACGCTCCATTAAATACATAGCAACGGTGTAAGGTTCTTCACCGGAAGAAGACGGGATACACCAAATACGAATCGGGCTATTATCTGTTTTGCGTTTAACCAACTCCGGTAATATTGAATTGACCATGCATTCAAATTGATAATCTTCTCTCAAGAAGTAGGTTTCATTAACCGTCATTAAATTCGTTAATAACTGTAATTCCGCCCCCGATACTTGAAAACGCATCATAATAAAATAGCTACGAAAATCGCCGCTATCGGTCGCTTCTATGCGCTCAATTAAACGTTTATCAACAAAGTAACGTTTAGAGGCTTCAAAATTAATGCCGGTTTTTCGATAAAAATATTCCCGAAACTTATTAAAGTCTTCTTCGCTAATGGTAATCTTGGCTTTATTAGTTTTCATTGATGCGACTCAACGCCAAATTAGCGGCAAATTGAATATACGGCTCATTTACAAACCGGGCTTTCAATTGTTCTAAAGGACCTATCGCGTCAACACTCCCTACTTCGCCTAATAAATCAACGGCTGTCGCACAGACATTGACATGATCATCGTTAGAAATCACCTGAATCAACCATGCTTCAACGTCTGGATGACATAATGACTCTAAAACATTCACGGTAAATATTCTGACATCCGGATCTTCATCCGCTAATAACCCTAACATCATCGGTGCAACTTCTTGCGGTAGTAGCTTCATGGCTTCTACCACTTCATTACGTAAAGCGGCATCTTCACTGCGTAAGCATTCCACCATGCCGGCAATAGAAACGGGATCACCTAAGCGTGTGAGCGTGGTTAAGATGACTTCACGTACTGAGATTTCAGTTTCAATCTTTAAGCGCTCCATGAGTCCATTCGCACAGTCAGGGCATCCCACAAGCTCTCTAGCGGCTGTACGTCTCTCAGAGGCGTCAGTAGATGAAAGCTGCGTTAATAAAGTCTGGCAATCACGCACCTCAGGTGTATGTTGGCCATCATTGATTGTGGGTGACGTTGTTTTTTTAATAAATGCCATAATAATTCCTTCTTACTTACCGGCCCACAAGATTAACTGGTTTGCTATTTTGCTGGCATCCAGTACCACACTGGCGCCAGACTTTTTAATCAATTCTGCTGGCATCCCGAAAACTACCGAGGATGATTCAGCTTCTGCAATGGTGCGACCCCCGGCTTTTTTAATGTCTGTAAAAGCATCAGAGCCATCATTACCCATACCGGTCAACATTACGGCTATCACATCTGCGGCATCACAGTTTTCTAAAACCGAGCGCCCCATCAGTTCAACAGACGGGTGCCATAGGAAGTTAGCGGCCTCAGGTTTAGGTAAGACCGTTAATTTACCACCGCGCATGGCAACCACCATGTCAGCCCCGCCTTTAGCAATATAAATGAAGCCTGGCTCAACGGCTTTGGGCGTTGCGACTTCAAGTACTTCTAAGCGGCAGGAATTATTTAAACGTTCTGCAAACGATTTGGTAAACGCAGCCGGCATGTGTTGCGCTACCAAAATAGGGTAGGGATAGTTAGCCGGTAATAAGGGTAAAATTTCTTCTAAGGTTCTAGGTCCCCCAGTCGATACCCCGATAATGACTAAGCCATTTTTACCTTCTTTCCAGCGGGTAGAATAATTATCCTTAGCGGCTACTTTTTCACGGTCTTCGCGCATGCGTTGCGCTAAACCAGTAACAGGCGATTTTTTAGATTTAATTTTAATATGGACAGCGGCACGCACTTTAGCAACCAACTCAACGCTAACCTCTTTAATGGTTAACGAAATTGTACCGCCGGGTTTAGCCACATAATCAACCGCACCTAAGTTAAGCGCTTCAAATGTCGCTAAAGCGCCTTGCTCAGTTAAAGAAGACACCATGACAACGGGCACAGGTCGCTCAGTCATAATATGAGAGAGGGCGGTAATACCGTCCATCTCTGGCATATTGACATCTAAGGTCACTACATCCGGTTCAAAGCTTTTATTCTCTTCGACCGCTTCTTTACCGTTTCTGGCTTGACGTATTTCAAAGCCGCCCGCTTCCTCAAAAATTTGAGTCAGCTGGCGGCGCATCAACGCCGAATCATCAACAATTAAGAGTTTAATCACGCTACGTTCCACTCCGCACTAGATAATTTAGATAAATCTTCGCTATCCACTAAATGCGTAGGCTCGATCAACTGCACCATGCGGTTTTGTTTTTCCATATTAGCCATACGCGAGAATAAGCGACCTTGTTCACCGGATAATTGCGGTGATGGCTCAATCACAGATTTGCTGATTTTTAATACTTCAGCCACATGATCCACAATAAAGCCTGTCCGTACATCAGCTATCATAAATACCATAATGCGTTGTCGGTCAGTGCGCTCTAGCTTAGGTAAACTTAAGCGGGTACGTAAATCAATCACCGGTAGCACTGTGCCACGTAAATTAATCACGCCTTCTACAAACACCGGTGCTTTAGGCACATGAATCAATTCTTCGGGAACGCGGACAATTTCTTGCACACTGTTGATGGGGACGCCAAACTCTTCTTTATCAAGATGGAAGACCACCATTTGTTCGTCATCATCCATGCCCTCGTCCAGATCAGCAGTTTCATTGCTGTCTTGTTCAAATTCACTCACGGTATTCAAAGCCTCTTTAATTGCAGAATGGTCAAACAAGTTACGCGCGGTTACGATCGATACTAAACGCTTACCCTCGTCTAAACGACAAATCTCACTGATGTCCGCAAGATTGCCTTCTTTGCTGAGTAAAGTCGGCATGGGGTCAACAATTGTTTTGGCAACGCGTAACACTTCACTCACGCCATCTACCGCTAAACCTACCGATGCACCAGCCAGTGTTAACACTACAATGCGGCTTTTTTCATCTAAGGCAGAGGCCGGTAAATTAAATAACAAACGTAAATCAACTAACGGTAATAATTGATTACGCAAGGTAATTAAACCGACCACATGCGCAGCGGAATGTGGCACGTGCGCTATGGTGTCAGGCACTTGAATGATTTCTTGCACATCTTCAATGGCCAATGCGTACTCTTGATCTGCCACCACAAAGCTGACTAATTGCAACTCGTCACTGTCTTGGTCTTCTTCCTCAGATGTTTCTGATGTCGATAACAGTAAATCGTTGGCTAAGCCACTGGTTTTAGTTAAGGCCGCAATATGCGCAAACTCACGTTCAATCAGTTTTCCAAAGTCTAAGACCATAATCATGCTATGGCCGCCGACGTTATTGATAATGCCAGTCAGTAAGTTACTGTCTACGGTACTGCTAATCGCATCGACATCTTCAATCTGATTAAGATTAACTTCCACCACACTCGCCACTTGATCAACCACAAACCCTAAAGGTTGACCGACGTCAATCACTAGGGCGCGGGTGGCATCATCATGGGTTTGTTCTTGAAAACCAAATAAGCGTCTTAAAGAGATAATCGGTAGCACTTTGCCACGCAAATTTGCTAAGCCATCTAAAGTAGGCGGTGCCAAGGGCACGCGCACTACTTCTGGCAAGCGTATTATTTCTTGCACAGGGGCCATATCGACGGCAAAGATTTCATTGCCAGAAATAAAAGTGACAAATTGTTGCGTACTCGAATTGACCTCTTCAGAACTATCATCATTCAAACTGGCCTGATCGGCTTGTTGATCTAGAATTTCTGTAGTCATGATGCGTCCCCTTAGGCTGCGCTTTGTAATTCGTCAGCCAATGAAGAAATCTCTTCGATAGCAGATGCCAATTCCTCAGCCCCTTTAGATTGCTGAACCGCTGCTGCAGCCGCTTCATTAACCGCTTTTTCGGCTTCTTGAGACGCCGTAGAAATTTGTTCAACACCGCGTTTTGCTTGACCAATAGCCGCCGCAATCTCGATAGATGCATTCAAGATTTGCTGTGTACCACCATCGATTTCGATGATGCCGGCTTCAATTTCATTTAAGTTATTGGTGGTTGTTTTAGCTTGTTCTACTTCAGTGGACGCTGCTTCAACAATTTGATTTAAATCAGTGCCTACCGCGGTAATTTGGTCTTGGATACCTTTGACTAAATCTTTAATACGGTCTGCGTTTTCTGCAGAATCACGGGCTAGATTACGAATGTCATTCGATACCACGACAAAGCCTTTACCAAATTCACCGGCACGGGCCGCTTCAATCGCGCCATTAACGGCTAATAAGTTAGTTTGGATAGAAACAGTCGCAATCGCTTCTACTATTTTGTCGATACGACGTGCTAATTGTTCAAGCTCTTTAATTTGCACGATGCTGTCTTCTGTACCTTTTACCGAAGAGGTAATGCCGCCAATCAGTTCATCTACAGATGATTTATTGACGTTTAATAACTCTTGAATGCCACGTAATTTATCGGCAGACACGGTGCAACGTTCTTGTGCAATCTCAATACCGCGTTCAATTTGGGTTACCGCCGCTGCTGACTCTTCAGACGCTGCTGCAGACGATTGTGCGCCTTTACGGATTTGCTCTAATGCCGCCATAATTTGAGCACTGGCACGGTTGATTTCTTGTACCGCAGAGGATAATTCTTCTGCTGATGAGGCCACTTCTTCTGCGCTCTTCGCAACATCCGTAGAATTTTTTAAATCTTCGGCAAGTTCTGATAACGCTTGAGCCGCTTGTTCAGATTCTGCTAAAGCTTGCGCTTGCTCTTCTACCGTTTTAGTCGCTTCTTCTGCCGCTGCAGATTGTTCTACCGAAGCTGACGCGATATCTTCAGAGCCTTTTAAGGCCGCTTGGGCTGCGCCATCCGATTGTTTAGCGCCGGTAGCAATTTCTAAAATACCTTTCACTACGTCAATAGCATCGGTACGGATTTGTTCAAGTTGACCGGTAATAATGCCGCCTTTTGCAACTTCAGCCTCAATGGTTTCCGCTGATGAGTTAATGCCTTCGGCAATCGCTTTAACGTCATCTTGAATTTGACCGACTAAATCTTGAATTTGTTTAGCGCTTTTTTCTGAGGTTTCAGCCAAGGTACGTACTTCGTCTGCAACCACCGCAAAGCCTCGACCATGACGACCGGCACGTGCCGCTTCAATCGCTGCATTTAACGCTAATAAGTTTGTTTGATCTGCAATTCTCGCGACGGCTTTTACAATGTCGCCAATGTTAGCGGCTTGTTTTTCTAAATCGCCGACCATTTTTACTGAGGTGACTTGGCGTTGTGCAGCCACACCGACATTTTTAATTAAGGTACCGACATCCGCAGACGTTTTAGCAATCAGTGCTTGTGACACCTCTGCTTTTGCTTGACTCATGTCTGCATTTTGTAACTGAACAGCAATAGCGCCCGTGACTTGTTTAAAGGCAGTCATTGACTCTTGTGCAGCACCTGATGCTTCTTCTGCACCGGTCGCAATTTGATCAGCGGCGCGTTTTAACTCTTCTGCTGCTGAAGCCGCTTCGTTAATACCAGAAGATAACTGTGCCGTGGCAGCCGCGATACGCTCTGCCGCTTGTTGTTGCTTAGCAAGTGTTCTTGCACGTTTACGTTGTGCATCTGCTTCACGTGATGTTGATGCGTTGGTTTTTGTACTGTCAGCCTGGTAACTAGTGCTGACAGTCGATGCTGGTTTTTTTACAATGGCCATGGAACAAATCCTTAAATAAAAATATGAAATTATGAAAACTCTGACACTTCTCAAATACGTTCACTTGGCAAAAGTTCGATTCACTAAGTGTCTGCATTGAGGCTATTCTTACAGATAATTTTTATTTGGATTCGCGAGTAAAGAGGGAAATATCCCCTTAGTTTACTTAATTGACAAGACGCAAAAACGAGAAAGGAGAATGCTTAAATGCCTAAACTCATGAGCTCACGTAGCATACTGATGCCATGTTGTAAGTGCTCAGCTAAAGGCATCGCCCAATAGGGCATTAATAAATAAACCATTAAAAACCCACCTAATATCGTAATGGGAAACCCGATGCCAAAAAGGTTAAGTTGCGGGGCTGCTTTGGTTAATACACCCAAGGACATATTGATCATCAATAGGGCCGCCACAATAGGCATAGATAATTGAACGCTGATATAGAAAATGTTTTTACCCATAAAAGCGAGTTGCTGAAAGTTGTTTTTACCTAAGGCACTTATCCCGATGGGTAAGCTACTAAAACTTTCTACTAGGCATTGTATTAAGAGTAAATGCATATCCGTCGCCAGGAATATGAGTAAGGTAAGTAGGGATAATAATTGGTTAATCGCTGAAGACTGTCCGCCAGACTGAGGATTATAAAATGTCGCAAATCCAAAGCCCATGGTCATCCCCATCAGTTCACCTGAGAGTTCAACACCGCTAATAATCAGCCGCATCACAAACCCCATGGCAATGCCGATGAGCATTTGTTGGCTTAATATCAGTAAACCCGCCCAAGATAAAGGATCAATGTCTGGAATGGGGGCGAGGGTAGGGGCTATTAAAAAAGTAATGGCCACGCCCAAAGCGACTTTTATGCGGATGGGGATATTACGGTGTCCAAAAAAAGGAGCGGTACTGAATAAAGCTAAGATGCGCACCAGCGGCCAAAAATAGGCACTGAATAATGACAGCATTTGTGCACTGGTAAATTCAATCATGCCGATATCAACCGACTAGATTAGGGATATTGGTCAATACCGAGCGTAAATAATCCGTTAAAATCGTTAACATCCAAGGCCCCGCTAAGATCAGCGTAATAAATATGCCTAATAACTTAGGAATAAAAGACAAGGTTGCTTCATTAATTTGTGTTGCTGCTTGAAAGATACTCACGACTAAACCTATGGCTAAAGCAACGAGTAGCATAGGGGCAGAGACCATGAGGGTCACTAAAATGGCTTGATGGCCCATGCTCATTATAGATTCGGGCGTCATAACAGCTTATCCAAAACTGCCCCCTAAAGAACTTAATAGCAATTGCCAGCCATCCACCAAGACAAATAACATAATCTTAAAAGGCAGGGACACAATAGCGGGAGATACCATCATCATCCCCATAGCCATTAAGATACTGGCGACCACCATATCGATAATAATAAAGGGAATAAAAATGGCAAAACTAATCTGAAAAGCCGTTTTAAGTTCACTGGTCACAAAAGCCGGCACTAAGACTCTAAAAGGGATCTCTGCACTGGATTGCACGGCGGGTGCATTTGCGAGTTTTAAATACATCGCCAAATCGGCTTGGCGAGTTTGTCTTAGCATAAAGTCTTTTAAGGGCTCACCGCCTTTTTCCATAGCGGCCATTAAGGTGATCTTATCCTCTGACAAAGGAATATAGGCCTCGGTATAGATTTTATCTAGCACAGGGCTCATGACAAACAAGGTTAAAAATAACGCAAGTCCTATCAAGACTTGGTTGGGGGGTGAGCTTTGGGTACCGATCGCCATTCTAAACATGGAAAGCACAATGATGA
Organism: uncultured Methylococcaceae bacterium; assembly: GCA_903917345.1. GTDB lineage: Bacteria > Pseudomonadota > Gammaproteobacteria > Methylococcales > Methylomonadaceae > Methylobacter_C. Next base: position 46,856 of record CAIXAE010000045.1, on the reverse strand, counting down.
TGCGCGTAAAGCTCGTCATCATTAATACGACAGCCGGTAAAAAAGTCAGCGAGGTTAAAAAGACTAATAACTCTATATTAAAGCTATAGGATTGACCGCCACCGCTTGTGGGTATTGAGTTGAGCATGCCAGGTAAAGCCGCTTCGGCCCCTATGGGTAATAAAAGTCCTAGGCTTGCCAACAGTCCAGCCTTTATCCATTGTCTAGGGGTTGCTTTAATCAGATTCATAACGAGGGTTGTCGGTAGCGTTCTAACCAAGATTGCGCAAATGACGCTTTATCAAACGATGTTTTATCTGCTTCGGGTAAGGGCTGTGCGGGTACACTTAATAAACTATTAATCTGTCCTGCCGTTACGCCCACCACGAGCCATTGCCCCGCTACTTCTACTAATACAATGCGTTCTCTGGGGCCTAATGATAAAGACGCTTGAACTTTCATCAGTGTAGCGCTATCAGAGCGAGGTTGATGTAAACGTTTTAAAAGCCATGCCGCGCCCACTATTAAAGCGAGTACCAACGCGAGGGGCGCAATCGCCTGAAAATAGTCTACGGTCATTTATTGATCCGTTGCAAACGCTCAGCCGGATTCGCAATATCAATGAGGCGGATACCAAATTTATCATTGACTACCACTACTTCGCCATGTGCGATTAAACAACCATTCACTAAGACATCTAAAGGTTCACCGGCTAAGCCATTGAGTTCTATCACAGAGCCTTGCGTGAGTTGCACTAAATTCTTAATGGTGATTTTGGTGCGACCCAGCTCTACCGTCAGTTGTACGGGAATATCTAAGATAAACTCAATGTCTGTGTGCGAACCGGACTCTCCAAACTCTTGATGGATGTCTTTAAAGACGTCTGTGCTCACGTTATCAGCCGGTTCTTTTGCCTCGGCCGCTGTCGCTTCTGCATCCGCTTGTTCAGACAGGGCTGCAGACCAATCGTCTTCCGCTAAATCTTGTTCACTCATGTTTTATTCCTGTTTAATTAGCCTGTGGCAACGTCATTATCAACTGCCGGTAGGTCATCTGAATGGGTCATAATGTGATCCACTTGTAACGCATATTGACCATTCACTTTCCCATAGTGGCAGTTTAATATAGGGATATAGTCAACAATAAGATCGACCGTGGGTGGCATGTCAATGGGAAGAATATCGCCTACTTTCATATTAAGGACTTGGCGTAAACTGGAGTCTATGGCGCATAAATTGGCGACACCTTCCACTTCGGTATCTTGTATTTGGTTTCTCAGTAATTGTCCCCAACGATGATCATGGCCTTGGGTTTCGCTATGTAAACTACTGCGCAGTAGATCTTTAATAGGCTCAATCATGCTGTAAGGTAGGCAGATATGGAGGTCGCTTGCGACATTGCCTATATCAATCCGGAAGGTGGTTGTTACGACTACTTCATTAGGCGTCGCGATATTGGCAAATTGCGTGTTCATCTCAGAACGAATGTATTCAAAAGTTACGGGATACACTAACTCCCAAGCTTTCGTTAAGCTCTCAAATACAATGTTTAAGGTACGCTGAATGATGCGAAGCTCAATGTGCGTAAAATCTCTACCTTCAATGCGCGTTTGAAAACGCCCATCGCCCCCGAACAAGTTATCCACCAACATAAACACCAATTGCGGGTCCATAACAATCATGGCCGTCCCGTGCAAGGGTGCTATCTTGACTAAGTTAAGATTGGTGGGGACCACTAAATGCCGCAAAAACTCACTGTATTTAGCATTACGGATAGGGCTAATTGAGATCTCTGGGGTACGACGTAATAAGTTGTATAAACCAATACGTAGCAAGCGCGTAAAACGCTCATTAATCAGTTCGAGCGAGGGCATACGCCCCCGCACAATACGTTCTTGTGTGGCTAGGTTATAGCTTTTAACTTCCGCAGGATCAATTTCCGGTGAGGGCTCGTCCGTTTCACCCGTTACCCCTTGAAGCAGGGCATTAATCTCATCCTGGGAGAGAAACTTATCGTCCATCGGTCTCTGGCTATTGAATGATGAATGAGGTGATTAAAACCTCAGTGATTTTGATGGGTTCAGCACCCTTCTTAAAAGGAAGTTCAATCTGTTGCTTTATTTCTTTAACCAGGTTTATTTTGCCTTCGTGTTTTACCAATTCAGTGGCTGTTTTATTAGACAATAACAACAATAAGCGGCTACGAATTTGCGGCATATAGACCTTGAGTTCTTCACCTGTTTTCTCATCTTTCACCTGAACATTAAAGGTGACTTGTAAGAATTGTCCATCCGGTTGGAGATTGATGGTAAAGGCTTCTAATGGAACAAATACAGGCACAGCGTGTTCATCAGTTTCTTCTTCCGCTTCAGTATCTGCTTTAGCTTCTCCTTCAACTTCACCCTCTGGTTTAGCTTCGCCTTCCGCTTTATCTTCACCTTCTGGTTTATCTTTGTTGTCGTGTTTTTTTTCTGTTTTAGATTGTTCTTGATGAGCAAAGAAATACCCGCCACCTGCACCGGCAACAATCAACAAGACACCCATGACAATCCAGATCCACGGTTTACCTGATTTTTTCTCTGTAGAAACTTCTTCTATTTGTTCGGCCATAATGAAAGGTCAATGTAGTTATGAATTTTTTAAGCGTAAATATTAAGCAAACCAGTCCCTTTACTAAGGGGGCTTGCTCCGTATATTGAGGTATTTAATGAATCGAGTGATAGTAATTCGTTATTAGATGATTTGGGCTTACTGGGCTGGGGTTGCTGTTGTGCATTAGAGCCAAAGTTTTGTGAGCTCACATCCGTTTGGCCTAATTGAATACCATTTTGTGAAAACAGTTGATTCAGTTGTGGCATCGCATTTTGCAGGGCTTGTCTCACTTCAACTTGTGCGCTAAAAAACTGCACATTCGCTTGTTGGTTTTCCATCTGTATTTGGACCTGAATAGGGCCTAAATGCTCTGGCGATATATTCAAAGTAGCTGATTGTATGTTTTGACTCGTCATCCACACAATACGTTGATTAACTGCCTCATCCCAACCCGAATTACCTACAGGGGGGGCGATGGCGTACGTAGCCGATGCTTGTGTTGTTGGAGATGTGTTTGGAACAATAGTTGCGCTAGGTGAGGGTGCGGATAAGCTAGGGTCAACACCAGGTGTCACGGTAACGTTTGGCATTTGATTGTTTGCGTTTGCTGCACTAAGGTCTGGAATCATAGTCTCAGAACCTGCTTGACCCAGAGTGCCTAGACCGTTGGCCTCAGCCACGCCTAATGCATTGGATTCAATCGCGATTGCGGCAGGTGCTAGTTCTGCAGGTACCGGCGTTTGAGGTGCTGGATTAGCCTGGTTATGCATGGCTAACATCATGGCCATTAAATCTTGAGAGGGCGGTGTTAATGCAGTAGTTGAGTCAGATGTTGTGGTAGTCGTTTCAGCAGGTGCTGCCTCTTTTACAGTAGGCTTAACAACCGTTAATTTGTCAGTAGCAGGTTCAGATGGCGTTTCACTTTGGTTATGAATTTGTGATTTTAACTCTGAGCCAAAAGAGGCGGAGTGGCTATCTGAACCACCGATTTTAGTCGCTGCGTTAGCCGATGTGGCTGGTGTCGTATTGACCGATACCGGGGGTAATGCAAATACAGCACTCATAAGCGCCTCATGGTTATACGCGCCGCATGTTCATCTGTTTGCTTTTGGTCGCGTTTATTTTCATGATGACGTAACGCTTCTTCTGCACGCTTTGTTAAGGTGCTGTAAGAAAGCCGTTTGCGCTCAGATGCTTGCCAATCAGTTCGGTGTCTTTCTACTAAACCTAGCGTGTTATTTAATATCTGTCTTTGTTGATTAATGGTGTGATCCAACTTCGCTAAAAACTGCTGATAATTACTGTAACTGCTCAGGCTTAAACCTTGGGCTAATTGCGATTGCAATTGATCAGCATACTCAAGGCGATACTCCTCAAGCATTGTGAGTTGTTGTTGTGCTTCAGATCGTGTTCTATTCGCATCACTCAGGCGCGTTGCTGCCGCCTCGGATTCACGAGAACTTAGATCGATCAGTGCTTGGATTGCGTTTAGAGTAGCCATGGTTAATTATTGCCCATGTCTAGGGGATCTAATTAGCCGAATAGAGAGGAAAGTTCCCCTAAGCTCTCATTAATGCTCACTCTGTCGTGAATACTTTGTTGTAGAAATTGCTCTATCTCTTGATAGCGACTGATGGCCTCGTCCAATAAGGGGTCGCTGCCTGATTGATAGGCGCCCACATTGATAAGGTCTCGGTTGCGTTGATAACTGGCGAGTAATTGCTTAAGACGCCGAGCCGTTTTTTGATGATCAGCATCCGTGATGTTATGCATGGCTCGGCTAATCGATTGTTCAATATCAATCGCAGGATAATGACCGGCTTCCGCTAGACTGCGATTTAACACAATATGCCCGTCTAGAATGGCTCGGGCTGAGTCAGCAATAGGGTCTTGTTGATCATCACCTTCGGTTAACACGGTATAAAAGGCGGTAATAGATCCACCGCCGGCTTCACCATTGCCTGCGCGCTCAACCAAGGCCGGTAGTTTGGCAAATACAGAGGGGGGATAACCTTTGGTTGCTGGCGGTTCACCAATGGCTAGGGCAATTTCTCGTTGCGCCATGGCGTAGCGGGTTAATGAATCCATAATCAACAAAACACTTTTACCTTGATCTCTAAAATGTTCTGCAATCAGTGTGGTGTAAGCAGCGCCTTGTAAACGTAATAAAGGCGGTAAGTCGGCCGGCGCAGCGACCACCACTGAACGGGCAAGACCTTCAGATCCTAAAATTTGTTCAATAAACTCTTTAACCTCTCGACCTCGTTCACCGATAAGGCCAACCACAATCACATCAGCTTCGGTGTAGCGGGCCATCATGCCCAATAAAACCGATTTACCTACACCCGAGCCGGCAAATAAGCCCATCCGTTGACCTTTGCCCACGGTTAACAAACTGTTAATCGGACGAATACCGACATCTAATACGGTAGAAATAGGTTCTCTTAATAAGGGGTTAGCGGCTTGTACGTATAACGGCGCGGTTGAATGGCCTTTGAGGGGGCCTAAACGATCTAAAGGTTGGCCGGTCGCATCCAGTACGCGACCTAATAACGCATCTCCTACCGGTAAGCGTCTGCCATGTTGGCCAGTCGAAGTTGAAGTCATACGATGGTGTAAGAGTGGCGGGGACTTTTCTTGAGCTGAAGGAATAACCGGTGCGCCTGGCTGTACGCCTTCAACATCCCCTAAAGGCATTAAAAACAAGCGTTCGTTACCAAACCCGACAATTTCTACATCCAAGCGATGGCCACTGGGTAACGGTACATAGCATGGCGTACCAATGGCTAAGTTAAGTCCGACGGCTTCCATGACCAAACCTGCCACACGGGTCACGCGACCATACACGGGCAACGTATTAACAGCACTGATCTGTTGCTGACATTCCGCTAGAAATTCGTGCCAATGATTAACGCCTGGGGTTTCCGTCATGTGAGTTATAAACTTAACCAATCACCGCTTTTCCCTAAGGCGCTAAGCAATTGTTGCCAACGAGCGGGTAGGGAAGCGTCTAATTGATTGGTAGCTGTCTCTAGGCGACAGCCGCCTGCTTCAATGGAGGGGTCTGTAGCCAAACGCCAGCCTTCTTGCTTTAAGTCATCCCCCATCACATGTTGCACCACGTCAAGATCAGTAGCGTTTAAATAAATATGTGCAGGCGCTTGTGCATCGGGTAAGCGTTGTAAAGCGTGTTCAATAATGGGTATGACTAATTCTGGGCGCACATCCAATGCTGACTTCAGCATGGCTTGCGTCATGTCTAAGCATAAATTAAGCATCTGTTGGGCGGTGTGTTCTTTCGCCGATTGCAGTTCAGCTTCAAATTGCGTCATGAGGGCAGTAAACTGTTCACTCATTTGCTCATTTCTTTCTCGGCCTTCTTCAAGTGCGTCTGCATAGCCCTGCGCAGTGCCTTTTGCTAGGCCTTCCGCTAAACCCGTTGCGCGACCTTCTTCAAGTCCGGCTTGATAACCTTTGTCATGAGCAATTAACATCTCTTGGGACATCTTAGAAGCCGAGCCTAAAGAATCTTTCGTTAAAGAGCCAATCTCCCAGCGTTGATAGGCGCTCTGCATTTCGGGTTTAGACGAAGGCATCATCGCCTCCAGTTTGGATGGTGATAGTACCTTCATCCGCTAGCCGTTTAATGATTTGTAAGATCTCTTTTTGTTGTTGTTCTACTTCTGATAGGCGGACTGGGCCTTTAGCATTAAGATCTTCCAACATCATTTCTGCTGCCCGTTCAGACATGTTCTTAAATATTTTAGCCTTAATATCTTCTTTAGCCCCTTTAAGCGCCACAATCAATGATTCAGAAGGTACTTCGACCAGAATCGTTTGAATATCACGGTCGCCAATGGCCACGATATCGTCAAACACAAACATTTTGTCACTGACTTGCTGTGCGATCGTCTCATCAAACTCTCTGAGTTTGCTCATGATAGCGGCTTCAATATCAGAATTTAAAAAGTTCATGATGTTTGCTGTCGCACTGACACCGCCCATCGATTTTTTCTTAAAGCTGTCATTGCCATTCAGCAATTTGTTTAAGGCTTCATTCAATTCACTCAGTACCACCGGTTGTACGCCATCCAGTGTGGTCATTCTTAAGATCACATCGACACGCGTTCTTTCTGTAAATTCGGTCAACACTTCACTGGCTTGTAGTGGATCAAGGTGCAATAAGATGGTGGCAATAATTTGCGGGTGTTCATGCGTGATTAAATCAGCAACCGCTTTGGCATCCATCCATTTAAGGTGGTCTATACCCGAAGAATCATTCTTAGTGATGATCCGATTTAATAAGTTGCTGGCTTTGTTATCTCCAAGCGCCTTGTTAAGCACACCACTGATATATTCCTCACTGTCAAAACCAAACGATTTGTTTTTTTCTGATTCATCGTGTAATTCTGTTAAGGCTAATTTCAACGTGTCTGTGGGCACTGAGTTCATGGATGCCATCAAGATACCTAGTTTTTGCACATCTCTAGGTTCTAGATATTTCATCACTTCAGCCGCGGCATCTTGTCCTATGGCTAACATTAAGACAGCCGCTTTTTCTAAACCGATATCACTCATTCATTGACCCAATTCTTAACGACGCTGGCCACCATGCGTGGATCTTCACTGGCTAATTTGATGGCGCCCTCTACAGTCGCCTCAGATTTCTTTGCGGGGGATGAGGGTTCGTTGTTGTCATCCGATGCACTTTCTTTAGCGGCTGGCGGCAACGGAGGATCTGATAATCGCTTCAGCATCGGTTTTAAAATCTTAAAGAACAAATACAGAATAGCGATAAAAGACAACAACCACTGTCCGATACTTTTGCCCGTTTCTATGTTCGCATAAGGTTTCCAGAACGGTTCTTCTGGAATCACTTCTTTTGGCGGTACAGTAAAGCCGGTATTAGTTACATTGAGTGAATCACCACGGTCTTTATTAAAGCCCATGGCTTCTTTAACCAAGTTAGTAATTTGGGTTTTTTCATCTTCAGTCAATGGCTTACTTGTCGATTTACCTTTAGCATCAACTTCAATTTTATTATTAACCAGAACTGCAACCGTTAAGCGTTTAATATTACCCATCGGTTCTTGCACATAACGGACTGTTTTATCCAATTCGTAGTTAATGGTGTTATCTTTTTGGGTGTTTGAATTTCCACCCCCTTCAGCTGCGGGTTTTTGTTGCCCAGGTTGATTAGAGCTGGCGCCTGGCACGCCACCGGGCTTGCTTGAATCGCCGCCGCCTTCAGAACTTTTAGATTCGTTAAGATGTTCGCTGCGTTTAGCTGTTGTTTCGGGTTTATTGTTGGGTGTGTATTTTTCAGCGGCTTGTTCCGCATGTGAAAAATCAATTTCAGCAGACGCTTCAGCACGCACGTTTTGTGCACCCACAATCGGTGACAAAATAGACTCTACGCGACGCACGATGTCATCTTGAATTTCTTGGATGTATTTAAGTTGATTCGGGTCTAAACGCGTATTACGACCTAGTTCTTCTTGATCTGATAATAGATTCCCATTTTCATCAACAATAGTGACATTCTTTGCAGGTAAGTCAGGCACACTACTGGAAACCAAATGCACAATAGCACTGACTTGTTGTGCATCTAACACACGCCCGGGGTGTAGATTAAGTAAGACCGAGGCCGTTGGTTTTTGCGCTTCTCGCACAAAGACAGTGGGCTTAGGAATCGCCAAGTGGACTCTAGATGATTGCACCACAGCAATAGAATTGATAGAGCGGGCCAGCTCACCTTCCAACGCATGCTGAAAATTAACTTGCTCTAAGAATTGAGAAATCCCAAGCTTTTGGTTTTCCATTAATTCAAAGCCGACATTGCCGGCTTTAGGTAAACCTTGTGCAGCGAGTTTTAAACGAGCATCATGCACGCGATCAGCAGGCACTAAAATAGCACCGCCCCCCTCGGCATATTGATAAGGCACGTTCATTTGTTGTAGGGCAGCAATAATGGCGCCCCCATCTTTGTCAGAATAATTAGACAGTAAGATACGATAATCAGGCTTTTGCCCCCAAAGCCATACGGCCGCCATAATACTGATGACTAGCGCCATGCCTGCTCCTAGCGCCATATTGTTACCTAATGGGCTTTGCAAGAAATTGTTAATTGCGCTGGGTTGTCCTTCGGGTGTAGATGCCATAGTCAACAATGAGATTAGTCAGGTGAGCAAACGAATGCTATTAAATACGCTGTTATTATCAAGCTTAGCTTAATAATCGAAAGATTGAATTAAGCCTAAAAAACCCCGTTAATTAAAGTATTTACTCTAATAGGGCGTGATAAATTATGTGCGTCTTAATAGATTGAGTTAGGTTTTTAGTATGGTTGGAATTGATAACACTAAAATGGATGCCATGGTTGCGCAAATACGTAATGCGGTGGCTAACGTCGATTTACCTAAAACGGTTGAGACCAATAGTGTTGAACCGACTGCAGGTGCGGTTGATTTTGCAAACATATTCAAGAATCAGCTAGATCAAGTGAACAGTCTAGAAAAGAATGCTCAACAACTTCAGCAACGATTCTCCTTAGGTGATGATTCCGTTAATTTATCTGATGTCATGATTGCTTCGCAGAAATCGGGTATTACCATGCAGGCGACTATTCAAGTGCGTAATAAGTTGATCACGGCTTATAACGACATTATGAATATGTCGATATAGTGCGTTGCACTTAACTTAAATCAGGTTGTTTTAGCGCTTCAATCTTATAGAGCCACGCTAATAGTTCGGCGACAATGCGATATAAGTTTTCAGGAATCTCCTGATCCAGTTCTACGTTCATCAACAAGGCCACCATTTCTTTTGATTCATGCACATGAACCCCATTTTGCTTGGCTAATTCAATAATTTGTTCAGCCACTAATCCTTTACCTGAGGCCACGACTTTAGGGGCGCGACCATTGGCTTGATACGTTAAAGCCACCGCATTGCGGAGTTCCTTGGGTGTACTAGGCTTCGCCATCACTCTGTACCGTTAATAAATCTAAGGCCGTACCACTGGCGGCCAATGCTTGATTTAAGTTATCACTGGCAGACTTAAGTGTGTTGGCAGTGGTGGGGTCTGCTGCATTAACATTGAGCTGCACATGATCGCCTTGTAAGCGAATTTTGACCTGTACTTGACCCAGTTGAGGTAAGCTTAATTTGAGTGATGTTTGCCAAACAGGATCTGGCGTATTGCCACTTGAAGCGTTCGATTGATGGTTCTTTTGCTCATCTTTTTGTATTTCTAATTGCAGTGGCTGGCCTGGGTATAATTCGCCTTGCCATGTTAAGCGTTTGTTTTCGAGCGTATCAAGTTGAGCAGGGATCAGATTATTTGCCGTTTCTGCAGGCTGAGTGCTCTGATTTTGCGGCTCTTGTTGTATCTGATCTAACAGTCTTGCGCCCTCATTCCACTGTTGTAAATGTGATTCGTAAAATACACCGCTTTTATCAATGCTGGCATTCAGTTGGGAGGCTAAATGAGCCGGGTCCATGTCTTTGTTAGTGGCTAATAGGGGGCTGTTGCTCGTTATTTTAGGGGGTTGTGTGCTGCTACTTGCGATTTTATCTAAGAGTTGTGCAGTGCTACTAAGGTTAACGGTCTCGGTAGGATTACCGGCTAAGCTGATAGAAAAGCTCGGTTTACCTTCCGTTAAGGATAATAAGGTCAGTTGTATCTGATCCCCCACTTGAAAGCCCGGGGGTAGGCGCATTTGCATAGTGGTGGTGAGTGCACCATTTGGAAAACTGATCATACTGTTGCCATTGCTAAGCACCGAAAGTACTTGGGCTTGTAGGGCTTTACCTATCTCAATCTGATCTAGCTTTATAACCCCATCTTGCCCCGGTGCGCCGGTAGCTGAAGGTGCACCAACAGCACTAGGGGGTGAGATAGGGGCATTGCTGGATAAGTTGAGACTGCTAACCATGCTATTTAATTGTTTTTAAAGCGAGACGTTTCTATAAAAGTTTGATTGTCAGGGTTATTTAAAAACGCAGAAAGCTCTTTTAACCACGGGTCTGTTAGATCACGAATGGCCCGGTCATTGTGCAGAATCTGCTGTAGTAATTGTACTTTTTTATAGCGCAGATCCCCCGTCAATTTTACGAATCCGCCGGCGCTTTTAATACTCGCGATCTGTTCACCAAAACTTTCTTCTAAAGCGTGCATCTGCAATTCATCACCTTTTTTTGAGGCTTCTAGCATTTGTTCTGTAATCAACAATATATTCTCAAAAGCGCTCAGGGTTTGTTTGCTATTTAACATAGCGAGTCCTTAGGCGTTAGTTTAGTTGTGTTCAATAGTGATTCCACTGTCAAATGGTTATATGACATGCAATGTTTGCTTTTTATAGCATTATAGGAGGAATACTACCGATTCAATTGGTAGAATAAGAGGCGAAAAACGCCAGTGTAATTGAATTTAGGTGGGTGCGGAGACGGGTAGGATAGGGCTAAGCGATATTATGTATTAATACACCGGTTTGGGCGCTAGACGTATTATTGCTAATGATCTGCGCAGAAGCTAAAACTTGTTCGCTCGGAATCTGACGAATTAACTGTTGGGTATTATTATCGACAATTCGAATCACTAATGTGCCAGAGCTATGGTCAACATTGAACGATACCCCCGTGTTGAGCGCGCTGGTAAAGTTATTCAGTGATTTAACCGCTCTGTTAACGTCAGATAAAGCGGGGGCTGCGGCTTGTTCACTCGGGTTAGTGTTTGATGGAGTCGGCATACTTAAAACAGTAGGCATGCTGGGAGCACTACTGATGGGAGTCGCAACAGGGCTAGCATTAGAAGAAACTAACGAAGCAGTTGAATTATTGATAGCTGATATACTCATGACGCTCACCTTTAGTATGCTGATTAAAAAGCATCTACTAAATACATTAAAGACGGAAGTTCTTTATTTACTTTTATTTCAAATCAAAAGGTTATAAGGCTTATAACCGGACTAAATTAATGTGTATTATTCTGAGCTTATGTCTATTTTTTTAAGCTAAGAGAATAGGTCAAATATGCCCTCTATTCTCCGCTTTGAATATTTTTTGCGGGTGATAAGCTTCGAGAAGGAAACAAATAGTGATATAAAAATATATAAGAGGTATTTATGAGTATCAGTTCAGTATCAAATCTAGCATCATCAGCGACCGTATCATCGCTTCACGGTACCGGTGCTTTTCAACAACAAACCCAAAACTTAAATCAACTGAGCAGTGCGTTATCCACTGGCAGTATAGCGGCCGCTAACCAAGCATTTAATACCGTCTCTGCTAATGCCCCCAAAGGCATTACTCAAGATCCTAATAGCGCCTTGTCTAAAGTGGGTAAAGCTTTGCAATCCGGTGACATTAAAGCGGCACAAGATGCATTAGAAGCTTTATTACCTGATCAACAACATAACAAACCTACCGCAACTCAAACTGCAACCGCGGTAACGCCACCTGCACCGAGTGCCACTGTGGGTACCCTAATTAACACCATGGCTTAATTTGTCGAGCGCATCTTGGGTGTTTTGCTCCAAACATCCAGGGTGTGCAAGATAATAATAGTATTGTCTCTATTTAGGTAAGATCCATCCTTAGAAAAACGATGGTTTTTCGTCACTCCTTTTCCTTTTGTCATAATCGTTACTTTTAACGTTTAAAGCGCAAGGCTTATCCTTATTGGCTTTGGCGCCTTTTGTCCGCGTGCATTTTTTTCATCCTTACGGTTCGTTGTCATAATTCTCAAAATACACGTCATATAGACGTCACATTTCATGAGTAGTTTACATGTTTTTATTTGAGCTACTTGGGTACAGCAAATGTTTGAAAGTCAAAACACCGTACGAGAATTACTGATCAGTTGTCCTAGTGTTTCACCCAGTTTCTATGGAAACGATGTACTCCTCGTGTTATCTGAAAATGCGGGCATCATTTCTTTACCCGTGGTGGATGAGGGCCTACCCAAAGGTTTAATCAATCGCAGTACCTATATGGACGAAATATCAAAACCCTTTCGTAAAGAACTGTACGCCAAAAAAACCTGTATTGAGTTTATTGAGCCCGTCTCGCTCATAGTCAGTGAGAACATGTCGATACAAGATCTCTCGTTTAAAGTCGCTGAAGAAGGCAGTACCGCATTAAAGAGTGGTTTTATTATCACCGATGAACAAGGGCGTTATTTAGGTGTAGGGACTGGTGAAGCGGTTATGCGGAAGATTTCTGAGATGCAAGCAGAGAAAAATCGCATCGTGATGGAAAGTATTAATTACGCCAGTGTGATTCAAACCTCGTTTTTGAGATCTTCTCGTGAAGACATGCGTGATTGCATGCAGGATTATTTTATTCATTGGGAGCCACGTGACAAAGTCGGTGGTGATTACTATTTTTGTAAGAAGTTTGCAGATGGTTTCTTTCTGGCCTTGATCGATTGTACGGGGCATGGCGTACCTGGCGCTTTCATGACCTTGATCATGGCCTCTTTTTTAGATCATATTTTATTAGAAGATAATCGCCATGATCCAGCGACTGCACTGATATCAATGAATCAAAAAGTAAAAACGGCCTTGGGCCAAATCAGTGTTGCATCGAATCAAAAAAAAGATGAATGGATTGATATTGACAGTAATGACTCTGATGACGGTATGGATACGGCGTTTTGTTGGATCGATTTAAATGCCCAGCAAATAACGTTCGCGGGGGCCAAAACACCGTTGTTGCTGATTAACCCAGCCGATAAAAGTACCACGATTATCGAGGGCGATAAAAAAGGTGTGGGCTATGTGGATACACCGATGGATTTTAAGTGGACTAATAAAACAGTGCCTTTGACAGAAGGGTTATGTGTGTACATCACCACTGATGGGATTATTGATCAGATCGGTGGGCCCCGCAATATTGCATTTGGTAAACAGCGCACCTTAAATCAACTGTTAGCACATGTTGAAAAGCCTATGTCACAACAATGCACCTTATTCTTGGATACTTTTTATGAATATCAAGGGTCTCAGCGCAGACGAGATGATGTCTGCTTTTTTGGGTTTAGAGTTTAATGGAACGGTCATGGAATTAAATATTTTTAATATGTTTCGGGATAATGCCGATCTAAACGGCATCTTATTTTATTACAACGGTCAGATTACCCAGAACGTCATTCTTACAATGGGTGATTCTTTAAAGCAACGCTTAAAGGAAGATGCACACGTGGACTCGCCTCAGAAGGCGAAAAAGTTATTTTCTAGCTTTATTGAAATGACACAAAACGCTTTGCATTATTCGCCGGATATATCGTCAGTTGATGAAGGGAAATCAGCGGCTATTGCAGTGGGTACAATAGAGGATAGCTACTTTATTGTGTGCGGCAACTTAATTAAAAGTGAATATATAGAACACATTAAAACCAAGCTAGACCCTTTACTTAATATGACCATGGAAGATATTAGAAAGGCCTATCGTGAACAGCTTAAAAATGACCAACACGAAACAGAAGACGCCATCAGTAAAGGCGCAGGCTTAGGCTTATTAACCATTGCAAGGGATGCCAGTAAACCCATCGAATATTCAATTACTCCTGCTGAATGTAGAGTGGAGGGTGTTGAACTCGCACATTTTTTTCTTAAAGTAACTATCTAGGAATCACTATGATTTATTATTTTGCTCGTACCTCATTAACACCCGAAGTTAATTTCAACTTTGCCACGCATCATTTGAGTTTAAAAGGTGAAGCTTATCCTGAGAATGCAGCCAGTTTTTTTAATCCTTTATTAGAGAAGGTGAGTTCTTATTTAGATTCCATTTCAGATGAAACCATTACCTTTGATGTCGATTTAACTTACTTTAATAGTGCGGCGACTAAAATGTTATTTCGTTTATTTGGCTTGCTAAACGAAGCCGGACAAAATGGAAACACGGTCATATTAAACTGGTACCATGATGAAGAAGACTTAACCAGCTTAGAGTTTGGCTATGATATTAAAGAAGAATTTCTTGAATTAGAATTTAATGCGGTGCCGATCTCAGAAACAGCTTAATAGTGGGTATTAAGACTTAGCAAGTGACTCAATTCACTTGCTAAGATCCCACATGTAAACCGTGGGCTGTTATTTTTTTAAATATTTATTCAGAACGCTAATGAGCTTGGCGGGGACGATGGGTTTTTCTATAAAATCAATCATGCCCGCCGCTATACAGTCTTCTTGCTCATCGGGGGTTACCGCTGCAGAGAGGGCGATAATAGGTAAATCGGCATAACGCGCTTGTTGTTTAATCTCACGGGTGGCGGTATAGCCATCCATCACGGGCATATTGATGTCCATTAATACCAGATCAAAGTCTGCTTTTTCAATTTCTTCTAAGGCTTCTACGCCGTTATTGGCTGTTACAAATGTGATGCCTTGTAACTTAAGAAACGCCTGTATGACTTGTTGATTGAATACATTATCTTCAACGAGTAATAAGTGTGACCCTATAAGTGCCTCTTTATCACTGATAACGGGGGCAGGGGTAGTTACAGTTTTAGCGGATTCTTCGGCGATCTGTTCATCAGTACACACGTCTAGACACAGCTCAAAATAAAATTGACTGCCCACATCCAGCGTACTGTCTATACGTAACTCACTGCCCATTAAATTGAGCAAGCGATCACATATTGATAAACCAAGACCCGTACCACCATAGCGTCGACTAATGCTCTCATCCGCTTGTGTAAAGGGCGTTAATATTTTGGCAATCTCTTCTGCCGACATGCCAATGCCCGAGTCTGTTACTTTAAAGAGTAAGCGAGCTTGACCTGCGTGTCTTTCAAGTACATTGATGGTTAGATTGATCGAACCATCTTGCGTAAACTTACACGCGTTGGCCAATAAGTTAATGAGGACTTGCTGAATTCTAAGCGCATCCCCTATCAGTAAGTTAGGGACATCTGGTGAAAAAGTAATCGTTAATTGGTTGTTCTTGCTCTCAATGATATCTGTAAATAAGAGCATTAAATGCTGTTCAATAACGTGTAGATTGAAGGGAGCCAGTTTAAGTTGGGTAGCGCCTTCTTCCATTTTTGAGAAATCCAAAATATCATTTAAAATGGATAACAGATGTTTCGAGGCTTCATTGATTTTGCTGAAATAGGCTTGGGCTTTACTGGGGAAAGGTTCTAATAACGCTAAATCAGAAAACCCTAAGATCGCATTCATAGGCGTACGAATCTCATGTGACATATTAGCTAAAAACAGTGTTTTTGTTTTCGCTAACTGTTCAGCATGTTCTTTAGCCGCTACTAATTGCGCATCTTTATTTTTTCGCTCGGTGATATCTTCAACAATTTTGATAAAGTAATCCGGTTGCCCATCTTCGGTACTCATCAGCTTAACGGTGATGTGCGCCCAAACAAGTAAGCCATCCTTACGAACATATCGGTGCTCTATATCAAAGTTTGACCACTCTGAGGTGAGTAGTTGGTTGATGTTATCAAAGGCATTCGCCTGGTCATCACTATAAATTAATTGTGCCAAGTTCATGCCCAGTAATTCATCTCGCTTATAACCCAGAAAATGACAAAAACGTTGATTGACGTTTTCTATGCGACTATCGGATGAAAAATTCACTACCCCGATAGGGGCGTACTCAAAAGTGGTTTGAAAGCGCTGGGTGATAAGCGCCAATTCTTGAGTGCGCTTAGTGAGCTTGTCTGTTTTAATGGAGTCAATCAGTGCTGCGTTTTCTTTGTCGCGTAATAAGATGTGTTCCGCTTCTTTGAGGGTTGTAATATCGGTATGGGTGCCTATCATGCGCAGAGGGTAACCTTGCGGATCACGCTTAACGATCATGCCGCGTCCCAATATCCATTTATAGGAGTCGTCTTTACATTTTAAGCGATACTCCACTCGGTAACTGGGGATCGTGCCTTTAAGATAAGTTTGCATGGTGTCCCCCACCATAGCTCGATCCTCGGGATGAATACGACGCTTCCATTCATCATTAGTGGGTAGAATGTCGTCTTCAGCGTAGCCCAACATCTCCTTCCAACGGGTGGAATACACCGCTTGATCTGTTGCTATATTCCAATCCCATACCCCATCACCGGCGCCTTCTAGGGCGAATTTCCAGCGTAATTCACTGTCCTCAAGTTTATCTTCATCTAAGTTGCGTCGTTTAAATACGTGACTGAACATTGTAGTTAACTGACTCATGTAGGCCGCGCTTGAATATAGGCTTTAACCAAAGCCCATTCATGTTCAAACTTGGGTAATAGGGCTTCAAGCGTATCAATATCATCGGCTTTACCGGCGGCTTCTACTTCGGCACAAACATCACCCAATTGTGTAGCGCCAATACTGTAAGCGGAGGGTTTTAATTTATGGGCGGCTTTACGGGCATCTTGACATAAACCGGCAGGTATAGCGGCAATGATGGCTAGACTCGATTCGGTACCGGCGACCATAAAGTAACTTAAAAAGGTGCTTATCGTAGCCGCATCATCACCGACCAGTGCTTTTAAATAGCTAATATCTAGTTGAAAGGGCAGCGCTGACGTTTCGGTCTCGTCGAAGGTGCTTTGCTCGGCCTTAAGAGTGGATTTCTGTTCGTTGATTAGGGTTTTAGGGGTTAAATGTTGACATAATGTGGCGATTAATTTGGCAGGCATGATTGGTTTTTCGATAAAGCCTACCATGCCGGCCGCTAATGATTCTTGTTGTTCATCTTCAGTAACCGCAGCGGATAGGGCAATAATGGGGAGAGCGCTATATTGGGCTTGGCGCTTAATCTCACGCGTCGCGGTATATCCATCCATCACCGGCATATTGATGTCCATTAATACTAAATCGAAGTCTTCTTTCTCCAAAGCCTTTAGGGCATCCGCACCATTCTGAGCTATTTTATAAGTGATTTTCTCTAACTTAAGAAATGCCGCTATGACTTGTTGATTAAAGATATTGTCTTCTACTAATAGTATATTTGCGCCAATAAGTACTTGTTTGTTATCAGGAAAGACGGTATAATTGTCCTTGTCCTTGTCCTTGTCCTTGTCGATTATTTCCTCAGCACAAGGCTTTAAACATAAATCAAAATAGAATGTACTTCCGGCCCCCGGTTCACTGTCGATTTTTAATTCACTGTTCATTAAGCCCATTAATCGTTCATTAATCGATAACCCCAGTCCAGTCCCCCCAAATTGTCGACTAATACTTTCATCCGCTTGTGTAAACGGGGATAAAATTTTGGCAATCTCTTCTTTCGTCATACCAATGCCGGTATCCTTTACACTAAACTGCAATCGGACTTGATCAGATAGCATTTCTTGCAGACTGATATGCAAATTAACCGAGCCGTTATGCGTAAACTTACTGGCATTGGCTACTAGATTGATGAGTATCTGCTGGATTCTGAGTGAGTCGCCTATCAAGCCATCTGGCACATCAGGGGCAAACGTAATCGTAAAGAGATTGTTGTTAGCTTCATTGATATCGGTAAAAAGCAGTAATAAGTGTTGCTTAATAGCCTGTAGATTAAAAGGCGTCAGTGATAACTGTGTGGCCCCCGCTTCTAATTTTGAATAATCCAAAATATCATTCAAAATTCCTAGCAAATGGGTCGAGGCTACATTAATTTTAGTAAAGTAGTCCTGTGCCTTGCTAGGGAAGTGCTCTAATAACGCCAGATCAGAGAAGCCCAAAATCGCATTCATTGGGGTACGGATCTCGTGAGACATATTGCTTAAAAACTCAGACTTAGCCTGTGCAAACTGTTTTGCTTTTTCCACCGCCATCATTAAGTCTTGCTCATGTTGTTTAGCGAGGGAGATGTCTTTCATGATGGTAGAAATAAAAGGTGTTATGTTTTGATCATTAACATGAGAGAGAATAACTTGTTGGGTAGGAATTTTATGGCCATCTTGATGGCGTAGATAGGTTTCTCCTTGCCAGATACCATCTGTTAAGGCAATCGGAATAATGTTATTCGTCATATCCGCAAAATCTTTCTTAAAAAGGAAGTCTTTAATGTGTAATGTGTTGGCTTGCTGGTTAGTTAAGCCCACCATATCGCTACCCGCCATGTTCATATAGCGAATATTGCCTTGCATATCAGCCATAGAAATAAGGTCTGGGGATCTGGCAATAATAGCCTTCATAAAGGCACTTTGCTGTTCTTGAAGTTTTCGTTCAGTAATATCGGTCTGGAAGGATACAAACTGTGTCAACTGACCTTGTCGATCAAAAATAGGTGCGATACTTAGTTCATTCCAAAATTTAACACCGTCTTTTCGGTAATTAAGAATTTCACAGTTAAAGGCTTGCTGTTTATTAAGGGCCTCTCGCATTTCTATGACGGTCTGGGGATCCGTGTCTGGTCCTTGTAAAATGGAACAGAATTGACCTTTCATATCGTGTAAGGAATACCCTGTATTCCTTGTTACCGCTTTATTGACGTAAGTGATGCGTTTATCGGGGCCAGTGATTATGATGCCTCTAGATAAAGTCTCAAAGATGGCGGTGTTCTGTAATTTATTTTCAATGAGCTGTTCATGCATAGAGATGTCTGTCCCTATCATATAAAAGCCGATTACTTTTTGGTGCGCAATAATATGGGGGATATAGCTAATCTGAATGAGCATATTTTCCCCCGTGTTCCGATTCTGCATGGGACGGATAAACTCTTGCGGTAATCCGTCCAGAACCTTTTTAATCAGGGGTAAGTTTTGCGTATACAGTTCCTTGCCGATAACTTTTTCTATGTGCTTGCCGGACACTTTTGTATTTGATTTGTTAAACCAAAGATCAAACGTTGAGTTACTGTATTGATTGATTTGATTCTTATCCCAATAGGCTAATAAGAAAGGGGTCTTGTTTAGAATAAAGTGCACTAACTCCGTCTGTTTATAGTCATCAGCAATGTCTATTATTTTAATTATTTGCTGTTTATAGTGCAGTAGTGAGATTAATGCGGCTACTGAGAACAGGGCGGTTATGAGTTTTACACTGGCGTCTAACCAGTAAAGGGGTTGCCAGAGTAAGACTATCGATAGTAAATGTGAGGTCCCACAAAGCCCAATAAACACACAAAACAGCACGAACATCGTCTTAAAGCGCTGCTCTTTACTGCGCATGACCAGAAAAGCCAAGGTGATGGGGATGGCATAATAAACGAGCGTAATTAAGCTATCTGATAAGGCGTACATCCAGACTAAGCTAGGCGTCCAGCGTATACAAAAACCATGGGGCATCCAGCCGGCATCGCCGGTGAGAAAAGATACTATTTGATCAAACATGTAGAATAAAGCTCATATGATATTTTTCGTGATTCTACTCTAAATATCATAACATTTGGTCAACTATTGTTAGACCAAGCGGAGTAGGGGCGCCATTCTTTTAACCAGGGTAATACGTTTGATGCGGGCATGGGTTTTGCAATCGCATAGCCTTGGGCATGTTCACAACCCAATAGGATTAATAATTCACCTTGCTCAATGGTTTCGACGCCTTCTGCAATTACTTGTTTACCCATATCATTTGCTAACTGAATAATATTAGACAATAACTTATAGTCTTGATCCGTGTGAGTAATGCCGGCGACAAAGCTACGATCAATTTTTAAGGTTTTAATAGGGAGTTGTTTTAGATAAGTGATAGAAGAATAGCCCGTCCCAAAATCATCTAAGGCAAATTCAACGCCCAACTCGCGACATGATTCAATCACTTGTTCAGCCTTAATTCGGCTCGCCAACTCATTAGTTTCTAAGATCTCAAGCTCTAAGCTATTGGGTATGTAGTGTGGATAATGGTTGATAGCCGCATTTAAATTAGCAACAAAGTTGGTTTGGTGTAATTGTCGCGCATCCACATTAATGCTGAGCGTGGTTTCTAAACCTTGTTCTTGCCATTGGTTTAATTGTGCTAATGCACTGTTAAGCACCCAGTTTCCTATTTCTATACCTAGGGGGTGGTATTGAATCATGGGCATAAAGACAGAGGGCGGTAAGGGGTCCGGTCCAGATTTATGCCAACGTATTAAGGCTTCAAAACCCAGTACTTTACCGCTACGCATACTAACTTTGGGTTGGTAATAGAGCTCAAACTGTTCTTGTTGTAAACCTATACGAATAGCATTTACAATTTCATTACGGGTCACATTTAAATGATCTATATGGCTATCAAAGCGGTGAAAACCATTTGTACCGGATTGTTTAGCCACATACATGGCCTGATCTGCCTGTCTAATCAAGGTGTCAACAGTGACGTCTTGGCATGTAGACGTTTTATTATAAAAGCTGATACCGATACCAGCTGTCATTTGGAGTACCAGATTTTTGATATCCGTCGGTGACAGAAAGATGTCTAACACAGGTTTAATGAGCGATTCTGCATCGAGTTCGCAGGCTAAGTCATCTAATAAAATATAAAACTCATCTCCTTCAGCGCGCACGAGGGTGTCCGTTTCGCGTAGGGAATGTTTCATTAACTGACTAATAGCCACTAAAAAGGCATCGCCCACCTCGTGACCATAATGATTGTTAATGGTTTTGAAGCCGTCCAAATTAATAGACAGTAATGCGATGCAGCCGCCATGTCGATTAATTTTCTCTAAGCCCTGAGCCAATCGATCCATTAATAGTAGTCGGTTAGGTAAGCCCGTTAAGGTATCCAGATAGGCCGATTGTTTACGATCCGTTACATCCCGTTGTATACCCAGAAAATGCGATAACTCGCCGTAAGTATCAAATATAGGGGTGATATTGAGCTCATTCCAAAAAATAGAACCGTCTTTTCGATAATTTAAAATCTCGCCCGAAAAGGGCTTTAGCGCCGCTAAGGCAGTGCTGATATTTTCAATTTGCTGTGGATCCGTGTCAGGGCCTTGCAGAAAGGTAAAGGTTTTACCAACGACTTCAGCCTGTGTATAGCCTGTTAACACTTCGAACTCTTTATTGATATAGGTAATCATTCTATGGGCATCGGTCACAGAAATACCTCCCCCAATGACATTTAAAAGTGCATTACGATTATGCGCAGTTTCATGTATTTGATTTTCTAACGTCTGATTGCGCAGGGTATCAGTGAGTGATTTGTTCAATGATTGAGCGAGCTGGATTTCGTGGTCAGACCAAGGCTCACAGCGCCCGCGCCAAGTTTCTGACCAGACTTCAAATGATTCCCTAGGGCTAAGATGGTAGTGACCATCAGGGTTTTGTTGTAAGCCTTGTGTATAAGTCCCCGCCCAATTAATGGTACGTGGTTTTTCTTGGCGTAACCAAATTAAGCAGTTTTGTAGTGAGCTAGATAGTTTTATAAGTAATAAGCCGGCCACCTTATCTTGATAGGTACTGGCCTCACTTAAGTGATTAGAAAGTTGCTGAGTAAAATAGGGGGACTCAAGGGATTGGGCACTTAAACCGGCGAGCAATTGTTTGATCTGGGTTTTGTTAGGGGTCAAACCCGCAACAAAAAGTTCCCCCTTTATCACCATAATAATGCCAGATGCATTAAAGACTTTCATGAGTTTAGCAAGTAAAGCTGTCGAAATATCGGGGGTAAGATTGCTGAATGCGGGTAACAGATCAGAATTGAGTGCTAAGGCATTACGCATAATGTCAAGTTGGGCATTTAACTCATGCTTAGTTAATAAAGTCGAAATTTGCCGACTTAATAAATGTGTCATCTTGCGTAGCGCCACAGAAATTCTTTTAGGGCTATGATGATGGCATGCGATTAATCCCCACAGCTTTCCGTCTTCTAGTAACGAAATAGTCATGGTTGCCGCAGTACCCATATTGCGTAAATACGCTATATGAATGGGCGATAGACTGCGTAATGAAGATAAACTCATATCCAAAGGAGCATGTGTTTCTGGATTAAGCATCGGCACAAAAGAAACGGCAGGCGCATCCACATCACTGACAACTCTAACTAAGTTACGCGTATATAACGCACGGGCTTGGGCGGGAATGTCGCTAGCGGGAAAATGAGTGCCCAAATAATCAGTGGCATCTTCTATTTTGCTTTGGGCTATCACCTGACCATCCCAGTTTTTATCAAACTTGTAGATCATTACATTGTCATAGCCCGTTATCGTTCTCACTAAGTGGGTTATTTGCTCAAAATACGCCTGTGAATTTTTATGACCCTCATTATCTAGAAGTCGTTCTTGGTTTTTTAGCCATTGTTCGGTTAAGTCTTCTAAATCTACCAAACCGGAGTCGTTGGATAATTCTAAAACCGGAAAACTATCCGAAATATAAAGATGGGCGTCTAGCTTAGTAAAGTCTTGGGTCTTATAGTCAATAACGCCGAAGGCTGTTTGTGAATGTGACTGACGTGCGGTGGCTATTAATTGGATAACTTGTTGGGAAGTTTCTTTTCCCAGCAGAGTTGCTAACGATTTATGAAGGGCCTGCTCAGCAGAACACGCTAACAGCGTCGCTAAGTTTTCACTGGCTTGAATAATGCTGTATTCCGCGTTTGGGTTTAAAACCAGTGCCACGCCATGCGGTTGTATAGTGCCTAATTGGTGAATGGGTTCAGCTTCACAAGCGTGTAGTGCTTCTTCTAACGCTGAATCACTAGTACGAGTTATGGTAACAGCCTATAAATACAACAGCATTGATCTTAGTCTGCCATGTGCCATTGCATATTAGAGGGAACATAAGCTATAAACCTGTGCTTATTAGTTAAATTAGTTTGTAAGATACGCCTTATATCAAGATATTGATCGTTTGAATAGGAGGCATTATCCGTTTCACTTATGTTATATGAAATATTTTGAGAGTACATGTCGTATGTCATTTGCCTTGCACAATAATAAAGCAAATAACTGACTGTTTTAGTGCGAATTCGATCAATGTATTGATTTAATGTTCATTAGTCTGTGCTCATAGTGTGAAAGCTGTTGCGAAAATACTTTTTTATCGCCAACATCAATTGGATAGTCTTAATGTTAATACCCACATCAACTTTATTGCAGATTAAAACTACAAATCAGCTATTTACTTTGGTAATGGCCTGAGCTTATTTCAGTAAGCATCCATAAAACGGAGTAAGGATAAGTTTTAACAAGGCCTTATTTTCATTAAGTTTGTAAAGGTCTTTGTGGTTTGGTTTTTGCACTAACCATCCCATAATTCATATTTTTAAAGGCGCTTTATGCAACATTTAACATCTGTTCAAAAATCAAAAGATATCTCTTATCTATCACGTTTTATGGATAGCCTGCATGTGGATCAGACAAAGTTACGTGAAATTCAAAGCGCCTACGATAACTTAACGCTCTTGGGACAATTGTTGTGTGCGGGCACCGATATCACCAGCATGCGTAATGACTTTAATGCCTTAGCAGAGGTATTAATCCAACAACTAGCGCTAGAGTTACGAAAAAAAGCGGTACTGAGTTTGGGCTATAACGCCCGCGTAGCCATCGATATATTAATTAGGAATTTATTTGAGCGCACCGCAGACATTGGCTTTTTAAGTACAGACAACGATATCCGCGCCTTTGCGGCTGCTATGTCAAAAAAAGAGGCGCCATTAAATTCAGGCCACACCGACGCTCTAATTAGACGCTTTGATGAATACGTTAAAAAGTATTCTGTGTATCAAAATATTATCTTGCTGGCACCAGACGGTAGGGTGCTGGCACAATTAGATCAAAATAATCCGGTAACCGTTTCAAGTGATGCCTTAATAGCGGAGACCTTAACTACCGATAAAGCGTATGTGGAAACGTTTCGGGCCACCGACTTACAGTCAAAAGTAAAATCGTCACTCATTTACTCTTATAGAGTCATGTCAGAAGATAACACGCACGTGGTCGGTGTGTTGTGTCTTTGTTTTCGGTTTCAAGATGAATGTAAACGCATCTTTAGCAATCTGATATCCGATAATGATTGGACCGTCATCACCATACTTAATTCACAAGGCTATGTGGTGGCCAGCAGTGATGAGTATCAATTTCCTATCGCGGCAAAGCTAGAAACCGTCTTAGACGATGATTGCAAAGTAGTCCGATTTGCAGGGCGAGAATACTTGGCCACTTCAATAGAAACCTCGGGATACCAAGGTTACTTTGGCCCCGGATGGTTAGGCCATGCCTTAGCCCCGTTAAATCATACTTTTGAAATGGCGGCCGCGCATGAGTTAGAGCGCGTCCCTAAAACACTGTTAAGTTGTGTACTGGAAACGTCTACTTTATTTACCGAAACCTCACGCAATATTCCCATTAAAGCAGCTAGTATTCAACGCGAATTAAACAGAGCGGTTTGGAATGGTAATTTAGGCTTATCGCGTAATACCTTTGCCGTGAATGCGTCTTTTGCAAAGGTCTTATTACGCGAGATCAGAAATACGGGCATGCGCACCAGCCAAGTGTTTAGTGAGTCGAATATCAACCTCTATGAAACTGTCATCTCAACGGCACTTTATAATTGTGGCATACAAGCCGCGTTAGCCATCGACATTATGGATCGAAATCTATATGAACGGGCTAACGACTGCCGTTGGTGGGCGTTAACCGGTGTGTTTAGAACAGAACTCGCTAATATAGCGGCGCAGGATGTCAATCAACGACAACGATTAACCACTATTTTGCGGGATATTAACGACCTATATACCGTCTACACTAATCTATTGATCTTTGATAAAAACGCCAATGTCATCGCGGTATCCAATCCCACTTACAGCCATTTAGTCGGTGATACCCTACAAGGGCAATGGGTGCGTCAAACCTTAAGCTTAACCGATACACAACATTACTGCGTATCGCCTTTTACAGAGTCGACTCTTTACGACAATCAATCCACCTACGTGTATTCGGCGGCTATTAGACATCCGGCTGGCCATAATCCGATCGGGGGTATTGCTATTGTGTTTGATGCACAACCTCAATTTGAAACTATGCTCACTGAAACCTTACCTCGTAAAGAAGACGGCTCAGTGGTGGAGGGCGCCTTTGCCGTTTATGCTGAGAAATCAGGGCGCATTATAGCCAGTACGCATCCCGATTATAAGATTGACCAACAGTTGGCAATCAGTCGAGCATTTTTTGAATTAGATCATGCGGAAGGTTGCACTAATATTGTGATTTTAAATGACCGATATTATGCGGTAGGCTCCTGCATGACCGCCGGTTATCGGGAATACAAAGGGCCAGACGATACATACCGTAACGATATATTAGCCTTGGTGTTAGTGCCCCTGTCTGAGCATGTTATTCAACCTGAGCAATTAAACCGTCACAAGTACACGCCATCAGAGGCTTATGTACCCAGACTAGCAGGCGCAGATAAAGTGGTTGAAGTCGCTACATTCTATATAGGGAGAGGTTGGTATGGCATACGCGCCAATTGCGTGTTAGAAAGTATTGATAATCACGATGTACTTGAAATACCCTGTATGCCAGAATACGTGCGGGGCTATTTGATTTATGAGCATCAGACTTTAACAATTTTTGATCTAAACGGAGTATTGCAAGGCAATAAACAACCGAGTGCGTCTAAGCAAATTATTGTGGTGACTTTGCCCAACTCAGAAACTCGATTTGGCATTTTAATTGATGAATTAGGCGAGATTCCTGAAATACCTCAGTCGCATATTGAACCTCTCCCTAACTTTGAGGGCACCGTTTCAATCGCGGAAGGTTTAGTAAAACCCAGCACCGAATCTATAGACGAACCCGTCTTGGTAGTATTGTCCCCTGAAGGCTTATTAAAAAGATTACCTACGGTGATAGAAAGTCCATTAACTGAACTAGAATTGTGTGAGGTGGAGTAATCCGTAATTTACGCCCCTTCATTCCGTAATTTACGGTAAAATGTTCGCATGAATACATCATCATTTTATCCGCGAGTCATTAAGTCTCGTATAGCAGAAGCTTTACTGGACACCCCCGTAGTCTTACTAGCTGGCCCACGGCAATCCGGTAAGACAACCCTAGTGCGTCAAATTGCCTTGCAGAACTTCCGTTATCTAACGCTTGATGATGAGTTAACGCTTCTGTCAGCACGTGAAGATCCCGTTGGCTTGATTCGAAGTTTAGATTACGCTGTTATCGATGAGATACAACGTGCGCCGCAATTATTGTTAGCCATAAAGAAAAGCGTAGATGAAGATCGCAGGCCAGGGCGGTTTTTACTGACGGGATCGGCTAATTTAATGACCTTGCCAACTGTAGCCGATTCTTTAGCGGGTCGTATGGAAACATTATCGCTATTACCTTTGTCGCAAACAGAAATAGAAGCTCGCACG
Source organism: uncultured Methylococcaceae bacterium (assembly GCA_903917345.1). Classification (GTDB taxonomy): domain Bacteria; phylum Pseudomonadota; class Gammaproteobacteria; order Methylococcales; family Methylomonadaceae; genus Methylobacter_C. The sequence goes on along the minus strand of CAIXAE010000045.1, from coordinate 20,062 downwards.
TCAAATTGGATTGATAGCGCTTTTGCAGGGCAAATCTTACATCCAGATTCACCAACATTTGGAGATGAATTGGTTGAACGTGTGTTACGCGGCGGATATCCAGAGGCTATTTCAAGATCCTCTACAAAAAGACGTATGACTTGGTTCCGGCAGTATATGGATTCTCTCATCCAGCGTGATGTTCAAGATATAGCCGGATTAGAAAAATTAGAACAACTGCCTAGATTCCTTCGCGCATTAGCACAAACATCAGGTCAAATGTGTAATTACAGTAAATTAGGTGGGCAAGTTAATCTTGATGGTAAAACAGCTAAGCGCTATATAGCACTATTTGAGCAAATGTATTTACTTAAACGTATTGACGTTTGGTCACATAACAGACTTAATCGTGTTGTTAAATCACCTAAATTGCAATTCATTGACTCAGGGTTACTCTCTACGCTACTTGACTTGAGCCTAGAGGAGATTCGTCAAGATCGCACTCGATTTGGCAATGTATTGGAAAGCTTTGTTTTTGGAGAGTTGCTTAAGCACACCACAACGGCAGAGGGTGATTACCGTTTAATGTACTATAGAGACGCGGACAAGGTTGATGTTGATATCGTCATTGAAAACGCTATAGGACACATCATAGCGGTTGAAGTGAAAGCCGCCGCTACTGTAAAAAACTCCGACTTGCGTGGGTTGAAGAAACTAGCCAATATTTCAGGACATCAATTCAAAATGGGTGTGCTTCTCTATGATGGTACAGAAATAGTGCCTTTGGGCAACAGCCTCTACGCCGTCCCATTATCTTCTTTATGGGGAGTTTAATGTCACTGAATTATGACAAGTCAGTTGATAAAAATTGGAATGTTATTAAAACTAACGCATTCAGTATCTTGTTTTGCCTTAGCAAGTGCCAAGAAGTGAACTACTGAATACGTTTATTTTAGTAAACAAAACGAACCTCTTATGGATAGAGTTTTCGGTTAAAACAGACTACAACTACAGTACAAATTTAGAAATAGGGGCACAATAATCAGTGACACCTTGAGTGGTCACAGTACGGAAACGGAAGTTATATTTCTTTAACGGTACTAAACCGGTAATGATAAAAGTTGCCGCCGTGCTCTGGCCAATCGTTTTCCAGCCTAATTCGCCTTCTGGATTATCGCCTTCATAGATCTGAAACTCATACGACCCGGCTTTATCAACGGGAGCACAGGTTAATTTTAAAGAACCTGAATTAGGGCCATCTACTGCCGCAAATTCAGCTCGGTGTTGTGGGCCATGTGGCTTAGCCACAGAAAAACCACTGCTTAAAATTTTAGCCTCATTACCGCCAGACAGTCTTTGTATATAAGCCGCCTCGTTTCTATAAGCATTATCTACTAATATTTCATTAGCATGCATTTGTGCCCTAGCCACATGGCTACCATCAGCTGAGTCTAATATGGACTTTTTAAAATTGCCTAACAATAAGGTCAATTCTGATAAAGGCACATCAGGGGTTGTATAGTCGATATTAATCGAAAATACTTTCATTAAGACGGCAACACCTGCCGACCAAAATAACGACACTGCTTAATGAGCAAACGGGGGGCACTTAATGTTTAGGGGCGTGGGCTTATGATGTTCAGCTAACGACACAACGGTTAGATTGCAGCGTTAATCTAGCACCCTGCAGGGCATCCCTTTTAGATTATTTCCCTTGGGTAACAGCCCCGCCAGCAGGGGTAACACCCCATCCAACGGGGGTAACAACTGCGCCGGCTTAAGTGATTCGGTAAGCAGCTAAAGTAGTTACTGCGGTTGCCAAAGTAGTTACTTTAAGTGCTTGAGTTACACGTTAAGGGACTTAGGTAGTTAGGCGCGTTGGAGCCGTTATAACCGAAGCGGTATGGGTTATTACTTTAGCCGGCGCAGTTGTATCTTTAGGCCGTGGGTAACTACTTAAGCTGCCTCGGTTATTACCTAGCCGTTTTAGGTTGTCACTGCCGGTGCGGGGGGTGTGACTGAGGGAACTGCAGTTATCACTTACGGCGCTAAAATAGTTGCTGGCGTCGGAATAGTAACTACTTTAGCCATCGCAGTAACTACTCGCAGTGGAGCCCCATGCGTTCCATTGTTAACCCAGTCTGTCGCTATTTTTTGGTTTTAATGCTTCTGTTAATGAGTACAGGCAAGCCTTAAGGTGACAGCGAATAAGGCCTTTATTCGGGGCTATGGAAAATATCAAATCGGTGAAAATGCTTAACTAAAATAATGCTGTCTAGTTAAGCTGATGCACCTCATTAGGCCTGTATCACACTGGCAGTCACTCTTGCATTTGCATTGGTTGTAGCTGTGATAACGACGCTCCTTAATCTTAAAGCCCGCCCCCCGTTAAAGGTTGCCCCCCTTTGGGCGCAACTGCTTTGTATTTTTTTATTGAGTGGGTTACCACTTGAGTCTCACGCAGAAGCAACTACACCCATTGTTAGTACTGTTTCATCAGCTGAAAAACCGCCACTCGATAAGGTGCGCTTACAACTCAAATGGTTTCATCAGTTCCAATTTGCGGGTTATTACGCGGCCATAGAGCAAGGCTATTTCGCAGAAGAAGGCTTAGATGTTGAGCTCATAGAACGTGATTTGAATAAAAGCGTTATTAATCAAGTCATCTCTGGTAAAGCTGAGTATGGGGTAGGGGACTCCGGTTTGTTACACGAGTACGCCTTAGGAAAACCGATTGTGGCGATGGCGGCAATTTTTCAACACAATCCCTTAGTATTTATGACCCGACGTGACTCGGGCATTATCAGTCCGTTTGAAATGAAAGGTAAACGGATTATGCTGGATACCTTAAATGCTAATGAAGCGCCTCTTAAGGCTCTTTTGGCGCACAGCAAACTGTCGGATAATGATTACACGCTCATCAAACAATCCGGTGATAATTCGCTGTTGGCCCAGGGTAAACTGGATGTGATGACGGGATATTCAACAGATGAAACTTACTATTACAAAGAACACAATATTCCCATAAATGTTATTAATCCGCAAAACTACGGTATCGACTTTTACGGTGACATTTTGTTTACCAGTCAGGACGAACGTCAACAACATCCAGAACGCATTGATCGGTTTTTAAGAGCCAGTTTAAAGGGTTGGCGCTATGCGTTGGATCACCCTGATACGCTCATTACGTTAATTGCAGATCGGTATCACAGTAAATTATCGTTAGCGCATTTGCAGTTTGAAGCGCAGGAAACAAAAAAACTTATACCGAATACCGTCCCTTTAGGTTATATCGATTTAGATAGAATAAAAGTCATAGCCGAGTCCTATGTTAAAGCGGGTTATAACCAATCCATTGATTCGATAAAACTGAATCATTTCATTTATCAGCGTGCAGCAAACGATATACAACTCAGCGAAGCGGAAAAGAGGTGGTTGGCTAATCATCCTGTCATTCGGGTGGGCGTTAATCCTAATAAACAGCCTTATGACTGGGTAGATGAGCAAGGTGAGTTTGTGGGCATGGGGGCCGATTATTTAAAGCTACTTGAGCAAAAAATTGGGGTTCATTTTACGATTGTTAATCCTGGGAGTTTGGCAGGCAGTTTAGAATTGATTAAGCGGGGGGATATAGACATGCTGGCGGGCGTGGTTATTACCGAAGAGCGCTCTCAATTCTTAAGTTTTCTTAACCCCTACGTTAATTCACCCAATATTATCGTTAATACCGACACGCATTATATTAATAGTTTAGAAAAGTTAGAGGGTAAAGTAGTCGCCGTTGAAAAATCCTATGCCATACAAGAATGGCTAAAACGGGATTATCCAGCCATTAAATTAGTGGAGGCCAAAGATGCATTAGCGGCGTTACGATTAGTTGAGGCTGGAAAAGCAGAGGCTTATGTCGGCGATATAGCAAGTACCAACTACTGGATTAAGAAAGAAGATCTATCGCATCTAAGGATCTCAGGTGAAACGAATTATCGCAGCGAACGGAGTATTGCGATAAGTAAGCAACTCCCTGAACTCACATCCATCATGAATAAAGCTAGTTTAATGATTGATCCTAAACAAATTGATGATATTCCACATCATTGGTTCAATTTTCATGTTGACTCGAGTATTAGCAAAGCAACCATACAGAAATATGCGATGGTTGTGGGTGGATTATTATTGGTATTTATCTATTGGATTGTCCGTTTATCACGCGAGATTAAACTGCGCCATCGTTATGAAAACAAAGAGCGTCGGCGCAATAATGTCTTGAATATGCTGACTAATCATCAGTCATTGTCAGACATACTATCCAGTTTATGCAGTGACATTGAAAAACTAGATGCTGATATGGCTTGCAGTATTTTATTGCTCAGTGACGATGGCAAAACACTGACCCATGGTGCGGCACCCAGTTTGCCCGATTTTTATTGTCAGGCCATTGATGGTGTAGTCGTCGGGCCACAAGTGGGTTCCTGCGGTGCCAGTGCCTTTACTGGCGAATCAATGTTTGTTAGCGATATATTAACGCATACTAATTGGCGTGCTTTTAATGAGCTAGTCGTAAAACTACCTTATCGAGCGTGTTGGTCGCAAGCGATTAAAACGAATGCAGGCGAGGTTTTGGGCACTTTTGCCATTTATTATCGCAAAACCAAAATGCCAACCTCTCAAGCCCTACAGTTGATTAACGAGGCATCCCACTTAGCAGGTGATGTTATCGAAAAGTCGAGGCTGGATATGAAAACGCAACTGGCAGCCAAAGTTTATGATTTTGCGCGGGAAGGTATTTATATCACTGATAAAAGGGGCAATATCATTGATTGTAATGATGCGTTCTTAGCCGTGAGTGGCTACAGTCGAGAAGAATTGCTCGGTAAGAATCCAAGAATATTCAAATCGGGTGTGCATGACGATGCGTTCTATTCCAGAATGTGGGAAGCCATACTAACAGAAGGTTTTTGGACCGGTGAGATTTGGAATAAATATAAAGCGCGCGATAAAAGTCCTGGCTTGCATTCAATTACGGTTATTCGAAATGCAAATAATGAAATTGAACGTTTCTTAGCCATAACCTCTGATATCAGTGAGTTAAAACGTCACCAACACCAACTCGAGCTTTTTGCGTATAACGATGCGCTCACGGGTTTGCCAAATCGTTTGTTGTTAACCGATAGACTCAATCAATTAATACTGCAGAGTAATAGAGAGTATCAAAATCTAGTGGTCGCCTTTATAGACTTGGATGGTTTTAAAGAAATTAATGATCATTATGGTCATGCTATTGGTGATGAGTTTCTAATCGGGATCAGTAACAAAATGCGTAACGTGATGCGTGAAAGCGATACGCTAGGGCGCTTGGGCGGTGATGAATTTATTTTTATACTGAATCATCAAGCAGATGCTCACACGTTTCACCAACCGATTGAAAAGCTGATGGCCGTCTGCAATAGCCCCATTGAGATGGGTAATTTAACCTTAAAGGTGACTGCTAGTATTGGTGTTAGTTACTATGAGGGGCATCCAAAACGGCATATTGATGCGAATACGTTGATCCGCCAAGCCGATCAGGCGATGTATTCTGCTAAGCAGGCGGGCAAAAATACCTACCATGTGTTTAATGATAATACCGATCACATTAATAATACGCGTGAAGAATTTGTTAAACAGATTCAATTAGCGATTCATGCAAATGATTTTGTCTTGTATTATCAGCCCAAGGTCAATATGCGTACAGGTGAGTTATTGGGTGTTGAGGCATTGATACGCTGGAATCATCCGCACAGTGGCTTGCTACTACCCGATCAGTTTTTACCTATGATTGCCAATCATCCGGTGAGTGTTGAATTAGGTAACTGGGTCATTGAAAAGGCCCTGATGCAAATTGATCGTTGGCAAACATCCGGCTTAAATATACCCATCAGCATTAATATTGATGCTAAACACTTAAGTTATTACAACTTTATCGAATTGTTAAGATCAGCCCTTGCTGCTTATCCACATTATCGCCCGGGGAGTTTAGAAATTGAGATATTGGAAACCTCTGCCTTTAGTAGTCGTGAGCAAGCGGCATTACTGATATCTGAATGTAAAAAGCTGGGTGTTGGTTTTTCTTTGGATGATTTTGGAACAGGTTATTCTTCATTAACGTATCTGAAATCCTTGCCGATTGAAATTATCAAGATTGATCGTAGTTTCGTCAAAGACATCATGCAAAATATGGACGATTTAGCGATCGTGGATAGCGTGATTAGTTTGGGTGGTTTTATGGGGCGTAAAGTGATAGCAGAAGGGGTTGAGACGATTGAAGTGGGTGAGCTTTTAATAAAACATGGTTGTGACTACGCGCAGGGTTATGCCATTGCCAAACCGATGCCCGCTGATGAGTTACTCGACTGGAAAGCGCAATGGCGCCCAAGTCCATCATGGCTAAATGCTTAGAATAACGATCCAGATTAAGACGCTAACGTATGACAACTAACGGTTTAAAAGATAAATTACGTGAGGCTACGCATGCTATGCATGTGCAGCTTAATCACTTGCCATTATTGAAGGGTTTAATGGAGGCTGATTATACAATTGAAAACTACCATAAACTGCTGGAAGCGTATGCGCTGCTTTATCAAGATTTAGAGTTGAAAATCACCCGCTTTATCACTGAACACGGTGTGGATTTTGATTATGATAGTCGCCTAAAAGCGCCATTAATTCATCAAGATCTAGCTTATTTAAGCAGACCTGCCTCACCCATACAATTAATGTTAAGCCCTGATATTAATAGCATCGGGGCTTTAACCGGTGTGTTATATGTGGTGGAGGGTTCTACTTTAGGAGGACAACATATTGCGAGGGCGTTAGAAAAGCACCACGGCTTAACTGAGGCAAATGGGGCTAGATTCTTTTATGGTTATGGGGAAGCGACACCGAGTAAGTGGGTCGAATTTATCAGCTATATCGAATCCATAGCCGATCAACCCGAAGAATGCGCTAAAGCTATCGATAACGCACTTAAAACATTTGAGTTGTTTGTATCAGTATTGAAGCAGGCGTAAGCGGTTAGTCCGGTTATTTTGTTGTTTTCCAACTGTCGGGTAGTTGCCAGGTATTTTTCCAGACCGCAATGTCTTCGGCTGGCATCGGTTTTGCGATCACAAAGCCTTGACCAAATTCACAACCCATATCTAATAATATTTTGCCTTGCTCTTCGGTTTCTATCCCTTCTGCTAGGGTGTTATGGCCTATATTGTTGACCAATCCTATGACATTTTTAACAATTGAATAATCATTGCTGTTGTTGTCCAGTGATTCCACAAAGCTACGATCAATTTTAATCGTATCGATCGGTAGGTGACGCAGATAGGTAAGGGAAGAGTAGCCTGTACCAAAGTCATCTAAGGAAAATTTAACCCCCATTTCTTTACAGGCTTCTATCACGCTGTAGCTGTATTCTCTTTCGTGTAGGGCGATGGATTCTAGTATTTCAAACTCCAAACTGTTTTTAAGAAAGTGTGGGTATTGAGCCAATGCTGTACGTACTTTGGATAGAAAATCTTGTTGATATAATTGACGAGCGTCAATATTGATACTGACGGCGATATTTAATCCTTGGCGTTGCCATGCGTCTATCTGGCTGAGTGCGGTATTTAATACCCAGTAACCGAGTTCTATGCCCAACGGATGATTATCGAGTAACAGTAAAAAATCTTTAGGGTGTAATAAGCCACGTGCTGGATGCTGCCAACGGATTAAGGCCTCTACACCGATTAATTCCCCGGTATGTAGGTTTACCTTGGGTTGATAATACAAGATAAATTCGTCATGAGCTAAGCCAGACTCAATATTCTTTAAGGTTTCTGTACGGGTATTATTTAGAGTATCTATCTGTTCATCGTAACGATGCACCCCATTTTTACCGGATTGTTTAATAACATACATGGCTTTGTCGGCTTGCCTGATGAGTTCGTCAATATCAGTTTCACCTGCATCGGCTCCGCCTTTATAGAGGCTATAGCCCATGCTGGCAGAGACCGTTAAAGACAGTTGATTGATGTTAATAGGCGTTTGGCAGGCCTCTAATAAGTTTTGTATGGGTATTTTAACTGACTCTTCGTTAGTTAAATCAGCAAGTATAACTACAAATTCGTCCCCGCCAATCCGGACTACCGTATCGGTTTCGCGCAGACTTTGTTTGAAATGCTGACTAATGGCGATTAAAAACTCATCCCCAATAAAATGCCCGAAGCTATCATTAATGGCTTTAAATCCGTCTAAGTCAATAAAGACCACCGCTAAACAACCGCCTTCTCGATGCACTCTGGCCATGTTTTGCGCCAAACGATCTTTTAACAGTAAGCGATTGGGCAAGCCCGTTAAGTTGTCGTAATAGGCTAACTGTTCCATTTGACGTCGTTTTTCTATCACAGATGAAATGTCACTCGCGATCGCTAAATAACGAATGGGGTTCTGTTGCTCATCTCTAATCGTTGTGACGGTACTGACCACAGAGAAGAAGTTACCCTTTTTACTACGATTAGTGACTTCTCCACACCAAAAACCTTGGCTCAGTAGGGATTGCCACATGGCTCTGTAATATTTACTGTCGTGCACGCCGGATTTAATGATGCGGATATGCCGGCCAATTAATTCTTCTCGGTTATAGCCTGATACTTGTAAAAATCGGTCATTGACTTCCAGAATGAAGCCATCTAAATCAGTGCTGTAGATGATTTCGTACGAACTGTTAAAAAAATCATTGGCTACTGCGCTGTTTTTAGCGTCAGTTATATCATTGGCATAACAGACGTAACCTTTAAATGCGCCATCGGAATTAAATCGAGGCACGCAATTACACGCTATCCAACGGTATTCCTGAGTGCTGGTTTGCATTCGGTATTCGATTTGGAACGGTAAGCGTTGATCAAAATGCGTATGGAAAACATCGGTATAACGCATAAAATCTTCTGGATGTATGTTACTTTCCCAGACGTTGTAAGTTTCTTGATCGAGCTTATGACAGGTAAATCTTAACCACGCGGCATTAAACCACGTCGGCTTTTTATCAATGCCCACTAAGTAAATCATGGAGGGGGATGAATTGGCTAAATCTTGAAAATCTTGTTCAGATAGGATGACCTGCAATTCTTTTTGTTTGCGCTCAGTCACATCTGTTTGGATGCACAGGTATTGGTTTATTTCGCCCTGACTGTTGCGTATAGGTGTCATTTGTAGATCGTTCCAAAATACGGAACCGTCTTTACGATAGTTTAATAGCTCACCATGAAAGTGCTGTTGTTGCTCCATGACTGCCCATAGTTGGTTAACCTGATCTTGATCTGTGTCCGGTCCATGAAATATTTCGCAGGATTTACCATGGATTTCTTTAGACTGATAACCGGTGAGCTTTTGAGAAGCGGGGTTGCAGTAAATGATTTTATGGTGGCTATCCATCAGTACAATGCCCTGATGCATATTATTGAGGATGTGTTTATTTTGGTGTTGTTTTTCTTGCAATGCTAAGGGCAAAGCCATTGCTTTAGGTATAATTTTAACCATTAAAACCGCTGTTATAATCGATAAAACCGCTGTAATTATCTTAAATAATGCATCTATCCAATAGATGGGATACCAGATCGTGATGAGTGACAGTAAATGAGTGATGCCGCAACTGACAATAAAGGCGGCAAAGAGGCCGATTAACCAGCGAAAGACAAAGACTTTACGCTTGACCATGAAAAATATGAGCGTAATAAGGATTGAAAAATACGCGAGGCTAATAAATAAATCGGAGACTACATGTAGCTTTAGTAGCAGTGGGCTCCAAGATAAGCAATAACCGTGGGGAATAAAGTTTTTAAGGCTGGTTAGGTTTTCCATTGCGGGTGTTACTCGTGTGTGTCCGCTTCACCATTAAAATAGTGACAACCGTTTTTACCCGCTTGTTTAGCAACATACATGGCTTGGTCTGCTTGTTTGATGAGTGTATGACTATCCAAGTGTTGGTGTGCAGGATGATTGCTAAACAGTGCGGCACCAATACTCGATGAAACGCAGAGTGTTAATTGGTCTTCGATGATCGGGGTTGAGCACGCTTCTAATAGATGATTTATAGGCGTTTCACCTAAGTCTTCTTCTGATAATTCTTGGAGTATTACGATGAACTCATCGCCGCCTAAACGGCCGATGGAATCCGTTTTACGTAAGGCCGCTTTCATACGATGAGCGAGAGTGATTAAGACTTTATCACCCATGTCGTGACCATAGTTGTCGTTGATTTGTTTAAAGCCATCCAAATCGATAAATAAAACGGCCAATAATCCACCTTCACGATTTACCCTGACCATGGCTTGTTCTAATCGATCCATCAATAAGGCGCGATTAGGTAGTTTTGTTAAATTGTCATAAAAAGCGATCTTTTCTAATTGATCGCGACTTTCTACGAGTGCGGTAATGTCACTCGCAATAGCCAAATAACGCATGGGTTGGCCGCTGGTATCTTTGATGGTACTGATGCTGGTGATGGCTGAGTAGAATCGCCCCGTTTTGTTGATGTTGGTTATTTCACCATTCCAAAATCCGTCTTTAATCAGTGTGTGCCACATCTCAGCGTAAAAATCACGATCTTGGATGCCTGACTTAAGTAGATTAATATTTTTACCGATCACTTCTTCGCGGCTGTAACCGGTTATCTCTAAGAAGCGTGAGTTAACATCGAGTAGATGTCCTTTTAGATCGGTGCTGTAGATGATTTCATGAGAGACATTAAAAAAATCACTCGCTGTTTTAGAGTTTCTGATATCGGTGACATCCGTGCATGAACCGATATAGCCTTCAAACTCACCTTGATGGTTAAAGCGGGGTACCCCATGGTCATCTATCCAACGGTATTCGCCATCATAGCGTCTTAAACGGTATTCCATTCTAAACGGCAGGCGTTTATCAAAATGTGTGATGTAGATATCTAAGCAGCGCTCAAAATCTTCTGGGTGTACGCCATCAGCCCAGCCATTACCATTTTCTTCTTCCATGCTGCGGCCTGTAAAACTGAGCCAGGTATCATTAAACCAATAACACAGCTTATCGAGCCCTGCTAGCCAGATCAGTACCGGTGCTGAGTTGGCTAATGATCTAAATTGATTTTCTGAGGTACTCAGTTCACTTTCTAAGCGTTTACGGTTACAAATATCACGGTGAAAGTAGATAAATTGACTGATGTTTTGATGTCTGTCAAAAATAGGGTTGATGTTGAGTTCATTCCAGAATTCACTGCCGTCTTTACGATAGTTGACTATTTCGCCCTGATAATCTTGATGGGTAGTGAGTGCCCTTTCAATGAGTTCAAGTTCTACGGGGTCACTGTTGGGGCCTTTTAAAATGTCATAGCTGTGTCCGTATAAGTCGGTGAGCGAATACCCCGTCATTTCTTCAAAAGCGGGATTGGTATAGATGACTTGATGCTTGTCATTTGTTAATACCACGCCTTTATTTATGCTTTTTAGAATGCTCGTATTCTGTAGACTGAGATCTATTATGCGGTCTTGATCGGTTACATCAACACCCAGTACATAAAAGCCTTTAACCTGTCCATTAACTATGTCAGGTATATAGCTAAGTTGGGTGTGGATAGTTTTATGCGTCTTTTGATCTGTTATATAACGATCGAATAGTTGCGCTTCGCCATGCATGACAGCTTCAATTTGGGATAAATTAGTCTGGTAAAGCGCGTCGCCCAAAACTTGGCGTATATGTTTGCCGCGAATAGTGTCTGGCGATTCCCCGAACCATTTTGAGTAGGCTGTATTGCAGTATCGGTTGATTAAATAAACATCCCAATAGCCAATCAGAGCAGGCGTATTGTTGATAATAAAGTTTAATCGGTCCCGTTCTGATATTGCTTTTAGTCTTAAGGATTTTTGCGATACCGCTTCACTTAGAGACGCATTAATGAGGTAACTGATCTGTATTTCGGTTTCTGACCACGTTAAGGCTCGGCCTTTGGGGGCTTTATGGCGTAGCCAGATGATGCAGTTATCCATTGTGGCTGAAACACCCAAGGCTAATAAGCCCGTTGCAGTATCAGGGTATTGCGTAAAGTCAGGGAATTGTTCGTCTAAGTGGTCGCAACAATAGACGGCATCATGGGTTTGTTCACTCAACCAGGATAATAAAATAGTCGTTTGTTGTTGGGTGGGTGCCGTTCCGTGAGTAATGGTTTGTCCGTCAACCACGATTATGAGCGCAGAGGCATTAAATAATGCCAAGGTTTTATCGAGTATGGGTTCAGGAATAGTGGATTCAGCTTGGCTGAATGTGGGCATGAAAGTAATGCTTAACTGCCATGCTTGCTGAATGAGCTCTGAATTGGGTAGTGATTGACTCTTTGACACTTATGACCATTAACAAGATAAAAACTGGGGATATTTTATCTGCAGATAGCATGATCAATTTGATAAGAAGAGGGGGTTTTAGGTCTTACTCTCCGATTTAAAAGGCCGTCTAGTTGTGTGCGTTATTGATCGCTCTATAGGCGTTTGGGTGTCGGGTGTTTAACAATACAGCGCCCTGCAAAGAGATAGCCATTAGTGTAATCCGGTTTAATGGGTAAATCGTGCACTGATTCTGTGTTCACTTTTTTTCTTAAGCGCGCCACTAATAAAGCAATACGATGATCGGATGTAAAGTAATCTCCACCGATGACATGTTCTTTGATCATGTCTTTACTGAGGACTTTTTCTGACTCAAATAAGAGTTTTAAGAACTTAAATTCCCTGACGGTGAGTTTAATTTTTTTATGACACGGCGTATACAAATGGTAATCCACATTGGATAAACGCCACATGTCTATTAATTCATCATAGGTATGATGTTGAGGCAAATGATCTATTTCTAGGATATTAAGCTGATGGTCTAGGCCTTGTTCATGAGTGTAAACGTTACACCCTATTTCAATAAATTGACCTTGCATGTTAGCGTTATCACCTAACACGATAATATAAAGCTGAGGTCTTAGCATACGGTAGCGTTCTATCATATCGATGGTTTCAGTTTCTATGCTGCTATCGATGATGAGTAAATGTAAATGCTCATCGATCAGGCTTTGAAATAAAGATTTAGAATCGGAGAAGACAGTCACGCTAAGGTTTTTTTTGTTGAGAGTGTTAACACACAAGGCTTCTAAGTTTCTTTGATTGACTAATATGCCTGCGGTTTTTTTCATGGGAAAAGTTGATAAGATTAATTAAATGAACATCAGCAAATAACATTCATAGGGTTGCTATTATTTAATCTTACATTTTTATTGCTTTATGATAGCTTCACTTTGTCTCAGATATTCTCTAAGTATCTCTTTAAAAGATTAGGTGCTGATTCTTATGAGTTTTATGTTGTTAGTCTTTGGCCATGGGAAATTGGATTTCAATATGAACCCCTGCCGTTTCTCCATGCGATAGCGTGAGACTGCCGTTATGCAGATCAACAATCTCTTTGACTAGCGTTAACCCTAAGCCTAATCCTGTGGCGTGCGTGGTAAAGAATGCGTTAGATGCTTGAGCAAGCTCAGTAGGTAACATGCCGGGGCCGTTGTCCCAAATACAGATGACTATGGTGTTATCAGATTGATTTGCTGTGATGTACAAAGTAGGGTCTGGTGTCGCACTGTTTTGAAAGGCATGTAGCGCGTTGTGATACAAATTAACGATGATTTGAGCGATTAAGGTGTGGTCGCCTACTATCCATAGGGGCTTCTCATCAATGGCTAGATTGATCTCAACTTTATTCAGTAGGGCATCATAAAGAAATAACCAGTGCGCTTTATGAATCACTTCCGACACATTAATGGGTAATAGTACGGTCTGTTTTATGTTAATAAAATCTTGTGTGCGCTCAATAATGGCATCTGCTTTCTCAATATTGAACATGATCTTTTCGAGAAATTCTGTACCTTGCTCAGGTGTATAGCTGTCTTTATCAATAATGTGTTGCAACAGCCGGGCATTTAATAAGGCTGCGCTGTGCGGTTGTTTAAGTCGATGGGCTAATGAATTGAATAGCACATTCGATGTGTTTTTACGATCGTGCTGGGTGATGACATCGAATATTTGCTGCTGATCTAATGGGGTATTCATTGTGCGTGAATCTATAGTTATATTGACGGATGATGGAATACTCAAATGAAATTAGTAGTATTCTGTATTCAAGTGCAGCAATAATATTCACTATTCACTATTCACTATACGCGGGTTATCATTTCCATTTATCTCATTAACTATTTAAAACTCTTACTTGAAATTTCGGGCAATAAAAGTGTGGCTAATGTGTTTGAATATTACTTGCGCTTTCTCCCGAATGAATTCTACGATTCATCTCTGTGTAAGCGGCTTCAATATGTTGGGCAAAAAGTTGCACATTAAATAAGTCGCTGGTTTTAAGATGGGTCTGTAGTTTTTCTTTTAATGCCTGCAATGCTTCAGGCTGATTGCCATAGTCAATGGCTAATTGTTCGTAGTCAGTATAGTTCTGTGCGATGAGTTCGGGCATATCAACGGCGGTGAGTAAGCTGGAGGCAACTCGACTGGCAAAGGATGAGCCCTTACAGGTTAGTAAAGGCACGCCCATACGCAGTGCATCACTGGCTGTGGTATGAGCATTATAGGGCAGGGTATCTAAAAACAAGTCTGCACAGGATAAGCGTGCTAAATGATCTTCTACGGCGATATGGCTTGCAAATATCAATCGATTTTCATCAATACCGCGGTTAACCGCCTCTTTTTTTAGATTAGTTATGGCGCTTTGGGTATTGGCGTATAGCCAAAGGACACTCCCCTCTACGTGATGCAGAATGCGCATCCAACTATCAAAGGTGGTCGGGGTTATTTTGTAGTTATTATTAAAGGAGCAAAATACAGTGCCTGTTTTAGGTAAGCCCACATCTGCCCGAGTCACTTTAGTATTGGAGACGGTGACTTTATGGGCATTGGCCTGATAGCTATTAGGTAAATACACCATGGCTTCTGTGTAGAACTGACTTTGTGTGGCGGCAATGAGGGTGTTATCCACAATCATGTAGTCAATATGAGGGCTGGCTAGGGTGCCGGGATACCCCAGATAACTGACTTGAATGGGGGCTACGCGTTCTGCAAAAATACCGGGGCGGCCTTCTGTCGTGTAGCCTTTTAAATCGATCGCAATATCAATCTCTAATAAGCGTGCTATCAATACCACGGCATGATCGCTGATATGTCTGACATCAATGAAACTGAAAAAGGAAGACTTTGCCCGTTTACGCCAGATATCTTCTGTTGAAGTGCCGTAAGCAAAACCGATAAATTCAAATTTATCTTGATTATGACTCTCAAATAAATCAGCCATTAAATGCAGGGTCGCATGATTGTGATAATCTGCAGAGAAGTAGGCGACACGAATTTTGCCATGGCCTTTATAAGGCTTTATTGGCGCGGGGGTGAGCGCATGATAGTGCTGATGATTGTATAGGGCGCTCGCTTTTTGCTGTACTTCTGGGTCATCCAGTAAGGCAAGTACAGGAAAGGGAGTGACTACTTTCTGCTGTGCGTTAATCGCTCTTTTTAATGCTGAAACACTCTGGTCGAAGTCTTGCCAGTCACAAATATGCATCTTGGTATGTAAATTAAATCCAAAAAGATAATCGATATCTGGGTTAATGCTTAAGGCTTTATCAAAATCTGCAATCGCGGCTTCGTAGTGGTGTAGTTTGGAATAAGCCATACCACGATTGGATAGCGCTTCGTAATAGTCGAGATTTAGATCAATGGCATGTGTGTAGCTTGATATGGCTTCGTCATAGCGCTGTAGCTTATTAAATGTGTTAGCTAAATTATAATGCGCCTCAGCTGAGCCAGCATTTTCTAGAACGGCTTGTGTTTGACATAGTAATGCCTCTGCATGGCGATTAAGCGTTGTTAATACATTGCCTAAGTTGTAGGCTGCATTAGGGTATGTGGCGTCTATTAACCGACATTGTTCGAAACTTTCTATGGCCGCTTCATTTAACAGCATTTTAACTTGAGAGACACCCAGGTTAAAGTGGGCGAGAGCGCTTGATTTATCAGTAGCGATTGCCGTTTCAAAACTTTGAATGGCTAGTTCAAATAATGAAAGTGCATGTTGCGATATCCCTTTATTAATGATGGCTTGGGTATAGTTTTGACGCACTAAAATAGCACTATTAAAGGCATCTATTGCTTCTGGATATCGGGCTAAGTCGTTAAGGACATTGCCGCGATTAAAATTAGCTTCTGCATTGTTGGGGCTGATGATGAGTGCTTGTTCATAACTGGCGAGGGCGTTTTCAAATTGTTGTAGACTCTGGTCAGCAATGCCTTTGTTAATAAAGGCCGCTAATGAGTGGGGGTCAAGTGCAATAGCTTGGTCATAATTGTTTATTGAGGCAGCAACGTTATCACTATCGAAGTAGGCAATACCCCGATTAATATACGCTTCTACGTACGCGTGGTTATGCAATATAGCTTGATCATAACTCGCAATGGCTTCAATGCTGCGCTTGAGAGCATTTAACGCCAGGCCGCGATTACAATAGGCGCTCGCGTAACTCGGGTTAATGAATACGGCCGCATCATAACTGAGTACAGAATCTTCCAAGCGTCCCACTTCTTGCAATAGATTCGCTTTATTATAGTGTGCGCCTGCATAGTCAGGATCGATGGCAATAGCTTGGTCATAGCTAGCGAGCGACTCGGAATATCGGTGTTGTTGTTGAAATACGATACCTAAATGTACATTGGGCAGACTTTGATCCGCATCAATGGAAAGCGATTGCTGGTTATAAGATTCACTGTCATCCAAATTGCCGACTAATAGTGATAGCGTCCCTAAATTTGTTAAGAGATCTGCATCTTGTGGAAATTTAACGAGCAATAGTTTAAAAAACTGCAGTGCTTCGGGTAATTGTCCCGCTTGATAATGCGCGATGGCTTGTTCATTTAAATAAACGGCATCATTTAAATCTGCACTCATATAAAACTCCAGTTTAAGGTAAAACGTTACGCTAAACGATCACACCAGAAACTGT
This sequence comes from uncultured Methylococcaceae bacterium, assembly GCA_903917345.1. Classification (GTDB taxonomy): domain Bacteria; phylum Pseudomonadota; class Gammaproteobacteria; order Methylococcales; family Methylomonadaceae; genus Methylobacter_C. The sequence goes on along the minus strand of CAIXAE010000045.1, from coordinate 3,027 downwards.
CCTTGACCCAGCGTCACCTATCTAAGTCAATAATGGAGGGATTGAATCCACATTTGGCTCATTTATGATAATTAGCCATTTTGGGGGATTATATTTGAGAGCTTAGTTTTGAGGTAGAAATACTTTTAGTTGTTGTGTGGGTGATGATTAGAGCTGAAATATGGGGTCTGTTCATGGATTTGGATGAATACCTATTCAGCATAATGATATATTTTAAGATTCTTTTTCAATTAAAATAGATCTCAATAATTCTATTTGTGGTTATTGTAATGACAATTAAACTATTTCTAAGCAAGCAAGCAAGCAAGCAAGCAAGCAAGCAAGCAAGCAAGCAAGCAAGCAAGCATATTTCCATTAGGTGCGCTCTGTATGTTCGCGCTATTTAATACGGCATATCAATTCAGCAGAGTTGCATCATGACCACGCCCCCGTCCGCCTTTCCTGATCAATCCACACACGATACACAAGCATTAGTTTCTCAGTTAGAACAGCTCAACTTTATACTGAATCAAACGCCTGCTTTAATTGGCTATTGGGATAGGCAATTACTCAATCAGTTTAGTAATGCCGCTTATTCCCGCTGGTTTGGTCAATCACCCGAAGAAATTAAAGGTAAGCATTTACAGCACCTCTTGGGTGATGAAATATACAACGGACTTTTATCTGAAATTGACGGCGCATTAAACGGTAAAGCACAACGCTTTGAACGCCAGTTAACAGATACCAATACCGGTGAGAACATCCATACGCTGATCCGATATATACCCGATATAGTTAATGATCAGGTCCAGGGTTTTTATGTATTCGGTGTCGATATTACAGATCAAGATCGATTGCAAGATAGCAAACTTCAAAATGACACCATCCTAGAAAGCATGACTAAAGGGGTAGTGTTAACTGATAGCCATAATCGAATCACGTTCTGCAATACGGCTTTTGAAAAAATAACGGGTTATTCTCTTACAGAGTTATACGGTAAAGACTTTGATTTATTACAAGGTCCGCCTACGGATAGTTTAGAAATCAATAATATAAAAGCGGCTATCGCAGCTCAACAATCTTATCACTGCGAGATACTCTGTAAACGTAAAGATGGCACTGAGTTTTGGAATGACATTAACCTTAATCCTATTTTTGATAATACGGGTAAGCTGAGTCAGTTTCTCTACTTTCAACGCGATATTAGTATTGAAAAGCAGCAATTAGAGCTGATGATTTTATTGTCATCCTGTGTTTCGTCGATGAGTGAAACGGTGGTCATTTGTGATGCTTCTGACATTAATCCTCCGGGGCCACATATTGTTTATGTGAATGATACGTTTTGCAACGTGACGGGGTATAGTCGAGAAGAGCTCATAGGTGCTACACCTAGGCTTCTGCAAGGACCTAATACGGATAGAGCCACTTTAGATAAAATACGAAAATCACTCAGTCGATGGCAACCTGTTAATGTTGATGTACTTAACTATAAGAAAAATGGTGAAGAGTTTTGGCAGAATTTAGATATATTTCCACACGCTAATGCCGAGGGTTGGTATACCCATTGGATTGCTATACAGCGTGACATTACTTTACAAAAGCAACAAGAACAATCGCTTAAAGAAGCCAAAGAGCAGGCCGAACAACTGGCCTTATTAAAGACTCAATTCCTGGCTAATATGTCCCATGAGATCAGAACGCCAATGAATGGTGTGATCGGATTATCGTCGCTAGCCTTAGATTGTAATGATCTTGATGAGATGAAACAGTTCGTTAAACAAATAAATACCTCCTCTCTGGGCTTATTAGACATTCTGAATGACATATTGGAATTATCTAAAATTCAAGAACATGGGTTTTCCATAGAACAACGTAGTTTTAGCGTGCATGATTTAATCACCTCATGTAGAGAATTGTTTACGCTAACAGCCCAACAATCAGGCATTTCTTTCGATATACACTGCAATACGCTCGTGCCTGAGTATTTATTGGGTAATGAGTTAAGGCTTAGACAAGTGTTGGTTAACTTATTAGGTAATGCGTTTAAATTTACTGAACAAGGTCAAGTAAATTTGGCCATTAGCGTGACAGCAGGGCAGGCTATCAGAGCCAATACGATCGCAATACAGTTTTCTGTTACAGATACGGGCATGGGCTTAACAACCGACCAGATGAGCTTAATATTTGAACGGTTTACCCAAATCGATACGTCAAATACCCGAAAGTTTGGTGGAACTGGTTTAGGCTTAGCAATCTCTCAAGAGTTGGTAAGAGCGATGGGTGGAGAAATCCACGTACAAAGCACGGTTAGCGAAGGCTCAGTATTTAGTTTTGAATTGGAGTTTGAGCGCTGCCATGAGTCTGAATCTGCGGAAGTGCATAATAAAAGCAATCCAAATGACGTCCTTCAAGGTAAGTTAGCGTTGCTGGTGGATGACGATAAGATTAATGAAATGGTGATGGGCTTATTATTAAAGAAGCTGGGAATTGAATTTGATGTTGCCGAAAATGGCGCTCTAGCCATAGCGCTTATTAAGAACAAAGGCTATGACTTTGTGTTAATGGATATACAAATGCCCGTCATGGATGGCATTGAAGCCACACAAGCCCTTCGCGAGCTCGAAGACTATAAAACCTTACCTATTATCGCTATGAGTGCCGGTGTTATGTTAGAAGAAAAAATAGCGTGTACTGCCGCTGGCATGGATGGCTTTGTCGCAAAACCCGTCATATTTGAGAACCTTACTGCAGAATTACTGAGATTGTTAGATTGTTAGATTGTTAGGTTGGCCAAAATATACTGTCATAATTTTAGATTTTTATGGGGTAATGTTGTTCTTTTTCCAGCAGGGGGACATGTTTTTTAACTTACTTGGTTTCAAACATTAAGTGCAATATTAGTAACAGTTGGTTGAAAGGGTGATATGAAGTAGCATCATTGCTTTTTTGACCGGCCAGTCGAAATTGCACAGATGAACTACACACATATCACCGAAGCAGAAAGATACCAGATTTACGCATTAAAAAAAGCAGGAATTAGTCAGAGTA
>CAIXAE010000044.1 GCA_903917345.1 uncultured Methylococcaceae bacterium | reverse complement strand
CATGGAAATACCAAAATAGCGGAAGCGGTGCAACTCGTTATGCTCAATACAATGGTCAACATCAATGGTATAACGCTCCATCTGGAACGGCTGGTAATGCAGTAACATTTACTCAGGCAATGACACTTGACTCTAGTGGTAGTTTATTAATTAATAGAACTTCAAATATTCGTGGAGCAATGCTGGAAATTACAGCAAAAGGCTCAGGATATACAAGTGGTATTTCTACCGATGTTTCTGTGGCAGGTAATGTAAACTATGAAGCTAGATATACAGGTACATCAGGAACTTCTTATTTTGGTTATTTTATTTACAATGGCTCTGTAGTAGGAAGCATTACTTCTACTGGTTCTGTAACTTTATATAACACTACTTCAGACCAAAGATTAAAAGAAAATATTGTTGATGCTGGTTCAGGTCTTGATAAATTAGCTAATGTCAAAGTTCGTAGTTTTGATTGGAAAACAAATCAAGAAAAAACAGATTTTGGTGTTGTTGCTCAAGAATTATTTGAAGTTGCTCCTGAATGTGTAACTGTTGGAACAGATAAAGAAGATGGTTCTATTGATAAACCTTGGTCTGTAGATACTTCAGCTTTAGTACCAGCAATGATTAAAGCTATTCAAGAATTAAACGCTAAAGTAGATGCACAAGCCGCAGAAATTCAAGCACTTAAAGGAGTAGCATAAGTGTTAGCTAAACGCTTTAACGAAGCCTTTGAGTATCGGAATGGCGAACTCTATTGGAAGATTATGACTAATCCATCCAAGAAGCTAATTGGCAAAAAGGCTGGATGTCAGTCTAGCGGTGCTTATGGAGTAGTCAACCTTGACAGTAAGTCTTATAGCTTGCACAAGGTCATCTTCTGTATGCACAATGGTTATATGCCACCTATTGTTGACCATATCAACGGAAATAAGTCAGACCATCGTATTGAGAACCTTAGAGCTGCTACACACCAGTCTAATAACTGGAATAAAGTTACACAAAGCAACAATAAGCTAGGTAAAAAGAACATTAGCTGGCACAAACAAAATCAGAAATATTGGGTTCAATTAGTGCAAAATAGAAAGAAAGTAGTCAGCGTATTTGTTGACAATTTGGAGCTTGCCGAGTTAGTTGCAATCGAAGCAAGAAATAAATATCATGGCGAATTCGCTAATCATGGAGCAAGATAATGGCTTATGGAACTGTTGTAGCTGATGTAATGCAAACATCTACCCCTAATGGGGTGCTAGGTGCTAAAAACGCTTCAACGCTACAAAATCGCTTAATTGACGCTGGTTTTACTATTAACCAACGTGGCTATGTATCAGGCACAGCGTTAAGTGCTTCTGCTTATGCACATGACCGATGGAAGGCTGGTGCTAGTGGATGCACTTATACCTTTACACAAGGTTCTTTAGGTGTACCCATTGTCATCACAATTACTGCTGGTTCACTTCAGCAAGTCATTGAAGGCTGCAATATGCCAGAGGGCGGTACTTATGTATTGTCTTGGACTGGAACAGCACAGGCTCGTTTTAATGGTGGTACATACGGCTCTAGCCCATTAGCGGTTACTGGCATTACTGCTGGTGCTAATACAACTATTGAGTTTAATACAGGCACTTTAAGCTATCCACAACTAGAAGTAGGTAGTTCTGCTACTGGTTTTGAGTATCGTCAGTATCAGCAAGAGTTGGCTTTGTGTCAGAGGTATTATGAAATTTGCTATTTAGCTTTATCAGGTACAAATGCTTGGACTCCTGGCTCAACAATACAATTTGCAGTTCAAAAAAGAACAGCGCCAACAATGACTTATTTATCTACTATTTCTGCTAGTAATATGTCTCCACCAAATTCTTTTGCAGATATAACTTCTTATGCTTGCACAGGATATTTAAGTGCAACATCGTCAGGAAATAGTTTTTGCAGAACAACAAATTCAGCAAGTGCGGAGCTATAAAAATGTATAAATTATTTCAAAGTGTTTTTTCTGCAAAACCTGACGCAATTATTAGGTTGTCTGATACGGCAGTCATTCCGCTTGACCCTGAAAATTCCGACTACCAAGCCTTTTTGTTGTGGAAGTCCGAGGGTAATACTCCAACCCCAGCAGATGAGGTGACACAATGAGTTTAATTCTCGATGGTACAGCAGGAGTTACATACCCTAATAGCACAGTACAAGCTAGTGCTGGAGTAGTGTTGCAAGTGGTTCAAGCAACAAGCAGTTCATCAGTAAATATAGCGAGCGGTCAATCGTGTCCAACAGCTTATCAATCTATTATTTCTGCTTCAATTACACCTAAATTTTCCACCAGTAAAATTCTTATTTTGTTTAATGTTTCTTACTCAATGGCTTCAGGCAATACATATAGTGGATGTGGTTTTGTTCCATTTAGAGGTGCGGTTGGTGGTTCAGCCGTTGGTTTTGCTTTTACATTAGTTGGGTATGACACAAGTGCCGCTTTGGGTCAAAGGATAAATGGTTTTAGTGCATCTATTATTGACACTCCTGCAACTACATCAGCAACTACTTATAACATAGGTGGTCGGGCTGAAAACGGCAACGGATTAACTAGTGCAAGCACTTCTTTCAATAACTATGGCCCAAGCACAATTACATTAATGGAGATTGCAGGATGATTACATTACATGATGAAATTTTTGCACTTAATCCTTCTATTGTTGTTATTCGTGGTGATGTAGCTTATGACGCTAATGAACAAGAAATAGCCTACGATAAAGATGCCGCACAAGCTAAACTGGTAGAAATGCAAGCCGCAGAAGTTGCCGCCCAAGAAGCCGCTGTTGCAGATAAACAATCAGCATTAGCTAAATTAGTTAAACTAGGTTTAACTGAAGATGAAGTGAAGGCTTTAATAGCATGATTACTTGGAAAATTACCGATACAACCTCTGAAAATGGGGTAATTACTTCTGCTAAATACTTTGTAACCGCTATAGATGGCGATGACAAAGTAGAAACAGAGGGATATTGGTATTTTGATTGTCCTACCGCTAAAGTACCTTATGAACAAGTTACTGAAGAAATGGTAGCAAAATGGATTGAGGATGAAGCCGTAACCGATGGTATATGCCATATTACCGCTAACCTTGAGAAGCAACTTGAAGAACTAAAGAAACCCAAGTCAGCCCCTGCTCCTTGGATGCCACAAGTATATCAGCCGAGTTAAATATGCAACCTATTGAAATTATCAGCCGAGCATTAAAGGACATTGGCGCACTAGAATCAGGTGAAACTCCGACTCCAGATGCAGCCCAAGATGCGTTTGATATGCTTAATGACTTGGTAGACCAATGGTCTAACGAGGATATGATGGTGTATAACACCACAGAAATCATTTTTCCTTTAATTTCAGGTCAGACTCAATACACGATTGGCCCTAATCCTTCTACTCAAAACTTTGTCGGAGCAGTATTTACAGGCTCAATTTCAGGCAATATTTTGACTGTTTCAGGCTTAACAAGCGGTGCTATTGCACAAGGTCAGACTTTAAGCGGAACTAACATTCTTCCTGGCACTCGTATTACCCAGTTTATTAGCGGTGCTGGCGGTCAAGTAAACGAAACTGGTACTTATCAGCTTAATATTACTTATCCTCTTGGCATTACTTCTAGAACAATAACAGGCTATTATCAAAAGCCTTTATTTATTGACCAAGCTTATGTTCGTATTAATACGCAAAGCAATGGCGAAGCTGTACCTAATGGCGGTTTAGACTATCAAGTAGCCATTCTTGCGTTAGAAAACTATAACCAAATTGGATTAAAGACTTTAAATGGCCCTTGGCCTAAAGCTCTTTATTACAATCCTAATGCTGAATCAGGAAACATTTTTGTATGGCCTAACCCTGCACAGGGCGAAATGCATATGTTTTCTTCTACCATCTTTAGCAATTACACCAGCCTTTATGACGAAATAGTTCTTCCACAAGGCTATGCAATGGCATTAAGATGGAACTTGGCAGAAAGACTAATGCCGATGTATGGCAAAGCTTCTCAAGTTCAAATAGCTATGATTAGCGGATATGCAGCACAGTCTAAATCAACTATTAAGCGCAATAATATGCAACCTATTGCTGCTGCTGGTTATCCTGATTCTATGTTGGTGGGAAGGGCAAAAGATGCAGGGTGGATACTCAGTGGGGGTTTTTTCAGGTAGAGGATTGTTTGACAAGATTGATTCTTTTATGTATAGTGAAATTTCTTACAACAGGAGATTTTTATGTATACAAAAGAAGAAAAGTTGGCAAAACAAAGACATTGGTATCAACTCAGAAAAGCAGGGCTTGGTTCACCAAATTGCGGTAGACCAGCAAATACTGCTGACGTTCTTTGGAGCAAAGTTGATAAGCGTGGTGAAGATGAATGTTGGGAATGGAAAGGTTTTAAAAATCATGATGGATATGGAAGGACTTGGATTAATGACAAGGGTTACTATGCTCATAGAGTCATTTATTCGCTTGTATATCCAAACAAAAT
>CAIXAE010000043.1 GCA_903917345.1 uncultured Methylococcaceae bacterium | reverse complement strand
GCCTTACGATGCATCCAGCCGAACATCAATCGTAATAATGACTAACGACCTCACTCTAACACGTTATATAAAGTCTAGTACTAATTATAATTCCACTCTGTACTTTTAATGACCAAGCTAATGATTTTAATGGCTGTCTGTTGGTGTTGTTCAGAGTGTTTAGAGGCTTAATAAGGTGACTAGTGATACTTGAGAGGCGTCTAGCGGACTCGTTAACAGGGCTCCACACTCTGGCGACACGCCTAGCCATGTTTGAAGGATGTCTCGAAGCTATCGCTACACGCCACAACAGGTTGTCGGCATACATTGTATGAGTGCGTGACGTGTCGCAAGGAGTGCTAGGCGTGTTTCAGACTGCTCGACACGTGTCGCCAACTGCTCAAAGCTTGTCAACAGGTGCTCGAGACATGTCGCAAGAGCGCAGAGCCGTGTGATAAGAGTCGAGGCACGCCGTAACATGAATCAGAATTAGCGCTTTAGGCTCGGTAAAATCTAAGTTGAATTATAAAAATCTTAAAAGATAATTCTTTTGGTTTTAATTAAGTTCACAGTGTAAAAATATTACTTGTGAAAATAAATTAGGTAATGGATGATTGTGGTATAAAAAAACAACGAATTCACTCAAACTATTAACCCCCTATTTTGAATTTAAAGCAGCGTAGATATTTTAGGAACCACTCATGCAAAGGGAAATAACGGATTACCACGCTAAATACTATGCTTACGAGTTAACCCGTCAATCGGCAGATAATGGTGTAGACCGATTATCCCAATCTTTATTTGATGCAACAGTTGATTTAAATCCACATCAAATTAATGCCGCGCTATTTGCCCTGCATAATCCCTTTAATAAAGGCGTGATCTTAGCGGATGAAGTGGGTTTAGGAAAAACCATTGAAGCAGGTTTAGTGCTTTGTCAGTATTGGGCCGAACGTAAACGTCAATTACTGATTATCTGCCCAGCCGCTTTACGCAAGCAATGGGCGCAAGAATTAAAAGATAAATTTAACCTACCATCACAGGTGCTTGATGCTAATACTTGGCGGCAATTAAAGAAACAAGAGGTGGTTAATCCGCTTAACAACAACTGCATCAATATTATCTCGTATCATTTTGCCGCTCGATTAGAAGAAGCATTACTGATTGAGCCCTGGCATCTAGTCGTTATTGATGAAGCCCATAAATTACGCAATGCTTATCGAGCAAGCAACAAAATGGGGCAGTCTTTAAAACGCGCTTTACACGGCAGACAAAAATTACTACTTACAGCAACACCATTACAAAATTCATTATTGGAGATATATGGGCTCTCAACAATACTGGATGAGCATCTTTTTGGCGATGAAAAATCATTTCGCCAGCACTACATGGGAAATGAAGGAATCGGTCAACTTAAAGACCGATTAAAAGGCTTTGTAAAACGAACCTTACGTAAACAGGTTTTAGAGTATATACGGTATACACAGCGTAAGGCTATCACCGTACCTTTCACGCCTTCTCATGCAGAAATGCAACTCTATAATGGCATTACCGCCTTACTAGAGCGACAAGAAAGTTATGCTTTGCCTAAACGTCAGCGACATTTAACAGGATTAATCTTACGTAAATTATTAGCTTCCAGTACTCACGCTGTTAGCAATACCTTGCTTACCATCAAAGCTAGATTAGAAACCCTTCATGAACATACACAAGATGAAGCTGATTTTATTGCCCAACTGATAGAAGGTGATGATCTTGAAACTGATTATCTGGAAGAATTAGATAGTAATCGTATAGACGAGCCAGAACAGTTAATTGATCAGGAACAATTACAGCTTGAAATTATGGAGTTACAGAGCCTTATTGAGCAAGCTGAACAAATCCGTGATGATAGTAAGGCCCAAGCTTTATTGATTGCGCTTAATCAAGGCTTTGAACAAATGGCTACCATGGCGGCGCCCCGTAAAGCGGTTATCTTTACCGAGTCAAAACGCACTCAAGAATACTTACAACGTTATTTAGCGGCCAATGGTTATGCTGATAAGTTAGTGACGTTTAACGGCACCAATAATAGTCCAGAAACGACACAGATTTATCAACAATGGCTAATAGAAAATAAAGCTTCAGACAAAATTACCGGTTCTGCTTTAATTGATAGACGAACGGCATTGATTGATTATTTTCAATCTGATGCAGAAATAATGATAGCCACAGAAGCCGGAGCTGAAGGGGTTAACCTACAATTTTGTTCATTAGTCATCAACTATGATTTACCTTGGAATCCTCAGCGCATAGAACAACGCATTGGTCGTTGCCATCGTTATGGTCAAAAATTTGATGTGGTGGTTATCAATTTTATTAACCAAAGTAATTATGCCGATCAACGCGTACTTGAGTTATTAACCGATAAGTTCCATTTATTTGATGGGGTCTTTGGGGCCTCTGACGATGTTTTAGGCTCGATTGAATCAGGGCTGGATTTTGAAAAGCGCATCCAAGCAATTTACGAAACTTGTCGAAGTACCGAACAAATTGAAAAAGCTTTTAGTCAGTTACAACAGGAAATGGAAGCTGATATTAATCAACAAATGCAGGAGACTCGCCAGCAATTGTTAGATAATTTTGATGAAGACATCCATAACCTACTTAAATTGCAACTGGATGCAGCAGAACAGCGGTTAGATAAAATTAGCCGATGGTTTTGGGCTGTAACACAGCACCAACTCAAATCCTATGCAAGCTTTGATGATGCACAACATTGCTTTAACCTTAAACAAAATATCATCAATGAAGCGCCGTTAGGACAATATCAACTCATTGCTCGCCAGCAAAATTTAGCCTCGCACAGTAGTCATGTTTATCGACTCAATCATCCATTGGGCGAATGGGTGTTAAATACTGCAAAACATACGCCTACACCAACAGCCCATCTATGTTTTGATTATGCGGCGCATGGTGCAAAAATTAGTGTAATAGAGAAACTATTAGGCCAATCAGGTACTTTAAAATTGCAACGCTTCAATATAGAAGCGCTAGAGCGATGTGAAGATCATTTGATCTTTGTCGCAGAAACTTCTGATGGTCAGTTATTGCCAGCGGAAACAGCACAAAAATTGATGCAGTTACCCGCCCTTAAATGTCATCCGCAAAGCGTCATAGTCACTACACAACTTGAGGAGGCGCTAAGCCGTGCCAAAAATGATATTATCAAAACGGTAAACAGTCGGAATTTGGTTTTTTTTGAAGAAGAAGTTAATAAATTGGATCATTGGGCTGATGATTTAAAGGTGGGGCTTGAGCAGGGCATTAAAGAAATAGATCAGCAAATTAAAGAAGTACGGCGCCAAGCAAAGATAGCTCCGACATTAGAAGAAAAACTATCATGGCAAAAGCAGCAACATGAATTAGAGCGTAGCCGTAACAAACAGCGTAAGGAGTTGTTTGATCGACAAGATGAAGTGGATGAGCGCAGAGAAGCATTAATAGAACAGCTTGAAAGTAAGCTTAATCAGAAAGTTGGGAGTGAAGATTTGTTTACTATTAATTGGAGCGTTCAGGGATGACAGCACATTTTTCTGACTACATTGTGTACGTTGATGAAAGTGGTGATCATGGATTAAAAACTATCGATATTAATTACCCCATTTTCGTATTGGCTTTTTGTATCTTTAAGAAGGCTGATTACTCTAAACAAATTGTGCCAGCATTACAGCGTTTTAAATTTAAACATTATGGTCATGATCAAGTTATTTTGCATGAAACGGATATTCGTAGAGATAGAGGTGATTTTAAGTTTCTAAAAAGCAAAGAGTTGAAACAGGGTTTTCTATCGGAGTTAACTGACATTATCGAAACCAGTCCGTTTACATTGATAACAACGTTGATTAATAAAGAACCTTATCGTGAGCGTTACAGTCCCTCAGGCAATCCTTATCACGTGGCTTTAGGGTTTGGTTTGGAGCGGGTATATAATTTTTTGCGTAGTGAGAATGCACATGAGGATGTGGCTCATATTGTCGTTGAGCAGCGAGGAAAGCTTGAAGATAATGAGCTGGAGTTAGAATTTCGACGTATTTGTGCGGGCACCAATTACCATCATCACGCCTACCCGTTTGAACTTATTTTTGCAGATAAGAAAAGTAATTCATCAGGATTGCAGTTTGCGGATTTGATCGCTCGCCCAGTAGGTTTAAGTATTTTGAAGCCAGAACAACAGAATCGTGCCTTCGATGTATTACGACCAAAGTTTTATAAGAGTCCATACGGCAATATTAATGGCTGGGGATTAAAATGTTTCCCCTAAAAAACAAAAAGCCCCGGTGCTTCCACCGAGGCTTTATGCCGACCAAGAATCCCTAGTCCATGGAGTAAGTATGAAATGGTCATGTTGTTATGTCAAGTTAATAGATTGTATTTTGTTTTAAGTTTATCTCTCAATGGAATGTTGCAGAATAAAAAAAGAAATATGGAAGCTTAAAAATGGCAAAACTATCTGAAGAATTTTAGGGGTTTTAAAAAGAGTTTTGGAATAAAAATCTGTTTCAGATTTATCGGTCCATTTATTATAGAGTTAATAATTCAAGCGCTACAAATATGAGATTAATTTAATGAGTAAAACCAAACTGGAACTGACTTGGATAGGCAAGGACAAACGCCCTAAGCTGGAACCGCGCATCTTATTAGAAGACCCCAGCTTGTCGTATCATGCAAAACAGTGGGTTAATGAGTGTGACCAGTTCGATAATAAGTTGATATTTGGTGATAATCTGCTGGCGTTAAAAGCTTTGGAACAAGCGTATGCGGGCAAAGTAAAGTGTGTGTTTATTGATCCGCCTTACAATACCGGCAGTGCTTTTACTCATTATGATGATGGTTTGGAGCATTCAATCTGGCTGTCGTTGATGCGTGACCGTTTGGAGATTATCCGTTCCTTGTTATCAGAGGATGGTTCGTTGTGGATTACTATTGATGATAATGAAGCGCATTATTTGAAAGTGTTGTGTGATGAGATTTTTGGGCGGGGGAATTTTGTTGCAAATATTCCTTGGGAAAGCCGTTATTCACGTTCTAATGATGCAATTTTTTCTTTATCACACAACCATATTTTGGTTTATGCGATTAATCCTAACCGATGGAAAACTATCCGAAATAGATTGCCTCGTACAGAAGAACAGAATAAACAGTATAAAAATCCAGATAATGATAAGCGTGGAGCATGGCGAGCTATCCCTTGGGATGCGCCAAATATCCGAGAAAATCTTAGTTATCCAATAACAACTCCTACTGGGAAAGTAAGAATTCCTCCTACTGGACGTTGTTGGTCGAGGACAGAAGCACAATGGCTTGAAATCGTTGACGCAGGTTTGGCTTATTTTGGAAAGTCTGGTGATGGAGCTCCATCATTTAAGCAATTCCTTGAAGAATCATCAGCTATTGTTCCAAATACATGGTGGCAACATGAAGATTCAGGGCATACAGATGAAGCCAAGAAAGAAATTTCAACGTTATTTGGTAGAAACAATTCTTTTGATACTCCAAAACCAGAGCGACTTTTACATAGAATTTTACATATTGCCACCAACCCCGGCGATCTAGTCCTAGATTCCTTCGCAGGCTCTGGCACTACTGGCGCAGTCGCCCATAAAATGGGGCGTCGTTGGATCATGATTGAATTGGGTGAACATTGCCACACACACATCATCCCGCGCCTTAAAAAAGTTATCGACGGTGAAGATCAAGGTGGCATATCCAAAGCCGTTAACTGGCAAGGTGGTGGTGGTTTTCGGTATTACTGTTTGGCGCCCTCCTTATTGGAACAAGACCGTTGGGGTAACTGGGTTGTCAATAAAAACTATAATCCAACCATGTTGGCAGAAGCCTTATGTAAATTAGAAGGGTTTACGTCTGCGCCTTCTGAGACGCAATGGTGGAATCATGGCTATTCCTCAGAGCACGATTTTATTTATGTCACCACTCAAAACTTATCGAATCAACAATTACAAGAATTGTCAGACGAAGTGGGCGGTGATCGTTCTCTATTAGTGTGTTGTACAGCGTTTCGGGGCAAATCGGATCAGTTTCAAAATCTTACCTTAAAGAAAATCCCCAAGATGGTGTTGTCTCGCTGTGAATGGGGGCATGATGATTACAGCTTAAATGTAGCGAACTTGCCAATGGCAGAGCCTATGCTTGAACCAGATATTGTTAAACCAATCAAATCTAGCGTTAAGCAAGTCAATGATGCCCAACATGATCTTTTTGGTAAAGAATGATGAGTGAAAAAGTGGTTCAAACAGTTTCAGGGCGCTTAAGCTTACGAGCGCCGCAACGTGAGTCTTTAGCGGCTTTGCAAAAAGCGATTGCCGCGACGCCGGATGTTCTGCATTCAAAGCGAGATATAACGGATTTATTAGAAACTTTAAAAACTGAGTTTCCTACCTTAACTGATTTTGAGCGCGACTTTCCATCTTTGTGTTTTGCCTTAGCCACGGGTGTCGGTAAAACGCGCTTGATGGGTGCTTTTATTAGTTATCTGCATTTAGCACATGGCATCAGTAATTTTTTTGTTTTGGCGCCCAACCTAACTATTTATAACAAACTCATCGCCGACTTTACCCCCAATACCCCAAAATATGTTTTTAAAGGCATTGCTGAATTTGCGGTTAATTCCCCTAAAATTATCACCGGTGATGACTACGAAGTAAAAGGCCGGGCGCTGGATGTCTTTACGTCCATATCGATTAATATTTTTAATATCTCTAAAATTAACTCTGAAGTGCGTGGCGGTAAGTCGCCCAGAATTAAACGTTTGTCGGAATATCTGGGGGATAGTTATTTTAATTATTTAGCAGAGTTGCCCGATTTAGTGCTGTTAATGGATGAGTCGCATCGGTATCGTGCTGATGCCGGTGTGCGAGCCTTAAATGAGTTAAAACCCCTGTTAGGGCTAGAGTTAACCGCGACGCCTTTTACAGAAAGCAATAAAGGCCCCGTGCCGTTTAAGAATGTGGTGGTTGATTATCCATTGGCACGCGCGATGGATGATGGTTTTGTTAAAGAACCCGCCGTGGTTACACAGCGCAATTTTGATGCCTCGCAACATACTAAAGAAGAAGTCGAACGCATCAAATTGATGGATGGTATTCGGCTACACGAGGCCACTAAGGTTGAATTGTTAACCTATGCCCATGAAAACGCTGTTGCCGTTGTAAAACCCTTTATGTTGGTCATTGCTAGAGATACCACGCACGCCGCACAGTTATTAGACCTAATGGAGTCGGCCGCATTTTTTGACGGTCGATACAAAGGTAAAATTATTCAAGTCGATAGCAGTAAATCCGGTGCGGCTGAAGAAGAAATGATTAATCGCTTGTTGGCAGTGGAAAGTCGAGAAGAACCTACTGAGGTGGTTGTTCACGTTAACATGCTGAAAGAAGGCTGGGACGTGACTAATTTATATACCATTGTGCCGTTACGGGCCGCCAATGCACGCACATTGATTGAGCAATCAATTGGGCGGGGGTTGCGTTTACCTTATGGAAAACGCACAGGGGTAGTTCCGGTTGATAGATTGAATATTGTGGCTCATGATCGATTTCAAGAGATTATTGATGAAGCCAATAATCCACAAAATCCATTACGCTTACAGCAAGTAATTCTTGAAGCCCCTTCTGATGTAGAAAAGACAGCAAGTGTGCTGGTGAGTTCTACCTTTGAAGGGCTCATTAGTGGTAAAACTGAGGGTGTTACTTATACCAATTTAGCTAACGTAGCCCCAGTATTTAGCGGTGTTGCTGAAACCGCCGTGGCGCAGGCCGTTATTGTCGAATTAAACAAGCTACAACACAGCCCTACCACTGTATCGACTAGTAAAGCGCTATTAAATGTTGAGGTGCAACAGTTAGTTATTCAGGCAGTTAATGAGCAGTTAAGTTTAGGTCAACAGTCTTTATTTGATGCTGATCATCCGGTTGATGTGGCTGATATTGTGGCAAAGACAACCGCGCTAATGGTGAATCATACGATTGATATTCCACGTGTGGTTGTGGTGCCTAAAGGCGAAGTTAGTTATGGCTATAAACCGTTTACTTTGAATCTGAGCGGTTTAAATCTGCAACCGTCAGAAAGAGATATCGTTATTCAAAGTTTGCAGACTAATCAGCAAGAATTTATGTCCGCACAGATTGGCTTGGTTGAAGCTAAGCCAGAAGATTATATTGTGCACGCCTTAATAGATTATGACGATATTTCTTATGATGATCATGCCGAGTTAATTTATGAGTTGGCGGCGCAAGCGGTTGTGTATTTACAGAGCTATCTATCAGAAGATGAGGTGAATAATGTGCTGAGTCACCATCGGCAATTATTAGCTAAAACGATTCATACCCAGATGGCTGAACACTTTTGGGAGCAAGCTGATACTTATGAGGTTGAAGTGCGTAGTGGCTTTACGCCATTAAAACCCTGTGCATATACGGTGGCTGCTGATCAAACAATCCATTCCTATCGTGATACGGTCAGTGAGAAAAGCAAAATAAAGCAGATGTTGTTTGGACATTTTAGTAAATGTTTATATCCCTTACAGAAATTTGACTCAGATACTGAGCGGCGTTTTGCGGTTATTTTAGAACGTGATGCGCAAAAGTGGTTTAAACCCGCCAAAGGTCAGTTTAAGATTTACTATAAAGACGGTACTGAACATCCAGAATATATCCCCGATTTTATTGCTGAAACCAATGACTATGTGTTGATGATTGAAACTAAGTCACAAGCCGAAATGACTGATAGCAAAGTACAAGCTAAGGCGGATGCCGCCCTTAAGTGGTGTGAAAATGCCGGTAATTATCTGCTAAAAAACGGCGGCAAAGCATGGAAGTATTTGTTGATACCTCATGATGAGGTAAAAGAAAATCTCCAGTTGGCAGATTATGTGCGTAAGTTTGAAAAACGCCCTAAACATGCTGATTAACGTTCTTTGTAGGCGGGTAGTTTGATATCTTCTTCAGAGGCATTGATTAGACAAGATCGTGATGAACGATAATGCTAGAGTTTAATTAGATATGAGTGTCTTAGTTGTTAGTATTAAAATAACCGACAGATAATATATTTTTAAAGCACGAGTAGGGTATGAGTAAACAAAAATTATCTTTGCAGGAGCAGTTGTTAAAATCTGGTTTGGTGAGTAATGCTAAGGCCAAAAGCATAAAATCCGATAAGCGTAAGCAAGAACAGCAACAGCGTAATAATAAAGTTGTGGTGGTGGACGAGGCTAAAGAATTAGCTAAACAAGCGTTGGCAGAAAAGGTTGAGCGAGACCGTGAGCTTAATTTGGCTAAACAACACATTGAAGAACAAAAGCAATTAGCCGCTCAGGTTAAGCAACTGATTGAGCTTAATAAACAAACTCGAGATACTGACGGTGTGGCATACAATTTTACCGATGACAATAAAGTAAAGACTTTATATGTGACAGAGGCGATGCGTGACTTGATTATTAAAGGTCGCTTAGCGGTTGTTAAGTTTGGTGCGGGTTATGAGGTAGTGGCTACTGAAGTAGCCAATAAGATTGCCGATCGAGATGCGGCGATCGTGATTGTGAATTATCAGCAATCGACTGAAGCAGTAGCGGTTGAAGATGATCCTTACGCTAACTATCAGATCCCAGATGATTTAATGTGGTAGTTTTAAAAGCTTAAGGGCATAAAAAAGGGTGGGTACACGACAGTGTACCCACCCTTTTTTGATGGCGTTACTTTTTAGCGCTTTCTTGTTTGATGAGAGTGTTCATCACTTCAATCATTTTTTCATGAGAACCGGCTACTGTGCCATTGGTTTTGTATTTACCATTAATGATCACAGTCGGTACGCCAGTGATGCCATATTTTGCAGCAATAACGGGCGCTTGGCGAACTTTTGAATCTACACCAAAAGAACTGTAGGCTTCTTTAAACTGAGCTTCGCTGACGCCGTGAGCGGCAAAAAACTGAGCTAA
Source organism: uncultured Methylococcaceae bacterium (assembly GCA_903917345.1). GTDB lineage: Bacteria > Pseudomonadota > Gammaproteobacteria > Methylococcales > Methylomonadaceae > Methylobacter_C. The sequence continues at coordinate 147,407 of CAIXAE010000043.1, read as the reverse complement.
GGAGGCTTCTGTATCTAAGGGTTCTTTTTTGTTTTGAATAGCATCAAACAAATCAGCATGTACTTTTTCTACGATGCCTAATGATTCAGCTACGTAATAAGCTTTAGCATGTTTAGCCCAAACTTCGTTAAATACGGCGGGTTGGCGGATGAACTCTACATTTTTAGGTAGGCTCTTTGACCATTTGTCAATTAAGGGTTCAAAAGCGTAACAATGTGGACAGCCGTACCAAAAGAATTCAATGATTTCGACTTTATCAGCAGATTGAGTCGGTTGTGCGGGTGTTAAAGGTTCATAGCCTTGTTCATTAGCCGTTGCCGTAAAAGATAAGCCTAATAAGCTAATAGCTAATGCGTTTTTTAGTAGTTTTTTTAGCATGGATCAAGTCTCTATCAAAATCGTGTTTAAAGGAGGTTGGTTTTTTTATTTCTTCATTGATATATGATAAGAAACGGCTTTTATCTCTTCATCCGTCATCTTTTTTGCAATCATATGCATCATGTTCTCTGGATTATTACTACGTACGCCAGATTTAAAGTCTTTGAGTGTTTGGATCAAGTAATCGGCATGTTGAGATTTTATAGAAGGGAATGAAGCGGGTTTGTTACCTTCACCAAAAGGACCATGACACGCAATACAGGCAGATACTTCGCGTTCTAAATCACCATTACGGTATAAATCACTGCCCTCAGCAATCAGTTCTTTGACTGTTTTTTTGTTGTCTTCATCCTCATCTTCAAGAGGCATTGGATTCGCTGTGATTTCTTGTGCAGAGAAATAGGCTGCAATGTCACTAATGTCATCTGCGCTAAGGTGTGTGACCACAGCAGACATCATGGCATTTTTACGTGTGCCGTCTTTATAAGCTTGTAATTGTTTCTCTAAATAAGAGGTATTTTGTTGCGCTAGCTTAGGAAATGTAGCAACAGCGCTGTTACCTGTTTCTCCGTGACAGCTAAAACATAGGGCGGCTTTTTCTTTTCCTGCGTCAATAGAGCCTTCTGCATGTAAAATACTTGAAGTGCTGGTTAACGCTAAGGCAAATAAAACTGCCTGCAGTCTTTTTTTCATCGGGATCCCCTTTGTAATAAAGTAATTATTATTATGTCTAAGCCTAATATATCAAGATAGGCTACAGAGTGTTGCCAGATTTTACCCTAATTAACACGCTTAAGCGAGGCAACGATGAATCCAGTTTATCATCAGGCAAAATTTATTAATAGTTCACCCGATCTCAGGGATACGCCAGCAGATCAGGGTAGAGAGGTTGCCTTTGCAGGTCGATCTAATGCAGGCAAGTCGAGTGCTATTAATACCTTAACGCGTCAAAACGGCCTAGCACGGATTAGTAAAACACCGGGTAGAACCCAGATGCTTAATTTCTTTGAGATTAATCCAGAACATCGTTTCGTGGATTTGCCTGGTTATGGTTATGCAAAAGTGCCGGTTGCCGTTAAAAAGAAATGGCATGAGTTGATGGAGAAGTATCTAACGAAGCGTAAATCTTTGTGTGCGATTATTTTAGTCATGGATGTGCGTCATCCTTTAACGGAGTTTGATTGGCAGATGGTGGAATGGTGTCAACATACCGGTTTACCGTTACATATCTTACTGACTAAAGCGGATAAGTTAACTTATGGGGCAGCAAAGAACACTTTATTGCAAGTGCAAAAAGAGTTGAAAGATACTCATATCCGGATGACGATTCAGTTGTTTTCATCTTTAAAAAAGATGGGTATTGATGAAGTGCACGCCGCTTTAGATGCCTTGTTTAGTTCAGAAGAACTAGCTGAAGGCGACTTAGATGAAATGATTGGGGTTATAGAATAAAAAAATGCCTCAGAGACGAAGTCTTTGAGGCATCAAGGTTTCAGTCGTATGCTTGAAGAGGGGCGACTGAAGCAATCTTTAAGGTATTGCTAAGGTAGGACGCTAATAAGTATTAAAAGTTTCCTTTGCTTTAAAAATATTTAATGTGCCTCGTCCCAATTGTTGCCGATGCCAATATCAACGAGCAAAGGTACGTTGAGTTCGATTGCTGTACACATTAGTTTTCTGATGGCGTTGCTACAGTTTTCTAGTTGATCTTCCGCTACTTCAAATACCAATTCATCATGTACTTGCATAATCATTTTGGCATCTGGCTTATCTTTAAATAGCCATTGGTCGGTGCTAATCATAGCGAGTTTAATAATATCTGCCGCAGTACCTTGCATGGGTGCATTAATCGCGGTGCGTTCTGCATACTGACGGCGGGCGGCATTTTTAGATTTTATTTCGGGTAGATATAAACGGCGCCCCAAAAGTGTTTCGACATAGCCTTGTTCGTGTGCTTGTGCTCGGATGTTATCCATATAGTTTTTAACGCCTGGATAACGGGCAAAGTAAAGGTCGATATAAGATTTTGCACGTGAATTATCTATGCCTAATTGTTGGGCTAGACCAAAAGCCGACATGCCGTATATGAGGCCGAAATTAATGGCTTTTGCTGAGCGACGCAAATCGGTAGTTACGTCTTCAAGGGCTACGCCAAATACTTCTGCTGCGGTGGCTTTATGAATATCTTCACCTGCGCTAAAGGCTTTAAGTAAACCAGCATCACCTGATAGATGCGCCATAATGCGTAGTTCAATTTGTGAGTAATCAGCCGCCAAAATTTTGTAGCCGGCGGGTGCTATGAAGGCTTGGCGGATCTTGCGTCCTTCTTCGCTACGAATCGGGATATTTTGTAAATTAGGATCAGAAGAAGATAATCGCCCGGTTGCCGCAACGGCTTGATGGTATGAAGTATGAACGCGACCCGTTTTATCATTGACCTGTAACGGGAGTTTATCGGTGTAAGTGGATTTAAGTTTGCTTAAACTCCGATAATCTAAAATGAGTTTAGGTAAAGGGTATTCCAATGCTAGTTCTTGTAAGACAGATTCTTCAGTAGAAGGCTGACCTTTAGGGGTCTTTTTTCTAATAGGTAATTTGAGTTGATCGTAAAGAATGGTTTGTAGTTGTTTGGGCGAGCCTAAATTAAAAGCATGCCCGGCTGATTCATGGGCAGCTTGCTCAAGACTGACAATTTGGCTGGCAAGTTCTAAGCTTTGCTGAGACAGCATACCGGTATCAATCAATACGCCATTGCTTTCAATGCGAGAAAGCACTGACAACAAGGGCATTTCAATATCTTGATATAAGCTTAAAAGACTGGGTTGTTCTTGTAACTTAGTGATCAGTGTTTGATGTAGTTGCAAGGTAATATCGGCATCTTCAGCGGCATAAGGCGCGGCTTGCTCAATAGGGACTTCTTGAAATGAAATTTGTTTAACACCTTTGCCGGTGATATCTTCGTAGTGGATAGTGGTAACGCCCAAGTATTCCTTAGCTAGATCATCCATATTATGGCGGGTCGCTGTACTGTTTAATACATAGGACTCCAACATGCTGTCATGGGCAATGCCTTGTAGACATATGCCATGGTTAGCCAACACATGAGCGTCGTATTTAAGATTTTGACCGAGCTTAGCCTTGTTAGGGTTTTCTAGTAACGGTTTTAATTGCGCTAATATTTTTGTACGATCAAGCTGTAAAGGTGCGTCAGGGTATTGATGTGCTAAAGGTAAATAAGCGGCTTTGCCTGCTACCACAGCAAATGAAACCCCCACGATTTCTGCTTTGCAGTAATCCAGACTGGTGGTTTCGGTATCAAAAGCGAACAATTCGGCATTGTTAAGTTCTGCCAACCACTTTTCAAAATGCTCCTGAGTTAAAATGGTTTCATAGGTTCCAGGGATAATCGTGGGTTTAGCTTCTGTTGCGGGGGCTGTTGCAGATGAGGCGTCTTGAGTTGCTGGACTTGATTGATTATCGAGTGTTTTTACCCATGACGAAAAACCTAATTGGATCAGTATTTCTTTTAGTGCTTCTGTATCGATGGTTTGTTTTTTTAAATCGGCCATGCCATAAGGCAAGTTAAGGTCGGTTTTTATGGTGGTTAATTGTTTGGCTAAAGGTAATTGATCTAAACTTGCGCGGAGGTTCTCACCAATCTTGCCGGTGATCTTGTCAGCATTAGCCACTAAGTTTTCTAGCGTTTGATATTGCTCTAACCATTTGGCTGCCGTTTTGGGGCCTACTTTAGGTACGCCAGGAATGTTGTCACTGGTGTCCCCCATTAAGGCCAAATAATCAATAATTTGTTCAGGAGCAACGCCAAATTTATCAATAACCCCTTGTCTGTCCATACGGGTGTTAGACATGGTGTTTTCTAAGATAATTTGCTCGGTAACTAATTGCGCCATGTCTTTGTCGCCGGTGGAAATAATCACCTTAAATCCTTGTTGAGCCGCGTGTTGTGCAAGTGCGCCTAATACATCATCCGCTTCAACACCAGACTCCATTATCAAGGGTAAGCCCATGGCTTTGATCAGTTGGTGTAAGGGTTCTATTTGTACACGAAGATCATCGGGCATCGGTGGTCTATGTGCTTTGTATTGATCATAAATTTCATTACGAAAGGTTTTGCCAGGTGCATCAAATACGACGGTAAAGTATTCAGTCGGATAGTCGTTGATAAGCTTACGTAGCATATTCGACACGCCATAAATGGCGTTGGTGGGTTCGCCTTTTGGGTTGGATAAAGGAGGTACGGCATGGTAAGCGCGAAACAAAAAAGATGAGCCGTCGATAAGAATTAAACTGTTTTGCATAGAAGCTGAGAGTTCGATAGAAAATTATAGATGTATAGTACCGCGTCGACTGAATTTGGCGTAATTTTAAGTTTCTGAGCTCGGATCAGAATGATGAGTGTCCCAGTTGACTGAAATTAATTGAGATTGTTTGTCACTATCCAGTTGAGTGATGTTTTTGCAATCAGTTCGGTGAATCGTAATGCCATGATGGTGAGAGATAAAACCAATAATGGCATCATCAATGCTGGGTGAGCAGCAATGTGCAAAAGAGGTGGCAATATTATTAATGCCGGCAACTGATAGTGTTAACGGCGTTGCGCTGGAAGTTGTTTTACGCCTAAATGATGAAGTGTGTTGCGGACTATCAGGTATTTTTAAATAGCCTGCTAATTGGCGTTCATTAATGTCATTTCTGCCTAAGGCTTCAAAAAAATCATCTGAGTTAGCGTGTTTAAAGAAACTAAGCAGGTCTACCATGTCGATATTTTTAATGCCTAGATGCTTGCACTCTTTCTCTAAGATGGTTCTGCCAACATTGATGGTTTCAACTTTTTGGTGATTACGAAACCAGCTTTTAACTCGATGAATAGCTCGACTCGTTTTTAAGTAGCCTAGATTGGGGTTTATCCAATTACGATTGGGTGCACAAATTTTGGTGGTTAATATCTCAATTTGTTCGCCAGACTTAAGCGGGTAAGTTAAGGGGATTATTTTGCCATTTATTTTAGCGCCTCGGCATCGATGTCCCACGTCTGTATGAATGGCATAGGCAAAGTCTAAAGGCGTTGAGCCTTTAGGTAGTTCAATCACTTTATTAGCAGGACTCAAAACATACACTTTGTCGTTAAAGAGTTCACTATGAAAGTCTCTTGATAAAGACTCGTCATCTTGTTTTTCGTGGAGTAATTGACGAAGTGTTGCGACGCTTTTTTCTAAAGCGGCTGATTGTTTGCCGCCTTCTTTATAGGACCAATGTGCGGCGACACCTAATTCAGCATAATCATGCATGGCTTGCGTACGGATTTGTACCTCTATGCGATTGCCCTCGTCATCATGAATAACCGTATGTAAAGATTGATAACCATTTTCTTTAGGTTTAGCGATATAGTCGTCAAATTCATTAGGGATATAGTCCCATAAGCTATGCACAATACCGAGTACGGTATAGCATTGGATCAAGTTATCAACAATGACACGCACGGCTAATAGATCATAAAGCTGATGGATATCTAAATGCTTTTTCTGCGTTTTTTTCCAGATACTGTAGATATGCTTAGGACGGCCATAACAGGCACTGCTAATGTTTTCGGCAGTTAATTGTGCTTGTAATTGCGTGACAAAGCTTTCAATACAGTTTTCACGTTCTAGGCGTTTGGAGGCGAGTGATTTGGCGATGTGTTTGTAATCATGAGGATTGATGTATCTAAATGCCATATCCTCGAGTTCCCACTTAATTTGATGAATACCTAAGCGGTTGGCAATGGGGGCATAGATATCTAAGGTTTCTTGGGCTATATAGTGGCGTATTTCTGCAGGTTCATCAGGCAAATGACGCAGTCTAAGAATTCTATAGGCTAATTTAATTAGAATTGACCTGACATCATGGGTCATTGATAGCAACATGCGCCTTAAGGTTTCTGCTTCATGTGGTGAGGCAGAAACGGCCGGGGAATAGATTTTGAGTGAGTTTAACCAGTTAACATCTTTAACTAAGATGGCAACCGTCTCGCCAAATTCCGCTTTAATATCCAGTGGGATGATTGACTTTGCCAGTCTGGGGTCTGTTAGTAAAGTGGCTAATACAGTATTAACGTCAACGTTGTAAGTGTCCAAAAATTCAGCTACATCAATGCTTTTGGGAAGGTGAGAGTTGGGCTCAATGGGAATAAACTCAATAATGCTGAGTGCACGCTTAATAAGGCTGACTTGGTCGGTAGTAAAATCGCTAAATAGAGCTTTGTCTGTCGGTGAATTGTTTTGCATTAAATTATTGTAGTGGATTATGCAAACTTAGCAATTCGTACGATAACATTATCGATGATAAGCCTGCAGATTTTGGCAAAATAATGTTAATATTCAGCATTTTTAGGTGCTGCGAAAACAGTTAACTATTGATCGGTAGTACTTGTTTTAATCTTTTAGTGAGGTTTTATGACTAACCCCGTTGCTTTATATGAATCATCTTTATCATCTTTAAAGCTTATTGCGCGTGGAAAAGTGCGTGATATCTATGATATTAATGATAAGTATATGTTGATAGTAGCAACAGATAGATTGTCAGCCTTTGATGTAATATTGCCTGATCCTATTCCCGGAAAAGGTAGAGTGTTAACCCGTATATCAAATTTTTGGTTTGATAAATTAGGTTATATTATGCCTAATCATATATCTGATCTAACTTTAGCAGATGTATTGCCTGACGCATTAGAAAGAGCACAGGTTGAAGGTCGCGCCGTAGTAGTAAAAAAACTTAAACCTTTGCCTGTTGAAGCTATTGTTCGAGGGTATTTGATTGGCTCGGGTTGGAAAGATTATCAAAAAACGGGCGAAGTCTGCGGTATTAAATTACCCGAAGGTCTACAGCAAGCTGAGCAACTTCCTGAACCTATCTATACACCGTCTACCAAAGCGGCAGTAGATCAGCATGATGAGAATGTGTCTTTTGAAAAAACTGTCGCCTTAATGGGGCAAGATTTGGCAGAACAAGTTAGAAATGCAAGTTTAAAGATTTATAAAGAGGCTGCGGCGTACGCAAAAGAGCGTGGCATTATAATTGCGGATACCAAGTTTGAATTTGGTGTAGATGATGCAGGTGTGTTGTATTTAATTGACGAGGTGTTAACGCCAGATTCTTCAAGATTTTGGCCTGCAGATGAGTACCAAGTGGGTATAAGTCCTCCTAGTTTTGATAAACAATATATACGTGATTATTTGGAAACCTTAGACTGGAATAAAACAGCGCCTGGTCCATTATTACCATCAGAAGTCACTGGTTTCTGTGCAAAAAAATACGCTGAAGCGGAAACGAGGTTAACGTCAAGTATTTAATCAGTTAAAGTTTCTGATCTTTATTGGCTAACAATTAGTGCTGATATTAAGGATTTTTTGCTAATAACCTTAAGATAATTAAGGTATAATATTTTACAAATATGTATGAATATAAACTTGAGTTAATTGAGATTTGATCTCAATCATTCTTGATTTAATTAGGTTCGATATATATAATCCTCAAGCTATTATGTCGGGGAGATGGAGTGAGCAGTAGAAAATTGTCTACTGTCAGTAAGATTCTAGCTTATCAATTCTTGATAAGCATTATTATCTCATCTGGCTTCTTGATATTTAAGGGATATAATCACGCCCTGTCATGCATATTAGGCGGGGTGGCAGCATTTATACCTAATCTCTTTTTTGCAATAGTCGTCAATAAGTCGACTGTGCGATCGGCAAGAAAAGTACTTAACTCCTTTTATATAGGAGAGGCAGGAAAATTAATAATAACTGTTGTATTGTTTTTAATAGTTTTCAAGTTGCCTAACATTGAAATATTACCGTTGTTAGTTGGATATATAACAGCATTATCGGTTTTTTGGTTTGCGTTACTACTGCGCTAACTTTTACTAATTTTAAAGAGAGGAACAATGTCTACCGAAGCTCATGCTGCCGAAGGTGCTACTGGATATATTATTCACCATCTAACACCCTTGCATTTTGGCGAAGGTTTTTGGACATTGCATCTTGATACATTGTTTTTTTCTGCTGTTTTAGGTGGCCTTTTTGTTTGGTTCTTTAAAATGGCTGCAGATAAAGCGACAGCAGGTGTACCAGGATTGGTGCAAAACTTTGCTGAAATGCTGATCGAATTTGTAGACAATCAAGTTAAAGACAGTTTTCATGGTCATAGCAAGTTAATCGCGCCTTTGGCGTTGACAATCTTTTGCTGGGTATTCTTGTGGAACTTCATGGATTTATTCCCTGTAGATATTTTCCCGTTGATTGGTTCTATCATGGGTATTGAGTATTTACGTGTAGTACCGAGTACAGATCTAAATGCTACGTTCGCAATGTCAATATCTGTGTTCTTCTTGATTATCTTTTACAGTATTAAAATTAAAGGCCCTTGGGGTTTTGCGAAAGAATTAATGTTTCAACCTTTTGGACCATGGTTGTTACCATTTAACTTACTTTTAAAATTGGTTGAAGAAATCGCTAAACCAATTTCGTTAGCACTGCGTTTATTCGGAAATTTATACGCAGGTGAGTTGATATTTATTTTGATTGCTCTGTTACCTTGGTACATTCAACCTGTATTAAGTTTCCCATGGGCAATTTTTCACATTTTAATTATTACCCTTCAGGCATTTATATTCATGGTGTTAACAATTGTTTACCTGAGTATGGCGCACGAAGATCATTAATTATTGTTTTACACTTTTAACTATTAAAATAACCGTTTGGAGGTTTCATGGAAATTGCAAAATTGATTGCTGACGTACAAGGCATGACTGCGATCGCAGTAGGTCTAGTTCTTGGTATGGGTGCTTTAGGAACAGCTATTGGCTTTGGTCTATTAGGTGGTAAATTTTTAGAAGGCGCTGCTCGTCAACCTGAAATGGTTCCTATGTTACAAGTAAAAATGTTCGTTGTTGCGGGTCTATTAGACGCGGTAACTATGATCGGTGTTGGTTTAGCATTATTCTTCACATTCGCAAATCCGTTCCTGTCAGCTGTTACAGCTGCGGCAGCTGGTTAATAGTACTTTCGTATTTAATAGCAACAAGAGGAACGCATCGTGAGTATCAATGCTACTCTGATTGGGCAAATGATAACCTTTGCACTTCTGGTATGGTTTACCATGAAGTACATTTGGCCACCGTTATTTGACTCTTTAGAAGAACGTAAAAAGAAAATTGCTGATGGTTTAGCGGCTGCTGAAAAAGGTCAAGAACAAATTATCTTGGCTGAAAAGAAAGCAATAGGCGTTATAAAAGAAGCAAAAGAGCAATCTTCAGAGATTGTAACTTTGGCCCAGAAGCGTGCTAATGAAATTGTTGAAGAATCAAAAGACACCGCGAAGAAAGAAGGTGAGCGTTTGTTACTTGCAGCAAAAGCACAAATAGAACAAGAAATGCAGCAAGCAAAAGAAGGCTTACGTCAACAAGTAGCTGACTTAGCTTTAAACGCTGCAGAGCAGATTTTGAATGCCGAGATTGATAAAGCAAAGCATCAAGACATTATAACTAAAGTCTCTAAACAACTGAGTTAAGCATAATGAGCGAATTGGCAACATTAGCAAGACCTTACGCAGCTGCAGTTTTTAAAAGAGCTAAAGAAACTAATGCGACGGTAGAGTGGTCGCAGAGTTTATCTTTTATGTCAGCAGTGCTTGAAAATGAAGACATTTCTGTAGTTATTGATAATCCTAAAGTCAATAAACAAAAATTAGCAGAATTGATGCTAGATATTTGCCAAGAACATGTAACAGTAGAAAATAGTAACTTTCTGAAGTTATTGGTTCACAACAATCGTTTAGTGTTGTTACCTCAAATTGCTAAGCTTTATGAGACATATAAAGCGGAAGATGAAGGGTATGTCGAAGTTGAAGTATTGTCAGCATATGCTTTAACAAAAGAAGCAAAGCAAAGCTTTACTGAAACGTTGGAAAAGGCTTTAGGTAAAAAAATTCATATGAATGTCGCTGTTGATAAAACATTAATTGGTGGCGTTCTGGTTCGAGCAGGCGACAGAGTAATTGACGGAACAATTAAAGGTCGACTTCAACATATGCACAAAGCACTACAGTGAGAGTGAGATAAAGAACATGCAATTAAACCCATCTGAAATAAGTGATCTGATTAAAAAGAAGATCGAAAACTTCGACTTAAGTGCCGAAGCGCATACAGAAGGTACCGTAGTCAGTGTGACTGATGGTATTGTGAGAGTACATGGTCTTTCTGAAGCAATGCAAGGTGAAATGCTAGAGTTTCCTGGTAACACTTACGGCATGGCACTTAACTTAGAAAGAGACTCTGTTGGTGTCGTTGTTTTAGGTAACTATCAACACATCACTGAAGGCGATACAGTTAAATGTACTGGTAAAATATTAGAAGTTCCAGTTGGTGAAGCGTTATTAGGTCGTGTAGTGGATGCCTTAGGTAACCCAATCGACGGTAAAGGCGCTATTGATACCACTGAAACTGCACCGATTGAGAAAATTGCTCCGGGCGTAATTGCTCGTCAATCAGTTGATCAACCCGTGCAATTAGGTTTGAAATCAATTGATGCGATGATTCCAGTAGGCCGTGGTCAACGTGAGTTGATTATTGGCGATAGACAAACTGGTAAAACAGCTATTGCAATTGATGCCATCATCAATCAAAAAGGTACCGGCATTAAATGTATCTATGTAGCGATTGGTCAAAAACGATCTTCTATTGCAAACGTAGTGCGCAAATTAGAAGAGCACGGTGCTATGGCTCACACAATTATCGTTGCCGCTTCAGCGTCTGAATCAGCTGCTTTACAATTCATTGCACCGTATACTGGTTGTTCAATGGGTGAGTTTTTCAGGGACCGTGGTGAAGATGCTTTAATCATTTATGATGATTTAACTAAACAAGCCTGGGCTTATCGTCAAGTTTCATTATTATTACGTCGTCCTCCAGGTCGTGAAGCTTATCCTGGTGACGTATTCTATTTGCACTCTCGTTTATTAGAAAGAGCGGCTAGAATCAACGCTGAAGAAGTTGAGAAATTAACTGGCGGTAAAGTAAAAGGTAAAACAGGTTCTTTGACTGCGTTGCCAATTATTGAAACTCAAGGGGGTGACGTATCAGCTTTCGTACCAACTAACGTAATTTCTATTACTGATGGTCAAATTTTCTTAGAAAGTAACTTATTCAACTCTGGTATTCGTCCTGCAGTAAATGCTGGTTTATCGGTATCTCGAGTAGGTGGTGCTGCACAAACTAAGATCATTAAAAAATTAGGTGGTGGTACTCGTCTTGATTTGGCTCAATATCGTGAGTTAGCCGCGTTTGCTCAGTTTGCTTCAGATTTAGATGAAAGCACACGTAAGCAAATTGAACGTGGTCAACGCGTAACCGAGTTGATGAAACAAAATCAATATTCTCCTATGTCAGTTGCACAAATGGCGGTGTCATTATTTGCAGCAAACGAAGGCTATCTTGATAAAATTGAAGTTAACAAAGTACTTGATTTTGAAGCCGCATTACAGTCGTATTTAAAGTCTGAACATGCAGACTTGATTAACACTATAAATTCAACTGGCGATTACAATAATGATATTAGCAGTGGATTGAAATCTGCAATTGAAACTTTCATTAACACGCATAGCTGGTAAAAGGGTCTTCTAATGGCTGTTGGCAAAGAAATACGTACCAAGATCGCGAGTATTAAGAATACTCAAAAGATCACTCGAGCAATGGAAATGGTTGCTGCGAGTAAAATGCGTAAAACAAAAGATAGGATGCAGGCTACTAGACCTTATTCTGTAAAGATTGGCCAAATTATTAAGCACTTAGCACAAGCAAATCCTGAATATAAACATACTTTTTTAGTCCCTCGTGAAGTTAAGCGAGTGGGTGTAATTGTAGTGAGTTCGGATAGAGGTTTGTGTGGTGGTTTAAATTCAAATCTATTTAGAAAAACTTTAGCTGAATTAATGCAATGGGAAAACACAAATGTTGAAGTTGATATTTGTACTATTGGTAGTAAAGCTTTTGGTTTTTTTGGTAATTTGAAAGTAAATTTAGTGGGTCAAGTTTCTAAATTAGGTGATGCTCCGCATCTTCACGATATCGTGGGTATTATAAAGATAATGCTTGATGCTTATGAAGTTGGCACAATTGATCAGTTATATGTTGTGAGTAATGAGTTCGTGAATACCATGACTCAGCGACCAACAATTGAACAATTATTGCCTGTGGTCGCACATGAACTTGATGAAAATTTAAGTGGCCATTGGGATTATATTTACGAGCCAGATGCTAAAGAAGTATTGGATCATTTGTTAACTCGATTTATAGAATCAAAAGTATATCAAGGATTGGTAGAAAATAACGCTTGTGAGCAAGCGGCCAGAATGGTTGCTATGAAAAGTGCATCGGATAATGCGGGTAACCTAATTGGTGAATTGCAATTGATTTACAATAAGGCTAGACAAGCTGCTATTACTCAAGAAATTTCAGAAATTGTTGCCGGAGCCGCCGCTGTATAGGCTCTTGTGAGCTAGTTGAAAGCCCCATGCAAAATGACATAACACTTAGAGGACAACTCAATGAGTTCGGGTAAAATCGTTCAAATTATCGGCGCGGTCGTTGACGTAGAATTTTCACGTACAGACCTGCCAAAAGTATATGATGCTTTAACTGTAGAAAGCGTTAATTTAGTATTGGAAGTTCAGCAGCAATTAGGTGATGGCGTTGTCAGAACTATTGCTATGGGCAGCACCGATGGATTGAGTAGAGGATTATTAGTTAACAATACTAATGCTCCAATCTCAGTTCCAGTTGGTAAAGAAACCTTAGGCCGTATCATGAACGTGTTGGGTCAGCCTATCGATGAAAAAGGACCTATTGGCGAACAAGTCAAATGGGGTATACATCGTGAAGCACCCAGCTATGCTGAACAAGCGTCTGCAAGCGAATTACTTGAAACTGGTATTAAAGTTATCGACTTAGTATGTCCCTTTACTAAGGGTGGTAAAGTAGGTTTATTCGGTGGTGCGGGTGTAGGTAAAACCGTTAACATGATGGAGTTAATTCGTAACATCGCGATTGAGCACAGTGGTTATTCTGTATTTGCCGGTGTTGGTGAGCGTACTCGTGAAGGTAACGATTTCTACCACGAAATGACCGACTCTAACGTTATTGACAAAGTATCACTCGTATACGGTCAAATGAACGAACCTCCAGGAAACAGATTACGTGTTGCTTTAACTGGCTTAACCATGGCCGAATATTTTCGTGATGAGGGTCGTGACGTATTATTCTTCGTTGATAATATTTATCGTTACACCTTAGCGGGTACTGAGGTATCTGCATTATTAGGTCGTATGCCATCTGCGGTAGGTTATCAGCCAACACTAGCTGAAGAAATGGGTGTTTTACAAGAACGTATTACGTCTACTAAAACAGGTTCTATTACTTCTATTCAAGCGGTATATGTTCCTGCTGACGATTTAACAGATCCGTCACCTGCTACTACATTTGCTCACTTAGACGCGACAGTTGTACTATCACGCCAGATTGCAGAGTTAGGTATTTATCCTGCGATTGATCCATTAGATTCAACAAGTCGCCAACTTGATCCATTAGTTATTGGTCAAGAGCATTATGATGTTGCACGAAACGTACAAGGTATTTTGCAACGTTATAAAGAGCTACGCGACATTATCGCTATATTAGGTATGGACGAGTTATCTGAAGAAGATAAATTAACGGTATCTAGAGCTCGTAAAATGCAACGTTTCTTATCACAACCTTTCTTCGTTGCTGAAGTATTTACGGGTTCACCTGGTAAATATGTATCACTTAAAGATACTATCGCTGGCTTTAAAGGTATTATTGCTGGTGAGTATGATGCTATTCCTGAACAAGCTTTCTATATGGTGGGTACCATAGATGAAGTGCTTGAAAAAGCGAAAACATTAAAAAGCTAATTTGATTCCGTCTGCTTAATGGCAGAGGGTAGATTGCAATAGGTGAAGAAATGACCATGACCGTACATGTAGATATAGTAAGTGCAGAGAAAGAGATTTTTTCGGGCTTAGCCGAAATGATCTTTGCACCTGCTGAAATGGGTGAATTAGGTATTTCGCCTCGTCATGCTCCATTAATAACAAAACTTAACCCTGGTGAAGTCCGTGTTAAAGTAAGTGAGAGTGAAAGTTACCCCTTTTATATTTCTGGGGGACTTTTAGAAGTTCAACCTCATTTAGTAACTATTCTGGCTGATACAGCTGTTAGAGCTGCTGATATTGATGAAGCTGCAGTATTAGAGGCTAAAGTGAAGGCAGAGGAAGCATTATCTGATTCATCAGGTAAAATCGATTACGCAACAGCGCAGTCTCAATTGCAACAAGCTGTCATGCAATTAAGAACTCTTGATAGATTAAGAAAGCGCGGCGGATAAGTTAGTATCAATTGTCAATGTTAGATTGCTTAACATAATAATTCTTAAAACCCGATAGTGTTTTCACTCTCGGGTTTTTTTGTTTAATAGGTCAAAGAAAAATGAAAATCACCACAGTTATTCTTGCTGCAGGTAAGGGTTCGCGTATGCGTTCTGAACTTCCTAAAGTATTGCATAAGATTGCTCATAAACCATTGCTTCAGCACGTTTATGAGCTTAGCAGTCAATTAAATAATAATAGTATTAAGATTGTTTATGGTCATGGTGGTGATTTAGTTAAAGAAGCCTTACAAGGTATTAATGCAAATTGGGCTGAACAAAAACAACAGTTGGGTACAGGTCATGCAGTACAACAAGTAGCGGATCAAATTGAAGCTCAGGATATTGTGCTGATTTTATATGGTGATGTCCCTTTATTAAAGTTAGCTACTGTAGAGAAGCTGATTGCATTGGTGTCTGATAAATCAATTGGATTGCTGACAGTTAATCTTGCAAATCCTACCGGTTATGGTCGGATTGTTAGAAACACCGACGGAAAAGTACTAAAAATTGTTGAAGAGAAGGATGCGTCTTCTGAAGAGAAGTTAATAACTGAAGGTAATACCGGTATTTTAGCTTTGCAGGGTGGTGATTTAAAACGTTGGTTAAGTCAATTAGGTAACAGTAATGCTCAAGGTGAATATTATTTAACAGATGTTATTGAAATGGCGGTCAATGATGGGTTTACTGTAAATACTAGGCTGGCAGAGTCAGAAGATGAAGTTTTAGGTGTTAATAATAGACTGCAATTGAGTCACTTAGAGAGAGTGTATCAAAAAGAACAGGCTGAGAAATTGATGGAATTAGGTGTTACGTTATTGGATCCTACTAGATTTGATATAAGAGGCGAGATTGCACATTTAGGTACTGACATTATCGTTGATGTTAATGTCATATTTGAAGGTGTAAATAGTATTGGTAACAATGTAAAGATTGGTGCAAATACCCAAATCAAAGATTCTGTTATTGGTGATGATGTTGAAATACTCTCCCATTGTGTAATTGAAAATGCAGTGGTGGGTCAAGGCAGTCGAGTAGGTCCCTATGCCAGATTACGTCCAGAAGCCATATTAGCGGATCACGTACATATCGGTAACTTCGTAGAGATTAAAAAATCTACTATTGCAACGGGAAGTAAAGTAAATCACTTGAGTTATATTGGTGACTCCACTGTGGGCAGCCAAGTTAATATTGGAGCAGGTACGATTACGTGTAATTATGATGGCGTTAATAAATTTAGAACCATTATTGAGGATGGGGCATTTATCGGATCTGATACTCAATTAGTTGCGCCAGTAACCATAGGTAAGAATGCTACTATTGGTGCAGGGTCAACTATTACAAAAGACAGCCCTGAAAATCAGCTAACATTAAGTCGATCTAAACAAACTTCAATTGCGAGTTGGCAAAGACCCGTCAAAAAGGATAAATAATATGTGCGGAATAGTAGGTGGTATAGCGCAACGTAATATAGTGCCCATACTTATTGAGGGGCTTAAGCGTCTTGAATATCGTGGATACGATTCAGCAGGTTTAGCGGTTATAAACGTCCAAACGATATTTAGGAAAAGAGAGCTAGGTAAAGTTAAAGGTTTAGAAGATTTAATTCATGCTGAGCCAATAACAGGCACTATTGGTATTGCTCATACCCGCTGGGCAACACACGGTAAACCAAGTACCGCCAATGCTCATCCTCATATTAGCCAAGATAAATTAGCCGTGGTGCATAATGGCATCATTGAAAATCACGAAGATTTACGTGGTGCATTAAAAGAAGATGGATACCTATTTACTTCAGAAACAGATACTGAAGTGATAGTGCATCAAATAGCCCAAACTATGGAGAGCACGACTAACTTATTAGCGGCCGTTAAATCAACTATTGCAAAACTAGAAGGCGCTTATTCCTTAGGTATTATTAATGCAGACAATCCAGAGACCTTAATTGCGTGTCGCAAAGGTAGTCCTTTAGTCATCGGTGTTGGTATAGGTGAATATTTTATCGCCTCAGACGTCGCTGCTTTATTACCCGTTACACAGCGGTTTATATTTTTAGAAGATGGCGATATAGCGACGTTAACTATTGATAAAATTGTTATCTATGATCAAAACGATCAAATAGTGACTCGTCCTGTTAAAGAAAGTCAGCTTACGGCGGATTCCGTTAATAAGGGTGAGTACCGCCATTACATGCTAAAAGAGATTTATGAGCAACCTTTTGCGATATCTCAAACCCTAGAGGGGCGCTTTATTAATAATCGTCTACAAGAATCTGCTTTTGGTCATAATGCTACGGAAGTATTTGATAAGATTAAGTCAGTACAAATTCTGGCATGTGGTACCAGTTATCACGCGGGATTGGTTGCAAGGTATTGGTTCGAAGAGCTGGCTAGAGTGCCTTGTAATATTGAAGTGGCTAGTGAGTTTAGATATAGAAGCCCTGTGTTAGCACCAGACACCTTGGTGGTGACAATTTCTCAATCGGGAGAAACAGCGGACACCTTGGCGGCATTACAAGAAGCTAAAAAGCTAGGCGCCAAATATTCAATAGCGGTGTGTAATGGCCCAGAAAGTTCTTTGGTTAGAGAGTCTGATCTTGTGTTAATGACACGAGCGGGTCCTGAAATTGGTGTCGCATCAACTAAGGCGTTTACTACACAGTTAACGGCTTTAATGTTATTAGTGCTTGCAATAGGGAGACGCTTCCAACTAAGTGACGAGTTAGAAGCAAAAATTACTTCAGAATTATTTAGTTTACCCGGTAAGATCGAAGCGGTATTAAAGTTAGATGAAACGATTAAGGTATTAGCGGAACAATTTGCCGAAAAACAAAATGCATTGTTTTTAGGTCGCGGTAGTCAGTACCCTATTGCAATGGAAGGCGCATTAAAGCTAAAAGAAATTTCATACATACATGCAGAGGCCTATCCGGCTGGTGAGCTCAAACATGGTCCGTTAGCGCTAATAGATGCAGATATGCCAGTTATTACAGTTGCGCCAAACAATAGTCTATTAGAAAAGTTGAAATCAAATATTCAGGAAGTGAGTGCAAGAGGTGGGCAACTAATCGTGTTTATGGATGAAACTTTAGCTAGTGCGCCAGATACTAATGTGCAAATTATAAAAATCCCGCAAGTGGATAATGAGGTGGCGCCGATTGTTTATACCATTCCTTTGCAGTTATTGTCTTATCACGTCGCAATTTTAAAAGGTACTGATGTTGATCAACCTAGGAATTTGGCGAAATCTGTAACAGTGGAGTAGATTTGCGAGCGGACTAACAATGAGGACATTTTTCTTTGGGTTGTTTAATTGAAATGCTAGGGCCCTCAATGGAATAGCCTTTATTTCGCCACGTTTTAATGGTTATACATGAGTTAAAATCAGCTAGTTTTTTTCTTAAGCGACAGATAGTTGTATTTAATATGAGATCGAAATTAGAGCTTAAGTTGAGTTTTAACAGAGATATTAATTCCTCCCTACCAATATAATTATTCTCAGCATTAATAATAGCGGTTAATAAAGTCGTTTCCATTTTGGTCAAAGGAATCGGCGTTTTATCGGCACATAAAAGCTCCCCTTTATCTGAATCAAATAAACAATCAGCCTCAATAGTTGAAGTAACACTTTGAGTGAGTATTTTAGATATAAATCGTTAAATATCACTACAATCCGTGTTGGGTTGCAGGCAATACATTGCATTATTTGTAATCATGATAAGAGCGCAACTTTCATTTTTTCCCATTAAACAAATGAGATCTTTTTTGTATAGCTCAATTAAATTTTCGATGCTAAAGTCATTATTTGTGTAAACAAAGCAAATGTTAGAGCTCTCAAGTAAATTCGCATTAATGAGGTGAGTGTGAGGAATAAACTGTATTGTGTGTTCTTTCTCAGAAAAATAAGAATCGAACTTAATCTTATCTGTTGAATTAAAACCAACACATAAGATTGATAGATGATGGGGGCCTATTTGAATAAGCCATATGTACTAAAAAGTAGATTTTCCTTTAATAGTACTCTTAAACTTATTATTTATCAGTCGATAAATTAATATATGTTTAAAAGTTGAGCATTTCCCTGGTTTTTCAGAAAGCACCACTTATAAAGATTTAGTTTCCTAAAAGAGTTACAGGAAGTGTTTAAGTCTCCTCTTTGACTCAAATTGATTGCCATTTCATGGCTTATGATACAAACTCATCGCTCGTGATCTGAGTATATTTAATGTATTGATAATAAAGATTTAAAATTTTCTCCATTATCAAATTAGCATAACAGTGGGGGGCTTATGCCATAATAAGACCATGTTTGCATGGTGTTTGTTTAAGGAGGGCTTGTGCGGCTTTTACTCGTTGAAGATGATGAAATTTTAGGTGATGGTTTAGTGGTTGGCCTAAAAATGGAAGGTTACGCGGTCGATTGGTTAACGAATGGCAGACAAGCGGATGAAGCTTTAAAGCTGAATACCTACGAATTAATTGTTTTAGATTTAAATTTACCTGACATGGATGGTATGTCTATTTTACGAGCCCTAAGAAGTCGTAAAGATGAAACGCCAGTGATGGTGTTAACCGCAAAAGATACTATTTCAGACCGCGTTATGGGTTTAGATAGTGGAGCGGATGATTTTGTTATTAAACCCTTTGAATTGGATGAGGTTTGCGCACGATTAAGAGCACTGGCAAGACGAAGTGAAGGTCGAAGTGCCCCTACTATTGAATATAATGGTATTAGTTTAGATCCAGCTTCACATCAGGTGACCTATAACGATGAAAAAATAGAACTCTCTCAAAAAGAGTTTGAGATATTAAGTTTTCTCATGAGTAACATCGGGAAAGTAGTCTCTCGGTCACGTCTTGAGGAGAGTTTGTATTCTTGGGACTCTGATGTAGAAAGTAATACGGTTGAAGTACATATACATCATTTAAGAAAAAAATTAGATTCCGCTCTTATTCGTACGGTCCGAGGAGTGGGCTACATTATCGATAATCTTGATGAATCATGAACTATTCACTACGACAATTATTATTAGTTAGTTTGTTATCGGCTTCAATGTTAATTTGGGGTGTCTCTGCTTATTTAAACTATAAAGTAACCCGTGATGAGGTGGCCAATCTTTTTGATGCGGAGTTAGCACAATCAGCAAAGGTGCTGAACGCCTTTGTGGATAGCTTGTTTCGTGAGGGTGCTCTCTCAGGTCATTGGACACAAGAACAAGAAAAAACGGCGGGTAGTCGTAATTCTTACGCCTTAAAGAAAAAGTTTAAAACGAAGAGTGCATATCAACTTTGGTCAGAAGATGATGGTTTATTACTGAGGTCTGAAAATGCACCGACTTTTTCTGTGCATGGCTTTGGTCGAATCAATATAGATGAACAGTTATGGCCTATTTTTGATGATTTATTAAAAGCCAATGCCTTAGGTCATAAGTATGAAAGAAAAGTGGCTTTTCAGTTATGGACTAAAAAAGAAGGGCTGGTTTTAAAATCAGATAGTGCGCCTGACTTTGCCTTATCATCTGCAGACCATGGTTTTAGTGACACTTCGATTGATGGACATGAGTGGCATGTGTTCAGTATTACCGATGCGACAGGTGAATATGTTATTCATGTAGGGCAAAAGGAAGAGATCCGGGCTGAATTAACGGATGAAATTTCTACACAATTAGTCTTACAGTTTTTAGTGGGCTTGCCGTTTTTGGGATTAGTGATCTGGTTTATCGTGGGTTTGTCATTAAAGCCACTCAATAGATTAGAAAAAGCGGTGGCTAAACGAGAGGCGAGTTACCTTAAGCCCTTGTCAATTAGAAAGTTGCCCAATGAAATCGTACCGGTTGTTAATGAAATCAATAATCTATTTGTGCAATTGGAGGATGCTTTTGAGCATGAGCGTCGATTTACTGCGGATGCCTCTCATGAGTTAAGAACGCCTTTGGCGGGGCTGTTGACACAGGCGCATGTGGCGCTAAGAACGACAGATGAGGAAGTGCGTAAGCAAGCCTTATCGCGAATTAAACAAGCCGTTAACAGAATGACTTACATGGTCCAGCAGTTGCTGACCTTTTCTCGTATTGAATCTAATACAGAGTTCTTAACTAAACAAAACACTATGATCAACCGAGAAGTGATTCATGTGATGACTGAGTTGGAGCCTGAGGCGCATAAAAAACAGATTAATCTAGAATTTGTAGAAGAAGATGTGGTGCCTGCCATCGTGAATGGTCCTTTAGTAGCCATTTTGATTCGTAATATTATCGATAACGCTATTAAGTATACTCCCCAGAAGGGGGATGTCTTGGTAACTGTGACAGGTCAAGAAAAATACTTGCAACTCTGCGTAGAAGATTCTGGCCCAGGCATTGCACCAGATCAATATGAAAAATCGCTAGAGCGTTTTCATCGTTGTGTGGAAACTGCAAATACCGCAAAAGGCACAGGGCTTGGTTTTTCAATTGTACAGCGTATTGCGGGTATTCATAACGCAGATTTAGTGCTAGGTGTCTCTCAATTTGGGGGACTTAAGGTAACCGTACTGTTTCCTTTGCCTGCTAGGCCAGTTGATAATTCATGGCAAAAGAAATTAAGCTTTTTCCATATCAGGTAAGGTTTATCGGGCAATAGGTTGTTAATAAATGGCTAAAGTTTCAGGTTCCGCCTTAACGATATTGGTTAGGGCGCCTATCCCTTCAATCTCCACTCTAACAGTTTGACCAGGCTTTAAATAACCGCGCGGTTTCATCTTAACGCCAACGCCACTTGGAGTCCCTGTGGTAATAATATCACCTGGATTAAGCGTCATAGCTTGGGACAAATAAGCGATTATTTCATGGCAATTAAATATCATTTCATTAGTGCTAGCATTTTGTCTTAATTCATCATCGACCCATGTTTTAATTGTTAAATTATGTGGATCATTGAGTTCATCAGAGGTTACTATCCAAGGCCCTAATGGCCCAGCAGTATCAAATGATTTGCCTATCATCATAGTGGGCGAATGCATCTGCCAGTCTCTCACGGAGATATCATTGGCAATGGTAAAGCCGGCGATGACTTGATTTGCTTTATCAACCGGTACATGGCGACAGCGTTTGCCTATTACAAAGGCGAGTTCACCTTCGTAGTCGAGTTTATCTGATACTTTGGGCTGATAGATGGTGTCGCCATCACCAATAATGCAGCTACTTTGTTTAGTAAAAAAGCTAGGGTATTGGGGTTGGTCACGACCTGTTTCTGCGATGTGGTCGGCATAATTTAGGCTAATACCTAGATATTTTTCTGGCTTGGGCACTGGGCTATTTAGCTTAACTTGCTTAAGTTCGATTCTAAAATTGCCACTGTTAATAAGGGCTTGCATCATTTGGATGGCAGTTGCGCCTAGCGTCAAAAATTCAATCATGGACTCTGGAATGTTTTTATCTCCGAAACTATCAACAATCCACTCATCAACTACAGCGCCAACACGGGTTATTTGGTTGTGAGTAAAGGTCACTAGTTTCATTGAATAGGTTTCCTGTATGATGTTAAGGCTGTTGTTTTATAACAAGATCAACGGCTAAAAAAAAGATATAATATACAATTTTACACTGAGGAACAGAATATGAACGAAAATTGGATTGCTCCTTCCATCTTGTCAGCCAATTTCGCTAAATTAGGTGAAGAAGTAGATAACGTTTTAGCTGCGGGTGCTGATATAGTGCATTTTGATGTGATGGATAATCATTTCGTGCCTAATTTAACTATCGGCCCCTTAGTCTGTGAAGCGTTAAGAAAACACGGTGTTACTGCTCCTATTGATGTACATTTAATGGTTGAGCCTGTGGATCGTTTAATTCCAGACTTTGCAAAAGCCGGTGCAAGTATCATTACTTTTCACCCTGAAGCATCTGTACATATTGACCGTACTTTACAATTAATTAAAGACAATGGCTGTAAAGCAGGTTTAGTATTTAACCCAGGTACTCCTTTGCATTATTTAGATTATGTAATGGACAAATTAGACATGATTTTATTGATGTCAGTTAACCCTGGTTTTGGTGGGCAATCATTTATCCCATCAGCTTTAGATAAATTACGTCAAGTAAGAAGCAGGATTGATGACAGTGGTTTAAACATTCGTTTAGAAATTGACGGTGGCGTAAAAACTGACAACATTCGTGAAATTAAAGCGGCAGGGGCTGATACATTTGTAGCAGGCTCAGCTATCTTCAATCAACCAGATTATAAAAAAGTGATTGATGAAATGCGGGCTGAATTGGCATTAGCCGTTTAAACTTTAAAGCTAAAAACCCTGTTAGATTTTTCTGACAGGGTTATAAAATCGATATAGAGCAAAGTATTTTTAAAATACTCAGTGCATACGAATTTTGCCAAACACTATTGATACGTTGTATAACAAAATCACCATGACTCCAGAACAATTTAATCTTTATGCCCAGCAAGGCTATAACCGTATTCCGGTGAGTCGCGAAGTGTTGGCTGATTTAGATACGCCTTTAAGTGCCTATTTAAAGCTGGCTGATGGCGCTTATTCATATTTATTTGAATCAGTGCATGGGGGTGAGCAATGGGGCCGTTATTCAATTATCGGTTTGCCGTGTCAAACCGTCGTTAAGATACATGGTAATCAAATTCGTGTCGAAAAGAATGCGCAGATTCTAGAAGAATTAGCACATGAAAATCCATTAGTCTGGATAGAAGAATTCAAACAATGTTATAAAGTACCCGATATAGCAGATTTACCTCGATTTAATGGTGGGCTAGTAGGATACTTTGGTTATGAAACCATTCGTTACATTGAACCGCGTTTACGCGGTGTAGAAAAGTCTGATCCGTTGGGCTGTCCTGATATTTTATTAATGGTGTCGGAAGAAATTCTGGTATTTGATAACTTGTCGGGTAAAGTTTTATTGTTGACTCATGCTAACCCTAATGAAGACGATGCCTATAATCGCGCATTAGCTAGAGTGAATGAGTTAGCCTTTAAATTACGTGATGTATTAGCAAAGCCAGAAAAGAATAGCCAGTCTCGTAAGGTAGAAGAGGCCGATTTCGTATCGGGCTTTACGCAACAAGGGTTTGAAGACGCGGTATTAAAAGCTAAAGATTACATAACTGATGGCGACATTATGCAGGTCGTATTGTCTCAACGCATGTCTATTCCTTATAGCGCATCTCCGTTAAATTTATACCGTTCTTTACGCTGCTTAAATCCATCTCCTTACATGTTTTATCTTAACCTTGATGACTTTCATATCGTGGGCTCATCACCTGAGATATTAGTTAGGTTAGAAGATGATACGGTAACGGTAAGACCAATTGCAGGCACACGTCGTCGGGGTGCTACGCCAGAGCTCGATATTGCGCTTGAGCAGGAATTATTAGCGGATCCTAAAGAGATAGCTGAACATTTGATGTTGATCGATTTAGGCCGTAATGATGCAGGTAGAGTTTCTGTGTGTGGTTCAGTGCAACTGACTGATAAAATGATAGTCGAGCGTTACTCGCATGTGATGCACATTGTGTCTAATGTGACCGGTACCTTGCAGCCAGGTAAAAATGCTTTTGATGTTTTAGCAGCGACTTTCCCTGCAGGTACAGTCAGTGGTGCGCCTAAAATCAGAGCAATGGAAATTATTGATGAATTAGAGCCCGTTAAACGCGGTATTTATTCGGGTGCTGTGGGTTACATTGCTTGGTCGGGTAATTTAGACACGGCTATTGCCATTAGAACCGCTGTTATTAAAGATAAAACCTTACATATCCAAGCGGGTGCTGGTATCGTTTATGATTCTGTACCGAGAAGCGAGTGGGACGAAACCATGAATAAAGGTCGTGCTATATTCCGTGCCGTTAGTATGGCAGAAGCAGGACTGGAAGGAGAGCAAGCATGAGCGCAGTAAAAGTAGTGATGGTTGATAACTACGATTCCTTTACATATAACCTAGTTCAATATTTTGGTGAATTGGGTGCAGACGTTACTGTAGTGCGTAATGATCAAGTGACCGTGGCTGATATAGAAGCCTTAAATCCCGATAAAATTGTGATTTCCCCCGGTCCTTGTACTCCTAAAGAAGCGGGTATATCGGTGGAAGCTATTTTAAAGTTTGCCGGTAAATATCCTATCTTGGGCGTGTGCTTAGGGCATCAAAGTATTGGCTATGCGTTTGGAGGCAATATTATTCATGCTAAACATATCATGCACGGAAAAACCTCTGCGGTTTATCATCAAGATATTGGCGTGTTTAAAGGCTTAACTAACCCTTTTACCGCGACGCGTTATCATTCTTTAGTCATTGAGCAATCCACCTTGCCTGAGTGTTTAGAGGTAACTGCTTGGACGCAAGACGAAACAGGGCAGTTGGATGAAATTATGGGTGTGAGACATAAAATGCTGGATATTGAGGGCGTACAGTTTCACCCCGAATCAATTTTGACCGAACACGGTCATGATTTACTAAGAAACTTCTTAGTCAGATAACTCTCTCAGAGAATTATCTTCTACGATTTAAATAATGACGATACAACAAGCCATCCAAACCTTGCTGAATAAACAAAATCTAAGCACGGGCGAAATGCGTGCGGTGATGCGTTTAATTATGTCCGGACAGGTGACTGATGCACAAATGTCGGCATTTTTGATTGCTTTACGCTGTAAAGGTGAAAGCATTGATGAAATTGCCGCCGCAGTAGAAGTCATGCGAGAACTTGCCAACAAAGTTGATATTAAAGGCGATCATGTCATTGATACTTGTGGCACCGGTGGTGATGGTGCTAATACTTTTAATATTTCTACTACCTGCGCGTTTGTGGTTGCTGCAGCGGGTGGGCAGGTTGCCAAGCATGGTAATCGTTCGGTATCCAGTACCTGTGGTAGTGCGGATTTATTAGAAGTGGCGGGTGTTAGTTTAGACTTAACCACCGAACAAGTGGTGCAATGCGTTAATAACATTGGTGTGGGCTTTTTATTTGCACCTAAGCATCATGGCGCGATGAAGCACACTATTACAGTTCGTAAAGAAATGGGCGTCAGAACCCTGTTCAATCTTTTAGGACCTTTATCAAATCCTGCATCTGCCCCCAACCAACTTATTGGCGTGTTTGCTAAGGACTGGGTAGAACCTTTAGCGCAAGTCTTAAAGAAACTCGGCAGTCAGCATGTTTTGGTGGTTAATGCTGAAGATGGTTTAGATGAAATTAGCATAGCTTCTGACACCCATGTAGCCGAACTTAAGGCAGGGCAAATATTGACTTACACTATCAGTCCAGAACAATTTGGTTTTAAACGCGCTTATCTAAAAGATTTAGCGGTGACCGATGCCGCATCCAGCTTGGTTATGGTCGAATCGGTATTGAATAATACGCCTAGTGCGGCTAAAGATATCGTGCTGTTAAATGCCGGTGCGGCAATTTATGCTGCCAATATTACGGATACGTTGGCCGATGGAATACAGAAAGCTCAAGAAGTGATTGCAACGGGTGCAGCAAAAGCCAAATTCGATGCCTTAATCGCCTATTCAAAAACACATTAAATAATAAGAAAGATTATGAGTGATACCCCTGATATTTTAAAAACGATTTTGGCAAAGAAAGACGAAGAAGTGGCCCGACGCAAGTTAGGCATGCCTATCGCTAATCTAGAAGAAATTGCTTCAGGCGTTGAAAAACCCAGAGGTTTTTATAATGCATTACAAGCTAAGACACTCGTTAAAAAGCCAGCCATTATTGCGGAGATTAAAAAAGCCTCGCCTAGCCAAGGTGTGATCAGAGAAAACTTTCAACCTGTGTATATTGGGCAAGATTATGCGATGAATGGCGCGGCTTGTTTATCAGTGCTAACCGATAAAGAGTTTTTTCAGGGGTCAGAAGCCTACTTACAAATGGTGAGAGAGCGTTGCCCATTGCCTGTGTTAAGAAAAGACTTCATGATTGATGCCTATCAAATTTATGAAGCGCGTGCTTTAGGGGCTGATTGTATTTTATTGATAGCCGCTGCGTTAGACGATGTCTTAATGCATGAGTTGCATGATGTGGCCGTAAAGCTCGGCATGGATGTCTTAGTAGAAGTGCATGACGCTGAAGAGCTACAAAGAGCGTTGACTTTAGAGACTAAATTAATCGGTATTAATAATCGTAATTTAAGAACCTTTGCGACAGATTTACAAACCACTTTAAGCCTAAAAGCACAAATTCCTGCGGATAGATTGATTGTGACAGAAAGCGGTATTCATACCCAAGCAGATGTGCAATTGATGTTGGATAATGATATTTATACTTTCTTAGTGGGCGAAGCGTTTATGCGGGCAGAAAGCCCTGGTCGTAAGATGCGCGAGTTGTTTTCTTTATAAATATTTTTCTTGAACAGCCTCAGTTAAAGTGTTTTATTAACCGCTTTAACTGAGGCTTCTTCTGTAGTGATCAAACCCTTATCCATTAATTCTTTTAAACTTTGATCTAATGTTTGCATGCCGTCTTTACGGCCTGTTTGTATCGCTGAATACATTTGGGCAACCTTGGCTTCTCTAATTAAGTTTCTAATAGCGGCGGTACCTATCATAATTTCATAAGCCGCTATTCGCCCATCGCCTATCTTTTTGACTAGCGTTTGTGAGATAACTGCTTGTAATGATTCTGAAAGCATACCTCGAATCATGTCTTTTTCTTCTGCCGGAAACACATCAATAATTCTATCGATGGCTTTAGCGGCTGAGCTGGTGTGTAAAGTAGCAAACACTAGATGCCCTGTTTCTGCGGCAGTTAGAGCCAACCTGATGGTTTCTAGGTCGCGCATTTCGCCGATCATAATAACATTAGGGTCTTCACGTAAGGCAGAACGTAAAGCTTCATTAAAGCCTAAAGTATCTCGATGCACTTCTCTTTGGTTGATTAAGCATTTGTTACTGCTATGTACAAACTCAATGGGGTCTTCAATGGTTATAATATGCGCACAATCTCTATTATTAATATGATTAATTAAGGCGGCTAAGGTAGTAGATTTACCAGAACCCGTTGGGCCGGTGACTAATATGAGGCCGCGCGGTTTAGTAGTGAGGTCTTCAAAAAGTGTAGGTGCTTGTAACTCTTTTAAAGTAGGTATGATTTCAGGAATCGTTCTAAAAACAGCCGCAGATCCCCTGTGTTGATTAAAGGCATTGACTCGAAAGCGACCTGTTCCTGATAGGCTAAACGAAAAGTCTGTTTCTAACAGCGATTGATAGTCCACACGCTGTTTATCATTCATCACGCTATCAATTAAGGCCTTTACGGAGACATCATCTAAGGCTATTTCATTGATGTTTTTGATATCCCCATCAATGCGCATCATCGGCGGTAGTCCTGCTGATAAATGTAAATCAGAAGCGCTATTCTTAATGGATAAAGCTAATAATGCGTTAATATCCATAGCGTTTCTCTAGATACGCGAATAGGATTCTATAACTATTGTTGTGGGGCATGCTGTCCAGCCTATAGTTATAAAGCGTTGCACTTTAGCTTATGCTAAAGGTTTACAGCACACAGTAACACTATAAACAGTTAATAGCTAAAGATGATGAGTTATCCAACGATGTGCTGATTTTGAAATTACCGTGCGAAACAAACACTGATTATTTTCAATAACACATCAGTATTATCACTATAAGCATCTCTTTTGTGTTGAAAACACACCCTTTAGTACGACGATACTAACTCTCAAGTATTGGGATAGTCATGAATGAAAGTTTGGCTTTTTTATGCGCTGATACCCAAGATATCAGCTAGAATTAAAAGGTATTCTTTTTCTACCTGATTGATGATGATTAAAAACCAATTAAATGACATTCTGCTGCAAATCTCTCAAGCTGAACAACGTTATGCACGATTGCCGGGGGATGTTTTATTGCTTGCGGTGAGTAAAACGAAAAGCGCGCAAGCGATTGCAAAAGCTTATCAAGCAGGGCAACGTCACTTTGGTGAGAACTACTGCCAAGAAGTCCTGGGTAAACAAAAGGAGTTAGGCGCTTACGACATTACCTGGCATTTTATTGGGCCTATTCAATCCAATAAAACCAAGCTGATTGCCAATCACTTTTCTTGGGTGCATAGTGTAGATAGTTTTAGAATTGCGCAGCGTTTAAGTGATCAACGCGCTAATACCTTACCGCCTTTAAACATTTGTCTACAGGTTAATATCAGTGATGAACAGACTAAATCGGGTATTCGCTTGGCAGAGTTGGCTGAACTGACTCAGTCAGTTGCTGCTTTACCTAATCTGATTTTACGCGGTGTCATGGCGGTACCTGAGCCGGAATTGGATTTTGAGAAACAGCGCCAGCCCTTTAAGGCGCTTCGTGCATCGGTTGTAGCGCTAAATAATTCAGCCTTAGACACTTTTTCTTTCGGGATGAGTGCCGATTTAAATGCCGCGATAGCAGAGGGTTCCACTATTGTGCGCATCGGCACGGCACTTTTTGGAGCGAGAGCTTAAACGGCTTTAAGGCCATTCATGGGTAAGTCACCCTCATGCAGTTGTTTTGCATAATCAGGGATTAATTGCTTTATGTTTTTTACATAAGCCCCATCCCATATTTCTTTAAGTTTATCTCTGGCCAACTCATTGATATAGGTTTCGCCAGACGCTTCAATTAACACCATAGCCGTATCTTCAATGCCGGTAATGTCATTTTTATGTGTGGTGATGGCGTATAAGTAATCGTCTTTATCGGCCGTCAGCGTTTCTACTAACTCGGGCAAAATATCTTCAAACTCATATTCATATAAGAGTTGCTCCATGCTGCCGTCATGCAGTAAGGCGTTTTCTAAAGCTTTTTTAATGTCTACTAGGGGCGTTTTCATCTATTTTATAGGATTGAAGCTAAACAGGCTAAGATTCTAGCATTAACGCTACATAAAATTGTCTATAAATCGATTGGTTGGCGTCTTTTAAATAGTCTTTGACAAAGTAAGACTCGCAGTCATATTATTCGCGGACGCATAAGGCTTGAAAAACCAGAATAATACACGCCATGCGGTACTTAACTAACCATAACTGAGGAGATTTGAACATGCCAAAATATATTATAGAACGTGAAATACCAGGTGCAGGTGCTTTAACAGCGCAAGATTTACAAGGTATATCGCAAAAATCTTGCGGTATCCTTTCTGATATGGGTCCTAAAATTCAATGGGTAGAAAGTTACGTAACCGACAATAAAGTGTATTGTGTTTATATTGCGCCCGATGAAGCAACAGTCAGAGCACATGCAGAGCAAGGTGGTTTTCCGGCTAATTCTGTGGCTGAAATTAAAACGATGATTGACCCAACGACTGCAGAAGGTTAATAGGTCATATGAAATTAGAAACCATAGCTGTACATGGGGGCTATAGTCCCGATCCTACAACAAAAGCTGTTGCGGTACCTATCTATCAAACCACATCTTATGCGTTTGATGATACGCAACATGGCGCTGATTTATTTGATCTAAAAGTAGCCGGTAATATCTATACGCGTATTATGAATCCGACGACGGATGTCTTGGAAAAACGGGTGACAGAATTAGAAGGTGGCTTAGCAGGTTTAGCCTTAGCATCGGGTATGGCGGCTATCACTTATGCCATTATGACCATTGCTGAGGCTGGGGATAACATCATCTCTGCTTCAACACTGTATGGTGGCACCTATAATTTATTCGCCCATACGTTGCCACAATATGGCATAGATGTGCGTTTTGCTGATCAGACTGATCCAAGTGCTTTTGAAGCGTTGATTGATGATAAAACTAAGGCAATCTTTTGTGAATCTGTCGGCAATCCTTTAGGTAATATTACTGACTTTGAAGTGTTAGCAGGCATTGCGCATCGTCATGGGGTGCCTTTAATTGTTGATAATACAGTACCATCTCCCTATTTATGTCGTCCTATCGAGCATGGTGCTGATATTGTGGTGCACTCTTTAACCAAGTATTTAGGCGGTCACGGCAATAGTATTGGTGGTGTTATTGTTGATAGTGGCAAGTTTCCATGGGCAGAACATAAAGCGCGTTTTAAGCGTTTAAATGAGCCGGATGTGTCATATCATGGTGTGGTTTATACCGAAGCGTTAGGGCCTGCTGCTTATATTGGACGTGCTCGCGTAGTGCCATTACGTAATACGGGTGCAGCTATTTCACCTTTTAACTCATTCTTAATCTTGCAAGGTATCGAAACCTTAGCTTTACGTATGGATAGAATCTGTTCAAACGCTTTAAAAGTAGCACAATTTTTAAAAGGTCATTCTAAAGTTGCTTGGGTTAATTATGCGGGGCTTGATGATCATGCCGATAAGCCTTTAGTGGATAAATACATGGGTGGACGTGCGTCAGGTATTTTGACCTTTGGTTTAAAAGAGGGTCGTAAAGCCGGTGAGAACTTTCAGGATGCCTTAAAATTGTTCACGCGCTTAGTTAATATTGGTGATGCTAAATCATTAGCCTGTCATCCGGCTTCTACTACGCATAGACAATTATCACCCGCTGAATTAGTTAAAGCCGGTGTGACTGAGGAAATGGTTAGATTATCGATTGGTATAGAACACATTGACGATCTTTTAGCTGATTTAGAGCAAGCGCTAGCGGCCTCTTAAAAAATAATAAGGATTAAGGAAAGATGATGATTGGGACTATAGAAAGTTATGACGCAGAAAGCCAATCAGGCGTTATAAAAAGTGTAGACGTGTTATATCCGTTTAAAATTGATGACTGGGTGCCGCAAGTGGCACCTGAAGCGGGTGATGAGGTTGATTTTTCAGCCGATGAAGCCGGTTCAGCACTAGCGATTAATTTAGTAGGTGCTATTCTTGCTGGTCCCAAGGCCGTAAAGTCTCGGTATATTGCAGCTGCATTAGGTTTGTTTCTAGGGTTTGCAGGGGCACACAGATTTTATTTGGGTTTTTATAAGATGGGATTTGCTCAAATTGCCTTTACTGCGGCTACTCAGGGATATGGGGTGCTTTGGGGGTTTATCGAGTCGGTATTACTGTTTTCTGGACACATCAGTAAAGATGCCAAAGGCCGACCTTTAAAATAGTGCTAAAGCGCAAATATTTCAGGCATAAAAAAGCTCTTGTTAATGACAAGAGCTTTTTATAACCCGAATGCTTAATGCTTATTTTGGATAAACATTAACTGCAGTTAAGCCTTTTGGGCCAGATTCGATGTCAAAAGTCACGGTTTGGCCTTCTGTTAACGTTTTAAAGCCTTCCCCTTGAATTACAGAGTGATGAACGAATACGTCTTCGCCACCATCAGTGGGTGCGATAAAACCAAAACCTTTAGTGTTGTTGAACCACTTTACAGTGCCTGTTGCCATTTTAAAAAACTCCTAAAAAAAATACTTACGGTTAACACAGAACTACAACATTGATAACCGGGACATCCTCTCGTTCAATATCTATACTCTGCAGATGCGAATTGTACTGCTATTTTGCTCAGGATGCTATTTATTGAAAGGTTTTATACATTCCATCCAGCACTAAAGAGTTTGGACTCACCATTCCAATGACTTGATTGTTTTCAATAACGGGCGCTCTTACTAGATTATAGTTGGCAAAAAGCCGCGAACAATAGCGGATATCCATGTCGGGATGGACGCTAATAACAGGCTTGTTCATTATTTCATACACGTTAACTCGGTCTGGTGCACGATCTCTGGCTAATACGTGTCTAGCGATATCGCCTGAGGTCACCATGCCATATTCGTCATTCTCATTTCGTTTGTTGACAATTAAGACGGCTGTTTTTAGAAGTTTCATTTTCTTTAAGGCATCTGCAACCGTGGCAATACCGTCAATCGTGCCAAAGTCCGTTTTCATCACGTCTTTGACACGGATGGGTGAGTTATTTCCTATCATAATTTGTCCTCGATCTCATGGGTTAATTCTTCTACTTGTCGCATCACACCGATAGCATCTTCCACGTCAATTTGAAAGGCGATGCCGGTGCCAGGTTGATTGTCAAATTGAGCCACTTTGGCAATTTTTTCTAAGATATGTCGGCTCAGATGTTCTTCTACTAAGAACATTAGTACATCTCTGGGTGATTCTAGTGTTAAGCCAAAAAAGGTTTTAGATTGGTTTAGACCTTCGCCTCTAGCATGGTTGATAACCGTTGCGCCTTTTGCGCCACTTTCACGCGCCGCATCTAATACAGTATCGGTTTTATCATCTTCAACGAAGGCAATAATTAATTTGAAATGCATGGTTGTCCTCAGGGTTTGGATGAAAGAGAGCGCTTATTAAGCCATTGCGCAATTTGCGCGTAACTTAAAACAGCAATAATAGGGTATAAACTAGCAAAGGCGAGTAAGCCAAAACCATCTAATAATGGGTTGCGTCCTGGTATAGCTTGCGCTAAACCGATGCCTAAAGAGGTGACCAAGGGAACGGTAATCATGGTGGTAGTGACTGTGCCAGAGTCAAAAGCAATACCAATGATGGACTTAGGGGCAAATAGCGTTTGCAATGCAGCAATGGCAAAGCCTGCAACGATGTATAAATAGAGCTCAGTTCCGGTGATAATTCGAAATGTTCCTAAAGCTAAACCCGTACCTAGTCCAAAGCCTACGGCAATTCTTAAGCCCCATGCTCGAATCGTCCCCCCTGATATTTGTTCGGCTTTGTTGGCAATCGCTTGTAATGAGGGTTCTGCTAATGCGACTGCAAATCCTAGGCTGGCGGCAAAGAGATAAATCCATCGATAGGTTTGCCAAGATGCCGTTTTATCATTAGGGTTGATGCCTAAAAACGCAGGCGTGGTAAGTTGGGTGGCCATCAATTTTCCAATCGGAAATAAGGCCATGTCTAAACCCTCAAGAAAGACAGCGATACCTAATAAAACAAATATAAAGCCGGTAAAAATCTTTTGAGGATTATTGATGGGTTTACGAATAATGAGCAAATGAAAGCCGATAAGCACCACAAAAATGGGAATAAAATCTCGTGTCGTTTCTAATACAAGCTGCAGGAATTCGATTAACCATGCGCTCATAGAACAATACCGTAGAGCATGACGGAAATAATGGGCGTTAGTGAGGCAAAAACAAGTAAGCCAAAACCATCGGTCATAGGGTTTCGGCCTTTAATGGCTGTAGCTAAACCAACACCCAGTGCTGTGACAAGCGGAACAGTCAATGTTGATGTGGCAATGCAGCCCGAATCATAAGCAATACCGAGTATGTCTGCGGGTGTAAAAGGGGTGATGAGTGCTATAAAGACATAAGCATAAAATACCGGATAATAGGCCGGCCAACCTTTGATGATGCGTAGTACACCGACAAGAATTGCCAGACCAATAGAAACGGCAACAATGATCCTAAAACCTAGTGCATATAAGTTTTTAGCCTCTAACGTTGGGCTAATGACAGCTTTTTTAACGGCGACTTCAGATGCTTGTAAGGCAATATTCATTAATGCAGGTTCTGCAATAGCAGCCCCGAATCCCAAACAGAAGGCAAAAGTAAGTAGCCAGAACAAACTACCTTTTCTTGCAAAGGCGTAGGCCATAGATTCGCCGAGTGGAAACAAGCTGAGTTCTAGTCCTTGAATGAATAAACTTAGGCCAACGAGCACAAACACAATACCCACCACAAAGTGGCCTACATCAGGTATTGATTGTCGAATGATAAGCACTTGAAAAATAACTACCACAGCCAGTATGGGTGATAAATCAAAAAAGCTATTAATTAATTGATTGATAAAGCGCTTTTTAAACATTAATTTCCCAATCTTAAAGTGCCCTTAGATTGTATATGAAACGTACGGTATTGTGTTATTGAGTTACTGTTATGATACTTACAGGGTGGATATTATTCGTTTTTTTAGTTAATAGTGAGGTTACAAATGCGTATTGGGTTACCTAAAGAAATTAAAGATAATGAGTACCGTGTGGGTTTAACGCCAGGTGCCGTAAAAGCACTGACTCGGAGTGGTCATCACGTTTTAGTTCAGCAGGGTGCTGGTTTAGGAAGCTCCATTTCTGATGAAGAGTATATCGCCGCGGGTGCTGAAGTTGTCGTTAGTGCTGATGCCGTTTGGGCGACTCAAATGGTAGTTAAAGTAAAAGAACCTGTTGCTGCTGAATATCATTATTTGCGGGCGGATTTGTTGTTGTTTACTTATTTGCATTTGGCTTCCGATAAACCATTAACCGAGGCTTTATTAGCCAGTGGCACAACAGCGATAGCTTATGAAACGGTTCAAACTGAATCCGGTCAATTACCGTTATTAATACCCATGAGTGAAGTGGCGGGTCGTATGGCTACCCAAGTTGGAGCGACCTATTTGCAAAAGTCTCATGGTGGTAGGGGTGTTTTAATGGGAGGAGTGCCAGGAGTTGCACCCGCTAATGTGGTTGTTTTAGGTGCCGGAATTGTGGGTAGTAATGCCGCTAGAGTCGCTGTGGGCATGGGGGCGCAAGTGACTGTGTTAGATATTAGTCATGAGCGTTTAAAGTATTTAGATGATCTTTATCGCGGTCAATTACAAACCCGTATCAGTGATCAACATACGATAGAAGAGTGTGTTTATCAGGCAGATTTAGTGGTCGGCGCCGTATTAATTCCAGGTGCACGTGCGCCTTGGTTGGTCACGCGAGATATGCTGCCTAATATGAGAAACGGGGCTGTTATTGTTGACGTAGCGGTTGATCAAGGTGGTTGTATAGAGACGACACGTGCTACTACACACAGTCAGCCTACTTTTGTAATTGATGGGGTTGTGCATTATTGTGTAGCTAATATGCCCGGCGCTGTTCCAAGAACAAGTACCTTTGCCTTAAATAATCAGACTTTATTTTATGTCTTACAGTTGGCAAATGAGGGTTTGGATGCTGTGCGTAAGAGTAAGTCTTTACAAAATGGACTTAATACCTACAAGGGCTTAATGACTTATCCTGCTGTAGCAGAAGCTTTTGATTTAAGTTATACGCCTGCACTTAGGGCTTTGGAGTAACCCTAAGCGTTACTTTTTAGCCTAGGTCGGTATGTCTTTCGCCAGTACTGACTCGACCACCCTCAATCATATCGATGATGTAAACTTTACCGTCACCGTGTTGGCCGCTGAAAGCGGATCTCATGATCGTTTGAAAAATGCTCTCAACTAAATGGTCGGGAGCAAAAATTTCGATTCGCTTTTTGGGGAGAAAGGGTTTGTAATCTTGAACATGTTGGGTGCGTTCTCTCCCAAAACCCTCACAGTCTATGACTGACATGCCTGGAAAATTTTGAATTTCTAATAATGCCATAGTGACATGATTTAGTTTATGTGGCTGAATAAATGCGCGTATTTCTTTCATAATTCACTAGATGTTTATAGTTCGTCAGGTTCAGCAAAATAGCGATAGAGTGCTGGTAACAATGTTAAAGTTAACAGAGTAGCCGTTAATAATCCACCAATGATTACTACAGCAAATGGTTTGGCAGTTTCTGATCCAACGCTGGTTGATAGGGCAGCTGGAAAAAGGCCTAACATGGCCATCATAGCCGTCATCACTACGGGCCTTAATCTGCTAACAGAGCCGTTGACTATTGCATCATGTAAAGAGTGACCTTCTCGACGTAATTTATTAAGTTGGGATACTAAAATGACGCCGTTTTGTACAGCAATACCAAATAAAGCAATAAAGCCTACAGCGGCTGATACACTTAGATTAATACCCGTTGCTAATAAAATTAAAATACCTCCAATCATAGCGAAGGGTACATTCATTAAAATAAGTAGGGCATTTTTGATCGACATAAATGCCCAGAACAGTAAGACAAAAATTAATCCTAAACTGATAGGGACAATAACGGCTAAGCGTTTCATAGCTCTTTGTTGATTCTCGAATTGTCCACTCCAGACCACTCGGTAACCAGGAGGTAAATCAACTTGGGCGGCGACTTTTTCTTGAGCCTCGGCGACAAAACTTCCCTGGTCTCGATTAATCAGATTACATTTGATAGCAATTCTGCGCATATTATCTTCTCTGCTGATTCGAGATGCGCCTTGATTAATCTTAATGGTTGCCAGTTCAGCTAAAGGTATACGTGCTCCATTAGGTGTCTGTACGGTTAAGTTTTCTAAGCCTGCAACCGAGTTTCGTGCATTTTCTTCGTAGCGTAATGTAATATCAAAGCGTCGCTCACCCTCTAAAAATTGTGAAGCCGACTTGCCTCCCATACCCATTTCAATGACGTCTTCTACATCAGAAATATTGATGCCATAACGTGAGACCTTTGCTCGGTCAATATCAATCATCACTTGAGCGAGTCCGGCCTGCTGTTCCGCAGCAACGTCAGTTGCGCCTTGAATAGACGCTAAAATATGTGTGATTTGATCAGCTCTGTCTTGTAAGGTTTTAAGATCACTGCCGAAGACTTTTATGGCTATTTCACCCTTTACGCCTGAGATAGCTTCTTCAACGTTATCTTGAATAACTTGAGAGAAGTTTGTCAGTATGCCAGGAAAAATAGAGAGTTCCTTGTCCATCGCTTGGATAAGTAAGTCTTTTTTCTTATAACGCCATGTGTCTTTGGGGTTTAAATCAATCAAGACTTCAAGGTTATTGAAGCCTTTAGGATCTGTTCCATCTTCGGGTCGACCGAGTTGAGTTAAGACCATTTTGGCTTCAGTAAATGTTTCTAGTTTTTCTCTAACTTCTTGTTCGACTTTTTTAGCGGTGTCTAATGAAACAGGAGTGGGTAAAGTAATAGTCAACCAAATATTACCCTCATCCAGTTTCGGCATAAATTCAGTACCGATAAATTTAACAGACATAAAGCTGAGTATTAGTGTGGCTACTGCGGTAATAAATACGGTGCGAGCATGTTTTAGTACCCATTCGATGATTCGTCGATAGTGTTTTTCCATCGATTCTACTAAAGGGTTATGCGTTTCGGATATATTGGGTCCTA
Organism: uncultured Methylococcaceae bacterium; assembly: GCA_903917345.1. Lineage (GTDB taxonomy): Bacteria > Pseudomonadota > Gammaproteobacteria > Methylococcales > Methylomonadaceae > Methylobacter_C. The sequence goes on along the minus strand of CAIXAE010000043.1, from coordinate 109,636 downwards.
ATAAATAGGTGAGCATCGCGGGTACAAAAGTGAGACTGAAGAGCATTGAAGCGACAAGTGCAAAGCTTAATGTATAGGCCATAGGGGAGAAGATTTTTGCTTCTACCCGTTGGAAAGTAAAGATAGGTAAAAAAGCGATAATAATAATGGCCTTGGAAAATAGTATAGGCCGTCCCATTTCTGTTGCAGTGACTAATAGGGTTTGGCGTAAATGCCGCAAATCAACATTTTTATGTAGGTCAAGTGTTACCTGCACCATGACGGCTTCAACTAAGACCACAGCACTATCGACAATAATACCGAAGTCAATCGCACCCAAAGAAATGAGATTGGCTGAAATACCACCCAGATCAACCAGAATAAAGGAGAATAATAATGACAGTGGAATGATTAATGTGACTAAAAACGCCGCCATAAAACGGCGCAGGAAAACAAGCAGAATAATCATGATTAACGCAGCACCTTCAAGCATATTATGCTCAACAGTATGCACAGTATGACCTACTAACTCAGTCCTATCGTAGATCGGAGTCACTTTTACGCCTGGTGGTAATCCGAACTCATTAAGCTCTTTGATTTTTTCTTTAACCCCTCCTAATACATTGACCGCATCTCGACCTTTAATCAGTAACACAATGCCTTCAACGATATCATTTTGCTGGTCTTTAGCGACTACGCCTGTGCGGGGTTGAGGGCCAACTGAAATATCAGCGACATCTTTGATGCGAACAGGTACGCCATCATGGGTATCAACCACTATTTCTCCGATTTCATCAGCCGACTTTAGTAAGCCAATGCCACGCACAACGAGTGCTTCATCACCATACGCAATATAGCCCCCCCCCGTATTACTATTGTTGGCTGCGATAGCATCAAATACTTGTTGAAGATCAATATTGTAGTTTTTTAGTTGATCGGGTTTGGCGGCTACTTTATATTCTTTAACTCCTCCGCCATAAGAGACTACGTCAGCAACGCCTTGCACGGCCCTGATTTTAGGTTCAATGACCCAATCTTGTAAGGCCCGTTGTTCAACTAGGGGTAAGTTTTTTGCATCGACAACATAGCGTAAAATTTCTCCTACACCCGTTGATAGTGGGCCTAATTGGGGCTTGGCGTTATCAGGAATATCTGCATTTTGGATGCGTTCTAAAACTTGTTGCCTAGAAAAATAGTCTTCGGCATCGTCGTCAAAAGTGAGTGTCACTACCGAAAGACCAAAGATAGAAACAGAGCGCATGTTCATTAGGTGCGGCAAACCATTCATTACGCGTTCAATAGGTAATGAAATCAGCTTTTCAACCTCTTCAGGAGCTTGGCCAGGGTATTGGGTCACCACTTGTACAAATACATTCTGTACATCTGGAAAAGCTTGGACGGGTAGTTTTTCAAAAGCAATAATCCCAGAAATTGCAATAGCAAGGGTGGCGCCGATAACCATCAGGCGTTGTTGTAGGCAAAAAGCAATTAGATTTTCAATCATTTTTAATTTCTCTATGAAGCGCTATTGTTTTTCGTTACTAGGTTCGATTTCTTCTTCAGAACGTAAGGTTAAGGCGCCTTCTGAAACTAAAAGCTCATTTTCTTGTAGACCTTGACTGACGATGGCTTTATCTTTTAAGCGTAAGTTGATGTCAACTTCACGTTGTTGGTAATTGTTTTCATCTAAAGCAATAAAGACGTAATCGGAATCCCCTTCAGTAAATACAGCGGTTAATGGTATTACGATGGCTTTATCAGTAGGGTCACTATTCACATTAATCGTGGCATACATGCCAGGTAATAATAATCCTTCTGAATTAGGTAAGTCACAACGCACCTGGATTGATCGGGTTTTTTCATCTAATATTTGGCCGATATATTTGACCGTAGCTGGGAAAGACTTGTTTGGATAAGCAGGAACAGTGATTGATAAGGCTTGCCCCACTTTAATTTTGCTTAGGTTAACTTCAAAAATAGCTAGTTGCAGGGTCAATTTTTTAGTGTCTGAGACGACAAATAATGGTGTTTCTCTGTCTGGACGAACTTCAAACCCTAGCGTTACATCTTTTTCAACGATAATGCCTGAAATGGGTGATCTTAATTTAAAGCGACCGTCGTTTTGATTGGCATCTATATGTAAGTTTTTCAAACGATCTTTAGCGCGCTCTACTTCACTGTTTGCGGCGTTAAAGTCATCTTGAGAGCGTTCTAATTCTTTTTGAGAAGTAGCTTTGCCAGCAAAAAGCTCTTGTTGTCGAATATGGTTTTTCTTCGCTAAGATTAAATCGGCTTGTGCTTTTGCAAAATCTGATTCAGCGTTGGCAACGTCAGGGCTGTCGAGTTCGAGTAAGTTCGCGCCTGTTTCAATTATAGAACCTAAGGGAAGAGGCGAGGAAACAACGCGTCCTGCAACAGGTGAACTTATTCTAGAGGTGACATTTTCATTATAGGTAATTTTGCCAGTGAGTGGCTCCATTAAAGGGTGTTGCGTTAAGTTCAGTTTAGTCGTCTTAATATAGGCCTTCTTAGGAGAATCTGATGCTAATTGGACCATGCCAGGTATTCTTGGTGTGGCTAGTACCGCTGGTTTTTTGTCAGTAGATTCTGAACATGCCGTTAATAAGGCTATCGATAAGAGCAGGCAATAGGTAAGTTTTTTTCTGATATCGGAATGCATCATTTTATCCATTTATATAATGTGTTTGCGTTTGGCTTCTTAGGTGGCCAGCATTAATGAGGGGTGCTGTTTGAGGATGCCTCGGGCATGTTTTCAGTGCCTAAAGATTTTTTTAAATCATAATAAGCATTGGCCCTGTTAATTTCTGCAGCATAATAGTCATGCATAATATTTTTGTAGCTACGTTGGGCTTCTATAAAATCTAATACGCTATTAGCGCCTTTATTGTAGGCAAGTTCTGAACTATTTCTAACTGAGAGGGCGTCGGTTAATAACTCTTTTTTAAAACGCTGTACAATTTTGTCGGTACTGTTCCATGTAGCTAAAGCGCTAACCACATCGTTTCGAATACTGAGTTCTGTTTGTTCGGCTTTTAGTTTATTTTGATTAAGATTAACTTGGGCTTTATCGGCCTCACCCTTGTATTGATAAAATACCGGTAAAGGCACGCTTAAACCAACAAAGCCAGAGTCGAGTGCATTATTACTGGGGTCTCTAGCATAGCCCCCTGTGACAGTTACATCAGGGTATTTAAGGCGTTGAGCTAGATCTAATAGTTTATCCGCTTGATCAGCCCGCAATTTATCAGCTTGTAAGTCGGGTCTTTGTTGCAGTGCCTTGTTGGTTAACGCCTCTTTGTTTAGATCTAAGGTGAGGTCTTTAGCATCTGGCCATTGTTCTTGCGCCTCAAACTGAAGAGTTTTTTCTGGCCAACGAAGTATGACAGCTAAATCTGCTTGTGCGCTGGTGACTGCTGATTGAGCATTATCTAAATCTGATTCGGCGCGAATACTTTCCATCTTGACTCTTAGAAAGTCTGATTCTGATATATCGCCACTGTTTAAACGCAGTTTGTTTGCGGCGGTTATCGTTTGATAATGATCAACAATTTCTTGAGTAAGGTCTCGATATTTTTGCGCTTGCAGTAATTGATAATAACTGTTTCTGACTATATGAGTGAAGATGCGCACAGCATCACGAAAATCATTTTCTGCTGCTTGGGTAGCAAAGGTACTGCTTTCCATGCGAAGTCCTCGCTTTCCTGCGACTTCAATTAATTGACTGAAAGTATAGTATTCTGCTGGACCACAAGATACATTAGCACTATGGTTACAACCCGTCGCACTAGCCCCTTTGTTTAGGTTCGATCCACTAAGTTCACCTAATTGAAAACTGACTGTCGGATTGGGTATGGCTGAAGCGACTATGGCATCTGCAAACGATTGGTCTATGTTGTATCGTGCAGCAATAAGGTCTAGGTTTCGTTGGTAGAAAATTGAGATGACTTCATCAAGCGAAACTGATTGGGCTTGGACTTGAGGGCTTAATAAAAGAAAACCTATCAGTAATTTTGTGACTGTTGTTCTGATTGTTGTATGTCGCATGATTGTAAACGATAGGCAAAAAAGTAAAGTCGGTTAAGGTGATAAGTTAAATTGATAATGATATTTTGCTTTGGGTAATGCTAGAAATTTGTTACAGAAAGCTTTAAGCTAGTTTCATGCCAGTATTTAAATTGAGTGGTTATTCATGGCATTAGCTTTAGGATGTTTTATTGTTTCTCTTTTATTATGTAATAAATGGTTTAAATAAACCTATATTAGGTTTTTTATAACCATTACCTTTTGATAATTAATTAAAAAATCTATTTTGGGCGAGATTATAATGTCGTTTCAATATTTGATGTTGTCATTTATTCGATAACTAGTTGCAATTTCTTGATATATTCATCATAACCATGATTTCAAATGCAGAAGTCTATTCCTAATGCTAATTATCGAGTTTTTAAAAATGTATTTCTTGAGTATGACTAGAAGCAAAATATTATCTTTTTTTTATGCGCACGTTTTTTGTTTGTTAGGTGCTTTATTTCTAATATCTAACATAGCTGTTTGCGACGTGATGGCGGATAAAAATGTTAATCCCCCTTTTGTGACTCATGTTGATTCTGTGGCAACAGATTCAAGTTTGACTTTGTCAAAGCTGATTGAGTTAACCATGGAAAAATATCCTGATGCTACTTGGTTGACTGCCTTGGAAGATGAGGCGCTTGCCTTATCTGAAAGAGGACAGAGCTGGACCGCAGGCTCATCGCAGGCCAGTCTAGGTTATCAGTCAATTTCAACTTTTAGGCTTAATTATGGCACTGCAAACGTTCAAGTGCCCTTATGGAATCTAGGTCAACGGGATGCCCAAAATAATTTGGCTAATAAGGCTGAAACGAGTGCAAATCTGCAAGTTGCGGATGTTAAATTAAGGGTGGCGGGTTTAGTAAGAGGCGCTATTTGGTCGATTGCTTTATCGAATATTCGTTATGAGCAAGCTAAAGCGGAATTAGGTATTTACGAAAAACTATTGGCGACCATCAAGCGTCGAGTTGAATCAGGTGACCTACCTCGTGCTGATGATCTACTAGCACAGACAGAGTTTTTACAAAAACGCTCTGTTTTTACCCAAGCTGAAGCGGAGTTAATGCATGCTCGTAAGCGGTATATAACGATTACACAGCTTGATAAAATGCCGGCTAGTTATGAAGAGCCATTGGTGGCATTAAAAGAATTGGGACAAAATCACCCTAGTTTGATTGCAATGAATAGTGAAATTGAACGCAAACAAGCCGAGTTAGCGGCTACTAAAGCGATTGGATCGGGACAAACAAATGTGGTGGCGGGTCTATTAAGTGATGAAGGTAATGATTATCGTAGTAATAAAGCAGAGTTTTTTAATGTGGGTGTGAGCGTACCTTTTGGGGGAAGTGCTCATCTCCAACCTCATATCGCAGCGATTAATGTGGAGTTAAATAAACTCATAGCAGAGCGAGAGCTGTTGAATCGCAATTTAGAACAAACACACCATGAGGCAGAACATAATTTGGAAATTAATAAGGTTGAATTAGACAACGCAAATGAACAGCGAAAGGTTTCTGAAGAGTTGTTAAAAATGACAGAATTAGCTTTTTCAGTGGGTGAAATAGGTTTGATGGATTTATTAAAAATCCAGTCTAGAACACAACAGGCGATTTTGACGGCTAAAGAACGTGTCGTAATGATGCGGCGAGATAAGGCTCTCTATAATCAAGCGGTTGGGGTTATGCCATGAGAGGATTATTAAAGTTTTTAGGTTTCCTGTTGATGCTTAATATGGCTCAATCTTATGCTGAAGATACGGTGCAACTTTCTCAAGAACAATTGAATAACCTCGGTGTTAGTCTGGGCTCGGCTGAAATAGCTAAGCAATTTACAGTATTAAATGCACCCGCTAAAGTCGTTATCCCTGCAGCGAATGAATACAGTGTCAGTGCTTCGCAGGCGGGTTTAATTGCAAAATTAAACGCCTCTACAGGTGATTCGGTTAAAAAAGGCCAAGTATTGGCGGAAATTAATAGTCCTGAATTATTAGCCACTCAACGACTTTATTTAAAAGCCCTGAATGAGGTGCAACTTAATTTATTGGCTTATGAGCGTGATAAAAAATTAATTGCTGAAGGGGTCATTGCGGATCGGCGCTGGCAAGAAACGAGTAGTCAATATAATACGTTGGTGTTTGAGTCGAATGAGTTGAAACAGTTGCTTGAGATTTCTGGGATGACTGCATCTGAAATTGATCAACTGGCTAAATCTCATCAGTTAAGTGGTCAACTCAATATTCGTGCACCTATTGCGGGTGTTGTATTAGATCGTATGGTGAAACTGGGTGAGCGGGTTAGCTTACAAGCACCATTATTTAAAATAGCGACTTTAGATGAGTTGTGGTTAGAGCTTAATATTCCTCATGAACGGATTGGGCGTATTAAGGCTGGAGATGATGTTTTAATAGATGAGACTAATACCTCTGCTGAGGTCATGTTAATTGGCCAAAGTGTGAATCCTGATAATCAAACCTTGCAAGTTAAGGCGAAAATACGCGGTAAACAAGTTGAAGTGCGTGCTGGTCAAACGATCAATACGCAGATTATTGAGCGTCTAAAGACAAAAGCTTTCAAAGTGCCTAATACGGCTATTGCTCAACATGAAGGTAAGGTCTTTGTGTTTGTGCGTAATGCGGCTGGATTTACGGTTACTCCTATTACTGTGTTAGGTAAACAAGGAGATGATTCTATTATTACCGGTAATTTCACTGATGATCAGACGTTAGCCATTAAAGGTGCTGTAGCCTTAAAGGCGCAATGGTTAGGCTTGGGGAGCGGGGAATAATGACGAGCCTGATTCGCTTTGCGCTGAGTCAGCGACTATTGATTATGATAGTCGTTTTGTTGTTGTGTGGAGGCGGTTATTTAGCGTTTAAAAATATTCCCATTGATGCCTTTCCAGAAGTGTCTCCTACTCAAGTAAAAGTCATTGTAAAAGCGCCTGGTATGACGCCTGAAGAAGTGGAGGCTCGTATTACTGCACGTATAGAAGTGGAATTATTGGGCATTCCTCATCAAGTGATGTTGAGATCTATTGCTAAATATGCTTTAACCGATATTACGGTCGATTTTAAAGAAGGCACTGATATTTATTGGGCGCGTCAACAAGTGGCTGAACGCTTAAATGGTATGTGGGCTAATTTACCAACGGGTGTAGAAGGCGGCATTGCGCCAATGACGACGCCTTTAGGTGAAATGTTTATGTTTACCATTGAGGGTGGCGACTTAACTTTGATGGAGCGTCGTGATTTACTAGATTGGGTTATTCGGCCTGCTTTAAGAACGGTGCCAGGCGTAGCAGACGTTAATTCTTTGGGTGGTTTGGTTAGAAGCTTCGAAGTAGTGCCTGATAATACGCGTTTAGCAGCGCGCGGAATTGGTATCAATAAACTGATGCAGGCTTTGCAAAATAATAATCGAAATGATGGCGCAGGGCGCATGAGTGATGGCGAAGAGGCTTTAATTATAAGAGCCGAAGGCCGTATTAAAAACTTGGTAGATGTCAGTAGTATTGTCGTCGAGAATCAAAGTGGAGCGCCCATTACAGTGGGCGATGTCGCTGAAGTTAAAATAGGCGCATTAACGCGTTACGGGGCCGTCAGTAAAGATGGGCATGGTGAAGCCGTTAATGGCTTAGTCTTAAGTTTACGTGGCGCTAATGCGAGGCAAACTATTGGGGGAATAGAGCAAAAACTTGCCCAAATTAGTCAAGGATTTCCTAAAGGTGTACAGGCTAAAGTTTTTTATAATCGGGGTAATTTAGTTGATAAAGCGGTTGATACCGTGTTGCACGCTTTATTGGAGGCTATCGTACTGGTTGTTATTTTGCTTATGTTATTTTTGGGTAATATTAGAGCGGCAGTTGTTGTCGCGTTAGCGTTGCCTTTAGCAGCATTATTTACTTTTATCATGATGCATTTCATGGGTATGTCAGCTAATCTGATGAGTTTAGGTGGTTTAGCTATTGCAATTGGTATGCTGGTCGATGCGGCGGTGGTGGTGGTTGAAAACTTAATCACACATTTAGCGCATGTTGAAAAGGCGAAGCGCTTACCCAGATTGCACATGATATATCGAGCTACTTCTGAAGTAGCTGGGTCTGTGACTTCAGGTATTTTAATTATTATTATCGTTTTTCTACCTTTGCTTACATTGCAAGGTTTGGAAGGTAAGTTATTTACACCAGTAGCGTTAACTATTGTTTTTGCACTGAGTGCTTCTTTAGTGCTGTCTCTTACTGCAATTCCGGTTATTGCTTCTTATTTATTAAAAGAAGTTTCACATGAAGAACCATGGTTACCACGGCAGTTACAAAAACTTTATCAGCCTCTTTTGTTAATTTGTTTAGAAAACAGTAAGAAACTTTTTGTCGGTGTCGCTGTTTTATTCATTATAACGATCTTAGTATTTACTCGGATTGGCAGTACGTTTATGCCGACGATGGATGAAGGCGATATTATTGTGCAGTTAGAAAAGCTGCCTTCAATTACTTTGGATCAGTCGGTTGCTTTAGATGGGCAAGTGCAAAAAAATCTGCTTAAACATATACCTGAGATTGAAACAGTGGTATCGAGGGTGGGTTCTGATGAGTTAGGTCTGGATCCGATGGGCTTAAATGAAACGGATACTTTTTTAGTATTAAAGCCTAAAGATCAATGGCGGATGGATAATAAAGAGGCGTTAATTGAAGACATTCGTCAAGTGATGGAGCAAACGCCGGGTATTGCTTTTGGCTTTACTCAACCTATTGAGATGCGTGTTTCAGAAATGCTAACGGGGACTCGTGGTGATGTGGCGGTAAAGTTATTTGGTCCTGATTTAGCCGTCTTAGAGCAAAAAGCGCTTGAAATAGCGGAGGTGCTTAAGCATATTGATGGCGCTACTGATGTTTTTTCTAAACAAAATAGCGGTATGCAGTTTTTACAAGTGACGATTGATCGTTTGGCGGCTGGGCGATTGGGCTTGGATGTTGAAGGGGTAGAAACTTTATTGCGCACCCAAATTGAGGGCTTAAATCTAGGCATAGTTCAAGAAGGTATAAAGCGCACGCCTTTGATATTAAGAGGCAAAAGTAAGATGGCTAATTTTGACAACTTACAGATTGCTTTGCCGACTGGACACCATATACCGATAACTGAGATTGCAGAAATAAAGAAAGTAGAAGGAGTGGTTTCAGTCGGAAGGGAACGCGGTCAACGATTTGTAGTTGTGCGCAGTAATGTGCAAGATCGTGATTTAGTGGGGTTTGTAGAAGAGGCGCGTAAAGCAGTGGCTGAGAAAGTAAAGCTACCTATGGGTTATACCGTTGAATTTGGTGGGCAGTTTGAAAATCAACAACGGGCGGCAGCCACTTTATCTATCGTTGTACCGGTCGCATTAGGATTGATCTTTTTGTTATTGTTCTCAACATTTGGCTCTGTGCGTCAAGCAACGCTCGTTTTATCTAATATTCCATTAGCCATGGTCGGCGGGGTATTTGGTTTATGGATATCAGGTGAATATTTATCGGTGCCAGCTTCAGTCGGGTTTATTGCTTTATTAGGTATTGCGGTGTTAAACGGCGTGGTGATGGTGAGTTACTTTAATCAATTAAAAGCCACTGGCATGGATATGTTAAAAGTGGTGACATTAGGGTCTTCTCGACGCTTAAGACCTGTCTTAATGACCGCGAGTATTGCGGCTTTTGGACTTATTCCTTTGTTATTTGCTTCAGGCCCGGGTTCCGAAATTCAAAGACCTTTAGCGATAGTGGTAATTGGCGGTCTAGTATCTTCTACGTTTTTAACCTTATTTTTATTACCCATTTTATATAAACAGTTCGGCGTTCCTAAGGAGTTAGTGGAATGAGCGGTACAGAATATTTAGTCACGCTTAATATTCCGCCTAGTTTGGAAGAAATGATGGTGGATACTCTTTTATTATTAGAAACAGAGCACGGTTTTAGTAGTTTTGAGGTGAATGCGCATCATCATGTTAATAAGGGTTTGTCGTTAGCTGAGCAAGTAACGGGGCGTCAAAAGCGCATTCGTTTTCAGCTTTATGTTTCTATTGAAAAACTACCGGATTTAATTACTCTACTTAGAGAAGATTTTGCCGGCTCAGGCATTCAATATTGGGTACTGCCCGTCGTTGAGAATGGCGTTATCTAAATCTGATAATGTTTTTGTGAGTTTCAGAATAATTTGAGTGAGTCTGTAATCAGTATTTGGGAGCGCCTAATAACGTTTAGTGAGCTCACTTTTTTAAAAGGGGGGGCTCTAAAATAAAAGTGTGCCGGAATATAGGGTTATGGGAGTGTACTAAAAAATAGCTGGAGTCACTAAACGTTGTAGCTAGGTTCGTGAAACATGAGTGTGTGTTCCTAAATCGTTAGTGTGTGTTCCTAAATCATTAGTGTGTGCTAGCACTATTTCTGAGTACGCTCCCATTATTCATGTGTGTGCGTACTTTTTTAATTTGGATTAGTCTTGCAATGAATAAGGAAGCCCCTTGGCTTGTTTGTGAAGCTAGACACGCTTAGGGTTTAGTCACTTAGACTCCGGGTTGGGTTAAAATACCCCTATAGGACTTTACTTACTCTGACTACCTCTTCATTATCGACTAAGGTGTCTGTAGTAAAACCTAATTTGTGTACCAACGCTAACATTGGGGTGTTGGTCGTTAAAATTTCCCCTGCGAAGATACTCATTCCCTTCTCCTTTGCAGACTTTATGAGCTCCTTAAGTATTTTGGTGCCGATACCGAGACCTTGGGAATCGTCAGCTACGACTAGAGCAAACTCCACCGATTTACCATCAGGGCTCATAACATAACGCCCCACTCCCAGTTCATTAGTTTGGCTAGGGTTGGGATTAAGGGTAATAGCAATAAAAGCCATTTCTCGGTCGTAATCAATTTGAGTGAAGCGCACAATCATTTCAGGCGTTAGCTCTTGTAAAGCTTGCATAAACCTAAAATATTTTGTGTTAGCCGATAAGCGACTATGGAAGTCCTGTTCTAATTCAGCATCTTCAGGGCGTATGGGTCGAATGATAATATCCATACCATTGCTGAGCTGATGGTGTTGAATGAGTTCATGCGGATAGGGATGTATAGCCATATGTTGATAAGCTTTTGCTGGTTCTGATAACTGCGCCTTGATGCGGGCATCAACGGCGATAGCACCGTGTTCATCAACAATCAGTGGATTAATATCCAGTTCTAAAAGTTCGGGTAGTTCACTGACTAAGGTTGAAATATTGAGTAATACTTCAATAAGGGCCTTGGTATTTGCGGGCGGTAAGTTTCTGAAGGCTTTTAAATATTTACCGGCTTTTGTTTTGGCGATCATTTGCTCAATCATATAAGTATTAAGCGGCGGTAAGGCAATGGCATTATCTTTAAAAATTTCTACTAGCGTACCGCCCAAGCCAAAGCTAATGGCAGGGCCAAAGACCGGATCTCTCACCACACCTATCATTAATTCGCGGCCGTTAGCGCTTTTAAACATGGGCTCAACCGTCATACCTATTTCAGTAATATCAGGTTGAACCGCTCTAATAGCCGTGGTCATTTCTGAATAGTGTTGGGCGATTGCCTCTGCGCTATTAATGTTAAGTTTAACGCCGCCAATATCAGATTTATGGCTAAATTCGGCCATATTTATTTTTAATACTACGGGAAAACCAATGCTTTCAGCGGCTATAACAGCCTCTTCAACACTGCAGACCGACAATGTAGGGGTGACGGGGATATTAAATGCAGATAAGACAGCTTTGGCTTCTTGGGCGGTTAATACAGTTCGACCTGTGGCTAGTACTGCGTGAATAATAGCTCTGGCCTTTTCTGTGTCAGGTTCTGCTTGTTCTTCACGTGCTTTAGGAATTTGGTTAAGTAGGATTTGATTTTCTGCGTAATTAGCTAAAAAGGCAAACGCATCTACAGCGGTTTCTGGGGTGCTAAAGTGCGCGACTTTACTGTTAGTAAACAGATTTCGGCCGTCGATAACTTTGGCCCCGCCCGTCCATGAAGCTAATACAGGTTTAGAGCTATTTTTAGCGCCATCAATAATACATTGGGCAATTTGTGTTGGTTCTGTCATCGCTTGAGGCGTTAATATAACTAACACCCCATCAATTTGATCATCTCTAAGACATACTTCTAAGGCCTTTTGGTAGCGCTCTGCTGTCGCATCACCCAGAATATCAACCGGATTAGCATGTGACCAGTGCGCTGGTAATGCTGTATTTAAGGCGGCAATGCTGTCTGTGCTTAATTCGGCCATTTGTATGCCAACATCTTCTGCGCGGTCGGTACTCATGACACCCGGGCCACCGGCATTAGTGATTATCGCTAGGCGATCTTGTTTTATGACGTAATTATTGGCTAAAACGCGAGCCGCAGAAAATAATTCGGTAATGGTATAGGCTCTAACAACACCGGCTCTGGCGATGGCGGCATCAAACACATGATCGCCGCCAACCATAGCGCCGGTATGGGACATAGCCGCTTTACAGCCTGCTTCATGACGTCCAGATTTTATTAAAATAACCGGTTTTAAGCGGGCCGCCGCTTTAAGGCCGCTTAAAAATCGTCGAGCATCTCTGATGCCTTCCACATACATTAAAATGCCGGTGGTTTTAGTATCGGTGGCTAGATAGTCCAAAACCTCCCCAAAATCGATACTTGCGGCGCCACCCATGGATACTACGGTAGAGAAACCGATGTCTTGTACTTTTGCCCAGTCTAAAATCGCTGTACAAATGGCACCAGATTGAGACAGTAAGGCAAGGTTTCCGTCCTTAATAACACCATCACCAAAGGTGGCATTTAGCAGGCCACTAGGTCTGGCGACACCCAGGCAATTAGGACCAATAAAACGGATTTGATAGCGTTGCGCAATATCTAAAACGTCTTGTTGCAGTCTTTTGCCTTCATCTCCTAGTTCACCAAATCCCGCAGTAATAATAATCACAGCGCGTACGCCTTTATCACCGCATTGCTGCATCACACTTGGCACAGTGGGTGCAGGGGTGGCGATAACAACTAGATCGATAGATTCAGGGATAGCCTTTAAATTGGGATAAGCTTTTAAGCCTAATATTTGATCACGTTTAACATTAACAGGGTAAAGACCACCCGAAAAGCCGGCTTCTTGCATGTTAAGGAGGAGTCTATAACCCACGCTTTCTTCACGTTCTGAGGCGCCGACAATGGCAACGGATTGAGGGGTGAAAAAACGGCTTAAGTAATGTGGGCCCATCGTTGCTCCTAAATAGATACAGTATAAGAAGTGGTTAAACTGACTTAAACAATAGCATGATTTTGTTACAACATAGCTAACCCAACGTTAATTGGAGCGTTTCAGATTGCAGCGTCTTACTTATGAAAATGCTCATTAGGACAAATACCTTGTCTTAAGCTAATGATAGGCCACTGGTTTGCGGTAGCAAATGCGTTTAATTTTTCATCTGGATCAACAGCGACCGGGTGATCGACTAATTTAAGCAAGGGTAAATCATTATGAGAGTCACTATAGAAGTAGCTATCTTCCATGGTTTCTGAAGAGGCTTTTAACCATTCTTCTAAGAGTTTAACTTTGCCTTCTTGGAAGCTGGGGATGCCTTGAAGTTTGCCCGTATATTGGCCGTTGATTAATTCAGGGGTGCTGGCTATTAAATGTTCAATACCATAAAGATTGACTATGGGAGCAGTCACAAATCGGTTGGTGGCGGTGATAACTAATAAAGTATCGCCTTTGTCTCTATGTTTGTTAATCAGTTCTTGAGCAGGCTTCAATAAGATAGGCGTAATTATTTCTTGAATAAATTGCTCGCGCCATTGATGAAGGTCTTGGATAGGGTGGTCTGCTAAGGGTTTTAAAGAAAAAGCTAAAAACTCTAAAATATCTAAATTACCTTCTTTGTATTGCTTATAAAATTTGAGATTAGCTTCTTCATAATAGGCTTTATCTACAATACCTTGGTCAACTAAAAACTGTCCCCATAAGTAATCGCTATCATCTGCAATCAGGGTGTTATCTAAATCAAAAATCGCTAAACTCACATTAAACCTGTCTGAATTAATTAAATGCCTTATGCACTCTGGCATCTAAGGTTTTTTTATGGAACAATGGAGATATTATAAACAACCTGACCCCTTTTGTAATTTAACCCGTTGGTAAAATTAACTTTACGGTCAGAATAGAAACAGGTTTTAACATGATAGACTCTAAAGGATACCGGCCCAATGTCGGCATAATCCTTTGCAATGACGAGGGTCGTGTGTTTTGGGCTAAACGGATGGGCGTTAATGCGTGGCAGTTTCCGCAGGGCGGAATTAACGCCAACGAAGATCCCGAAGCAGCGATGTATCGAGAATTGTGGGAAGAAACAGGCTTAGAAGAGCAGCATGTGGAGTTGCTGGGTAGAACGCGCTATTGGTTGAGGTATCAATTACCTGATCGTTATATTAGGAAAAGTTCTGCGCCCTTATGTATCGGTCAAAAACAAATTTGGTATATGTTGCGTTTAATCACGCAAGAGTCAAATGTAAGGTTTGATCATTGTGAGAAGCCCGAATTTGATAGTTGGCGCTGGGTAGATTATTGGGAGCCTCTGGAAGATGTCGTGTACTTTAAGCGTAAGGTTTATCAAAAGGCGATGACGGAACTGGGTGCAATACTTGCGTTAGATTCTATTCCGGTTAATGCAGCGAGTTATTTAGCTAAGCCTGTTAAGCCAAATCAGTCGAAAAACTCAAACTCAAAATAATTGCGAGCGCTGGATTCTTAAATACTAGCGCTAGTTATTTTGTTCTTAAGTAATATTAATTAATAGTTTAGATGAGCTACCGGCTTGCTCTTTAACTAGTTTTGGGACTAAATAGCCTGGTAGGCTGGATTGAAGGGTTTTAATAAGTTCAATAGCCTTCGCTTCAGATACTTCAAAATGACCTGTTCCTGTCGCTTTATCTAATAAATGTAAATAATAAGGGATAACGCCTTCTTCAAATAATCGCTCACTGAGTTCGGTGAGTTGGAAAGCTTGATCGTTAACGCCTTTTAACAAGACGGATTGGTTAAATAACGTAAAGCCATGCCGCTTAATTAATTGTAATGCACTGCTCACGCGAGAATTTATTTCATTAGCGTGGTTGCAATGGACAACAAACACAATTTTTTTCCCCGTGTCGTTAAGGTGAGCAAGTAACTCAGATGTTATGCGAGCAGGTAGAACGATAGGTAAGCGTGAATGAATGCGGATGCGTTTTAAATGCGTAATGGAACTTAATTTTGTGAGTAATGTCTTTAAGCGTTCATCACTTAATATTAAGGGATCCCCGCCGCTTAATATAACTTCTGTAATATCGGTATGCTTCGTGATGTATTCAATTCCAGCATTTTCACTCTGTTTGTTGAGTTGCAGATCGCTATAGGGGAAATTGCGTCTGAAGCAATAGCGGCAATTTATGGCGCAACTGCCTGTGTTAATAAAGAGCGCGCGGCCTTGGTATTTGTGTAATACGCCAGCTTGAATGGCGGCAGGTAGATCGCCAACAGGGTCATAACTATAGCCGGGGTATTCAGATAGCTCGTCTGATAGGGGTAATACTTGGCGTAATAAAGGATCGTTTGGGTCGCCTTTTTTTATGCTGGCAGCAAAACTCATGGGAACGCGTAATGCAAATTTTTTTGTTGCGGCGTCTGAGACAGGTAAGTCTTTAATTTCTATATTTAGATGGTGGCACAGATCTTCAATTGAGCTGAAAGCTTCACTGAGTTGTTGTTGCCAGTTTTTAGAAAAGTGTAGCGTCTCGTTCTGAGTATCTAACATGAAATAGTTATTAAAGTTTCTATCAATGGGTGGCCTCCATTATAATGGCTATGTTTATATTGTTTGTCATCTTGAGGAAAAAATGGCTATTTACAGCACGAATGAATTTAAATCAGGGTTAAAAGTCATGTTAGATAATGACCCTTGCGCAATTATAGAAAACGAATTTGTTAAGCCGGGTAAAGGTCAAGCCTTTAACCGAGTTAAGATTAGAAACTTAAAAACAGGCCGAGTGATAGAGCGTACCTTTAAGTCAGGTGATTCTCTTGAGAGCGCTGATGTTGTTGATGTCGAAATGCAATATCTTTATAACGATGGTGAATTTAGACATTTCATGACCCCAGAATCGTTTGAGCAGTACCAATGTGATGCAAAAGCGGTCGGTGATGCGAGTAAGTGGCTAAAAGACCAAGATATGTGCACTGTAACTTTATGGAATGATGCGCCTTTGTCAGTAACGCCCACTAACTTTGTGGAGTTAACGATTGTTGAGACAGATCCGGGCGTACGGGGTGATACTTCAGGTGGTGGTGGAAAACCGGCAACGCTAGATACGGGTGCTGTTGTTAGGGTGCCCTTATTCGTACAGCAAGGTGAAATGATTAAAGTAGATACACGTACCGGTGAATATATTTCTCGTGTAAAAGAATAGTGTCTAATGCATGGCAACCCACCTGTAGCATTGAGTCCTTACGTTTAAGAGCAAAACTCCTTCAGAAAATTAGAAGCTATTTCTCAGCAAGAGATGTGCTGGAGGTAGAAACGCCTTTGTTGAGCCATAGTTGTGGGACTGATCCGTACTTGGATTTTTTTACCACAACTTATGAGTATGCGGCTCAGTCAAATAAGTTGTTTCTGCAGGCGTCACCTGAGTTTGCTATGAAGCGATTATTGTGTGCAGGATCAGGTTCAATTTATCAGATCTGTAAAGCGTTTAGAAAGGGTGAGTCTGGGCGCTTTCATAATCCAGAGTTTACGATGCTGGAATGGTACCGAGTGGGTTATAACTTAGACCATTTAATGGATGATGTTGAAGATTTACTGGTCTTTCTGAGTAAAGAGTCTTTGTCCTTATCGACAACTGAGAAATACAGTTATCGAGAAGTGTTTACGAATGTTACTGGGCTTGATCCTTTTGTGTTTTCTGTCGAACAGTATAGTGCATTTGTAATTAAGCATAATCGGGCAGAAGCATTAACTATTTGCGGGCATGATCACAATCTCTGGTTAGATTTTATTTTTAGCCATTATGTGCAGCCCAGCTTGGGTTTATCAGGTTTTTGCTTGGTGTATGGTTATCCTGCAACTCAGTCTTCATTAGCACGGATTAATATAGAGAACCCCGAGATCGTTGATCGTGTTGAGGTTTTTTTTAAGGGCGTTGAGTTGGGTAATGGTTATTATGAATTGCAAGATGCGCAGGAGCAAAATCAGCGATTCGATAACGAAATACAAGTTAGACAAGAAATAGGGTGTCCGTTAGTGGTGAAAGATGATCGACTTATTTCGGCCTTGTATGAGGGGTTGCCCGATTGCTCTGGGATTGCGATTGGTTTAGATCGGTTGTTAATGATCTTGACCGAAAGTGTCAGTATTGATGATGTGCTTAGTTTTTCGATACAACGCGCATAAGCGTGGTTGTTATTAATTATGTTATACTTTCAGCGTTTTTTTATTGTTTAGGCCCTGTGGGTCCTTTTTAGCCTTCTAAATGAAATCAATTATTTTTTCTTGTCTGTTATTGCTCGGTTTGTTGCTCTCATTTGGGGTTAAAGCCGAGGAAGAGTTTGTTGTTAGAGATATTCAAGTTAAAGGGTTACAACGTATTTCATTAGGTACGGTTTTTAGTTATTTGCCGGTCAATGTGGG
This sequence comes from uncultured Methylococcaceae bacterium, assembly GCA_903917345.1. Taxonomy (GTDB): domain Bacteria; phylum Pseudomonadota; class Gammaproteobacteria; order Methylococcales; family Methylomonadaceae; genus Methylobacter_C. The sequence continues at coordinate 91,887 of CAIXAE010000043.1, read as the reverse complement.
TGAAAGATTTTCTTTAGATAACGTCACCCCTGCAATTAAAGCCCTTTTTAAAACGGGTTTCTTTAAAGATATCTCTTTAGAGAGAGAAGGATCTACGCTTATTGTCAAAGTGGTTGAGAGACCGTCTATCGCAAAAATTGTGTTCGAGGGCAACAAGGATTTAAGTAAAGATGACTTAACCAAGGCTTTAGATAAGATTGGATTGTCTGAAGGTAAAATATTTGATCGTCAGATTTTAGATAAGGTTGAGCAGGAGTTGACTCGCCAGTATCTCAGTCATGGTAAATATGGATTAAAAATTAAAATTGATGTGGCAGATTTAACGCGTAATCGTGTCGGCATCAATATTAAAATTTCTGAAGGTCGCGTCACTAAGATTAAACAAATTAATATCGTCGGTAATAATGCTTTTGAAGAAAAAGTGTTATTAGATAAATTTGAATTGAGTACCTCTAACTTATTGTCTTTTTATACTAAGAATGATCAATACTCTAAGCAAAAATTAGGGGCAGATTTAGAAACCTTAAGATCGTATTATCTCGATAGAGGGTATATCAATTTTTCTGTTGAATCTACACAGGTAGCGATCACGCCAGATAAAAAAGATATTTATGTCACTATTAATGTGAAAGAGGGTGAAGTATTTACCGTTTCAAAAGTGAAATTATCAGGTAATCTAATTGTTGCACCGGATGTGTTAATAAAATTAGTGGGCATTGGACCGGGCGAGATATTTTCAAGAAAGAGTGCCACGGAGACGTCTAAAGCAATTCAAGATCGCTTAGGTGATGAAGGTTATGCTTTTGCTAACGTCAATATGGTGCCTGAAATTAATGAGAGCCAAAAAACGGTAGAAATGGCTTTCTTTGTTGATCCGGGTAAGCGAGTTTATGTTCATCGCGTTAATTTTATTGGAAATGCTAAAACACGAGATGAGGTCTTACGTCGTGAAATGCGTCAAATGGAAGCCAGTTGGGCATCAAGCTCTAAGATTGAACGCTCTAAAACACGTTTAGAGCGATTAGGATATTTTGAAAGTGTTAACGTGGAAACGCCTCCCGTAGTTGGCACCTCAGATCAGATTGATGTGAACTATACGGTGGTAGAAAAATCATCGGGTAACTTATCGGCCGGCGTGGGCTTCTCTCAGGTGCAAGGTATCGTTCTAAATGCTAATATTGCGCAGGACAATATTTTTGGTTCGGGTAAGCGTGTAAGCGTTGGCTTTAATAATAGTAATTACATTACCAGTTATCAATTTGGTTTTTCTAATCCTTATTTCACCACTGATGGTGTGAGTCAAGGTTATAACTTAGGCTATACCAAAAGGAATGCTGGGGCTATTAATATTGCTAACTACAATACGAGCATAGCAAATGCAGGTATCAATTTTGGTATACCTTTAAATGAATTTGATCAGGTGGGCTTTAATACGGATGTGAAGCATACCTCATTATCGACAACTCTTTATTCATCCCAACAAATTTTCGATTTCATTAATAAACATCCTGGTTCTTATTTGACCTATAGTCAGGGCATCAGTTGGGTGCATGATACATTCAATCGGGCGATGTTTCCGAATAGTGGTGCACAGCAACGTTTATCGGGTATTGCGACTATTCCGGGTAGTGATTTGGAATACTATAAGGTAGGCTATAGACAGCAACGCTATTTCCCTTTAGCGAAGGATTTTACCTTTAAATTAAATGGAGAAGTCGGTTACTCTGGTGGATATGGGAATACCAAGGGATTACCGTTCTTTGAAAACTATTTTATGGGAGGCTCCGGGTCGGTAAGAGGCTATAAGAATAATACGATGGGACCAAGAGATTCGAACGGATATCCATTAGGGGGATCCGTTAAACTTATTGGTAATGCTGAGTTGTTTTTCCCTGTGCCTTTTATGGCAGAAACAAAATCAGTTAGATTAGGTACATTTTTAGACGCAGGTGCTCTTAACGATACATTCACATTTAATAATATGAAATATTCTGCTGGGTTATCTGGAGAATGGTTGTCACCGTTTGGCGCTTTATCTGTGAGTGCAGCTTATCCGCTTAATCAGGGAACATACAGTTATGATCAATATAACGCTACACCTTCGGCTTATTACAATAATCCTACGCATAATATAATTACTCAAAAAGACCAAACCCAATTCTTCCAGTTTAATTTTGGACAAAATTTTTAACCTAAGATATTTTTGATTATTGAGCTTATCCTCTATAATCGATTGTAAATTATTTTTTTACCTTTTTTACTTAACTACAACCTGAGATCTATTTAACAATGAAAAAGAAAATTGCTTTATTTTTAGGACTTTTGTTTGCTGCTAACATCAGTTATGCCGATTTAAAAATTGGTTTTGTGAATATCCCCGCTGTACTTGAAAAGGCTCCACAAGCTGAAAAAGCTAAAAAAAGATTGGAAGAAAAATTTTCTCCTAGAGATAAACAGTTAGTGGCTCAAGGTAAAGAAATTCAAACAATGGAAGAGAAGTTGGCTAAGGATGCCGCTACGATGAGCGAGTCAGTTAAAGCAAATTTAGAACGTGATATTTTAAACAAAAAACGCGATGCAAAAAGATCACAACAAGAATTCAGTGAAGACTTTAATGCAAGTCGAAATGAAGAATTAGGTAAATTACAACGTCGTATTGTTGAAGCAGTTAGAACAATTGCTAAAGATGACGGGTATGATTTGTTATTAACGGACGGTGTTATTTATGCTAAAGATCAGTTTGATATTACTGCGCAAGTACAAACTAAATTAGCCACAATGCCAGAGTAATTGTTAATTATTCAATTTAATAAATTTATTTTCTCATTTAAGTACTTTACAGCATGTCTATTACGTTAGATATATTACAAATCCAAGCATTTCTTCCGCATCGTTACCCGTTTTTATTGGTCGATAAGGTCATAGAGTGTGAACCTGGCAAGCGTTTGTTAGGCGTTAAAAATGTCACTTATAATGAGCCGTTCTTTCAGGGACATTTCCCTCAGAAACCCATTATGCCAGGCGTGTTGATTTTGGAAGCGTTAGCTCAAACTACGGGTTTATTAGCTTCTGAAACCGCAGGTGACGAATTAGCGGGTATGATTTATTACCTAGTGGGTATTGATAAAGCAAAGTTTAAAAGACCCGTAGTGCCTGGCGATCAATTGATGTTAGAGTCAAAATATGTCAAAAGTAAACGTAATATTTGGGCATTTGAGTGTACGGCTACAGTAGACGGCGAGTTTGTTGCGAGTGCTGAAATCAGATGTGCAGCGGTGGTCGATTGAGTTTAATTCATCCATCAGCGATTATTGATACAAAAGCCGAGATTGCACCGGATGTTTCGGTGGGGCCTTTTAGTGTTATCGGTCCTGATGTAAAGGTTGGCTCAGGCACTGTTATTGGGCCTCATGTTGTTATTAAAGGTCCCGCAGTCATTGGGAAAGATAACCATATCTATCAATTTTGCTCAATAGGCGAAGATCCACAAGATAAGAAGTATGCGGCTGAGATAACACGTCTTGAAATTGGGGATAGAAACGTTATTCGTGAATATACTTCAATGCATCGTGGTACAGTCCAAGATAAAAGTCTTACTAAAATTGGATGTGATAATTTATTTATGGCTTATACCCATGTTGCTCATGACTGTGTCATTGGTGATAACGTTATTATGGCGAATGGCGCCTCTTTAGCAGGGCACGTTCATCTTAATAGTCATGCTATTTTAGGTGGATTTACTTTAGTGCATCAATTTACCCAAGTCGGTCAGTTTAGTTTTGCTGCGATGGGTAGTGCAATTACGCAAGATATACCACCATTCGTCATGGTCGGAGGTAAGCCGACGAGACCTCATGGCATTAATTCTGTGGGTATGGAGCGAAAGGGAATTAGCCCTGAAGATATTCGACTCATTAGAAATGCGTACAAAATCATTTATAAAATGAATTTACGATTGGAAGATGCAATTGAGAGAATTGAAGAAATGGCGGGTGAAAGCCAGCATGTTTCTGATTTGGTTAGTTTTCTTCGTAACGTAAGTAGAGGAATTCTAAGATAGTTGTAGAGGATGTCTTATCCGGCAATTTTGTTGCGGGTGTTGATGAGGCAGGACGCGGCCCTTTGGCAGGGCCAGTAGTCGTTGCTGCAGTTATTTTAGATCCTAATAAGCCTATTGATGGTTTAGCGGATTCAAAAAAACTGAGTGAGCTTAAACGTAATAGTCTTTTTGAGCTAATCAAAAAAAATAGTCTTAGTTGGTCAATTGCTTTAGCTAGTATTGAAGAGATTGATCAAATCAATATTTTGCAAGCTACACTGCTTGCTATGCAAAGGGCCGTAGATGGGTTGCATATTCAGCCAGATGCCGTGTTAATCGATGGCAATAAGTTACCTAAACTTAATATACCAGCTCAAGCCATAGTTAAAGGGGATAGCAAGATTAAGGCAATCAGTGCCGCTTCAATTTTAGCTAAGGTAGCACGGGATAAAATAATGCTAGACCTTGCTGAGCAATATCCGCAGTTTTCTTTTAAGCAGCATAAAGGTTATGGCACCCAACAGCATTTAGATGAAATTGCTAGGTTTGGAATTTTAGACATTCATAGAAAATCATTTAATCCAATTAGAACACTGTTATTAGAATAAGTTCAGGTTTTTGAGAAGCTTAAATAATAGGTAAGGGTTCTTCTTCCATCAGCGCGATTTGTTCGCGTAGCTCAATAATTCGATCTTGCCAATAGCGTGGTGTATTGAACCAAGGGAAAGCCATAGGGAAAGCGGGGTCATCCCATCGTTTTGCAATCCAAGCTGAATAATGAATCAAGCGTAAGGTTCTTAATGCCTCAAGCAAATGAAGTTCACGTGGATTAAAATCATAAAAAATTTTGTAGCCTGCTAATAAATGCTCTATTTGATGGGTCATTTCAGTTCGGTCACCTGATAATAACATCCAAAGATCTTGAATAGCGGGCCCCATGCGACTGTCATCAAAATCGACAAAATGAGGCCCTGCATCTGTCCACAAAATATTACCGGGATAACAATCACCGTGCAAACGAATAGACTTGATTTTACCTGCACGTTCATAGCATTGATTAACACAGCTTAGCGCATGTTCAATAATGCCGGTGTAGGTGTTACTGAGATCTGCTGGAATAAAATGGTTATTTATTAAATATTGGCTAGGCTCTTCACCAAAGCTTTTAATACCGATGTTTGGGCGACTTTTAAAGGGTTTTAAGGCCCCTGTCGCATGGATACGACCAATAAAACGTCCCATCCATTCGAGTTTTTCGGCGCTATCAATTTCTGGAACTCGACCCCCTTGTTTAGAAAACACTGAAAATCGAAAGCCATCACTTTCAAGTAGTGTTTTGTGTCCATTAAGTTGTAAAGGACAGACGACGGGAATTTCATTGTCCGCTAATTCTTGTGTAAATTGATGCTCTTCCAGAATGGCATCGTTAGTCCAACGTTTAGGGCGGTAGAATTTAGCGATAATGGGCTCTGACTTTTCTAAACCGATTTGATAAACCCGATTTTCGTAGCTATTTAGCGCAAATAAATGTCCGTCACAATCATAGCCAACACTTTCTACTGCAGATAAAATAATATCTGGACTGAGCTCCGAAAAAGGGGTTAAATCTTGATTCATTATGGAGTTTGTAGCGTTTTATCTGTGGGCCCTTGCACATCTGCCGGATCCCCCTCATAAGGTGTTGCGTAGCTACAATCCTTTTGTGGACATACTTTTTCTACGCCACGTCTTTTCGTTTCTTTTACCGTTAAAATGGGCCATGCACATTGTGGACAACTCTCTTTTATTGGGTTATTCCATAGTGCATAATCACATTTTGGATAACCTGAGCAGGAATAAAATATCTTACCGTTACGTGATTTGCGTTTGAGTATTGTGCCTTTTTTACATTGTGGACAATCTACAGCGGTATCCATAGGTTTTTCTAATGGCTCTATGTGCTTACATTTTGGATAAGCACTACAGCCAATAAATTTTCCATATCGACCTGTTTTAAAGACTAATGGAGAGTCACAAGATGGACAAGAACGACCTTCTAAAACTTCTGGTTCTTCATGACTGGCGCCATCTTCACTTAGGTTTCTCGTGTAAGAACAGTCAGGATAATTAGTACAACCAATGAAACGACCGTTTCTACCTAAGCGGATGGATAAAGGACTGCTACATTCTGGGCATTTTTCGTCTATAGCTTCTTGCGTAACATCCTTACGCTGTACAGTGGCTTCTTTATCATGAATAGTGTCATTAAAAGGTTTCCAAAATGCATGCATTAATGGAATCCAATCTTTTTCTCCCCTTGAGACAGCATCAAGCTCATCTTCTAAATTAGCCGTAAAATCGTAATCAACATATTTAGTGAAATGTTCGGTTAAAAACTTATTCACAATTCGACCGACATCTGAAGGATGAAAACGTTTATTGTTTAACGTAACATATTCACGATTTTGTAAGGTCGAAATAATGGAAGCATAAGTAGAGGGTCTGCCTATACCATGTTCTTCTAAAGATTTTACTAAGCTGGCTTCACCATAACGTGGCGGTGGTTCAGTGAAATGTTGGGCAGTAATTATTTCATTGAGTGGTACGGGCCTACCTTCTTCTAAAGGGGGTAAAAAGCTTTCTTTATCATCACTTTCTTTGCTGTCATCTTTACCTTCAAGATAGACAGACATAAATCCAGGGGCAGCAATAGTTGAGCCCGTTGCACGGAAAATGTGTTGTCCATTACCACAACTTAAGTCAACTGCGACCATGTTGAGAGTGGCATGAGTCATTTGGCAAGCTATGGTGCGTTTCCAAATTAAATCATACAATTTGTATTGTTCAATGCTTAAATAATCTTTGATTTCACTAGGTAAATAGCGCGGTGAAGTGGGTCTTATTGCTTCGTGAGCTTCTTGTGCATTTTTAGATTTTGTCTTAAAGAGTCTAGGCTCTTTAGGCACATTTTCTGGGCCGAATTTTTCTGAGATTAATTGGCGAATTTCTTCAACAGCTTCTATTGATAAATTAACTGAGTCGGTACGCATATAGGTAATTAAACCTTGTGTTTCACCTCCAATATCAATGCCCTCGTAAAGTTGTTGGGCTACGATCATGGTTCGTTTTGTGGTGAAGCCCAATTTACGAGCTGCCTCTTGTTGTAATGTAGAAGTTATAAAAGGGGGAGCCGGATTACGCTTTTGTTGTTTCTTTTCTAATTTACTGACCAGCAGTTGACCATCGGCTGTATCAAGTAAGGCATTTTTAGTTTTTTCTGCTAGTTCTGCATCAGTAATACTAAATTGACTGATTTTCTCATTGTTATACTGAGTTAATTTCGCTTTAAAGTTTTGCTCTTGAACTGTTAAAGCAGCGTCAATTGTCCAATATTCTCTGCTTTGAAAGGCTTCAATTTCTAATTCTCGCTCAACAATCATGCGTAAAGCGGGGCTTTGTACCCGTCCAGCCGATAAGCCTCGGCGAATCTTTTTCCAAAGTAAAGGTGAAAGGTTAAAGCCTACTAGATAGTCTAAAGCACGACGCGCTTGTTGGGCGTTAATTAAGTTAATGGCTAATTCTTCAGGATTAGCTATTGCTTCAGTCACTGCTTTTTTTGTAATTTCATGAAAAACAACACGATGAACAGCTTTGTTTTTGATTAATTTTTTATCTTTTAGTAGTTCAAGTAGATGCCAAGAAATGGCTTCACCTTCTCTATCAGGGTCGGTTGCCAAATATAAGGTGTCTGCAGTTTTAAGTGCTTTACTTATGGCTTGGACGTGTCGCTGATTACGATCAATAACCTCGTATTTCATTGCAAAATCATTGCTAGGATCAACCGCACCTTCTTTAGGAATTAGATCCCTAACGTGGCCATAAGAGGCTAAAACTTGGAAATCTTTTCCTAGATACTTCTCTATGGTTTTTGCTTTTGCAGGAGACTCTACAATGACAAGGTTTTTACTCATTTATATTCATTGGGATAAAGTGTTAATTTCAAGGCTTAATAGTTTTAACTACTGAGCGTTTATTCGTTTAAAGCTAAGCTGATTAATGTAAATAAAGGGGGCTGAGGTCATAGACAAAATCTTCCATTTTGGAGAATGCAATTTCTTCATCAGGTTGACTTAGCAACACCATTAGGACAATCCATTTGAGCTTTTCCATTGATATATCTTCTTTATCTAGCACCATCACTCTATCAATAATGATTTCTCTGTTACGGGTGTTTAAAATGCCATGTAGTTCGAGAAATAGGATGAAGTTGCGGCATTCAATGTCTAGTTTAATTATTTCTTCTGGGCAGAAAATACGAAATGTGGAAAAGGCTGTTTTTTTAATATCTGTATTAAGACTTAAAGAGTCTATCCACTCAAAAGCCTTATTAACTTGATAGGACTCAAATCCGGCTTCTAATAATTCGGTGTGGATGATGTCACTATCCGAAGGTAGATCAATTACCTCCTCCATGTAATTCTCAAATAAGTACATTAGAACATCAAAAATATTTTCTTTCATAGTATCGAGTATGATTATTTTATTCTCATATAGCAACCACCCGCGGTTGCTTCCAAATAGCCTTGTAGCTCAAGAATTAGCAACATAGAAGAAATTATTTCCACCGAATTGCCAGTTATTTGTATCAAATTATCAATAGAAGTTGGGCTAAATTGCACATGATTCAATAATGTTTGTTGCTCTAGGTCAAGTGTTGATTCAATAGAAATATTAGTTGTGTCTTTATCTGTTTGATAATATTGATTTAATTCTTCTAGAATATCTTGAGTCGTTTCAACAAGTTTAGCCCCTTGTCGAATGAGTGCGTTGCAGCCTCTGGCTAATGGGTTATGAATAGAACCGGGTATGGCAAAAACTTCTCTATTTTGTTCTAAAGCCATTCTTGCTGTTATTAAGGATCCGCTTTCTTTAGCGGCTTCAACAACGAGTAGGCCTTGGCATAATCCGCTGATAATACGGTTCCTTCTAGGAAAGTGATTTGCTTTGGCGGTCGTTCCAGGGGGGAATTCTGAAATAATAGCACCTGTATTCACAATTTCAGTGGCTAAGTCTTTATGTCTAGCAGGGTAGACTCGGTCTAAGCCAGTCCCTGCTACGGCAATTGTAAAGCCTCCAGATGCTAATGCCCCGCGATGACTAGCGGCATCAATTCCTAATGCAAGGCCACTGGTTATAACAAATCCATGTAGGCTCAATGTTTTGGCAAACTCAAAAGCGGTATCTATTCCTAAAGAGGATGGGTTGCGACTGCCTACAATTGCTAATTGGGATTGAGCTAATATAAAAGGGTTACCCCGGACAAATAATAAAGGAGGTGGATCGGCAATTTCTTTTAGTTGTGCTGGGTAGTTTGCATCGTTAAAAGTGATTACATAATTGTTTTTTTGTTCAACCCAAATTAAATCTTGCTCAATTAAAGACCAATCTGGATTTTTAATGCCGCTTATGAGTTCTGTTTTTAATCCTAAGGCGGCAAGTGCATAATTTGAATCAGAAAAGATTTGTTTTGGCGTAGTTGTTTCTATTAGTTTAAGAAAAGTTCTGCAACCTATTCCAGGAGTGCGTAATAGGGCAAGCCAATATTTAAGGTCATTGTCATGGGGTAGTGAGAAAGTGTTCAGGGTCTTTTAACCTTATTGAAAGAGTACAGATTAAGTCATTGTATAGGTACGTTAACAATCGAGTGCTTATAGATTAATTGCTAACAATGATTGATTTAATTAGTCTTAGTGCATTCAAAGTGTATATGAAATAATATAGAATTCCAGTATTGAATTATTTTAATGGAGTGGGTGTTGGGCATTTTAACTATTCTGGAGTTTCCAGATGAGCGCTTACGCAAAAAAGCGGCTGTTGTAAAAGTGGTTGATGATAAGATCAGGAGACTATTGGATGATATGTTAGAAACCATGTACGAGTCTCGTGGAGTGGGTTTAGCAGCTACACAAGTGGATGTGCATCAAAGAATAGTAGTTATTGATGTTAGTGATGATAAAGAAGCCCCTTTATTTTTAATCAATCCAGAAATTATTGAGAAAGATGGGGTCAAAGAAGCCGAGGAGGGATGTCTATCCGTACCTGGTTTTTTTGAAAAAGTTACCCGTGCAGAACATATTAGAGTGAGGGCGCTTAATAGAGAGGGAGAAATCTTTGAGATTGAGGCCACTGAATTACTGGCTATTTGTATACAACATGAAATAGATCACTTGGATGGTAAATTATTTGTCGATCATATTTCGCCATTAAAGAGACAGCGCATAAAAAAGAAGTTAGAAAAAATTCATAAGATGGAAAAGAGTTAATCATGAAGATTATTTTCGCTGGCACCCCCGATTTTGCAGTGCCCAGTTTACAAGCTTTGTTGGATGCTAAATACGAGGTGTGCGCTGTTTATACGCAACCTGATCGTCCCTCTGGGCGTGGTCGACATGAGCAGTTTAGTCCTATTAAAGAATTAGCAATTAAATATGGCATACCCGTCATTCAACCGCTGACATTAAAGGCTGATGAAGATTTGAGTTTATTAAAATCATTTAATGCAGATTTAATGGTGGTCGTTGCTTACGGAATGATATTAACTGAAGCCGTTTTGAATACACCAAAACTAGGATGTATTAATGTTCATGGATCATTGTTACCTCGTTGGCGTGGCGCAGCCCCCATTCAGCGTTGTTTAATGGCAGGCGATGAAAAGACGGGGGTTACTATAATGAAAATTGTGCGCAAATTAGATGCGGGTGACATGCTTCATAAAGAAGAATATCTGATAGGTATGAATGACACAGCGAGTGTTTTACATGATAAGTTAGCAGCACTGGGTGCGGTTGGGTTATGTAAAGTATTAACAGAGATGGAAAAAGGACCTGTTTTAGCCGAGTTGCAAGATGAGAGTTTAGTGACTTATGCGGAAAAATTGACTAAAGCAGAAGCTGAAGTTGACTGGCATCAATCTGCACAAGACTTAGCCCTTAAAGTGCGTGGTTTAAATGCTTGGCCAGTCGCTCAAACAGTTTATCAAGGCAGTGTATTGCGTATTTGGCAGGCAGAGGCATTAGAATGTGGTTTGGATTTAGAACCTGGAACAATCAGTTGCTTGAATAAAAATATTGATGTTGCTACGGCTAAAGGCACATTACGCTTAAGAGAGGTGCAATTGCCAGGAGGAAAGCGGATATCAGCTCAAGCATTCCTTAATGCTCACTCAGTTAATGGTGTAAAACTAGGTTGAATACTCGATTGATTGCGGCAAGAGTAATATCCAATGTTTTACAAGACGGTAAATCTTTAAATACGGCCTTAGATAATGCGTTGTTATCCGTGGAGTCAACTAAAGACAAAGCTTTTATTCAAGCACTGTGCTACGGCGTTTGTCGTTACTTTTATCGCTTAAGTTTTATTCTAAATGAATTGCTAGATAAGCCGATTAAAGATTCGGAAATTAATGCCTTGGCTTTAGTGGGGCTTTATCAGCTCAACTACATGCGTGTAAAACAGCATGCTGCAGTTTCAGAAACTGTTTTGGCCGCAAAGAAAAAACCCTGGGCTAAATCGCTTGTTAATGCCCTATTGAGGACTTATTTAAGGCAACAGGGTGTGCTAGAACAGAAGGCTGATGAGAACGTTGCGGCAAGTGTTAGTCATCCTGTATGGTTGCTTAGGCAAATTGAAATAGATTGGCCAGAGCGATCATCGCAAATCTTAGAAGCAAATAATCGGCAACCTCCTATGGTGCTGAGAGTTAATCTGGCTTTAAACTCTCGAGATCAGTATCTACAATCATTATCAGATCATGAGTTGGCAGCAAAGACAGTCAGTTTTTGTGAATCTAGTCTTATTTTGAGTAGGCCAGTTCCGGTAGAGTTATTGCCCGGTTTTGAACAGGGTCATGTGTCCGTGCAAGATACGGCTGCGCAATTAGCTGCCAGTTTACTAGATGTACAGGTCGGCCAAAGAGTTCTGGATGTTTGTGCTGCGCCGGGTGGTAAAACGGTACATATTTTAGAGAGTCAGCCACATTTAAAAGAATTAGTTGCCATTGATATTGATGAGGCAAGATTATCGAGGGTTCAAGAAAACTTACTCCGTTCAAATGTCTCTGCTCAATTGATTGTTGGAGATGCGGCTAAGCCGAAGGATTGGTGGGATGGTCAATTGTTTGATCGTATTTTATTAGATGCGCCATGTTCCGCTTTAGGTGTAATTCGGCGTCACCCAGATATTAAAATTCTCCGTAAGCCTGATGACATAAAAGCTTTGCAACTTTTGCAAAAATCTATTTTAGCGGCGACTTGGCCTTTATTATCATCGGGTGGGTTATTGCTTTATGCGACTTGCTCTATTCTTAAACAAGAAAATGAAGAGCAAATAATGGGGTTTTTGGCAATGCATGCGGATGCCTTTGAAGTGCCTATTGATGCGACATGGGGTAATGCCGCCCAGCGGGGGAGGCAAATTTTGACAGGTGATTCAGAAATGGACGGCTTTTATTATGCCCTTATTAAGAAATCGTAAACGTTTCTGTCAATTACTCCTCATGGTTATTTTAGGGATTTTGTCTTTCTTGGTCAGTGGAGCTTTATTTTCTGCAGAAATAAAGCAGGGTGATATTGCCAAGAGGAGTGATGAGTACTTTTTGTCAGTGAATATTGATTATCATTTGAGTGAAAAAGCTAAAACCGCTTTGCAAAATGGAGTGCCTTTATATTGGAATTTGTTAGTAAAAGTTCAAAAATATCCTGGTTTTTTTTGGGATAAGACCTGGTTAAAGGTCGCTAAGCGTTATCAGCTCCAATATCATGCTTTGTTAAATATGTATCGAGTTAAAAATGAGGATAATGGAGAGGTCCACAGTTTTTCTTCTTTATCATCAGCTTTGGAATTGATGTCGGTGATAATTGATTTGCCACTCATAAATAAAGCATTGCTTGATCCAGAACATCAGTACTTATGTTTAATTAAATTAGATTTCAAGCGAGATGATTTGCCTTTACCGTTGCGTCCGTTTGCATATATTGATCCCCAATGGTACCTGTCAAGTGAATGGACATCATGGCCCCTGAAAAAATAAAGCCCCCAGTAAATTTGTCTGTGTTGATTCTTTTTGGCCTGATTTTGTTATCTTTGCAGTTAATGAGTTCAGCGATGCAGGAGTCTTCAGAGCTGAGTGCTATGTATTCTTGGTTGTTATTATTCAATACATTGGGTTCTGTTGTGTTGTTGGTTTTGGTCGGTGCAAATATTTATGCATTGCTACAGCATACTAAAAGACGAGAAGCCGGCTCTAGATTAACTGCTCGTATGATGTCTCTTTTTGTGGTTTTAGCTTTAGCTCCCGCAATTATTGTATTTTATTTTTCTATGCAGTTTCTGCATCAGGGTATTGATAGTTGGTTTAATGTTGAAATAGACCGGGCAATGGAGGATGCTTTAGAACTAAGTCAAGCATCTTTAGATCAAAGAATGCGGGGGCAGTTGCGACAAACTGAGCAATTGATTGATAAATTGGAAGGTTTTTCTGAAAATGCAGCGACTCTAGAGATAGAGCATTTGCGTGAGTTATCGGGTGCATCTGAAATGACATTGTTTTCTAGGCAAGGTCGCATTATTGCTTCAAGTAGTAATAATCCCGCAGATATTTTACCGAGTTTGCCTGAAGAGCATATTTGGTTGCAGTTGCGTCAAAATGGCTTCTTTATGGCGTTAGCACCGGTTCATGATCATGAATTAATGGTGCGGGTTATTGTTACTGTTAAATCTATAGAGTCCCAATATTTACAAGCTTTGTATTCAGTGCCTGTAAGAATTGCTGATTTAGCTGACTCAGTCGAGTTTGCTTCAGCTCGTTATCAAGAAATGAGTTATTTGAGGAGCTCATTGCGTATGAGTTTTAGTTTGGCGCTGTCTTTGGTTTTGTTAATGAGTTTATTGGCGGCAATATGGGTGGCATTCATTAGTATTAGAAATATTACCGCGCCAGTAAAAGAGTTAGTAAAAGGGACTAAAGCAGTGGCCTCGGGTCATTATGATCAAATACTTCCCGTTATGGCTCAAGATGACTTAGGGTTTTTAGTTGAGTCTTTTAATGATATGACAAACCGTATCGCTCAAGCGCGTGATGAAACTCGCAAAGTGGGAGTTGAAGTTGAAAATCAGCGTGCTTACTTAGAAACAATATTGGGTAATTTAACGGCAGGTGTTATTAGTTTTGATGAGACTTTTAAAATTCGAACAGCTAATCAGGCGGCCTATCGAATTTTTCGAGTGCATGTAAATCAGTTCGTTGGTAAAACTTTAATGGAGTTGGTTGAAACTTATGTTGAATTAGTTGAGCCGCTTAAATCTATACAACATTTACTAGAAAATGCTGACGATATTTGGCAGCAAAGAATTGCATTTTTGGGGCCTAATGGTCGTCAAGAGTTGCTTTGTAGGGGAACACCTTTATTTTCTCAAGAAGGTTTTCGAGTAGGCTCAGTGGTTGTTTTTGATGATGTTACAGACTTGATACAAGCGCAAAAGAATGCGGCTTGGGGAGAGGTGGCAAGAAGGCTGGCTCACGAAATTAAAAATCCATTAACCCCCATTCAATTATCAGCTGAAAGATTGCAGCTTAAATTAGCAAATAAATTAGATAGTTCTGATGGTGCTATCTTACAGAGATCGATTCAAACTATTGTACAGCAGGTTGAAGCCATGAAAGAAATGGTTGATGATTTTTCTGAATATGCAAAACCATCTAAAAAACAGTCTGTTAATGTTAACATATCTCATTTGATCCAAGAAGTATTGGCTTTATATACTTTAAGAGAGGGTGTTAGGTTTAAAGCGCGGTATCAATCTGGCTTGCAAATTGTCAACGGTGATCCGGTTAGTATTAGACAGGTAATACATAATTTAATAAAAAATTCTTTAGAAGCAGTTGGCTTGGAAGGATTAATAGAAATAAATGTGCATAGAGTGCTCAAAAATAATACAGATTATATTGAAATAGCGCTTTATGATAATGGCGCAGGTATCAAAGAGGATCAAATTGAGAAGATATTTGAACCTTATGTTACAACAAAAGTTAAGGGTACTGGTTTGGGTCTTGCTATTGTAAAAAAGATAATAGAAGATCATGGCGGTGCGATATGGGTCGATAATGGTCGTAAGGTGGGAGCGGGTTTTATAATCCAACTTCCTGCGTGTAACTCTGAGTTGTCATAGAAAATTATGAATATAAATTCCCCTCGTATATTAGTTGTAGATGATGAGCCTGAAATTCGCCGATTAGTTTGTGAAATACTCGCGGATGAGGGTTATCTAGTAGCTTCGGCAGAAAACGGTTTTGAAGCTAGAAAGCTAAAAATTTCATACAAGCCTGATTTAATATTGCTCGATATTTGGATGCCAGATACTGACGGTGTGTCTCTTTTAAAAGAATGGGTTTCAGAAGATTATATGCTTTGCCCAGTAGTGATGATGTCGGGACATGGATCAGTAGAGGTTGCTGTTGAGGCCACTCGATTGGGAGCCTACGATTTTCTAGAGAAGCCCTTATCTTTGGCAAAATTATTATTGATTGTAGATCGAGCATTAGAGGCGGGTAATCTTCAAATTGAAAACGCGGGACTTAAGAAGCAATTAGTCGTTGATATGGAGCCGGTAGGTAAAAGTGCCGCGGTAGAGCGAATTAAAGATCAATTAAAACGCCTAGCCCAGCATGATACGCGCGTCTTGTTTTGTGGTGAGGCGGGTGTTGGTAAAGAGCTTTATGCGCGTTATTTACATAATAATAGTGCACATCGTCAAGGCCCTTTTGTCGATGTTGCTGTCGGCAGTATTTCACCTGAAAACTCGGCCGTAGAGTTTTTTGGTAAAGAAACTCAGGGCAATGTTTATCCGGGGCTGTTAGAGCGAGCCAATAAAGGCACGCTATTTTTAAGTGAAATTGGCGGTATGGATCAAGAGACACAGTTGCGTTTGTTGAGTGCACTGGAATCTAGTTCTTTTTTGCGTGTTGGAGGCAGTGAGACGGTTAATGTTGATGTTAGAGTTATCACATCAAGTCGAGTTTCCATGGATGAGGAGGTTAGATCGGGGAGATTTAGACAAGATTTATATTACATGCTCAATGAAGTAGCTTTTAATATTTCTCCTTTGCGAGAGCATAGTGAGGATGTGCCAGGATTATTAAGTTTCTATATAGATCATTTTGTTACACACGATAAACTCGCTTTTCGTAGATTTTCCATGGCGGCACAAAACTTTTTGAGAAATTATACATGGCGGGGTAATGTTAGAGAATTAAAGAACCTTGTGCAGCGATTAATGATATTGGGTGTCGGAGAGGAAATAGAATTAGATGAGGTTAAAACTGCGCTAGGATCAGTTGTTTCAGATGTTATGTTGGCGGTCGCGGTGCCTGAGTTTTTTAATTTACCGTTAAAAGAAGCGCGCGATCATTTTGAAAAAGCATACTTAGAGTACCATTTTGAGCGAACTGGTGGGAGTGTCGCTAAATTATCGGCAGCTGTTGGAATGGAAAGAACGCATCTTTATCGGAAACTACATTCGTTAAATATTAAATTGTAAAATCAGCTCAGATTCAATTAATTCTTGATTTTATGGCGGGTGTTGCTGTAAAATTCCCTGTTCGGTGGGTATGGCTCATTTTTAATGATGAGATGTTCGGATTGGACATAATAAATTTTATACCTGAAATATAAATAAACATTGAAAGACATGACAATGTTTAGTAAAATTCTCGCTCTTTTATTGAGCCTTTAGAGAAAGACTAAGTAACGATGAAAACATTTAGTGCAAAACCAGCAGAAGTTAAGCGCGATTGGTATGTAGTTGATGCAGATGGGAAGACGTTAGGTCGCCTTGCTTCTGAGATTGCATTACGTCTCCGCGGTAAACATAAACCAGAATACACACCGCACGTTGATACCGGTGATTACATTATTGTTGTGAACGTAGATAAAATTGGCGTTACTGGCAATAAAGAAAAAGACAAGTTGTATCAACATCATACTGGTTATATTGGTAACTTAAAAACAGTTAGCTTAGGTAAATTAAGACAAACGTTCCCAGATCGTATTCTTACTAATGCAGTTAAAGGTATGTTACCGAACAATCCATTGGGTCGTGCAATGTTCAAGAAATTGAAAGTATATGCAGGATCTGAACACGATCATCAGGCTCAACAGCCAAAAGTTTTAGAATTATAAGCGAGTAGACTATGGCAGCAGCTCAGTATTACGGAACAGGTCGTCGTAAAAGTGCAATTGCACGTGTTTACGCAACTTCAGGGACTGGAAAAATTACAATCAACAAAAAAACGCTAGAAGATTATTTTGGTCGCAAAACTGACCAAATGGTTTCTCGTCAACCATTAGAGTGTGTTGAGTTAGTAGGAAAGTTTGATGTAAATGTTATTGTTAAGGGTGGCGGCCCATCAGGACAAGCAGGTGCTATTCGTCATGGCTTAACACGTGCTTTGATAGTATATGATGAAGCTTTACGATCTCCATTAAGAAAAGCTGGTTTTGTAACGCGTGATTCACGAGTTGTTGAACGTAAAAAAATTGGTTTGCACAAAGCAAGAAAGCGTCCACAATACTCAAAACGTTAATTATTGCCTTTCATGGTGGGTAATTTTATTTATCCTTTATGAAATAAAAAGGTCGCATTTTTAAAATGTGGCCTTTTTTTTTGGGACATACAAATTCTTTGGCTTTACAAATAGATGTTAATAATGGTATTAATAAACTAAAGTTACTGAGTTTATTAGTTTTATGAAGCATTAGTTACAACTGAGTTTTAGTTACAAAAACTGCCATAAGCAGATAATTTTTTTCAAGCTTATTCATTATAAAGATCAGATAGATAACTCCAATGTCGCAGGAATCAAAAAAAACAACGAATTTAAAGATTGCGCTTGAATTTAAAACGAGTACTTTTTCAGTGCCTGTTTTGATATTGGCGACGGATGATTTAAGTTTGCTAGAACAACAGCTGACTTTAAAAATTAAACAGGCTCCTGAGTTTTTTAAAAACTCACCTTTAGTGCTGGACTTGCAAGAAATCAATAAACAAGGTTATGTGGTTGATATTACTGCTTTGGTGGGGGTGGTTAGAAAAGCTGGTTTACTTGTAGTTGGTATAAGAGCAGGTAACGTACTTCAAAATAAAGAATCATTAGCGCTAGGTATACCTGTTTATTCAGCACAAGGCCGAGATTCAGTTGTAGAGAATAAAAACCTAGTAAAAGTTGATGATGTTGCCTTAATTTCTCCGGTATCTTCAAAACCAGAAGAAATAAAAGTGTCCGTGCCAACTACATTAATTACTCATCCAGTTAGATCAGGGCAGCGAATATATGCAGCAGGTGATTTAGTGATTATGGCTCAAGTAAGTGCCGGAGCAGAAATTATAGCTGAGGGTAATATTCATGTTTATAGTACTTTAAGAGGGCGGGCATTAGCCGGGGTTCAGGGTGATAATGAGGCTCGGATATTTTGCTTTGATCTGCAAGCGGAATTGATTTCTATAGCTGGTAATTATAAGGTCAGTGAAGATTTAGGCGCTTCAGTGCGTAATAAGCCAGTTCAGATTTATTTGCAAGACAATGCATTAATCATTAAAGATATTGTGTTACACCATTAACGTAGAGGAAAATTTTGTGGCAAGAGTAATAGTCGTAACATCTGGTAAAGGCGGTGTTGGTAAAACAACTACAAGTGCTGCTATTGCCATGGGACTTGCAAAAAGAGGTCATAAAACAGCCGTAATTGATTTTGATGTGGGTTTACGTAATTTAGATCTAATCATGGGTTGTGAACGAAGAGTAGTTTATGATTTTGTAAATGTCATCAATGAAGAAGCAACGCTTAATCAAGCTTTAATTCGTGATAAGAATTGTAATTTATTATATATATTACCAGCATCACAGACGCGTGATAAAGATGCCTTGAGTCAGGAAGGTGTTGGAAGAGTGCTTGAAGAGTTAAAAAAAGATTTCAAATATATTGTTTGTGACTCGCCCGCGGGTATTGAGAAAGGAGCGCATTTAGCGATGTATTTTGCTGATGATGCTTTTGTTGTTACTAATCCTGAGGTTTCATCTGTCAGGGATTCGGATCGTATGTTGGGTATTTTGTCGAGCAAATCAAGACGAGCAGAGCAGAATGAAGAGCCTATTAATGAGTTTTTATTGTTAACACGTTATTCTCCAGAGCGTGTTAAATTGGGTGAAATGCTTAGTGTTGAAGATGTGCAAGATATTTTGTCATTGCATCTCTTAGGTGTTATTCCTGAGTCGAAATCTGTACTTAATGCTTCGAACTCTGGTACTCCTGTAATTCTTGATGAAAAAAGTGATGCTGGACAAGCATATGCAGATATTGTTGCGCGTTATTTAGGCGAAGATAGGCCTCACCGATTTATAGACGATAAAAAAGGATTTTTTAGGAATCTTTTTGGGGGTAAATAATGAGTTTATTAGATTATTTTAAAACGTCTAAAGTTAGTACCGCATCTCTTGCAAAAGAAAGATTGCAGATATTAGTTGCGCATGAAAGATCTTCAAAAAATCAACCTTCTTATCTACCTCAGTTGCAGAAAGAATTATTGGCGGTTATACAGAAATATGTAAACGTCAGCCAAGATGCAATTTCAGTAAGTTTTGAACAGGATGATGATCAAGAAACTTTAGAACTTAACATTACATTACCAGATTCACAAACCAAAGCTATATAACTTCAGTTTTTTCTTGGGGCAGTAATTAAAGTATTTATTACAAATTATTAATAAACACGATTATGTTTTTTAAACTGGTTGTTCAATTAATCTTTATAGAGGTGATTAAAATGCTTAAATTAATTGGTGATGCTGCCGGTATTGTATGGCAATATCTTGATGCTAATGGACCTGCAAGTGCGACTAAAATTATTGCTGAAACAGACTTGAATAAAGTGGATGTTCAGCGTGGGATAGGTTGGTTGTTAAGAGAAGATAAATTAAATATTGAGATAGTGGGTCGTACTGAAATTATTGCACTTAAATAATATATCATCTATTTTTTACCCTGCATGCCTTTAATAACATGCAGGGTATGGTTTATTATTATATTTTTCAGTGTCTTTAATATATCGACAACTATTTGAGATAGGTAGGGTGTTATTTTTTCAATCAGATTTATTGAGTAGGTATAAAGGCGGTTAATAAAATTAACGCTTTGAGTTTTTATTTTTGTATTTAAACGGGTTAAATTGGCATATTGAATCTTTCTATCTCTTAGTTTTCCAGTTTTGCATAACCACCGTAAAATTCCAGTAACATACAATAAAAAAACACTAATACCACTAAGAAACCAAATTAATCTTCCACTCGGCCCTAGCGCTTCTCCAGTATGTAATGGCCAAATCAAACTTGCAAATATCTCGCCCCTTGAAAATAGAGTCGGATTGCGAACTTCTTTAATCTGTCCACTCCATTGATCTACCCATACAGTAGTGTAGGGATGACGATGATTAACTTCACTATTTTGACGTAAATTAATTTTATAAACGCCGGTGTCTCCCGCTGGGGTAGTAACTCGCCTTAATTGTGCTTTAGGAAATGGTCCCTGGGCTACAAAAGTGGCTGCAGAAAGGCCCGTTGGGTGATTATTAGGTATTGCTGTGCTAATAATCGTACGCCCAGTTTGACCGTGTTCCATGCCAGATGAACCGGAAAAGGTTTCTAAAATACTAGGATAACTCAATAAAAATCCAGTGCATGCTAGCACTATTAAAGTTATTGAGCTTAATAATCCAAGCCATCGGTGTATATCAAAAGCGAGTAACATAATTCCATTATGGGGTCTAAACTTCAAAATCTCCTTTATTGTGTTAAAGCTTGGCCACCATAAATATAGGCCTGTTAAGCAAGAGCTTAGTAATGCTATGCCTAGCATGCCTACTAAACCCCAACCAAAATTTCCCATGTTCAGTTGTGTATGTATATTTAATAACCATGTTGTAAAAGTGTTCCCCCAAAATCGACTGCTGACAACTTCCGCTGTATATGGATTTACTGATACCATTAATGGTGCATACAATTGAAAGAAAGTTTCAGAAGGTTTCTCAAACCATGCTGTGATCATGCCGTTAGGTGATTGTGGCATTTCTAGAGTCCAAGATCCTGTTTTGTGAGGATGCGCTGCTTTTACAGCAGCATATATTTTATCTAGTGTTTGATAATTGCCGTGGGGGTTGGTGATGATTAGCTCAGGGTTTAATAATAAATCAATATCCGTGCGGTAAATACTTAAGCTACCAGATAAGCCAATTAAAGAAAAAAATAACCCAAAACTAAGTGCTAAGTAAAGGTGAGCTTTCAATAAGTTAGAACGATTGAGGAGGCGAGTAAATAGAAAGCGCATAAAGGTATCATCAGGGTAATATTAATAGAATATTATCCCATAGAGAGGATTGAATTGTATGTACTGAATACCGCGGGTGTGTTTTGTGATTCAGAATACAATTGTAAATAAACGCTATGTGAGAGTTGTTACAGGATGAGTTTTTATAATGAAATTCGCACGAATGTTTGCATACAGATAAAATAAGTTTTCTAAAGTTGACTCATGGGGTCGTAGTGATGAGAGTTAAGTTCTTTTTGTTGGGGCTGTTTTTAAGTGTGGCTGACGCTAGTAACGCGTTTGAGAAAACGACCATTCGAATTGGTGTGCAAGCTTTTGGGACTTTAGAATGGGAGTTGCAGGTTTTGAAGACAGATCCCATTTTAAACAATGCTGAATTTGATGTGCAGGTCACCTCATTGGCTAATGCCGAAGCCGGTAAGATTGCTTTGCAATCAGGATCTGTCGATATGATAGTGTCAGATTGGATTTGGGTATCAAGCATACGAGCTTCTGCTGGAGATTTAACTTTTTATCCGTATTCAAATACCTCAGGCGCTTTAGTGGTGCCCAAAAATAGTGCTATTCAGTCAATTGCTGATCTTAAAGGTAAGCGCTTGGGAATAGCGGGCGGGGAATTAGATAAAAACTGGTTGTTATTGCAGGCGTTGTCTCAAAAAAGCAGTTTAAATTTAAATGAATCGGTCGAGAAAACTTTTGCAGCGCCACCTTTACTTAATGAGCAAATTAAGCAAGATCGCTTAGATGCGGTGCTTACCTATTGGCATTTTGCTGCACGCCTAGAAGCTCAGGGTTATCGCCAAATTTTAGATGGTAGTCAAATTTTACAAGGTCTAGATGTAAAGCGTAATGTGCCGAGTTTGGGGTACGTGTTTAAACAGGCCTGGGGGCAGGCACATAAAGTTGCGCTAAATAATTTTTTTAAAGCAACAAAGCAAGCAAAGTCACAGATTTGTTCTCAAGATGCTGTTTGGCAAAGCATTGTTCCGTTAACGCATGTGGATGATGCGCAAACTTTGGCATTATTACGTCAGCGTTATTGTCAAGGTGGCGTTGATAATTGGGGTAACGCAGAGCAACAAGCTGCCGATGATATCTATCAGTTATTGCGAAGTGTAAGTCAAAATAAATTAACCGGTAATGCTGAGCACATACATGCTGGAACCTTCTGGGTTGAAAATTAATTTGAATATTCATAAGTATTTTTTGTCGGTTTTATCCTTGCTATTTTTGTTAATCACTTGGCAGGCCTTGGCAGTTTATCTGGATAGCAGTACTTTTCCTATGCCAGTATTAGTGGCTAAGGTTTTTTGGCAGGCTTGCGTTACTGGACAGTTACCTTATCATTTGGGCATGACTTTGTTGCGCTTAATAGTCAGTTTTTCTATTGCTATGTTATTTGGCTGTGCAATGGGGATTGCTTTGGGGCGTAATCGGAAATTAGATGCTTTCTTTGATAATTGGTTGGTAATTTTTTTAAATGTGCCTGCTTTAGTAACAATTATTCTGTGTTATGTATGGTTTGGTTTGGTAGAGTCCGCGGCTATTTTAGCGGTAGTGGTTAATAAGCTACCCAATGTGATTGTTACTATTAGAGAAGGTACTCGGGCTTTAGATCAAGATTTAATGGATATGGCTCGTTGCTATCGTTTAAGTAAACGTAAAATCTTGTTAGAAATTATCTGGCCACAATTACATCCGTTTGTAATGGGAGCAACGCGTTCGGGCTTGGCTTTAATTTGGAAAATTATTTTAGTAGTTGAGTTATTAGGTAGAAGTAACGGCATGGGGTATCAGTTACATTTGTTTTTTCAGATGTTTGATGTGGCCAGTATTTTGGCTTATACCTTGGCATTTGTTGGCGTTATTCAGTTAATTGAATTGTTGATTTTAAAGCCTTTAGATCAGCATGCGTTGCGGTGGCGACGATGAGTGCTATTAAAATAGATATTCTTAATAAGAGATTTCCAGGTGTTGGTGAAGCGACTGGGCATTTAGTCATTGAAAATTTAAATTTGACGATTAACCCACAAGAGTTTGTGTGTTTGGTTGGACCTTCGGGTTGTGGTAAGACTACCTTATTGAATATTATTGCTGGTTTAGATACCGATTTTACAGGAGAGATTTCAGTAGGGCAGGTAACTAAAAAGTCAAAGATAGGTGTGGTATTTCAAAATCCGCGCTTATTGGCTTGGCGCACGGTGCGACAAAATATTGAATTAGTGCAAGAGCGCTTTCAAAATGCGGAGTTAATTGATGAGTTGTTAGATGTTATGCAATTGACAGTTTTTCAGAATGTTTATCCTGAGCGTTTATCATTAGGCATGAGTCGCCGCGTGGCTTTAATTAGGGCGTTTGCTGTTAACCCCGATTTATTGTTGATGGATGAGCCTTTTGTGTCGTTAGATGCGCCCACCGCAAGACAAGTGCGAGATTTATTATTGTTGCTATGGGAAAAACGGCCACATACCGTTTTATTTGTGACGCATGATTTGCGCGAAGCCATTGCTTTGGCAGATAGATTGGTATTTTTATCAGCTGCGCCGATGGGGTTTGTTGCAGATATTAAGGTGTCTATTCCAAGAACAGAAAGAAATAATGAGCAAGCGATTGAAGAATTTCGTCAGCAACTAATGAACGAGTATCCCGCTATAAAACAACTGATATAAACTGAAGACAAAAAAGCCGGAGTTTTAGGCTCCGGCTTTTTTAAAAGTGAAAGCTTTTATTAATTAAGCGATTGCTTTTACTTTTGAATTCAGTCTGCTTTTACCGCGTGCAGCTTTATTTTTGTGAATAATACCTTTGTTAACTGCTGAGTCAATAATAGGTACTACAACTTTAAAAGCAGCTTGGGCTTTTTCTTTATCTCCAGCTTTAACTGCTGCAAGAACTTTTTTTACGAATGTACGTAAGTTGCTACGTTGTCCGGCGTTGCGAATACGGCTTTTTTCCGCTTGTTTCGCGCGTTTTTTAGCTTGTGCTGTATTAGCCATAGTGTCTCAATGTGTTGATATGTTAGTAAATAGCCCTGCATTATCTTTTTAAATGCTATTATTGTCAACATAAACCTTGTGAAAAAAGGAATTCTCTTGAGTCGTCAGCTTCTTAAATCTACTGCTGTTGTTAGCAGTATGACCTTAATATCTCGTAGTCTCGGGTTTGTACGGGATATGTTAATAGCCAGACTATTTGGAGTTGATATAGCAACAGATGCATTTTTTGTCGCTTTTAAAATACCTAACTTTTTTCGCCGGTTATTTGCAGAAGGCGCTTTTGCGCATGCCTTTGTACCTATTATAGCCAACTATAGAGAGCAGGGCAGTAACCTTGATACGCAGTCATTTATAGATAATGTAGCTGGCACCATAGCTCTGTTTTTGTTGGGTTTAAGTGTTTTAGGGGTGTTGTTGGCTCCTGTCATTATATTGATAATAGCGCCAGGTTTTGCTCTGCAAGGATCGCAATTTGAGTTAACCTGCTTATTATTGAAGATTTGTTTACCGTATTTGTTTTTCATCGGTTTAGTTGCGCTTGCGGGTGGGATATTAAATGCTTATGGTCAATTTTTGGTGCCAGCTTTAACGCCTGTTTTTTTAAATATTTGTATGATTATAGCCGCTATATGGTGGGCTCCTTTAATGAGCCAGCCAGTTGAAGCGTTGGCTTGGGGGGTCTTTGCGGCAGGTTTAGTGCAATTGTTATTTCAAGTCCCTTCACTGTTACGGTTAGGATTGTTGCCAAGATTTAAATGGGGATATAGTGATCCAGAAGTAAAAAAAATGCTTCGGTTGTTGGGGCCAGCTATTTTTAGTGTTTCGGTGACACAGATTAATTTGTTGTTAGATACCTTAATTGCCTCATTTTTGACTGTAGGTAGTGTGTCTTGGTTGTATTATTCTGACCGCCTTGTGGAGTTCCCTGTTGGATTATTGGGCTTGGCTTTAGGAACTGTTATTTTGCCTCGGTTGGCAAAGAGCTTCGCTTCAAAAGCTCAAGATAATTTTTCTAATACCCTTGATTGGGGATTGAGGTTGGTTTTATTATTGGGTATGCCCGCAACTATTGGATTAGTGGTATTAGCTGAGCCCATGATTTCGACTCTGTTTCAGTATAAAGAATTCAGTTTGCAAGATGTCCATAATTCAGCATTAAGTTTAAAAGCTTACGCAGCTGGATTGCTTGGTTATATTGCTATTAGGATTCTAGTTTCAGGTTTTACTTCTCGTCAGGATATGCAAACACCATTGCGCTATGGATTATGGTCTATGGGCTTAAGTTTGGTTCTGGACATGATCTTGGTATTTCCATTAGCACATGCCGGGCTTGCTTTGGCGACGTCTTTGGGCGCGCTGGTTAATGCACTCTTGTTGTTAGTGAAATTATATAAAGATAAAATTTATTGCCCCGTGTTGGGTTG
This sequence comes from uncultured Methylococcaceae bacterium, assembly GCA_903917345.1. GTDB lineage: Bacteria > Pseudomonadota > Gammaproteobacteria > Methylococcales > Methylomonadaceae > Methylobacter_C. Next base: position 66,018 of record CAIXAE010000043.1, on the reverse strand, counting down.
GGTTAGATTTTTTGTGCGTATATTTTTAGCGAGTACAGCCATGTATATAGCATTATATTATTGGGTTGATGTGGATTGGTGGCAACAATGGCGCTCTACTGAGCGGGTTATTCAATTAATAAAGTGGATTGTGGTTGGGATGTTTGTTTACTGTTCTACCTTAGTATTAACTGGTTTAAGGTGGCATCATTTGTCGGATGACTGCCGCATTTAAGTGCTTCGCATGATAGAATAAAAATCTTTTCCTCATTAAAAAGAATCATGCAATTAATTAGAGGCTTATCTCATTTAGAGTCATTTAACAATGGCTGTGTTTTGACTATAGGTAATTTTGATGGCGTGCATTTAGGTCACCAGGATGTGATAAAAAAACTCGCTGAAAGAGGAAAAGCTTTAGACTTGCCAGTGGTAATAATGACTTTTGAAGCTCAGCCCTTAGAATATTTTTTAGGGGATAACGCGCCCTCTCGATTAATGTGTTTACGTGAAAAAGTACTAGCAATTTCTAAATTACCTGTTGATAACTTATTAATAGTTGGATTTAATCAAAACTTCGCTAACTATGACGCGGAGCAGTTTATTGATAGTATTTTAATCAATAAATTAAACGTTAAGCATGTGGTTGTCGGTGATGATTTTCGCTTTGGCAAAGCTCGACGTGGTAATTTCGCCATGCTTAAAGAAATGGGCTTGCAACATGGTTTTTCTGTTGAAGATACTGGCACTTATCAATTTGCTGGTTTACGGGTGAGCAGTACGCTGATTAGAGATGCTTTAAATGCGGGTGATTTAGTAAAAGCCGAGCAATTATTGGGGCATAATTATTCTATCTGTGGACGCGTTGCCCATGGTGATAAACGAGGTCGCACAATTGGGTTTCCAACGGCTAATATACAAATGTTTAGAAAAAACACCCCTATCAACGGAGTGTTTGCTGTCACTATGTCAGGGATTGATGGCTTAGTTTTTGAGGGTGTTGCTAATGTGGGTACGCGCCCTACTGTCGATGGAGGATCTAAAGTTATTTTAGAAACTTATCTGTTCGATTTTGATAAGGAAATCTACGGACGTTATGTAGAGGTACATTTTCATAAAAAGATTAGGGATGAATTACGATTTGATTCGCTAGAAGAACTAAAAGCCCAGATATTAAAAGATGTGGCTGAGACTAAAAAGATTTTTGCTGAGATAAAAAGATTATGACTGTAGATTATAAAAAGACCCTCAATTTACCGGCTACTGAGTTCCCTATGAAAGGAAACTTAGCGCAACGTGAACCAGAACGCTTAAAGAAATGGAATGAGGCGGGTTTGTATCAAAAGATCAGGTCAGCTTTTGCAGATCGTCCGCCTTTTATATTGCATGATGGTCCTCCGTATGCAAATGGAGAAATCCATATTGGCCACGCTGTTAATAAAGTATTAAAAGATTTTATTATTAAGTCTAAGACATTAAGTGGGTTTGATGTGCCTTATGTGCCTGGGTGGGACTGTCACGGACTACCTATCGAGTTAATGGTTGAAAAGAAAATTGGCAAAGCAGGCGTTAAAGTTTCTCCTGCCGTATTTCGTAAAGCATGTCGTGAATATGCCGCAAAGCAAGTCGAAATTCAAAAAGAAGCGTTCATTCGCTTGGGTATTTTAGGTGATTGGCAGAGCCCTTATTTAACAATGGATTTTGGGTTTGAAGCTGATATCGTTAGATCATTGGGTCAAATTGCTAAAAAAGGTCATATTACTGCAGGTGCTAAACCCGTGCACTGGTGTACGGATTGTGGTTCCGCTTTAGCAGAAGCGGAAGTTGAATATGAAGATAAACATTCGCCGGCTATTGATGTTCGATTTAACGTGGTGGATGAAGCAGCGTTTTTAAGTTCATGTCATCACGCGCCAGAGCATGAAGGACATGGACCGTTATCAGTAGTCATTTGGACAACTACGCCATGGACATTGCCAGCTAATCAGGCGGTCGCGTTAAATTCAGAACTAGAATACGTCGTAGTACAAACTGAAACTGAGCGTTTAGTTGTTGCGGAAGCCTTACTAAAAGACACTATGCTACGTTATAGCGTAGAGACTTATCACGTATTAGCTTATGCCCTGGGGTCGGCTTGGGAACATCAATTAGTTCAACATCCGTTCTATGATCGTCAAGTACCCATTATTTTAGGCGATCATGTAACAACGGATGCGGGTACGGGTGCTGTTCACACAGCACCAGGTCACGGACAAGAAGATTATGTGGTGGGTCAAAAATATAGTTTACCTGTAGAAAATCCGGTGGGTGCTGATGGGGTATTCTTAGCTAACACTGAGATTTTTGCGGGTCAGCATGTTTTTAATGCGAACGCAAAAGTATTAGAAGTTTTAGAAGCCCAAGGAAAATTGTTGCATCATCACGCAATCTTGCACAGTTATCCGCATTGCTGGCGTCATAAAACCCCGATTATTTTTAGAGCCACTGCGCAGTGGTTTATCTCGATGAATAAAAATCATCTGCGTGATTTAGCGTTAGCTGAAGTTAAAAAAGTAGAGTGGATTCCAGATTGGGGTCAGGCGCGTATCGAAAGTATGTTAGAAGGTCGTCCTGATTGGTGTATCTCTCGTCAGCGTACTTGGGGTGTGCCGATTACTTTCTTTATTCATAAAGAAACACGAGAATTGCATCCACGCACCGCAGAATTAATTGAAGCAGTGGCATTACGCATTGAAGAAAAAGGTATAGAAGCGTGGTTTGAATTAGATAAAGCTGAATTATTGGGTGCTGAAGCTGATGATTACGACAAAATGTCCGATACCTTAGATGTGTGGTTTGACTCTGGGGTTACTCATGCTTGCGTATTGGCTAAACGTGCGCAATTAACTTATCCAGCTGATTTATATTTAGAGGGTTCTGATCAGCATCGTGGTTGGTTCCAATCATCATTACTAGCATCGACTGCCATGCATGATGTGGCGCCCTATAAAGCCGTGTTAACCCATGGATTTACCGTTGATAAAAACGGTGAGAAGATGTCTAAATCAAAAGGTAATGTCATTCCACCACAAGCGGTTATGAAAAACTTGGGTGCGGATGTATTACGCTTATGGATTGCATCTTCTGATTATCGCAGTGAAATGCGTGTATCTGATGAGATTCTAGAACGAACCTCTGATGGCTATAGACGCTTAAGAAATACGGCTCGATTCTTATTATCTAGCATAAACGATTTTAATCCTGCGCAAGACTTAGTGGCAACAGAAGACTTATTGGCCTTAGATCGTTGGTTATTAGATAGAGCCTTTAACTTGCAAGAAGAAGTTAAAGCGGCTTATGAAACCTATCAATTTCAGCAAATTTTCCAAAAAGTTCATCATTTCTGCGTGATAGATTTAGGTGGATTTTATTTGGACATTGTAAAAGATCGACAATATACCGCTAAAACTAACGGTTTAGCACGTCGTTCCGCACAAACGGCTATGTATCATGTAATTGAGGCATTAACGCGTTGGTTGGCCCCTATTATTAGTTATACGGCTGATGAAATTTGGCAGTATATTCCGGGTGAACGCAGTGAGTCCGTATTCTTAGAAACTTGGTACCCAGGTTTAGTGGCATTGGATGACAGTGCGACTTTAAATCGTGATTTCTGGCAAAAAATAATGTCAGTTAGAACGGCGGTAAGTAAAGAACTAGAGAAGAGTCGTGCAAAAGGTGATATTGGATCTTCCTTAAATGCAGAACTTGAGTTGTATGGTAATGCCGAATACTTAAGTGCTTTAAGCCAATTATCTGGAGAGTTACAGTTTATTTTTATTACATCCACAGCGACTGTTAAGTCTGAACAAGAAGCACCGGCCGATGCAATTCAAACTGAAGTCGATGGGCTTAAATTAAAAGTATTAGTATCAGAACAACATAAGTGTGTGCGTTGTTGGCATCAGCGCCCTGACGTTGGCGTGCATGCAGAGCATCCAGAGTTGTGTGGTCGTTGTGTTGAAAATATTGTGGGTGATGGTGAGCATAGACACTATGCATAATTTAAAAATGTTGAAGTGGTTAGCGTTATCTTTATTAGCTGTGGTTTTAGATCAAGCGAGTAAATGGGCTGTGGACAGCTCAATGCAGCTTTATCAGTCCATTCCGTTAGTACCTTATTTTAATTTAACGTATGTACGAAATACGGGGGCTGCTTTTAGTTTTTTAAGTGAAGCGGGTGGCTGGCAGCGCTGGTTCTTTGCTGGGTTAGCAATTGTTATTAGTATTGTTATCGCTGTGTGGTTGGCGCGCTTAAAACAACATGAAACGCTGTTAGCTGTAGCGCTATCTTTAGTGTTGGGTGGAGCAATTGGTAATTTGATTGATCGCCTAGCCTATGGTTATGTTATAGATTTCTTAGATGTTTATTATCAAACTTGGCATTGGCCAGCTTTTAATATTGCGGATTCAGCTATTACGCTGGGGGTGGTATTAATGCTACTGGAATCTTTTGGTTTAGTCGGTTCAAAACAGTCGGAATAAAAGCACTGTTTACTTTATGCGTTGCCAGTCAAATGTAGCACCCGGATCCGTTTTTCGGCTGGGTGCAATGTCGCTATGACCGGTAATATCTTGCTTAGATAGCTTCGGATAATATTCTATTAAGAGTGTTAGTATTTTGTTAAGTTTTTGGTATTGCGCATCTGTATAGGCTATGGTTTCTGAGCCTTCTAGTTCAATACCGATAGAAAAGTCATTACAGCCTTCTCGGCCTTGATAGTTCGAGGCGCCCGCATGCCAAGCGCGTTTATTAAAAGGAACATATTGCACGCAACTGCCATCACGTTTGATAACCAAGTGCGCGGATACTTTAAGTTGGTATATCTCTTTAAAGTAGGGATGGTCATCTGGATTAAGTTGGTTGCAGAATAATTGATCGATATAAGGAGTATCAAATTGATTCGGCGGTAGGCTAATACAGTGAATAACCACTAAGGATATATCTGACTCATTGGCTCTATCGTCATAATTTGGAGAGGGGTTGTGGTTTATCTCTGTGAGCCAATGATTATCTATATTCATGTCGTTAAAAAGTCAGTTAAATCAAAAACAAATTAATAGTTCTGCGATAAAATAACCTTAATAGGCCTGCTTGTAACTTTAGATCATAATGATTTATCAATATATCGGCAATGTTTGATTTGATGGGCGTTTTTTATTTTTACCTTTCGTTGATAGAGTACTTAGAGAAATTTTATGACACATTTGATTTGTGAAACTGTAATTAAAGGCTTTTTAATTGCCTTGTTGACAGGATGTGCAAGTGAAAAAGCGACTAAACTGCCCGTAAGTGTGGGTGAATCATCAAAGGTAACGTCTGCGAATTTTTCTGAGGATATTTTAGACCCAAGCCAAAGTGGCGTTAAACCGCCTTATTCATCTAATTATGAAGCATTTGTATTAACAGGAACATACTCGCATTCGCCCGCAGTAATAAAGTTTATTAAACACATGGTTCATCAGCATGGATTTTCAGAAACATATTTAAACGGATTATTTTCAAAAGCGAATCGATTAGACTCGGTTATAAAATTGGAAACACCAGAGCCATCAGTGGGGCCTGTAAAACCAAGTATCGGCAGTTGGACGCGTTATCGTAATAAATTTCTTACCGATGATCACATTAACAATGGCGTAGCGTTTTGGCGTAATAATGCTGAAACTATTCAACAAGCCAGCTTAATTTATGGCGTTGATCCAGAATATATTGTGGGTATTATTGGTGTAGAAACTTATTTCGGCAGAAATTTTGGTAAGACTCGTATATTTGATGCACTAACAACCCTGTCTTTCGATACTGAAAGGCGCTCTAAATATTTTATGTCGGAGTTAGAGAGTTTTTTGCTAATGGCAAGGGATGAGCACTTTGATCCACTGCAGCCCCAAGGTTCATGGGCAGGGGCGATGGGTTATGGCCAATTTATGCCCAGTAATTTTAAGACATTAGCGGTAGATTTTAATAAAGATGGCAAGCGTGATTTATGGCATCCTCATGATGCGGTGGGAAGCGTCGCACATTACTTTTCTAAGAGTGGCTGGCAAATGCATAAGCCGGTTACAAAGCGAGTGGGTCTGTCTAAAGATCCCAACGTTATAGAATTGAGTACTTATGAAGGAAATGAATATTGGGAGACTTATCCTAATTTTAAAGTGATTAAGAAGTACAATAATAGCAATAAATATGCGATGGCGGTTCATCAGTTAGCTCAAGCAATTAAGTCGCGTTATTAGTCAGTTAGCTACAGTTAAGATCAAAATTAAAGCGTAAATACACTTCATTTATTGGTCATAACTCATAGCATTAGCGTTAAAAACCACTAAAAATAACAGTATTTTGAATAGATGTGCATGCAGATTAAAAATTGAGCTGATTTTTTTTAGTGACTGTTAGATAATATCAACTTATATTTATAATAATAATTACTTTAAGGTATACGAAGAACATGGAGAAACAGCATAGTTTTACGCGCGAAGAACTATTAAAGTCCGGCAGGGGCGAGTTATACGGGCCTAAGAATGCGCAATTACCCTTGCCGAATATGCTGATGATGGATCGTATCACGTATATCTCTGATGAAGGTGGTACTTACGGTAAAGGTGAGATTGTTGCCGAGTTAGATGTAACGCCTGATTTATGGTTTTTTGATTGTCATTTTCAAGGTGATCCTGTGATGCCAGGTTGTTTAGGTTTGGACGCCATGTGGCAACTCGTGGGCTTTTATTTATGCTGGATGGGTGGTCCAGGCAAAGGTCGCGCATTGGGCGTGGGCGAAGTTAAATTCACCGGTCAAGTATTACCTACTGCTAAAAAAGTCACTTATCGGATCAATCTAAAACGTTTAATTATGCGTAAACTTGTGATGGGAATCGCAGATGCCACTATGGAAGTTGATGGCAAGGTCATCTACGAAGCGACAGATCTTCGAGTAGGTTTATTTACATCTACAGCCGATTTTTAGGATAACAGCAATGAAAAGAGTGGTTGTTACAGGTTTAGGTATTGTTTCTAGTATAGGTAATAATTCAACAGAAGTGATTGATTCCTTAAAGGAAGGTCGTTCTGGTTTAAGTTTTTCTCAAGTCTACGCAGACTTAGGTTTTCGTAGTCATGTACACGGTGCCATCAATATTGATTTAGATGAAGCCATCGATCGAAAAGTTAAACGCTTTATGGGTGATGGTGCGGCATTCAATTATATTGCGATGCAGCAAGCGATTGCTGATTCTGGATTAAACGATTCAGAAGTGTCTGACTTTAGAACGGGATTGGTCATGGGGTCGGGTGGCCCATCAACATCAAATATTGTTGAAGCGGCTGATATATTACGTGAAAAAGGTGTTAAAAAAGTCGGTCCTTACATGGTGCCAAGAACCATGTCGAGTACAAATACGGCTTGTTTAGCGACCCCGTTTAAAATTAAAGGCGTCAATTATTCAATCAGCTCAGCGTGTGCAACCAGTGCGCACTGTATTGGTCACGCCATGGAGTTAATTCAAATGGGCAAGCAAGATGTTGTTTTTGCTGGGGGCGGTGAAGAATTACATTGGACTATGTCTGTTTTATTTGATGCGATGGGTGCTTTATCATCTAAATATAATGATACGCCTGCTACGGCATCAAGAGCTTATGATGCAACCCGTGATGGTTTTGTAATTTCGGGTGGGGGTGGTGTTTTAGTCATTGAAGAACTAGAACATGCTAAAGCGCGTGGTGCTAAGATTTATGCAGAACTAGTAGGCTATGGTGCTACTTCAGATGGCTATGACATGGTACAACCTTCTGGTGAAGGTGCTATTCGTTGTATGCAACAAGCAATGGCTACGGTAGAAGGTAAGATTGATTACATTAATGCGCACGGCACGAGTACGCCGGTGGGCGATACTAAAGAATTAGAAGCTTTACGTGCCGTATTTGGTGCAGGTAACGTGCCTAGCGTGAGCTCTACTAAATCATTAACAGGTCATGCTTTAGGTGCTGCAGGTGTTAATGAGGCGATTTATTCACTACTCATGATGCAAGAAAACTTCTTAAGTGCATCAGCTAATATTACTGAGTTAGATCCTGCTGCTGAGGGCATTCCAATAGTGCGTGAGCGTCAAGATAACATTACGCTAAACACTATTATGTCTAACAGTTTTGGTTTTGGCGGCACTAACGCTACTTTAGTTTTTCAGCGTTATAACGGTTAATAATTCCTTGTCGAGGCCTATTAAAATAGGCCTCGGTTTCTTTCCCCCTTATCTCATTCAATATATTCTGACCATGTCAGATCCAACGCAAAAAGCCCGATACGAATTTAATAAGATCCAGAAACGTTTAAGACATACGGTTGGCGATGCGATTGCTGACTATAATATGATCGAAGATGGCGATAAGGTCATGGTGTGTCTATCAGGCGGTAAAGACTCCTTTACCCTGCTTGATGTGTTAATGAATTTACAAAAGACCGCGCCGGTTAATTTTGAAATTATTGCTGTTAATCTGGATCAAAAACAACCCGGATTTCCTGAACATGTATTGCCTGCGTATTTAGAGTCCATTGGGGTGCCCTATCATATTATTGAGAAAGACACGTACAGCGTAGTTAAGCGTGTCATTCCTGAGGGAAATACAACGTGTGGTTTATGTTCGCGACTACGACGGGGCACTTTATATGGTTATGCAGAAGCCAATGGTGTGACCAAGATTGCATTAGGCCATCATCGTGATGATATTTTAGAAACGTTCTTTCTTAATATTTTTTATGGTGGCAAACTAAAAGCAATGCCACCCAAACTATTAAGTGATGATAAAAAGAATATCATTATTAGGCCCCTAGCCTATACACGTGAGAAAGATATAGAGCGTTTTGCTGCTTTTAAAGATTTCCCTATTATTCCCTGTAATTTATGTGGTTCTCAGGAGAATCTGCAAAGACAAGCTATGAAAATGATGCTGACAACCTGGGATAAGCAATTTCCTGGGCGATTGGAAACAATTTTCACCAGTTTACAGAATATTGCTCCCTCACAGTTAGTGGATAGAAATTTGTTTGATTTTGTTAACTTGATGCAAGAAACGAACACAGAAGAGAGCTCTCAATCAGCTCCTGCTGGGTTAGACGTATTAGAATATTAAAGTAAGAACACGCCAGTGCTGGCAAAAAAAGATATATAACCCAACTGACTGATTTTACTCATTCATAGAGATGAGCAACTCTTTGGTTTTGGATAATTTAAATAGTGGCTCGTGCATACCAATGACTCCCATACAATACATTAATACCCCCGATCAATTAGCAATACTATGTGAGCAGATAAAAAAGGAGCCTTGGTTAGCACTGGATACAGAGTTTTTGCGTGAGAAGACTTATTATCCAAAATTTTGTCTATTACAAATAGCAACACCAGAGTGGGTGGCTTGTGTTGATCCTATTGCTTTACCTAATTTGGATCAATTATTTGATGCAATTTACAATCCTGAAATTGTTAAAGTTTTCCATTCTTGTCGCCAAGATTTAGAAATTTTCTTTCAAGCGACAGGTAAATTACCTACGCCCGTATTTGATACACAAGTGGCCGCGCCTTTATTGGGTTTTCAGGATAATCCAGGGTATGCCATGTTAGTATCCAGCTTTTTAGGTGTTAATCTTAATAAAGCACATACCCGAGCAGATTGGAGTAAGCGTCCGTTAACGCCAGCAGAAATTGAATATGCAGCAGATGATGTGATTTATTTATGTAAGATTTATCAAGTCATGGTGCAAAAACTGACTGAATTAGGTCGTATTGATTGGCTAATACAAGACTTTGCAGACCTATCAAATCCAGATCACTATAAAGTAGATCCTGAAAAGGCATGGTTTAAAGTTAAAGGTAAAAATAAATTGACGGGTAAACAACTGTCAATTATTCAAACCCTAGCCGCTTGGCGTGAAAAAATGGCGCAAGCAGAAGATAGGCCTAAAAGTTGGTTGTTGCGTGATGAATTATTATTTGATTTAGCTAAGTTGCAACCCGAAACAGTGCCAGAATTGGCGGGTGTTAGAGGGATTAATGAGCGATCAGTTAATCGCTATGGCAAAGAGTTGTGTCAATTAATTAATGAGGCTAAAAATCGTCCACCTCAACCGCTAAATGATAAGGATAAGTCGGCAAAGAAAACGCAACAACAAGAAGCTATCTTAGATATTTTGACGGCTTTGGTTAGGGTCCGTGCAGAAGAAAATGCGTTAAACCCCAGCATTTTAGCATCTCGAAAAGATTTAGAAGACTTGTTGTTGAATGGTGATGAAGAATTACCTTTATTACATGGCTGGCGATACAGCATGGCGGGTAAAGAGTTAGTGGGTCTCATAAAAGGTCAGTTATTGTTAGGCATAGATGTAGATCGATTAGCGATTATTGAAAAATAGTAAGATCGATTTGTTTTAAATTTTACAAGGGATGCTTGCTCTGGTGAGTTGGCTTATAATACCGAAGTTTTTTATGTTTATATTGGGAGTTAGAATGAAAAGAGTTACATTGATCGCAACAAGTTTAATGTTTTTATTTGCCGCTGTTGCTCACGCACATGGCCCTGTTCGTCAAAAAGCTGAAGAACAAATTACTATTAATGCCCCCGCTGAAAAAGTTTGGGGATTAATCAAAGATTTTGGTGATATGTCTTGGCACCCACTTATTTTTAGCACAACTATTAATGGTGGTAACACTAAAGGTGCAACACGCGTTTTAACATTAAAAGACGGTGGCACTATTACTGAAGAATTAAAAAAATATGACGAAGCTAAAATGTCATATGCCTACAAAATTACTGATATCAGTATCGCAAAAACAATCGTACATGCGGGCCTAGAAGAAAAAGTACCTGCACTACCTGTTGATAATTACTCTGCAAGTATTGAAGTAGAAGCTAAAGGTGCAACCACTGTGGTTTCTTGGACCGCCGGTTATTACCGCGCATACACAAACAACAATCCTCCGGTAGAAATGAACGAAGAAACTGCAAATGCGGCAGTCAACGAAGTATTGAAAACAGGTTTATTTAACCTTAAAGCACTTGCTGAAAAGTAAGGATTTAACCGGTGTTTTTTAAAAAATACCCAGTGGTAGTGGCATTAGCTGCTACCACTTTTTTTTGCACGCCACTCATGGCCAGTCCCTTTGCTTATATTACTAATCAATTGGATGACAGTGTTTCTATTATTGATACACAGCAAGCTAAAGTAGTGGGTAGCGTTCATGTACAAGGTAAACCTGCCGGTGTTGCGGTGTCACCTCTGGGCGATAAAGTATATATCAGCACGCCAGAAGCCCACGGCTTCGCAGTGCTAGATACCCAAAAACAGGCCGTTACTCATACTGTCCCAGTGAGTGAGGGGGCTTTAGGCATTGCAGTGAGCACTGAGGGTAAGCACATCTACGTGGCTGATTGGTATAACAATAATGTTGACGTGGTAGATGCGCAGAGTTTAAAAGTAATCAAAACAATTGCCGTCGGTAAGTCGCCATCAGGTTTAGTCGTGAGTCCTGATAATCATTGGTTATATGTCGCTAATCGCTTGAGTAATTCGGTTTCTAAAATTAATTTAGACTCATTAATCGTTGTTAAAACCACTTTTGTGGGGGCCCATCCTTTTGGGTTAACCATCGACTCCACAGGTCAGCGAATTTATGTGGCCAATGTACAGAGCGATGATGTTTCGGTTTTAGAAACGAGAAGTTTACAAAATATTGCAACTATCAAGGTGAGTATTTTGCCTTATGCAACGGCTTTGGCTTTAAACGATTCGCGCTTATTTGTGACTAACCAAGATGATGGCTCTGTCTCTGTTATTGACACACAGACATTAAAAAACCTGGGTTTAATAGAAGTGGGTACTAAACCCGAAGGCATTAATACCCACCCAGATGACCGTCATGTTTATGTCGCTAATTGGTTTGATAATACTGTTTCGATTATTGATGCTAAAACGCTTAAAGTGGTAAATACTATAAAAACGGGTAAGGGGAGTAGAGCTTTTGGACAGTTCTTTGGTAAATAAGACTACAATTGCTACGCTAAATGCTTAATGGATAATTAATAAAAGAGAATAAAATGGCTGAAACAGTAGAAGAGTTAACGGTAACTTACGAAGACGGTGGCGTTGAGACCGTTAAAGAACTGGATAAAAAGGTATTAACAAAAGGGGCTTGGGCAACCGTAATGTACCGTTACCAAGATTGGAACCGAGCTAAAGAAGAATACGGCCCCGATAAATACACCATTCGTCGTTATCAAAAACGGAATGGTGAGTATCAACAAAAATCAAAATTTAATATATCAAGTAAAGATCAAGCAAAAAGTATTATTGCCGCTTTAGAAGACTGGGTAGCATTAGAAGATTAAGTGTGATGTTTTTTTACCGCAGGTGGAGAGTAAGTTATGCAAGCACAGAGCGGATTTTTTATACAATTTTTACACTTGGCCGGTCCTTTTTGGCGCTCAGAAAATAAGGTCGTTATACGCCAACAAACATTCGTTTTTATTGGTTTAACCCTACTTCAAATGGTGCTCGCGGTGACTATCACCGAATGGAGTGCCGCATTATTTAATGCCATCGAACAACACTCAATGCCTGAGTTGTTGACGCAGATTGGCTATCTTGTCTTAATCTTTGTAGCCAGTTTAGCGGTGACGGCTTATCACTTAAAAGTGAAACGTCAGATACAAATTGCTTGGCGGGCTTGGTTAACTGAGCGGGTGATCGGACAATGGATGGACAAAGGCCGTCATTATCAAGTTACTCATATACAGACTGCAGAGCACGATAATCCTGATGGGCGTATTGCCGAAGATATAAGAATTGCAACGGATGAAGCGATCACCTTATCGCATTCTTTATTTTACAGCGTATTATTATTGATTAGTTTTACTGAGATACTGTGGACGCTTTCTGGCCGAATTGAGTTAAATTTAGGCTTGTTCACATTACCCATTTCCGGTTATTTAGTTATTGTGGCTATTATTTATTCATCCTTAGCTTCGGTTTTAGGTTGGTGGGTAGGGCAGCCCTTAACCTTAGCTACCAATGCTATGCAAACAGCAGAAGCTGATTTTAGATTCAGTTTAGTCAAAGCACGAGAACATTCACAAGCAATTGCCTTGATACGGGGTGAGAGTAACGAGAAAAAACGCTTCCATGACTTCTTTCAACATATCACCACAGCCTATAACCATCAGACTAACGCTTGGTCTAATATCTTAGTTTTTAATTCAGGGTATTCAGTATTGTCCATGGCTTTTCCTATACTGATAGCGGCCCCCCGATATATTTTGGGCACCCTCACATTAGGTGCTTTAATGCAATCGGTACAGGCATTTCAGCAGGTATCGACGGCGTTATCTTGGCCTGCCAATAACATGGCGGCAATTGCGCAATGGCGTGCTTCTGTTGAGCGTGTATTGAGCTTGGTTAAAGCCCTAGATGATTTGGAAATAGAAATTGCCAGACCTGATCCACAAAGAATTTTAATAGAAAAGCCCGAACAAAATGTTTTAGTGTTTGATGATCTTTGTTTGTCAAAACTGAATGGAGAAGTTGTCTTATCCCACTTAAATGAAAGAATTGCCCAAGGCGAACATATTTTAATTAAAGGTGATACGGGAAATGGATCAAAACTATTTAAGGCCATTGCCGGGCTTTGGCCATGGGGTTCTGGTCGTATAGAGTTGCCAGATGGCGATCCTATGTTTTTTATGGCACCGCGCCCTTTTTTACCAGATGGTACCTTACGTGCGGCAATCTGTTATCCCTGTTTGCCAGAGGGCTGCCGAGCAATCTTGTTAGATAGTTTCTTTAAACTGGCGGGGCTAGAGGCGTTATTAGCGCAATTAGATCAAGTGGATGAGTGGGATAAAGTCTTAACCCGAGAGCAACAACAACGCTTAGGTATGGTGCGCTTATTGTTATACGCGCCCAAATGGATTTTAATTGAAGAGGCTTTTGACTCGTTAGATCCAGAAAGCGAAGCTTTAATGTTACGGACTATTTGTCAGCAATTACCGGATGCAACTTTGATAACCCTATCTAATCAACCGACAGCAGAAGCGTTTCATACCCGGCATATTGTTTTATAAGTGCCTTGATAATGTCTAAGCAACCCATCTTAAAGCTGCGTGGTGTTAATTTAGGGGGCTGGTTGGTCTTAGAAAAATGGATGACGCCCAGTCTATTTGAGGGATTACAAGCCGTTGATGAGACCAGTTATTGTGTTGAGTTAGGTGCTCGTGCACAGCAGACCTTAACGGCTCATTGGCAAAATTTTATTACGATTAAAGACTTTGCTTGGTTAGCCAGTATAGGTATAAATGCGGTTAGAATCCCGATTGGGCATTGGATCTTTGGTGATGATTACCCTTATCATCCGGCGTATGGTGAATGTCGGCAGCCTTATGTAAAAGGAGGTATAGCGATCTTAGATCAGGCGTTTGACTGGGCAGAGCAGTATGGGTTAAAAGTGGTCTTAGATTTACATGCCGCCCCAGGATGTCAAAATGGCTTTGATAATGGCGGTATTGTAAATGTCTGTGATTGGCCTATTAATCCTCCTTATATCAATTATTCCTTAGAGGTCTTAGAACGCCTTGCTAAGCGCTATCAATACAATTCTGCGTTACATGCAATTGAAGTACTCAATGAACCGCGTTGGGATATTGCTACGGATCTATTAAAAACCTACACCCAAGACGCTTACCAACGCATAAGAAAATATTGCACAGCCGAAAAGGTAGCGATTGTCTTTCATGATGGCTTTAGATCATTTCATGAATATGAGGGGTTTTTAACAGCACCGACATTTAGCAATGTGGTATTTGATATGCACCGCTATCAGTGTTTTACCCAAGAGGATCTAGATTTAGATATCTACGGACACATCAATAAAAGCATTACTGACTGGAAACAAGAGGCAGATGACGTTATCACCCATTCTGGGCGTGCCAGTTATATTGGTGAATGGAGTTTAGGGTTAGATTTAAAAACCGAAACTTTATGGCAACAAGCGGTGTTTGATTATCCCATAGACACTATTGATGAGTTTCAAAAAGGATTGCTTTATAAAAGCTATGCAACCGCACAATTATTGACCTTTGAGAAGTATTTAGGCTGGTTCTTTTGGAGCTATAAAACCGAGACTGCACCGGCTTGGAGTTTTAAAGACTGTGTTAAAAACGGTTGGTTACCGAGCAGGTTTTGAATGCAAAAATCACATACACCGCTAGGTGCATGTGATTAGTAGTGGGCTTCAAATAACTATTTTAGAGATGGCGGTACTAAAATCGGTATTGCAATACATAAGCCACCGCACCTAAGGCTGCTTTAAAACCACCACAACGCTACCACTAAGCGCCCCATCATTAACTGCAACACCTTGTAATGATAAAATATTATGTAGAATGAGATAATTAGGCTTTCTAATTAATTGTTTTTTATTGTAAATTATTTACGCAATTTTTCAGAGGGTTTGTCCTATTTCCCCAAAATCGTAAGCCATTTTTTGGTAGGCGAGCTATATTTTAAAAAGACATCACCTTAAGTCGTTAGCAGTTCCCTTAATTTACGTTTTAAACAGATTAAAATTTGAATAGGCCCGGCAAAAAGCAAAATCGGCGCTTCTAAAAAAGGTTATTTGCTCCCTAAAGTCAATTTTTAGCAGTCAAAACAGAGAATCGGCTAGGCGTATTAAAAATCAGTCCTTCAAAAATCAAAAGACGAGCGCTAAAAATTAAATGAGGCTGATCAAAACTAAAAATAGGTGGTCAAAAAACCAAAATAGCCCCTAAAAAAGCAGTTTAGACTAGCCAATAGTCATGATAGGTATAACGAAAATAAGAATTGAAAACGTTTAAAAACTAATCTGTCACTTCGTTAGCAAGATAGGGGGGCATTATCGGTATTTTTAAACAAACTTAATGGCGGCTATAACGATACCACCCACAGTGAGTACCAAATCATAAAATGATCCATACGTGAAGTGAGTAGGTCAAAATGCTTTTGACTTGCTCAGATCCGCTATCGAATTGTTCAAGCCGCTTATTAACGTGCTCAAAGTGCTTTATAAGACTTTTACTATATTGCAACTGCTCCTATTGCAACGACCATCAACCAGCCTAATTTAATAATCATGCTTTGCTCAAGTTGGAGTAATGGTGCATCGAACAGTTCTCGAGGGTGTAAGTTGTATATTAAAATACTTTTATTAAATGTAAGGTTAAGTTTGCTGGTATTTTATTTTTTTGGAATTACCCTAAGGGGCAATCTAAGGTTTTTTAGATAAATTTCACCCAAAAAAAGCCTATCAAGTGATAGGCTTTTTTATTAACTAACGTTGAGTAGATTTTAGTTTTTAGCTTTATCTACGATTTGGTTAGCTTTGATCCATGGCATCATGCTACGTAATTTTTCACCCACTACTTCGATAGGATGTTCTGCATTTAAACGTCTTTTTGCAGTCATTTCTGGGTAGTTGGTCATGCCTTCAAGAATAAATTTCTTTGCATATTCCCCATTTTGGATGCTACGTAAAGCTTCACGCATGGCATAACGACTTTCTTCGTTAATGACTTGTGGGCCAGTGACATATTCACCGTATTCTGCATTGTTTGATATTGAGTAGTTCATGTTGGCAATGCCACCTTCGTACATTAAATCAACAATCAACTTTAATTCGTGTAAGCACTCAAAGTAAGCCATTTCTGGCGCATAACCTGCTTCTACTAATGTTTCAAAGCCCGCTTTTACTAACTCAACTGCGCCGCCGCATAATACCGCTTGTTCGCCAAATAAGTCTGTTTCTGCTTCGTCACGGAAAGTGGTTTCGATAATACCTGAACGACCACCACCAATAGCTGATGCGTAAGATAAGCAGATAGCTTTTGCTAACCCCGATGCATCTTGGTGTACAGCGATTAAATCAGGGATGCCGCCGCCACGCACAAATTCAGAGCGTACAGTGTGCCCCGGTGCTTTAGGCGCAATCATGATGACGTCTAAGTCTGCTCTTGGCACCACTTGGTTGTATAAAATAGAGAAGCCGTGTGCGAATGCTAAGGCAGCACCTTGTTTGATGTTGGGTTCGATTTCTTCTTTATATAATTTTGATTGGAATTCGTCTGGCGTTAAAATCATAACGACATCAGCGCCCGCTACCGCAGGAGCAACATCTTGAACGGTTAAGCCGTGGGCTTGTGCTTTTGCAACAGAAGGTGAACCCGCACGAAGACCAACGACGACCTCAACACCTGATTCTTTTAAGTTAAGGGCATGTGCATGACCTTGTGAACCGTATCCAATGATAGCTACTTTTTTAGCTTTTATGATTGATAGATCGGCGTCTTTATCGTAATAAACTTGCATGATTTTTCCTGTTTTCTGTGTGTAAAATTATAAAAAGGTTATAGATGTAAGCCTAGCTCACCTCTAGAAATACCTGTTGGACCTGAGCGCACGGCTTCAATGATTGATTCTGGGTCAATAGCCGCTATAAAAGCATCAAGCTTTTCTGATGGGCCTGTCATCTCAATAATATAGGTTGTTGGTGTAACATCGATGATTTTGCCACGAAATATATCGGCCATGCTTCTAATCTCATCGCGCATTTCGGGTGTTGTTTTTACTTTAATCATCAGTAATTCGCGCTCAATATGAAATGAGTCTGCTAGATCGATTAATTTAACAACGTCAATTAATTTATTGAGCTGTTTAGTGATTTGTTCAATGATTTCATCATTACCTCGCGTGACTAAAGTCATTCTAGATAGACTAGGATCTTCGGTCGGGGCAACGGTGAGTGATTCAATATTGTAACCACGGGCAGAAAATAAACCGGCAACACGAGATAAAGCGCCAGATTCGTTTTCCATTAAAATTGAAATAATGTGTCTCATCATTAAGCCAGTTCTCTGTCTGTAGATGTGCCGATGGCAACGCGTAGTTTCATGTCATGATGGCCTTTGCCGGCTTCAATCATGGGGTAAACGTTTTCAGTTCTATCTGTCATTATGTCAATAAACACAGTACGATCTTTCATAGCAAAGGCTGCTTCTAGTGTCGGTCTGACTTCTTCTGGTTTGTCGATACGTATACCCACATGGCCATAGGCTTCTGCCAATTTAACAAACTCAGGAATAGTGTCCATGTAGGAGTGAGAGTAGCGGCTTTCATAAGAAAATTCTTGCCATTGTCTAACCATGCCCATATAGCGATTATTAAGATTAAGGATCTTAATCGGTGTTTTATATTGTAAGGCTGTCGACAATTCTTGAATACACATTTGGATACTGGCTTCTCCGGTGACGCAGGCAACATCTTCATCTGGAAAAGCTAATTTAACACCAATAGCCGCTGGTAAGCCAAAGCCCATGGTGCCTAAACCACCTGAGTTTATCCAACGACGGGGTTTATTAAACTTGTAATATTGCGCAGCCCACATCTGATGTTGACCTACGTCCGAGGTTACATAAGCATTCCCTTGAGTTACTTCATGGAGTTGCTCAATCACATATTGGGGTTTGATTAAAGGACTGCTTCTATCAAATTCTAGACAGTTAATGGCTTGCCATTCGCTGATTTGTTTCCACCATTGCGCAAGTGCATCGGCATCAATTTTTATGGTGCTGGCTTTTATTAACTCTAGCATCTGTTCAAGTACGGGTTTTACATCGCCCACTATAGGGATGGCGACTCGAACAGTTTTAGAGATTGACGCAGGGTCGATATCAATATGTATGATTTTTGCGTTAGGGCAGAATAAATCTAATTTTCCAGTGACGCGGTCATCAAAGCGGGCGCCGATAGCAATAATCACGTCGCTTTCGTGCATGGCCATATTAGCCTCGTATGTACCATGCATACCTAACATGCCTACATTCTGCTTATCGGTTGCAGGGTAGGAACCTAAGCCCATCAGTGTATTGGTAATAGGGTAGCCTAGCGTACGTGTGAACTCGATTAATTGCTCACTCGCTTCACCTAAAACAACGCCACCACCTGAATAAATAATAGGTTTTTTAGCACTCAGTAATAATTCAACGGCTTTTTTAATTTGACCTTTATGCCCAGTCACAATGGGATTGTAAGATCTTATACTGACGCTGTCTGGGTATGAATAAGGCACTTTAATGTGGGGTGCAGTAATATCTTTTGGAATATCAATAACCACTGGCCCAGGGCGACCACTAGTCGCTACATAAAAAGCTTTTTTAATGGTTTCAGCTAGCTTAGTAACATCTTTCACTAAAAAATTATGTTTTACACAGGGGCGGGTAATACCGACCATATCTACTTCTTGAAAAGCATCACTACCAATCACAGGTAAAGAAACTTGACCAGAAATAACTACTAAGGGAATTGAATCTAAGTAGGCAGTTGCTATGCCTGTAATAGCATTAGTAGCACCAGGGCCTGAAGTAACCAATACAACGCCTGGTTTTCCTGTGGCTCTCGCATAGCCATCAGCAGCGTGTGTTGCACCTTGTTCATGACGAACTAATATGTGTTTGAGTTCTTCTTGCTGGAATATTGCGTCGTATAAATGTAATACGGCTCCACCAGGATAGCCGAAAATATACTCTACGCCTTCATCAATAAGACTTTGAACTACGATTTGTGCCCCGTTTAGCTCCACGCTAACACCTCAATAAACATGATTTCTTTTAATTTGAGCCATTAAAGTATTTTTTAAATGACTGATAAGTCTTTGGTTTTTAAATACAGTTAGTGGCTTTTTAGATGATTATCTTTTTTTCAGACAATATAACATCGGGCATTTTACTAGGTTATTAGCAAAATTGTAATATCTAAGCATCATCTCGCATGACTAAAGCAATTTCAGTGGCTGAATCATTTATGATTTTGAAACAGTGCATATCTAAAACCCCTTTCGTGTTAAGAGAAATGATCAAGGTTAATGCGTTGGGGTAGTTTGCTGAGCTGATGTCAGTTATTGATGGTTGAGCGGCTGTGGTGGGGTGTGAGTGATAAATAGCGAATAATTCTTCTCCATTATCACGCATTTTAGTCATCGCTGTGATTTGTTGCTGAGCATCGAGCAAGAATTGAGTTTCGGGGTGTTCCGCAACATTAAGCACTGGATAGTAACGTTGAGCGTAGCCATTTTTACCGCTAATCAGACCGCAGACTTCTTGATCCGGTGATACTTGGGCTAAATGAAGCAGTTGATTAGCGAGTTTACGAGGTAGCAGTATTTCTTGTGTCATGTTCTTTATATTGAATGTGATTGCCATTGGCCACGAGTCACTCGAGGCTGTCCAGATAGGTCTATGTGTGTCTGTATATGTTGGTAGTTAGCGTTTTTAAAGAGATTTTGAACGGCGAACTCTTGATCATAACCATGTTCAATTAACAAGTATCCATTTGGTATTAAGTAATTGCGAGCATGATTAATGATCGTTTTTATATCACTAAGGCCACTTTCATTAGCGGATAAAGCGCTGCTGGGTTCAAAGCGAAGATCGCCCTGAGTTAAGTGCACATCATCTTTAGCAATATAAGGCGGGTTACTCACAATGACATTAAATGGCTGTTCAGGGATCTCTGTCAGCCAATCACTTTGATGGAACGCAATGTTGTTAATGTGATGAGCTTGGGCGTTCAATTTGGCTATGTTTAAAGCATCTAAAGAAAAGTCACTGGCAATAACGTGGGAATGGGGAAGCTCTGCGGCTAATGTGATACCTATGATGCCTGAACCTGTTCCAAGATCAAGAATTTTTGCAGTTGAATGGGGTTTTAGTAGGTCTAAACACAGTTCAATGATTAATTCTGTATCAGGCCTAGGGATTAATACATCCGATGTTACTCTAAAATCGCGTGACCAAAATTCTTTGTAACCCGTGATATAGGCAATAGGTTTACCTAG
Source organism: uncultured Methylococcaceae bacterium (assembly GCA_903917345.1). Taxonomy (GTDB): domain Bacteria; phylum Pseudomonadota; class Gammaproteobacteria; order Methylococcales; family Methylomonadaceae; genus Methylobacter_C. Next base: position 45,102 of record CAIXAE010000043.1, on the reverse strand, counting down.
GAGTCGCTCTTCTAAATAATGTTTAAAAAGGTTTTCTTGGTTAAGTGTGAGTTCTTTATCGGGCCATGCTCTAAGATAACTACGCTGTTTGTTAAGCGCTAAGCACAGTAAAATTTCGGCGTCTAAGTTAGCAGAGTCTGAGCTTGCGGCAAGTAGGCTTGCCGCGTCGATCAATAAATTTTTAATGCTGGCCATTAAGCCTAATCTTCGCCCAGTTGGGTAAGTAGTTCTGCTTGATGCTCACTAATCAGGGGTTGTATGACTTGTTCTAAACCACCTTGCATAATGTCTTCTAATTTATAGAGTGTTAAGTTGATGCGATGGTCAGTTAAGCGTCCTTGAGGGAAATTATAAGTGCGAATACGTTCTGATCTGTCGCCACTGCCTACTTGGAGCTTACGGATTGATGATTGTTCGGCATGATGTTTTTCTTGTTCCGCAGATAACAATCGTGATGCTAATAAAGACATGGCGCGGGCACGATTTTTATGTTGTGAGCGTTCGTCTTGGCATTCAACCACTACACCCGTAGGAATATGTGTAATGCGAATGGCGGATTCTGTTTTATTAACATGCTGTCCGCCAGCGCCCGATGCACGATAAGTATCCACTTTAAGGTCAGATGGATTTATATCAATTGCATCCACTTCTTCAACTTCAGGCATGATAGCTACAGTGCATGCTGAAGTGTGAATGCGGCCTTGTGATTCGGTTTCTGGCACCCGTTGTACTCGATGCGTGCCGGATTCAAATTTTAATTGCGAATAAACATCACGCCCTGATACGCGCAAAATGACTTCTTTATAGCCACCGTGTTCGCCTTGATTTTCACTAATGATTTCGGTTTGCCAACCTTTTCTTTCTGAATAGCGCTGATACATGCGCGAAAGGTCACCAGAAAATATCGCAGCCTCATCTCCGCCGGTACCAGCTCTGACTTCTAAGAAGATATTGCGGTTATCGTTAGGATCTTTAGGAAGTAATAAAACTTGCAGTTCATGATCTAATGATTCTATAACTTCTTGTGCTTCATTGACCTCTTCTTTAGCCATTTCTCTTAATTCAGGATCTGGGTCATTAGCCATTTCTTGAGCAGATGTTAGAGATTCTTGAGCTAGCTCATAGCGTTTATAGCAATCGACTAAAGGGGCAATTTGGGCATATTCTTGGCTTAATGATCTGAATTTGTTTTGGTTGTTTTGTACTTCAGGTTCTGAGAGTAGTGCAGCGATTTCGTCGTAGCGTTCACAGAGACTTTCGAGTTTAAGTTGTATAGATTGTTTCATGAAGATTTAGTTAATTTAAAAATTTCTCTGGCAGCGTTGATGAGATCATGGCGTTCATTTTCGGCCGCTGCTCTAATTTGTGTGCTGGGTGTATGTATTAATTTGTTGGTTAAGCTGTAGGCTAATCGGTTTATAACGTCTTCTGGAGGAATACCATTTTTTAATGACGCTAATGCTTTTAGTAAGGCATCGTCACGAGCTAGTTCGGCTTGAGTACGATAATCGAGAATGGTTGATTGAGCACCTTGAACACGCAGCCATGCAAGAAAGTAATCAACTTGGGTATCAATTATTTCTTCTGCTTGTGTTGCCGCAAGTCGGCGTGAGTTCATATTTTGATCAATTGTATTTTGTAAGTCATCGACTGTGTACAGATAAACATCTCTGAGTTGATCAACTTCTGCTTCAATGTCGCGCGGTACTGCTAAGTCGACCATAAACATGGGTTTATGTTTACGCTTCTTTAGGGCGCTTTCTACGCGACCCTTGCCTAAGATGGGTAATTGGCTTGCTGTAGAGGATATAACGATATCGGCTTCTTCAAGATGATTAGGTAATTCTGATAAAGAAATCGCATAGCCATTAAATTGTGTGGCTAATGCGTGGGCTTTGTCATAGGTGCGGTTAGCTATAATAATACGACCAATGCCCTGTTGGGAGAAGTGTCGAGCAGCGAGTTCGATAGTTTCTCCTGCGCCTATTAATAACGCGGTCTGTTCACTTAATTTATCAAAAATTTGCTGTGCTAATTGAACGGCAGCAAAGGCAACCGATACTGGGCTAGATCCTATTGCAGTATCAGTACGTACTTTTTTTGCGGCGGTAAAGGTGTGTTGAAATAATGTGCCTAGGTTTTTCCCTAAAGCGCCAGCATCAAAAGCAGCTTGATAGGCGGTTTTCATTTGCCCAAGTATTTGTGGTTCACCCAAAACCATTGAATCAAGTCCGCAGGCGACTCTAAAAATATGTCTGCATACAGATCTGTCTGTATGAAAATATAAATAAGGTGCAAAGTCTTCAATATTGATTTGTTTTGTTTCTGAAACCCAGTTAATTAAAGTCTGTTCGTTGTTAAGATTAGATGAGCAATAGAATTCGGTGCGATTACAGGTTGAAAGGATGGCTGCTTCTTCAATGTCTTTAACGCGCAATAATCCTTTAAGTGATGATTCTAGTATTTCAGTAGGAAATGATAGGCGCTCACGAACCGAAACAGGTGCGGTATTGTAATTGATGCCTACTGCAAGAAAAGTCATAGTATGGTGGATGGTAGTGCGATTAAATAGTGAGTCTATGCAAATAGCAGGTAATCTACTTAAGATTTTGTTTTATTTGAGTTATGCAGCCATTTTATATTTTTTAGGATAACCTATGTCGCCTATGATCTGCTGATTTGCAACTATAATAACATTATTTAGGAAGTGATAAATCAGACGTCTAATCTGACGCGTTTTTTTATGATAATCTATTGTTAAATGTGTGATGTGTAATTAATAGGATTGGGTGTGTTAATTTTTAGAATATTTTCTGTGGTTACTTTGGTTTTACTGAGTGGCTGTAGCTATTTTTCATTAAAATCTGAAGCTTTAGAAGAGTCAGTAGGGTCAAATAAATCTGCTGAAGTTAAAGAAAAGATACCTTCAAAAGAGTTAAATAAATCAATTGAGCCTGATGTGCTTTATATCCTATTAACTGCCGAGCTTGCAGGCCAGAGAGGACAATATGATATTGCTTTAGAAGGTTATTTACTGGCTGCAAAAAAGACAAAGGATCCTAGGTTTTCAGAAAGAGCGGTGATGATCGCTATGTATATTAAGGATAATTCAAGAACTAATGAAGCTTTATCGTTGTGGTTAACGCAAGACCCTAAAAATCAAAGTGCCCGAAAAATAGCGACGTTAATGGCCCTGAGGTCTGGCGATAAAGCATTGGCTTTAACTCATTTAAATGCACTTTTGGATTTTGATCAAGCGACTTTTGAAGGGGTTTTGCTTGAAATAACGACGGTTTTAGAGAAAGAAGAAAAGCAAGCTTTAGTATCCGATGCTTTAGATGCTATGTTGATTCAACATCCTAATCTTGCTGAGATTTATTTTATTCAATCATTATTGGCAATACAAAACAAAGATAGAGATTTAGCAGAGGCGAAGATAAAGCAAGCCTTAAAGTATAGGCCAGATTGGGATAAGGCTTTACTTTGTCAGGCGCAGATTGCTATCTATGCAGGTGATTTAAGTGAAGCTAGCGCCTTGTTAAAGAAAGCCTTGGTTAAATATCCAAATAACTTAAAGATGAGCAAGATGCTTGCTCAGGTGTTTATTAAGGATGAGCATTACAAAGAAGCTTTAGATTTGTATCATAAGATGATCAGTAATAATCCATCGGATGTGGAAAGTCAGTTCGCAGAAGGTTTGATCTATCTACAATTAAATCAGGAGGATGAGGCAGAAGGTATTTTTAAGAAACTAGAGGGCCAGGCTGAGTGGAAATATCAGGCTGATTTTTATTTGGGCAAAATTAAAGAAAAGCAGGGGAGTTATAAAAAGGCCTTAGAATTTTATGATAAGGTTTCTGATGGTGCTTTTGTTTTTGATGCGTCGTTATCAGCCATTTCATTGTTGCAAAGAGATAAGCAAGTTAATGAAGCTAATGCCAGATTGTCTGCCTTGCAATCGAAGTTCCCTAAGCAAATAGTACGTTTAACTTTAATACAAGCTGAGTTGTTTAGTCAGCAAAAGAATTATGAAAAATCATTTGAGATATTAAGCAAAGCCCTTGCTGAAAATCTCAATCAAAAAGAATATTTGTATGCCCGTGCATTAATTGCAGAGCATCTAGGTAAATTAGATGTGGTGGAAGGTGATTTAAATAAAATTTTGGCGATAGAACCCGATAATGTCGAGACCTTAAATGCATTGGGTTATAGTTTATTAAACAATCCAAGTCGTTATGTTGATGCAGAGAAGTTCTTGAAAAAGGCATTAAGTTTGTCACCTAACGAAGCTGTAATAATAGATAGTTATGGCTGGTTACAATTTAAGTTGGGTAATTTTTCTGGTGCTTTAAATTATTTGCAACAGGCTTACGACAAGCAAAAAGAACCTGAAATCGCTGCTCATTTGGCAGAGGTTATGTGGGTGTCTGGAAAAAGAGATGAGGCAGAGAAGTTGGTCAGTCGATTGATTCGTGAAAATCCCGCTGATGAGTATCTTAAGGATGTTGAGAAAAGAATTTTCAAAGGCGCAAAATAATTAATGGCTATTAAAGAATTAAAGTGCGTTTTTATTTTTTTGTTATCTTTATTGGTTGTTGCCTGTTCTCCTGAGCAAGTTAAAGAAACTGAATTTTATTCAAAAGGTTCTAAAGATAGTTTGTATCATTTAAATCAATGGGCTTTTGATGGAAGATTAGCTTTAAAAACAAAGATAGATTCATGGCAGGCTAATATCTCTTGGAAACATTCAGTGAATGAGGACTCAATTAAATTATCAGGCCCTCTAGGTCAGGGAGCAACTTTTATTCGTTTGGATGGTAATAAAGTGGCTATTGAGCGAGGAGACGGTAAGGTTTTGGCATCGGATCGTCCTGAAGAGTTTATTAATCAACAATTAGGGTTGTTTGTTCCTGTAAGAGCATTGAGATACTGGGTGGTTGGCGTTCCTGATCCAAGTAATCGTTATATAGAAATGGCAGGTGGGTTTAAGCAGGCTGAGTGGATGGTTGAATATGATCAAATGCAGGAGGCGGGTAATTATTCAATGCCAAGAAAAGTAACGGTAACGAATGCACAGTTAAAATTGAAGTTAGTTATAGATCAATGGAATATAAATGACGCAAGTACAAAATAAGTCTCTGATGTTGATGTGGGCTGAAAGATGGCCTGCAGTGGCTAAATTAAATTTAATGTTGAGAATCGTTGGGCAAAGAAACGATGGCTATCATTTATTACAAACGGTTTTTCAGTTCGTAGATGTATGTGATTGGATTACATTTCATCCGGTTGAGGGGGGGGCGGTTGGTTTGTTGCATACAATACCGGGCGTGGCAGAGTCAGAAGATCTTACAGTAAGGGCAGCAAACTTACTTAAATCTGAAACGGGTTGTCAGTTAGGTGTGTGTATAGAGGTTGAGAAAAATTTGCCTATGGGTGGCGGATTAGGGGGGGGGAGTTCAGATGCGGCAACGACACTAGTGGTGTTGAATAAGTTGTGGGGTTTGGGCTTATCAACTAATAGGTTGCTTGAGCTAGGTTTAACGTTAGGTGCGGATGTTCCGGTATTTGTAAATGGTTATGCTGCCTGGGCTGAAGGTGTGGGAGAGGTATTAGAGAAAATAAGTCCTGCAGAACAATGGTGTGTCGTAATCAAGCCACAGTGTCATGTAAACACAAAAGAAATATTTTCTGCTAAAAATTTGACACGAAATAGTAAATCGATCAAAATAGCCGACTTTATAGCGGGTCAGCACCAAAACGATTGTGTTGAGGTGGTGAGTGAGCAGTATCCTTCGGTTAAAGAGGCAATGCAAATTCTGTCTGAGTTTTCAGAGGCTAGGCTAACTGGCACAGGGGCATGTGTCTTTGCTCAGTTTGATTCTAAAGAATTAGCTGAAGTTGCATATAATTCGCTAAAAAATAATAAGTGGCAGATATACTTAGCTAAAGGGTTGAATGAGTCGCCCTTGATAACAAAGCTAAATGACTGGAACTAAATTCATAATTATTGGGTCGTCGCCAAGCGGTAAGGCACGGGGTTTTGATCTCCGCATACCAAGGTTCGAATCCTTGCGACCCAGCCATTTATATCCATTATGTTAAACTCGTATGGGAGTGCTTGAATGAATGACACCTCTATGATGGTGTTTTCTGGAAATGCTAATCTCGCTCTATCTGACGGTATAGTTAAAAAGCTAAACATGCGTTTAGGTATGGCTACTGTAGGAAGGTTTAGCGATGGTGAGGTAGCTGTAGAAATTGAAGAAAATGTCCGGGGTAAGGATGTTTTTATCATTCAGCCAACTTGCTCGCCAACCAATGAGAATTTAATGGAATTGTTGGTGATGACGGATGCTCTTAAGAGAGCTTCGGCTTCACGAATTACCGCAGTGCTACCATATTATGGTTACGCTAGGCAAGATAGAAGATCTCGATCTGCGCGAGTGCCAATAAGTGCTAAATTAGTGGCGAGAATGATCGAGCAATCAGGTGCAAATAGAATCTTAACGGTTGATTTACATGCTGATCAGATACAAGGTTTTTTTGATATACCGGTTGACAATGTGTATTCATCTCCCATACTTTTGGGTGATGTATGGCGTCAACAATATAAAGATTTAATAGTTGTTTCTCCAGATGTTGGTGGAGTAGTAAGGGCAAGAGCACTTGCTAAAAGATTAGATGATTCTGATCTTGCAATTATAGATAAGCGCAGGCCAAAGGCAAATGTCTCTGAAATAATGCATATTATTGGAGATGTTGAAGGTCGTACGTGTGTGATGATAGATGACTTAGTAGATACTGCTGGTACATTATGTCATGCTGCGGCGGCTCTGAAAAAAAGAGGCGCTATTAAGGTTGTTGCTTATTGTACGCATGCCGTGTTGTCAGGTGCGGCGATGAATAATTTGAGAAACTCTGAGCTTGATGAGTTGGTGGTTACAGATACAATTCCATTGAGTAAGGAAGCGACCGATTTAGGGAAGATAAGACAGTTGAGTGTTGCGGAAATGCTAGCTGAAACGATAAGACGTATTTCAGTAGGCGAATCGGTTAGTTCGCTTTACGTAGATTAAGGTTGTAAATAGAATTTAATGTTGGTGCTCTTGGGCACGGACTTCAGAAAAATAGTGAGGAAAGATGTCTAAAGTATTTGAATTTGTTGCCGAAAGCCGTGAGCAATCAGGTAAGAATGTAGCGAGAAGAGCGCGTCGTCAAGGTAATGTGCCTGCTGTGATTTATGGTGGATCTGTTGCTCCGCAAATGTTGGTTTTAAATCATAACGAAGTAATCAAGCATCTTGACCATGAGGCAGTTTACTCTCATGTGTTAGATGTTGTTGTTGACGGTAAAACTGAACAAGCTATTCTTAAAGGTGTACAGCGTCATCCGGCTAAAGTACAGATATTACATTTAGATTTCTTACGTGTAAGTCAATCTGAAAAACTAAAAGTTCATGTTCCTTTGCATTTTATTAATGAGCAAATATCTGTAGGGGTTAAAAAAGGCGGTATTGCGGCACATTCTTTAACTGATATTGAGGTTGCTTGCTTACCCTCTGCATTGCCAGAATTTATAGAGGTTGATTTGAGTGGTTTAGATGTGGGTGAGTCTATCCATTTGTCAGATATAGTGCTGCCGATAGGTGTTGAGATTGTTTCATTATCGCAAGGTGAAGAGCATAACTTATCAGTAGTTTCTATTTTGGCTTCAAGAGCAACAAAAGAGAATTCTGCTGAATAAAGTTGAGTACAGTGTTTTAGAATGATTAAGCTTATTGTTGGCTTGGGGAATCCTGGCCAAGGCTACGAAAAAACCCGACATAATGTCGGGTTTTTGTTTTTGGATGATTTGATACGTGAAACAGAGGTTACATGGTCAATGCAATCAAAATTCGATGGACTGCTTGCTGAGTCAGTTATTTCTGGGACTAAGGTTCTTTTGTTGAAACCAACAACTTTCATGAACAGAAGTGGTCAGTCAGTTGGTAAGGTCGCCAAATATTATAAAGTTACACCTGAAGAAATCTTGGTTGTTCATGATGAGCTTGATTTTAATCCTGGGATGTTAAGGCTTAAAAAAGGTGGTGGGCACGCGGGACATAATGGATTGAGAGATATTATTAGTCATCTGGATTCTAATGACTTTTACAGGCTTAGGGTAGGGATTGGAAGGCCGTCAGCAGGTAAATTGGTTGCTGACTTTGTGTTGTCTGCGCCGTCAAAAGTTGAATATACTGAGATAGATAAAGCGCTGTCCTTGGGGCTATCATTTGTGCCTCAGATAGTTAATGGTGATTTGTCAATTTTGATGAACAAGATTAATGTTTAGTTCTGTGTAAAACAGTGTTATATGAATGATATTTGAAGTAAATTTATTATCTTCTCGTTTTAAAGTGGAAATAAAAAATATTGCTCTATTGACATAAGAATTCTAATAGCTGATAATAATCAGCTTACCCGATATCGGAGGGGTTCCCGAGCGGCCAAAGGGATCAGACTGTAAATCTGCCGGCTCTGCCTTCGGAGGTTCGAATCCTCCCCCCTCCACCATCTTAAATTTATACAAATTATCTGCGGGTGTAGTTCAATGGTAGAACTCCAGCCTTCCAAGCTGATCACGTGGGTTCGATTCCCATCACCCGCTCCAAATTCTGAGATTAAGCTCATATAGCTCAGTAGGTAGAGCGCTTCCTTGGTAAGGAAGAGGTCACCGGTTCAAATCCGGTTATGAGCTCCATTAAAATCAAGGGCTTACGTTCTTTTCTCTTGTAGTAAAAATTCCCCGTGTAGTAACTTTGTAACGTCCTTCGAGAGCACTTCAATTTTAGGGCTAAAGAAGTACTCTACTTTTCTGTTTTAAACTCGTATTGTCTGCAAATTCTTTTAGATGGTCGCTCGATAGATGAGCGTAACGCATCACCATCTTTAAATCAGCCCAACCACCCAGTTCTTTTAAGATATTTAAAGGCGTGCCGTTCTGTACATGCCAACTTGCCCAGGTGTGGCGTAGATCATGCCAGCGAAACTCTGTTATATCCGCTCTAATTAAAGCCTTTCGCCAAGCGTGATTATTTGCACGGCTGACAGGATTGCCTTCATAAGTGAAAACGTAATTGTGATTCTTACCAATCTGTTCACGAATAACGGCTAATGCTTCTGCGCCTAAAGGGACAGGAATCGCTTTAGCGGCTTTGGCTTGGTCGGCGTGTATCCATGCGCATTTTCTTTGCATATCCACTTGAGACCATTGCAAGCCGCAAACATTGGCTTCTCGTAAACCTGTGGCTAAAGAGAAGCGCACCATCGCGTTTAAATGCTCTGGTAATTCTTTGAGTAGTCTTTTAGCTTCTTCGTGCGATAACCAGCGTAGACGTCTGCTTTGTTCGGGTAATAAAGTGATTTTTGGGACATCGTCTATCCATTCCCATTGATCTTTCGCTTTTCTAAGCATTGCGTTTAAAACGCCAATATAGCGGTTTACCGAGCTGTTACACGAACCCTCGTTAAGTTTGTCTTGCTTAAACTTTTCGACCAGTTCTTTGTTAATCTCATCGATGAACTTGTTTTGTAACCTTGGGTTAAACCACCGCAAAATGACTTTATCGGTTTCGATGCTCTTTTTGTCTTTGTGTTCTGTGAGCCATCGAATCACCACGTCTTGCCACGACCGGCGTGGTTTCTCGCCTAACTTCTTAACACGCCAACTTTCAGCCTTTAATTTGTCATGCAGTTCTTGGGCTTCTTGTTTTACTTTAGTCCCAGAAGAGCGTTGTATTCGCTCGCCGTTTGCTGTGGTAATTTGAATCCACCACGTATCTTTGCGTCTGTAAATTGACATGTTTCTATAACCCCAGTTGTCGTTAAGCCTCCATCAATGACTCGCAAGGTTTGGCCGCGGTCAGGATAACGACCGCTTACCCAGTCGGCAAGGTGTTCTTTGATAAATACCCACTTCTTGCCGGCCTTGCGCCCCGGCACATCGCCTCTGTTTGCTTTGCGACGTAGAACCTCTGCGTTCATCAGCAAAAAATCTGCCGCTTCTATTAAACCTAATGCTTGCATACTTCCGCCTGAGTTTGGGTTAGAGAGTGCCTGCCGCCGACTTAATGCGACGGCCGACCTGTGGCTTAATGCCGATAAAAATAATGTTGCTTGTGTTCTGTATAGTCGTGCATTAAATCGATGGATGCCCATTGCCAATCGATACAGGTAAACGGCCAGTTGAGCTTTTCGTTAAACTCGCCGGTTTGTTCTGCGAAGTGTTCGGCAAAATCTGCATCAGAATCGAATTTACCTTGATAAGCCCCTTCAATAGCCGCCAGATCCAGCCCACACGCGAGACCGGCTTTAATGGTGTCCGCATCGAGATAGGTATTCTTGATTAATTCGGCATACTCAAAAAAATCATCACTCAAACTGTATTCGCCCACATAGTCGCTGGGCACATCTTCTGAGTCGCACACAATCCATTCTTCATCGGTACATTTGAGCTCAAAACCAATATGACCACAGCAGGGGCATTCTTTTTCAACGGTGCCGATAAAGACCGTTTTACATTGCAAACAGCGCGAGGATAAAACAGAGCCACCGGTGGTTTGGTAATCGGTTTCGAATAGACCGGTTGATATCGCTTGGCCAAATTCTGGCAGGCTAATATCATCCAGATCGATAGTGAAGGGCAGACAGTAACCTGACACATAAGCACCAAGTGGATAGAGAGTGATATTCATAATGTTGTCCCTGATATTTGAGTGACAGTTACTTAATTAAAATGCTTTTACTAAGGGGTAATAATAGCATAGCTAGTAATATAGGTCAATAGCAATGCTAGTAATTTACAGTATGATTTTGCGTGGGTGGACTACGAAGTGTGGGGCAGTCAAGGGTTCAGCTAAAGAAATAGCTCTACCGTTTGTTTTGCTGAAAGCACCGCGAACCCTTGTACTGATTGATGATTTACAAGCTCAGGCTAAGCCCTCTGCCCCTGATAAGGGGCGGGGGGATTGCCTAGTGGCGAACGAGATTTTGATTTTTTGGGTGTGTGGTGTGGTGAAGGATTAAATAATAAGCACTAGTATTGCTGATTATATTTGTTTGGTTCAGATGTCCAAGGCTAACGATATGTTTTGCATCGAGAGTTATTTTTTAGAAGTAATCATTCTAATTTAAACCTTTATTTATAAACACCTATACGCACTTAATTAATGCGGTAATATATACATCACTTATATGCTTTATTTATGTAGTTCTGGGGTGTGGCCTTTATGGCGAATATTAAAAAAGCTAAAACATTAGTTAGAGTGACTGTGAGTGTTGATCCTGAAGACTACGGCTCCATTGAAGCGATGGCAAAAAAAAGTAATCTTTCAAGTGCCTGGTTAATCCGTCAAGCCATGCATGAATACTTGGTTAATCACTTTCATAATGCCGTTATTAGCATTGCCTTAGATAAATAAATCAGTGTGTAAAACTTAAATCCTTAATTTGATACGTGCCCCATTGCCTATTAATTGATCTTTTAAACCATGACTCATGTATATCTTAGTGTTGCATTTAATATTGAGTCGTTATCAGGGATGACCTATGTTACTGGATAATAGAAAGAATGGAAAAGTCGGTGATACACTCCGTGACAATTTACAAGCGGGTTCCAGTCTCGCCATAATTACGGGTTTATTCTCAATTTATGGCTTTGATGTCTTAAAAAAAGAACTCAATCGTGTTGAGCAAGTGCGGTTGTTGTTTTCAAAAATTCAAAATGTGCCGGGTGATACTCTGGCCTTTCCGGGTTTAAATGGCGACGTTTTTGAACGGTGTTTTAAAAACCAACTCAATCAACATCAAATCGCTAAAGAATGCGCAGATTGGCTGATTAAAAAAGCTGAAATCAGGCGTGTCAATAATCCGTATAGCGTTAATCAAAACTTGTTTCATGTCCAAAAAGCCCAAAGCAGCTCAGTCGCCGTGCAGGGTAGTTCAAATTTCACGTCTTCCGGTTTAGGTTTTGCTGAGTCAGATAAATACGATATGAATATGTGTCTGACTGAAACCGAAAGCACCACGGCTTTATTAGAGTGGTTTAACGGTATTTGGCAAGATGCAACGGCAGTCGAAGATATTAAGCAGCTCATTTTGCATGAATTAGATCGGTTGATAGACCCGCAAGCCCCCGCTTTTATTTATTTTCTAACCTTATTTAATCTCTTTAAAGATTTTATTGAAGAGCTCGATGAAGAGCGCATTATTAAAACTAAAACCGGATTTAAGGAAACGCTGGTTTGGAAAAAGCTGTATAAATTTCAGCGTGATGGTGTGTTGGGTGCCATTGATAAATTGGAAAAATACAATGGCTGCATCATTGCCGATAGCGTAGGCTTGGGTAAAACCTTTGAAGCCTTAGCCGTGATTAAATACTACGAATTACGCAATGAGCGGGTGTTGGTGTTATGCCCTAAAAAGCTTCGCGAAAATTGGACGATTTTCACGGTAAATGACAAACGCAATATTTTAGAAGCGGATCGTTTTAGATATGATGTGTTAAACCACACTGATTTAACGCGTAGTACCGGTAAGTCTGGTGAGATTAATCTGGAAACCTTAAATTGGGGTAATTATGATTTGATCGTTATTGATGAGTCACATAACTTCAGAAACAATAATCTGCGTAAAGAAGGGGCTACACGTTATTCAAAGTTGATGAATGACATTATTAAATCGGGTGTTAAAACCAAGGTTTTAATGTTGTCAGCAACGCCGGTTAATAGTCGGATGAATGACCTAAAAAATCAGGTGTCTTTTATTGCTGAGGGGGTTGATGATGCCTTTTCAAAGCAGGGTATTGCCAGTATTGAACAAACCTTAAAAAAAGCCCAAACGCGATTTAATCAATGGTTAGACCTAGAAGATCACGAGCGTAAAGTCGAAGTTTTGCTGGAGCGCATGAACTTTGATTATTTTAAGTTATTGGATTTATTGACGATTGCCCGTTCTCGTAAGCATATTGAGAAATACTATGACATTGCGGAAATAGGCGCTTTTCCTGAACGTTTAAAGCCCCTAAATATAAAAGCCGATATTGATGGCGATGGGCAATTTCCACCTTTAAAAGATATTAATCAAACCATTCGTAGACTGCATTTAAGTGCTTATGCGCCACTTAAATATGTGCGTATGGATAAGCGGGAAGAGTATAGTCGTAAATATGATATGAAAGTCGGTAATGGTTCATCCGTATTTAAACAGGTCGATCGTGAGCAAAGTCTTATCCATTTAATACGTATTAATTTGCTCAAACGGATGGAAAGTTCGATTAATTCTTTTGCCTTAACCGTCGGCAAACTACTGAGCGAAATTGATTTTCTACTCAATAAAATTGAGCAACATGATACGGATGCGATTGAAGAAGTAGGTATCGAAGATATTCAAATTGAAGATCCCGATTTTGAGGCTTTTTTAATCGGTCGTAAGGTTAAAGTGCTGATACAGGATGTGGATGTTGTTCGCTGGAAACAAGACCTAGAAGAAGATCGGGAACGTTTGGCCACGATACTCAACGAGGCTAGTCTTATTGTGCCGAAGCGTGATGCCAAATTACAGCTTTTAAAAGATTTGATTACCCATAAGTGCCAACATCCGGTTAATGCGGGTAATAAAAAGTTGATTGTATTCACGGCGTTTGCGGATACCGCAAATTATCTTTATGAAAATATCGTGCAATGGGCACAAACAGAACATCAACTGCATGCGGCATTAGTGACTGGAAGTGGCACTAATAAAACCACTTTAGTGGGTATTAATAAAGATTTGAATAGTATTTTGACGCATTTTTCGCCGGTCTCTAAAGAGCGACATAAGATTGATGCGGAGGCTACGTTTGAGATTGATTTGTTGATTGCCACGGATTGTATTTCTGAAGGTCAGAACTTACAGGATTGCGATTATTTGGTTAACTATGACATTCATTGGAACCCCGTGCGGATTATTCAACGCTTTGGACGTATTGATCGCTTGGGTTCAAAAAACCAATTTATTCAGTTGATTAATTTTTGGCCTAACATGGAGTTGGACGAATATATCAATTTAGAAGCACGGGTTAGTGGTCGAATGGTGTTGTTAGATATTTCGGCGACGGGCGAAGAAAATATCATTGAGTATGATGATAAAAAACGCATGAATGATTTGGAATATCGTCGTAAGCAACTTCAACAACTACAACATGATGTGGTCAATTTAGAAGACATGACTGGCGGGGTTTCTATTACCGATTTAACGCTGAATGATTTTAAAATGGATTTATCCACTTTTATGAAAGAGCGGATGGCGAGTTTAGAGTCAGCCCCAACCGGTTTGTTTGCGGTGACTACGCAGGATGCGAGTTTTTCGAATCAAGAAATTGAACCTGGGGTTATCTTTTGTTTAAAGAATATTGCCGGTAAAGCCAGTCATGATGCGTCTTATGCCTTGGCCCCTTATTATTTGCTTTATATTTCGGATACCGGTGCCGTGAAGTACCCTTTTACCCAAGCTAAAAAGATATTAGATATTCTCAAAAAACAGAGTCTTAGTTGGCAACACCCCAACCCTAAAGCGATTGAGTTGTTTCAGAATGAGACAGATCAAGGTAAGGATATGAGTCATTATCGGCATTTATTGGAAGTGGCGATTAACAGTATTATCGGTAAAACTGAAGAAAAAGGCGTCGAAAGTTTGTTTAGTCGTGGCGGTACTGTATTAACTAAGGATAGTTTTAAAGGGATTGAAGATTTTGAAGTGATCAGCTATTTACTCATCAAAGCGGCGGAATGATCGCAGATTTTTATCAAAAACTGGCTTTACCGGACGCTTGTTATTTAGGTAAACGGGTTTATAAAAAGCTGTTTTATGAAAACGCCAGCTTAAGTGCGCTTGATAAAAAGTATTTTATTGAAGATGTAGTGGATATACAGTGGAGCTATACCTTAAAGCCGGACACCATTGCTATTGCGCGTTATGAGGATCATGAACGGGAATATCATGAAATTGCCTTGATGCAGGTGAATTTAAAAACGCCCCAACATAGAAAGCGATTGGCTCAAATTATACAAAAGGCGATTCCTTATCCGTTACTGATTGCGTTTACCGAAGGCTCACGCTTTGCACTTAATATGGCTGATAAGCGGATTAACCAAGCTGATCGAGACAAAATACGGGTGGAGGCTTTTTATGATACGGAGTGGTTGGATTTAGCTAACTTGACCGCTACGGAAGCGGCTTTTATTGATAGCTGTGTTTGTAGCCAGTTTTCTTATCAGCATTTTTATGCGTTTTACAGTGATTTACTGGCTAGGGTTATTGCCCTTAATTGCAGTCAAGTCAGCGGTCAATATTGCTTGGATACGGCTTTAACTAGGGATGAACAAGTTGATTGGCTTAATAAAATACGTCAAACAGAACAGAAATTACAAAGTCTAAGAGCGGATTTAAAAAAAGAGAGCCAGTTTAATCGGCAAGTGCAACTTAATATCCAGATAAAACAATTAACGCAAACATTAGAACGCGATAAAGCGAGAATTTAAGCAATGGAAAATGGCATGGAACAATTAAAAAAAGAATCTGACGGTAGTAGCCTTAATATCGTGGAGAGTCATATCGAGCAACTGAAAACCTTATTTCCTGAAGTTTTCAGTGAAGGAAAAATCGATTTTGATAAACTCAAGGAGACCTTGGGTGATGCGGTCGAAACCCAAGAAGAGCGCTATAACTTTACTTGGAACGGTAAAGCCATGGCTAAGCGCATTGCACAAACACCGTCTACGGGCACTTTAAGACCGTGTAAAGCAGAAAGTAAACACTGGGACACGACTCAAAATCTGTTTATCGAAGGCGATAACCTAGAAGTGCTAAAGCTATTGCAAAAGTCATATCATAAACAAGTGAAGATGATTTATATCGATCCACCTTACAACACCGGTAATGAATTTATTTATCCCGATAATTATCAGGATAACCTCGATACCTACCTGCAATACACCCATCAGCAAGATGAAGCTGGCCGTAAATTTGGTACTAATGCCGAAACCTCAGGCCGTTATCATACTAACTGGTTGAACATGATGTACCCGCGTTTGAAATTAGCGAGGAACCTGTTGCGTGATGATGGAGTTATTTTTATCTCTATTGATGATAATGAGGTAACTAATCTGCGTAAATTAAGTGATGAAATTTTTGGAGAAGAGAATTTTATCGCGCAATACATTCATAAAAATAATTCAAGTAAGAATCAAGCCAAATTAGTTAGTGTTTCAACTGAATACTTTTATTGTTATGCAAAAAACAAAAATGCACTTAAAGAAGTAAATTGGCGTGTAAGAAAAAAAGGGGCTCAAGATGTTGCCAATTTATTTAATAATCTTAGTAAGCAAGGATTGCCTATTTCAGAAATAGAATTAGAAGTTAAGGAGATGTATAAACGCTCAAAATACTCCCATTTAAGTAGATGGAACAAAGTAGATGAGCATGGTGTTTTTAAAGACGCAGATCTTTCAAGGGAAGGTGGCGCAAAGAATTATACAATTACTAATCCCCATACAGGACTGCCTTGTGTAATACCAAATAGAGGATGGGGTAAAAGTGAAGATGAGCTTAAGCGCCTTCAAGAAGCAGGTCTAATTTGGTATGGTTCAGATGATACACCTCCCGGATTAAAGGATTATATAAATCCAGATGATGTATCTGTGCCAGATAATTTTGGTATTTTGATAACTCCATAGATACAAGGTGGTGTAAATCTGAATTCGGGAGGCTTGTTTTTGAGAATCCTAAGCCATTAGATATGTTAAAAATTATGATTGAAATGGTTCAGGTATCAAGTAATGAGATCATTCTGGATTTTTTTTGTGGCTCAGCCACTACTGCCCATGCCGTTATGCAGCTCAATGCTGAAGATAGTGGCAATCGACAATTTATTATGGTGCAACTCCCTGAGCCGTGTACTGAAAAAACAGAAGCCTATAAAGCGGGCTTTAAAACGATTGCGGATATTGGTAAAGAGCGTATACGACGTGCAGGTGAAAAAATTCCCAGTACCATTGAAAACCTCGACATCGGCTTTAAAGTCTTCAAACTCGATTCTTCTAACATCAAACCCTGGGATGCTGATTTTGATAACCTGGAAGATACCTTACTCAATATTGTCGATAACATTAAAGAAGACCGTAGCGAAGACGATGTGCTGACAGAGATCTTGCTTAAATACGGTCTGGATTTAACCGTGCCCATTGAAGTCCATCAAGTGAATGGAAAAACGGTTTACGCCATAGGCTTTGGGGCTTTAGTGGTGTGTTTAGCGGATGACATTAGTTTAGAGGTCGTTGAAGGCATTGGGCATTTAAAAGCTGAGTTGGCACCGGAAGTAATGCGAGTGGTTTTTAAAGACAGCGGTTTTAAAGATGATGTGGTTAAAACCAATGCGATTCAAATCTTAAAGCAATTTGGCATTGATGACGTGAAGAGCTTGTAAGGACTAAATAATGCAACCGTATATTTCGAAAGTATTACCGTTAGAAGCACTTGATTATCGGCGTTTGCTGAGTCATGTTGGTCAAGCCAATGCCGCCCTAGCAAGGTATGACGGATTGTTGCAGGGAATTGTTAATCCTTCTGTTTTACTTTCGCCTATTACCACCCAAGAAGCGGTACTGTCTTCTAAAATTGAAGGGACTCAGGCAACGCTGGATGAGGTGTTAGAGCATGAGGCGGGTATGGAAATGGACTTGTTTAAAACACAGGATATCCAAGAAATCGTCAATTATCGCAAAGCGCTGATGTTGGCCTCAGACTATTTATTAGATCGCCCCATTTCTTTAGCATTGATTAGGGAAATGCATAAATTGTTGCTTGATAGTGTGCGTGGACGTGATAAAGAACCCGGTGAGTTTAGACAAGATCAAAATTGGATTGGTTCTAAAGGATGTAAGATTGAGCAAGCCACGTTTGTGCCGGTATCACCTTTGCAACTGCATACATCGTTAGATAATTTGGCAAGCTATATTCAAAGTGACGATATTGACCCTTTACTTCAACTTGCAGTAGTTCATGCTCAGTTTGAATTAATTCATCCCTTTAAAGACGGGAATGGGCGTATTGGTCGGTTACTTATCCCTTTATTTCTTTTTCAAAAAAAGAAGTTGGCCGCACCGATGTTTTATTTAAGTGCTTATCTGGAAGAAAACCGTGATGAGTATTATGAGCGTTTAGGGAAAATATCAAAGGAAAATGATTGGGATGGTTGGATTGTGTTTTTTCTAAAAGCCATTACCGTGCAGGCCACTGAAAACTCGGAAAAAGTGCATCAAATTCTAACGTTATATGAAGATATGAAGCAGAGCATTGTTAAGATTACGCGTTCTCAATATGCCATTCAGATACTAGATGCTTTATTTGATCATCCAGTTTTTCAAACTACAGATTTAGTTATTCGAACTGATATACCTAAGCAGACACTCATGCCTTTAATTAGGCAGATTAGGGAGTCTGGGCATTTGAGGGTTGTGAGAGAGGCAAGTGGCCGACGTGCCGCGACATTAGCGTTTTCAGCATTATTGAATATCGCTGAGGGCAGAAAAATATTGTAGGTCTTAGCGTCCGGTTTTTGATACACAACGTCACTTGTGTCCGGCATTTTAAATAATACAGGACACAACGAAAGTTGATGCTGGTTTACGGGACACAAATAATAAAAATCACACATAGAAAAGGCCGTCTGAATTAAAAGCCTCTTAAGCTAATGCACCTTGTTTTATGGGGTTGAAAAAGGAAATCTAGTATGAAATTACAATTTAACGCTGAACTCGATTACCAAACGGATGCCATTAATGCGATTGCCGATATTTTTAAAGGCCAAGATTCGCTACAAACTAATTTCTCTGTCTCTAGAGCCGTGAATGGCCCACAACATGACTTATTTTCTAGCCAAACCGAATTAGGCGTGGGTAATCGGCTTGAGCTTTTAGATGATGAGCTACTGGAAAATATCCGGCATATACAACTCAAATTAGGGTTAAAGCAGACTGCAGAGGCGGATTGGTCTGGGCAAGTTAAGGGTAAAATTTCACGTAACTTTACGATAGAAATGGAAACCGGTACCGGTAAAACCTATGTATATCTGCGCACCCTTTTTGAACTGAATCAGCGTTTTGGTTTTACCAAGTTTATTATCGTAGTGCCGTCTGTTGCCGTTAAAGAAGGCGTTTACAAATCGTTACAAATCACCGAGCAACATTTTAAAGGCCTTTACGATAATGCGCCTTATGACTATTTTGTGTATGACTCGGCAAAATTAGGTGAAGTACGGAGCTTTGCGACCAATGATGCCATACAGATTATGGTGATTAATATTGACGCGTTTCGTAAAAGCTTTACGGATCCGGCAAAAGAAACCAGCGCTAATATTATCCATCGCCCTAATGATCGCATGAATGGCATGAAGCCTATTGAGTTTATCTGCGATACCCAACCCATAGTGATTATTGATGAGCCCCAGAGTGTTGATAATACGGATAAAGCCAAGGAAGCGATTGCTTCTTTAAACCCCTTATGTACTTTGCGTTATTCGGCGACGCATAAAGAAAAATACAATTTAATGTATAAGCTGGATTCGATTGATGCTTATGAACGCAAGTTAGTGAAACAAATTGAAGTGGCATCTATTGTGGTTAAAGATGGGCATAATCGGGCTTATATTAAGTTGCTGAGTGTCGATAACAAGAAAAGCCCTATTACCGCGAAGATTGAGTTTGATGCCATTCAAAAAGGCCAAGTTAAACGGCTGAGTAAACAAGTTAAAAGTGGTGATGACTTATTAGCCCTGTCGGGTGGACGCGACGTTTATGATGGCTACGTGGTTAATGATATTTATTGTGAGTCTGGCAATGAGTACATTGATTTTACTAGTAAGCCTGAAATTCTGCGTTTAGGTGAGCAGATTGGTGATGTAAATCAGGATGAATATAAGCGCTTACAAATACAGAAAACCATCGAGGAGCACTTAAATAAAGAACTAAAACTGACGACGCTAGGGATTAAAGTGCTCAGTCTGTTCTTTATCGATAAAGTAGCTAATTATCGGTTTTATGATGCCGAGGGTAAGGCTCAAAAAGGCAAGTATGCGGTTATGTTTGAGGAAGAGTATCGCAAGTTAATTAAGAAACCGAAATATCAATCTTTGTTTGGCGATGTGGATGTAGAGAGCCTGGTCGACGCTGTGCATGATGGGTATTTTTCCAGTGATAAGTCGGGTAAATCTAAAGATCAATATAAAGACACTAATGGTGTGACGCAAGCGGATGAAGATACTTATCGCTTGATTATGCGGGATAAAGAAAAGTTATTGAGTTTTAACTCTAAGTTAAAGTTTATCTTTTCGCATACGGCGCTTAAAGAGGGTTGGGATAATCCTAATGTGTTTCAGATTTGTACTCTGAATGAAACCAAGTCGGTGATTAAGAAACGGCAGGAAATAGGGCGAGGTTTGCGTATTGCCGTTAATCAAGATGGTGAGCGCGTGCATGGTTTTGAGGTAAATACCTTAACAGTGATGGCCAATGAGTCTTATGAAGATTTTGTGACTCAGTTGCAAAAGGAAATTGAAGAGGATGAGGGTATTAAATTTGGTGTGGTGGAAAAGCATACTTTCGCCAATATCCTGATTGAAACGGCAGATCATCAGCAAGCTTTTTTAGGGGCTGAGCCGTCTGAGAAGCTCTGGGAACATTTATTGAATGTCGGCTATATTGATAAGCAGGGTAAGTTACAGGATAAATTACGCATTGATATTAAAGAAAATGCGGTTGATTTGCCGGCTGAGCTAACGGATTATGCGCCACAAATTACGGCGACCCTGAAGAAAGTGGCGGGTAATTTGAATGTAAAGAATGCGGCCGATAAGGGTGAGGTGTTATTAAATAAAGCCGTTTATTTGGGTGAGGACTTTAAACAGCTTTGGGAACTGATCAAATACAAAACGACTTTTAAACTCAATTTTGATGTGGATGCTTTAGTTAAGGCCTGTGTCGAAAAAATTAAAAATGAATTAGTGGTGGGTAAAGCTAAGTTTATTTATGAGAAAGGTAAAACGGTTATAGGCCAAGATGGTATTACGATTAATGAGGTACATGAGCAACAGCATGTATTTGATAGTCATGACTTTATCTTGCCAGATGTGGTGAGTTATTTACAAAATGAAACGCAATTAACCCGTAAAACGGTAGTGGATATTTTGTTGCAGTGTGGTCGTCTGCAAGACTTTAAAAACAATCCACAAAAGTTTGTTGATGAGGTGGCCGCTATTATTAAGCGTCAAATGCGCCAGTTTATTGTAGATGGTATTTCTTATACTAAGATTGGTAATGAGCACTTTTACGCGCAAGAGCTGTTTGAAGAGCAAGAGTTAATAGGCTATTTAAACAAGAATATGCTGGAGGCCACGAAGTCTGTTTATGATCATGTGATTTATGACTCGGGTGTTGAGGCTGAATTTGCCAGTGCTTTTGAAAAAAGTGCGGATGTGAAGGTGTATGCCAAGTTACCGGCCTGGTTTAAGATTGATACCCCACTGGGTAGTTATAATCCAGATTGGGCGGTATTGGTTAATCAGGATGATGAAGAAAAACTGTATTTTGTGGTCGAATCTAAGGGCAGTATTTCAGATGAGTTTTTAAGGCCCGCTGAGAAAGCAAAAATTGATTGTGGTAGGCAACATTTTAAAGCTTTACAAGTGCCCGTTCAGTTTATGGTCGCTGATAATTTCGGTACTTTTATGGATAGAGTGGCGGGATAGTGATTTTACGTGCCTTGTGTTGATTATTCCGAAGGTCGGAGTTAATAAGGGGCGATTAAATGAACGATACTTATGTTCCATAGAATTCAAAAAAGTATGAATTATTTAGGCAATCACTTGTTAGAGCATATGAGGAATAATGCGAAAAATCTCGAATTTTATAGAAAGCACATTTGTGGCAATTGGTTATATCAGTAGTTTTGTCACGATTTTTTGGGCTTTTTTGCCAAATAACATGACTGAGTTGGCAAATAAATGTCCTGTTAGTTTTTTAATTGGTCTTTTTATTCTGTCTCTAATCTTCGCGTATTATACAAATCGATCAAAAAACAAGATTAAGTTAAACCTATCAGATCATGTAAAGGCTAAAATATTTTTTGGTGACCTGTTTGAATCTAATGAAATTATTGTCATACCAGTAAACGAATATTTTGATACTACAGTTGACGATAAAATCATATCGTCTAAAACTATACATGGTAAATTTATTAAAAAGTTTTTTGGTGGTAATGAAGTTGATTTAAAAAGACAACTTACGAATGGCCTATCACAATATAAACCACTAGAAATTAATTCAGAAAGAAAGTCTGGAAATAAGGTCAAGTACCCTCTTGGTACAGTATGTGAGGTCATCAGTGACAACAAGATATTTTATTTGGTTGCCTTAACTAGATTTAACTCTAATCATCGAGCGGAAGTTAATAATTCTGAATATCAAAGAGTCTTATGCGACCTCTTCTCTTACATCGAGCAAAATTCACAAGGAAGAAAAGTTAGCATACCGCTTATTGGTGCAGGCCATTCGGGAGTGAAGCTAAGCAAACAAAAGTTGCTGGAATTTTTGCTTTTTTCAATTTCCTTAAAAGATGATTTAACCCTTATCAATGGTGTTGATGTCGTGCTGCATGAATCAATTAAAAAAGAAATTGATCTAACCTCAACACAAATATTATTTAATACTATAGGCAGTTAAATATGGCATATAAAAACGGAAATTATGCAGCTTTTTACGTGAAAGAACCTTTTAATCTAAACAACTTAGGGGCAAATGTTGCACGTGATTTTGTTTCTTACAATTTATTGAAGGCATGGAAAGCTAAAGATGCGGGCTTTCCGTTTATTGACTCACATGATAAAAATTACAATGTTCGCGATGGAAGTAATTGGGAAGGTACTTTAAAACCTAGACTTCGTGAACGATTAAACAATTCCAAAAATATTATTCTTTTCTTAAGTAAATATACTACTAACTCACAAGCGTTGAGAGAGGAAATTGATTTTGGAATAAACACCAACGGACTTCCTGTGATTGTAGTTTATCCAGATTACACAGAAAAAAGCGACATCATTAATTGTGAAAGTAAGAGGATAAAGCCACAAATTGAAGTTTTGTGGGATAACCTCCCGAAGTTTAGAGATTCTATGTATAAAGTCCCTACACTTCATATCCCAAATTCGAAAGTGCTTATTGAAAAAGCCCTTAAAGATAGTGACTTTATGGCCAATACAAAATGTAAAGCTAGTAAATACTTTTATTCATGTTAGAGCGCTAAAAACATGTCAAAGTATTGGGTACCTTAAAGCTAAGTTCGCGTTACAAGTTTAATAACTAACAATATTTGATTGAATAATCATGTATCTAGCGATGTATAAGGGATGAGGTGTAAAACGAGCCAACCCCCGCTACGCAGAGATTAACCCGTTGATGGGTATTATACGGCTAGTTTGATAAAAGTTTTGTTGGGTTTGGTGGGGTATAGCGAGATTTTAATGAGTAGTTAGCTGTAGCTAATCACTAGCCAGACTTTAGCGCCAAATAGCCTTGGTTTTCCAGTCGGCTGGAAAGCCCATGCGTGTAGTATCTATCTGATGTTGATCAATTCTCTCAATTAAGCGTTTGCGCCAATGATGATCAGGGGAAATTTTATCCATTAGATAAAGCATCATGAACAAGGTGTTATAGATGCGTTTTGGTGTTAAAAACAACCAAAAAAAAGCCCACTTTATATTAAATAAAGCGGGCTTTTTTAATTTGTCGTCTGTCCTCGGGGGGAGATTTTCATCAACAAGTCCCGTGGCTAGTGACTTGATTCTATACTCCTTGGAATCTATGTCAATCGGCTTGTTAATTTATGCCGTTCTGACGGAATGCGTGAGGGGTGTTGTGTGTTTTCTCTGTGGATTATGTCAGTCTTTAGGGGCGATATCCTGTAGTGCTACTACCAAGCTATCCATATAGGTGCTTGGGCTGGTGGCGCCTGTTTGATTTATCGAATCCCTCAGTCGTGGTGCGTTTTGTAATGCCCGTTGTAGCCCTTCTGCTCCGCCAACTTTGGTAAAAATGTCTCGATCAGATTTAGTGTAATTGGATAGTTCTTTTTGTAATATGGGTAGCACGTTGTCGTAGGTCGCAAAAGGTTGATCACAGAAGCGAAAGTGCAAGAGTAGCCATACTTCAAAGCAGGGGGTGCTGATGATGGGTTCGATACGTATTTCTGATAAATCTTTTTTCTTATTGCTGCGCTGTAAAGGTGTGTTGCAGAGTTTAAGTGCTTTATTGAGATCATCTTGCTCGGCATCGATTAGAACAAAGATGCGATCACGGGGCGCTTGATTAAAACGCTCGCGAGCTCGGTTTACCACGGCCACGGCATTGCTTTTTGCCTGCCCCTGAATGATTTCTACACTGGCGCTGTTGATGCCTAAGTGGTGGAGTAAGCCATTGAGGTAATAGGGTTCAGTGCATTCGCCTTCACACACGATGAGGGCTGAACCCGTTTCGCGGCGATTTGCTTGTTTACGTTCTGTTATGGCGCGTTCTTTGGCAAGCTGTTTGTTTTTTATGCTTTTATCGCGCATGCCAAGACCTCAAAATAAAAAGTCGTTGAGGAAAGGAATGGCGCCGTACCGGCCTTGCAGATAGCCGCGTTCAATCGCTTCATTTTTGCGTGGGCTAAAGTCCATCAGTGCGTAAAATTCGGTGCTTTGGT
Organism: uncultured Methylococcaceae bacterium; assembly: GCA_903917345.1. Classification (GTDB taxonomy): domain Bacteria; phylum Pseudomonadota; class Gammaproteobacteria; order Methylococcales; family Methylomonadaceae; genus Methylobacter_C. The sequence continues at coordinate 20,296 of CAIXAE010000043.1, read as the reverse complement.
CTTTCTTTTTTTCGACAAACCAAACTTGGTCTCGTCTTATTAGATAGGGATCAAGCAATGAGGTGTCATGCGTGGTCATCCACATCTGCGCACCTTTAGTCGATAGTGATGGGTTATGGAGCATACGCAGAATGTAGCGGGTGAGGAGCGGGTGTAGACTGGTATCGAATTCATCCACAACAATCAGTTTGCCATTTTCCAATGCATCCAGTAGCGGGGCGGCGTAACTTAATAGGCGCAGGGTGCCGAATGACTCAAAGCGGGCATCAAACCATTGCTCTTGGTTATCGCTGGTTTTATGTCCAAATTCGATGACAGGCATGTCACCATCAAATGAGTTAAGTTCGGGTGCTTTGCCGGGTTCAAACTTGAATTCAAACTGCTGGCCTTTACGACTTTCTACGCGAATGTCGCTAATGTGAATGTCTGCGGCATTCATCAAGCGTAGCACCCATTCTTTGTACTGGGGTTCTTCTAACCTATGCAAGGTTGGCAAGAGGTTAACCGGTGCCTGCGTAGAGAAAATTGTTAGGTCATTAGCAAACCAGTTGAAGAGGGGGTGTAATTGCAGACTATTGGACTGCGCGGCTTGGGTAAGAAATAGTGACCGCACACTGGTACTGGCCTTCCAGAGTTCGCGTTGGCCTTTTTTCTCACCTTTGAAGTATACCGAAAATCGTTCCCACTCATTTTTACCGATGTCGGGGTTATAGTGGTATTCAAACCAGTGCTGGGCTTTGCTGGAGTGATAAACCAGTAACCATTCACCATGAATGCGCTCGGCGTCAAAACTGAATCCATATTGGTACCGCAGTTCGCCAATGATGAGGGTTATTTCGAACTGGGTGGGTGTTTGGCGGGAATCGCTGTCCAGTAGAAAGGGCGTGTAATGCTCCCGAAACTGAGCTTCAAGTAAACGTGTGGAGTTGAGGACGAGTTGTTGCATCGTCATCAGGGCATAGATTAGGTTACTTTTGCCACTGGCGTTGGCACCATAAATGACTGCCGAGCGGAGTAAGCGGGCTATCCCCGGTTTACCTGTTTCTAGACAATGTGTTTCTTGGTGTAGATTGTCGCTCGACGCTACGAAACTCAGGCATTGCTCTTCGCGGATTGAGCGGAAGTTTTTTACCCTAAATTCGACTAGCATTTTGCTCTCCACTGAAAAATTAACTGTATTTTGGTAATTTTACTGCAATAAATCAAGTTATTTTTTATTTTAAAGCTAAATCACTGGGGATATGACTATTAGTAATTCTGTCTAGAAGTTTTTGTAGCCACTATAATAGATTCGAAAACTCGAATAGTGTGCCTAAATTGATTGATTGGAGTGACAAGTGATACCAAGACCTTTATCAGAAGCAAAAGATGAGGATATGCGTTACGTTTTAGTGGCGTTGGAACGTGCGGCACTGCGTGCGAGAGAAATTGCTAGACAAACGAATACCGCAATCGTGGTAGTTGAAAACGGTGAGATAGTGCATATCTACCACACCAACGAGCAGGTTACTCATTCCTAAAATGAAAAACCCCTCATGGTGCGCAGTTCAGACGGAATGCGTGAGGGGTGTTGTTGGTTAGATAGTAGTCTTTGGATGGGTATGGGTCAACGTAAATAATGCGCGGGGGGCTTGGCCTTGATGGTGTTTTGATTCAATAAGGTTGAGGGTGCATGCCTCTAAAACTTCATGCCGTTTACTACTCATCTCTTAACGCTTGTATTGCCTCATTAATGTCGGCATCTGTGCGGTGTCCGATAGGCGATATTTTCTCAATTTCAGTCCATTCTTTAACTTCTTGAGCTGTTTCATCAGCTATTAATTCGGCTGTCATCCGCGCTATTTGTTGCTGTCTTTCAGGTGATAATGCCGCTATTTTTTCTGTGAGTAATTGAGTCATCGCAAATTTGTTGGATATTAGGATTAATGAGGGCTTTGTGTGTGGGCGTATGCTGGACTTATGTTAAGCCAATAATACCTTTTCTGCTGTGGCTAAGGGTAAAAATAGCACGTTGGGTAAGTCGATAAGGGGACGAAAACCATGGTGTTGATAGAATTGCACGGCTAGTTTGAAAAAAGTTTTGTTGGGTTTGGTGGGGTATAGCGAGATTTTAATGAGTAGTTAGTTGTAGCTAATCACTAGCCAGACTTTAACGCCAAATAGCCTTGGTTTTCCAATCGGCTGGAAAGCCCATGCGCGTAGTATCTATCTGATGTTGGTCAATTTTCTCAATTAAGCGTTTGCGCCAATGATGATCAGGGGAAATTTTATCCATTAGATAAAGCATCATGACCAAGGTGTTATAAATGCGCTTTTGTGATGACTGGTTAAAATCCTCTACTAGATCGTCTGGACGTCTTTTAGGTATCTTGAAGCTAAACCTAAATTCTCGATTCCATAAGCGACTGTGATGTGCGCAGAGGTTACGCACTATCGTTAGATGATGCAGAAAAGATACCAAATTCAAATCATCAAAATTATATTTATGCGCAATAAGGTTGCGATCACTTCTGCTTTTTAAATTAGCATACCATTTAGATAATTGCCCCAGTGACATTAGTTCTACCACGGCCCAGATAGGCGGCAATGCTTCAGAGTAGTTCTCTAATAAATATTGAATAAATACTTCTTTGCTTTGGGTAACATCTTTTTGTAATCGATTGAGACTTTCTAGGTAGACCCCATTATCATAAAATAATTCTGCGTCTAAATGCGGGTGTGTTCCGTAACGATGGCTGAGTTGAAAGGCTAAGGTCGTGCGGATGGCGACCTCTATGCGTTCTATCGCATCAAGCACTAATAAGCGTAATTCCCGATCAAAGCTATAGAGGTCAAGCACTAGCTCAAAGTGGGTGTCTTTTTTAAAGGTATGCGTTTTGTTATCTTCTTCAAAAGGTAACCAATAAGCACTCAAACGATAGTAATTTATTTGGCTAAGAAAATGCGTAGCGTGGGGGCGGTTTTTTATGACCATGCCTCGGTCGAGTAATTGATCAATTTGTTGATCAATACTTAAGGCAGGTTTTGTGTAGGGCAGTTTTGGCATTTCAAAGGCCCTTAAATGAAAAACCCCTCGGGGTGCGCAGATCTGACGGAATGCGTGAGGGGTGTCGTTGGATAAATGATAGTCATTAGATGGGTATTAGTCAACTTATAGTTTACAAAAAATTTGATCTGATGATGCGTTAGTTTATTTTACTGGGTTCGAGCTTATGGATAATGATACATCTTATGATTTATTCTGTTGTCGATATTTATTGGGTTTAACCGCTTTTGTTTGACAGGTAGGCGGAGCCGGACGGGAGTTTTAAACACGGCCCTAACGAACCCCGCAGGGATGCGGGGGCGGGCACGACGCCCGCTGTTTAACTGAGTAGCCGGAGGCGAGAATACATACCAGGGTTTGGGGCAGGCTGACCCACTTAACACCAGAGCGGGAATTAACAACATTAATGCCATTTTACATAGTACAGATTATGCGACTTTGAACCGCCGGTGCTTTATTGGCGGGGCAATTTCGCATAAACCGTCAGTATTATGTATCTTGGCATGATGTTGTATAGCCCCGCGCCTTTGTTTGAGCTGAAGGCATGGCCGGAAGTGAGTTAAAACAAGGGTGGTTGGTGGCAAGACTGCATAAGTAATAAACCATTATGGTGCTTTTCCATTGTGGTTTAGTGCGTTGCTTAACTAACTGCGGAGCTACACTAGAGGTGTAAAACCTTTCAGTACTGGTTTTTGTGATGTTTGGTTATGGACGTAAACAAACTGAGCAAAAATTGTTGTACTGTTGGGTTTTGCGCCGATGTAGATAGGCTTTTGTTCTCTGATTAATGAGTAACACAGTTGGGCAGTGCCCGGCATCGCCGGAGCGCTGTCCATCTGATGTTATCTGTAGACTTTGATTGTTTTGTTAAGCCTTTCAGCGGGTCTTTTTCCGCTGTTGGGCTTTATGAAACTAGCTAGAACCCTTATTTATTAAAGGCTAAATCAGCGTGCTTTTTCGCTGTATTGGGCTTAATAAATAAGTGGCAATGTGTAGGCATAACAAGCCATGCGGGTGTTTTTCCGCTTGGTTTGTTAGGCGTTACGCTCTAATAACTGCGAAGCCACTTTAGAGGTGTAAAACCTTTCAGCGCTGTTGTTTGCGCTGTTGGGTTTTATGCCGAGTTAGATGGGGCTGTTTGATAGTGCAGGGTGTCTCACATCATATTGGTAAATTATGGGATGCTTAGCTTTTATAATTCAACGGATTCGTCTTTAATATTGTGCTATTGGCTATAAATATTAAATCTCGATTCAAGTTTAATGTTCTAAATAGAGTTATTCAAATATGATCTTATTAACATTTATTGAGGGAATTGAAGGTATGGTTGAAATTATGTAAATATAATTGTGATGTTTAAATTTATAGTTCGAATTAACGGGTGACAAAAGTGTAAACTAAACTGTAAAATGGCTTTCCTGTTAATTCGGATTAGTATCAATTTAGGCCTTTAGGGTAGGTATTTCATGATAAAAAAACGATTGGAAAAAGCGCCACTGGTTTTCTCTCAGGCACAATTCCATTTTACTGATTTGCCTTCTCCCCAATTGGGGTCTGAACAAGAACTTGAAAGTCTTCATAAAGCCATGATGGATATAGGCTTAGCTGATCGCATTAATTCTGAAGTCATTGAAATGGGGTTTCATTTCAATCAAAATAATTCGAATGATGGGTATTTTCAGGTAAAACAAGAAAAAAATTCTAGAGACCGCTTGATATTTAGAGGCTTTGGCTCGCATCGCGCGGCTGAGTTGACACATAATCGTTTGATTATAAAAACGACTGAATATACTACTTATGAGGATTTTAGAGATTTTGTGAGTAGTATTTTAGATGCAGTCCATAACAATATAAAGGACTTAGGAAAAGTCCTTATGAAGCAGATATCACTTCGGTATGTTGATATTGTCTTGCCGAGTGAGCAGTATGAATTAAAAGATTATATACATCCTGCTTTTTTACCATTTCATCCTGATTTTGCAAGTCAAACGATTGGAGTCTCACAGTCTTTAGCTTCTACGGGTGATAATAGAGCTATGGTTCTTCTTATGGAAGAACTTGAACCGCTACCATCCGGCTTTCCAGGTCGTTGGCTACCTGTTGATCTTATGGAGCCAGATCCTCATGCAAGTTTGCTACTCAATCCAGTAATTGATGGTTATGATTCAAAAAAAAATTATGGGATCTTAAGTATTGATCATCAAGTTGATTTACCTGATACACCAAAATGGTCTATACACGATAGTTTAAACAATCTTGATAATTTATATGATTTATCTAGTCGGGCTTTCTGGGGTGCGATAACAGATACCGCAGAAGAAGAATGGGGGGTTATAAGTGTCTAATTTTCCGATGACGACATCTACAAATTATAATCAATGGCCTAATAAACAGAATTATAGGCCATCTTTTGTAACAGCTTCTTATAATGAGCCGATTCGCATTTGGGTTTTACCTAATAAGTTAGATGTGCGTGTAAAATTTAGTGATAAAGCTAAGCCGATCAGTAATTATTTGCCTGAGCAGAAATCTAAATCAATTTTAGTTTTCAAAGATATTATTGTAGAAGCACAAAATGTTCTAGGTATTAGTAAGACACATTTAGCGCTGATTTTTAAAATGAGTCGTCAAAACTTGGATTACTTGCTCAAAAATAACGAAAAAATACCAAGACCTGATACACAAAAACGGATTATTAATGTTAAAAAGGCTCTGGATATTATTCATCGAGTTTATCCGCATAAGCTTGGTGCCAGTACGTTGACATACAGAAATAATGGAGATCGATTGTTTGATGTGCTAATTAATGATGATATTGATTTTGGGAAAGTGAAATCTTTTACTGAGAAAATTAATGAGCATATTCGATTACAACAACAATCCAGTCTTCCTGAAAGTGTTATAAAAAACCAGGAGTTTATTGATTCATTTAACGCCATATAAAGGGTTTTATGGAACATGAAACTTCGGTAGGATTTAAATTACATGAGCTAGGTTGGAAACAAGGTTCTTATATCGCCTGTTCTGAGTTATCAGAAGATATGCGAGATGCTTGTAGTACAGCTAATAAAGTCTTACAAAGTGATTTTTCAACTATGTTGGCTGATAGAAGGAATGTCTTAGTTTTATTGACACAAGCTTGTGATATTGTTGCTGCGACTAATCATGAGTCAGATCTTGAATTTGTTATTGCTAGACGACCTAAGAAAGCATCTCAACCTCATTTTAGGAATCTTGATGCACGAAGTACTCGTTACCTTGAATTGAATTTAAATGGAACTTGGTATAAAGCTGAAGCAAATAAAACACTTCAAATACCAAAACAAATTTTTTTTGATCAGGTAAGTGCTCATAATTTGTCATCGAATTGCTTAGAAGATAAAGATATAGAGGTTTTGGCAAGATGGCGAGCAAATCGTTACATGCGCAAAGCGTTGCCTGATGATTTCAATAATAAGGTTAAATCTTTAATTGATAATGGCACATTTGACAGCGACTTAGAACATGCCGGTGGTTTATATCTCAATATTGATCCTTTTGCACCGTCAGATCATTACATTGTTCGCTTATTTGCTTTGCTTAAGCGGGGCTCTTCAGAAGATAAATTTGATGCGCTTTACACTAAAATGGAATCAATCCTTGATGCTATTAATGAAATAGATGGGTTGACTTGCCCTTTTATTGAAACTGAAGAAAACTCAGTTTTCTTAGAAGTTGCGCCAGCTATGAGGCGAATTGAGGTGAGTATTGCATTACGTGATCATTTTATGCGGTGGAATTTTGATTACATATCACTTAGTGTTAATGATTCTAAAGGAATCGATGAAGATTAGAATATTAAATTACTAATTTAGATGTGGGGAATATTTATATTTATTTTTGTCCTTGGGATTTCTAAAGTTTCAAAAATAAGTAATTTAAGTGCAAAGGGTGATGAGAGTAATTTGTCATTTTTAGTAATGTTATATTAATACTAGATGACTTTGGCGCTACATTAAAGGCGCATCATTTTTTAGCATGCTGTGTTTGGCTGTTAGATTTCTCGCCGACTTAAACAGGCTTTTAAATCTTTGCGTATTTACTTTCGGTGGTTTGCGTAGCAATCCATGGTTTTGATTTTAGGGGGTTGCGTAGCAATCCACGCTTTTGCTCGTGCTGGGGTGCGTAGCATCCCATGCCTTTGACTTTGGTCTGCTCTTTTCTTTTTGCGCTTTAGCGCAAAAGATAAAACCCGCGACACACCGACACCAAAAAACCCATGCTGTGTATTTTGAGAGGTGCGGCTAAGGTTCGAGCCTAGATTGCACTTGCCTGTAACTTAGCGTGGGTTTTTTTGGGCGGGTGGGGGAGGCGGTGGGTAGACCGTAAGGGCTACTAAAGACTCTCAGCGAATTCCGCTAGTGATTAATTCGGCACTATTCTCTTTGCAGTAAAATATAAAAGTCCGAACCTGATATGATATTTATGTGTATTTGCTAAGATCAAATCTGGTAGAAACTGACCAATTACTCCCACTTAATTGTTTTTGATTTAGGCATGTTTGAGCGGATAGTCATGACAAGTTCAAATAGCTATGTTTATCTTATTTTTAATGATATACAGAAATGATAATTCGATTCAATAAAAACACTTATTTTAGACAGACAAGTTTTGTGATTATTATGCCGTTAACATTTTATTAATATGTTGAATTTTATTATAGTTCTAACTATTTGAATTTTCATTAACCACATGAAGATTCGATTACAGTAGGATGACCAATAGTAATAAGAGGATACTCATGAATTTCTTTAATCAAGCTCAATTTTACACTTAATGGTTACGGTCACTAAGCAGATTCAGAACACTGACGAAGCGATATGTCGAAATATCGCATTGCTTGCTGACCAGCGGGCATTACTCTCACAGAACGTTCTTTCACAGCTCCGAAACCTTGTCGAAGGAGTTTCAGTCCGTATTCACACAGATGCACCTGATGTTGAATTTAAATATGAAGCAATAACGCTAGGACTCGCCTTCGTCACGAGCAAGGCAAAGTACAACTTCCTAGGCAAGTTCCACAAACTTATCCAAATAAGTGCTTCCCATTACACCTTGGACGGCGATACTTCAGAGCGTTTAATGCTCAAGTACTATGAGTATCTTTATCGTATTCGTAGCTTGCTTCGAGACAGCTATGACATGAGGGTGTTGGCAAACCTAGAAGATTTTCCGATCGATTTAGACCCATCCTTGCGAGAGTACCACGAGAAGATCGCACTAAAAATTGATGCAAATCGCACATTTCGACCGGACAGCAGTTCTCAATGTAGATACTACATTTACAAAATACGTCCGTTTTTCGTCAGAGGGCGCATCTATTACGAAGTCACTTTATACCGCGCCATTAACAAGGTGAGCAAGTTTGACCGCATTATTGCTTTCACCGATATCGAGATTACTGATAAGTATGCGGCCATGTTGATACTCCAGCGGGATTCTATCGAAGTGATTGATCAGACTATGCCAATCACGATTATCCTCAACTGGGAGGTCTCAATTCGCCCGTGTGAATTTAACAATTTCGCGCGACTGCTGGGTCTATTCATAACCGTTCATAGCAACTCAGAAGAGTATCGTTATTTAATGCAGTGGTTGACAACTGACTTCGGTAGTTTACTCGACTTGCTTGATATGCCCGATGATAAATACGTGACGTTTAGGTCCGCAGGCATGGATGATGTAGCTAAACCGCAGATCTTTCAAGTGCTGGATGAAGCGCGTCGCATCGTGAGGACTGCCCCACCATCTCAAAACGTCCTCCGATATCTCATGCTTCGGATGCATAACCAAATCCTCAAGGCACAGTATTACCGGGATGGCTGTAACCGACTCTCCGATATGAAACTCAAATATGGTTGCATTCCTTTCGACACCATGCCGTTTTGTACATCGCTACCGGGGCACAATCCTCGTTACTGGGATCTCGTCGAGAGCCTTGATTCGACAGGGCGGAATCATGAACTGCTGGTTCGACACGTGAAGAATAGCGTGGAGCGTCATGGAATTCTCTATACGCCCGTGGCGGATCTTGGTGAATTTGGAGACGTCAAAAACTTGATCTCAACTTACAATAAGGATCTCTACTACAATCATACTGATCGTCAACTCATTTGTGACAAGGAGCATATCTTCATTCGTGGTTATGAAGATGAAACTGTCTCTATCGTCCAGACCCTCCAGAAGTACGCATCGTTACGGATTGACGGCTACACCCAAGCTGTCGAGCGCTGGCTCGATGAAACACCAAATCGTATTGACGATCAAGCGAAGATTGATGTGCTCAAGAATTTGTTCAGTCAGTCTCGCGTAGCTCTGATTTATGGGGCGGCTGGCACTGGAAAATCAACGATGGTGGACCACATTGCGCACTACTTCAACGACAAGCAGAAGCTCTTCCTCGCGCATACAAACCCAGCGATAGATAATCTCAAGCGCAAAGTAACTGCGCAGAGCTCTGACTTCTTGACGATCAAAAGCCAGATTGGCAGGGGGGGCTCTGGACATGATTATGACCTTCTTGTTATCGATGAGTGTAGTACGGTGAGCAACGCAGACTTGATAAATGTACTGGAGAAAACTTCCTTCAAACTACTTGTGCTCGTCGGAGACGTCTACCAAATTGAGTCAATCCAGTTCGGCAACTGGTTTGAAATTATTCGCTCGTTCATCCCATGCACATCGTTGTTCGAGCTAAAGACGCCTTTCAGAAACAAGAATGCCTCACTCTTAGAATTTTGGAACAAGGTTCGGAATATTGATGATGATATTACAGAGGTCATGGCACGAAATGGGTATTCAACTGTACTCGACAAAACATTGTTTGAATCCCAAGGTAAGGATGAGATCATTCTTTGTCTGAACTACGATGGTCTCTATGGTATTAATAACATTAATCGATTTTTGCAGAGTAGTAACCCAGGTTTAGCTAGCACCTGGGGCGTCTCCACCTACAAAATTGGCGATCCTGTTCTTTTCAATGAGACTGAGCGTTTCCGACCAGTGATTTATAACAATCTGAAAGGTATAATCGTCGATATTTGTCATACCTCAGGTCAGATCCAGTTTGATGTCGAGCTTGATCGACCGCTCAGTGAGTTCGATGTCGTTTGTGATGAACTCATATGGATAGCTGGTTCGACTGTGCGGTTTACGGTCTATGAAGACAATGACACCAGCGATGACGACGATGACGCTCTGAACACTTCCGTGCCCTTTCAGGTGGCCTATGCAGTGTCGATTCACAAGGCTCAGGGACTTGAGTACGACTCTGTTAAGATTGTCATTACCGATGCAAACGAAGAAGATATAACGCATAGCATTTTTTATACAGCTATCACTCGGGCGCGTGATCGTCTGCAAATATTCTGGACTCCTGAGACGCAACAAGGTGTTTTGAAGAGACTCAGCCGTTGCAATAATAGAAAAGACGCTGCTCTTATCTCTTGTCGTCGTAGCCTTACGCTAACAAATGGGCGTGTTAAAATAACATGACTGAAGCCAGACTTGTCGCTTTCGCAGATATTTTTTGTGGGTACCTTGAATAGCCTCTCCCGGTTAGGGTACTTATCCCGCTGCATTTTAATCATTACTCAGGGCGATGATGGTTCTCTGAATTCGTTATATAAATTGTCAGGGTATGTTTTAAGTTTTAAAAATTCTATGTCGGTATTCCGATACTCTAGGTTGAAAAAGGTGCCGTGTGGATAGGCGTCTACCCAGTTATTCCAATCGTCTAAGGTGAGTTCGTTAAAGGCGTAGATCGAATAATCATTGAACTGCATGATGACTCGCTCGGTGGCTATCTGATAGCCCCCTCGAATGAAGCAATAGGGGCGTTCGTAGTCCATGAGCCGTTACCTGTTTAAGTTTATTTTAGGATTCTGTTATTTATACGCTTATCTTGGCTAATTACTATAGAATCCCTAGACTACTCCTTGCTAATCTCCTTCTAAATTCATGATTAATAGCCGAGATGTTAATGATTTAAATCCTACGGTCATGGGTCAGTGTCATGATTTTATAGCGGCGTGTAAGTCTCAGAATATTGATGTGATCATTACCTCGACGTATCGTGATAATCAAGCTCAGCAATTCTTATATGCTCAGGGGCGAACGGTTGATGGTCCAAAAGTCACACATGCCCGCCCGGGTCAATCGGCACATAATTATCGCTTGGCGTTTGATTTCTGCGCGGTGGTGAATGGTAAGGCGGAGTGGAATAATCCGCACTTGTATGCCCGATGTGGTGCCCTCGCTAAGTCTGTCGGTCTGGAATGGGCTGGTGATTGGGTAAGTTTCCCTGAGCTTGTCCACTGTCAGAATCTGCTGGGTAAGCCTCTGCAGTTTTATAGGGATACTGCGCATAAGGTAGTTGTGGTTTAAGTTGGATATGTAGTGAGGTTTGTTTTACTGATATTTTGCCGCATTGTACTTATTGAGGAAGCTTCATCTTTTTTATCCAGCGTTTTTAATTAGCATTCCATGTAGACGTGGGTTTGTAATTTAGCCTCTTGGTTTCGCTATGGCTCTATTCATGTTTGTTAGAGTGCACCAAAGCTCAGCACGTCTAATACACTGGTCACTATCGCTTCAAGGCTCTTATTGAGCTGCATAATGCCCGTGGACTCGTTCTCTGTGTATTTGTCGATGGTAAGTACTCTATCGCCATTCGTTTTTATACTGGATTTGAAGCCTTGTAGGGTTTGATTTGTACCCAGTGTATAAATCCCCACTCGACTGAGGCCGTTGGGGTAGCTCTCGACATTAATCACTGCACACCCTTGTAATATCCAACACACCACCACTGCTCTTAACCTCATTTTTACACCCCCGTTTATAGTTCAGCTTGTTTTTAGGTTGTTTTCTGGTTGTTTTGTCATCACTCGGCACTACTTCCCGCGTATTAATGGGCCGCGTTCGCTTCTTCTCTCTCTGCACGCGCTTTTCGCTCTGCCCGCCCATTTTTAGCGTTTAACACTAAATTGCTGGTTTTTCGCCTCTCACCACGCTACTTTTTCACTTAAGTTTGATACTAATGTTGCCGGTATGTTTATCGTGCCGCCTTGGCTCTTTTTGGGTCTTTCTATCTAATACCCCGCCTTTTCTGCGCTACCATTACAATAGGCCGCCTTCGCTTTCACACTATGATGGTACGCTGAAGGTTTTAAGCTGTTCCGTTAAAACGGCCTAAAAATTTAGGCAAAAAAAAACCGCCACCTTTTCGAGTCGCGGTTTTGAAAACAGTTTTGCTACTAGCCTAACAAGTCTGTTTTAGTTTTTTCCGATTTTATTAAGCATAAGTCGGAGGTACTGCACCGGGTGCAGTAGCCAAGCTGATTAAACTTAAGCCGTATTGCTGAATAAAAAACACTTCACCTTGTTTGATGGCTACACCCGCTCCACCCCCGGCTACGGTTTGATAAACATCATTAATAGCAGGAACCAAGGCCGCTGCCGCATCATCCCATGCTGTTTTTTCTAGCACTTCTAATTCTGCATAAGCCGCGGTTGCTGCGGTATAAGCTAAACCACCGGCCCCAATAATAGTGGCTGTGATGAAACCGTTCCACGCATAACCACCCGGAGTGACCGCTTTAATACGGGCTTTTTGGGTTAAAGTTTGCGCAGTCGCTTTTAAGAGTGTTTTATTTAACCAGCTTTGTACTGCACCGGTCACGCGGGTTCTATTACGCGCTAACTCTTGGTCCGCGCTTTTTGGATTCGCGGGTTTAACTAACTGACGTACTACAGGGCGACCTTTCCATTTAGTGAATACCAAAGTACCACCAAATTTTCCGCTCGCTTCCATAGACATTAAAGGACCTGATACTTTAGCCATTTTGACACCTCATAGAGTAAATTAAAAAACTAAGCTGAGTTTACCCCTACGAATCGAACGGTTGTCAAGCTAAGTCTTTGAAATATCAATAACGCGGCCATAACTGGCCGGTAATGGCCCCATAAAGATTGCCAAAACTGGAACGCCGCATCGTAAACGCTCGCCAAATTTGCCCGCCTCTAAAACGTCGATGATAATTCGCCTGAAAAGCATGATTAAAACCGGTGTATAAACCGGTATCAACTGCCATTAGTCAAACCTCAATAATAAGCGGGTGTGGCTATCTACCCATGTTGTATTTGCGCCACGCAGGGAATGTATATTAGGCCCGCAGTGTTTAAAGGCGATTTCTTCTGTGCCTAGGGTGAGCATGGGTTCTGCAAAATCCCCAAAATCTGCGGCGTTACAGAAGCCGATATTTTTACCCGGTGCTTCACTTGGGCCTAAGCAGGGAATCCTTAAACCGACCGGCACTTCACTGCCGTAAACGCCCGGATTTAGGGTGGTTAAAATAAACTGAAAGCCATATTCTTGTACTGGAATAGGCCCTTCAAAGGGTGCACATAAGCTGTAGTGTTGGTTTGTAGATTCACCCCAATCGATTAACACGCCGGTATCGACATCTTCAAGACTGCTGTTTTTTCTACGTTCAAAGCTAAACCAAAAGGGCGCGGTCGCTATGTCCGTAAACATCGCAAAACAAATCCGGTTGGGGCCTGCGCTACCCATACAGGTTTGTAGTTGTGTTTCACTTTGAGCTAGGGTAAATAGTTGGGTTCTAGCGAGCAATGTTCTGCCGCCCATCGTACCGCCCACAGTATATTCCGTGCTGATGGTCATCCAAATACAAGGCGTTGTTGGGGAATAATAACCGCCAAATTCGACCTTAAAAAAAACCGGTGTTAAGGCGTCATCGGTTTGATAAATCTTATAGCCACTGCTGACATCACCACTCACTGGATGTGCAACAGTGCTTAAATCCATCTGCCCGGCATCGGTGACATTGATCATACCGAGCATAAACAGTTCATCGATAAAACCACACCATGCCCTAAACTTTTCATCGGTGTAATTCCAGTCATATAAGTCGTGCTTTATTAAACGTGCCATTAGATTTCCTTGGTTAAGTAAGTGAATGAAATTGATAGTGCGCCCGTGGCGCCATGATTTTCTAACGCGTAATAAATAGCGGTGGCCGGTGGGTTATCAGCATTAGACGCCTGTGCATGTGGATCTAAGTTTTGACTCAAAACCACCGTGCTATTGATATCGAGTATTAAGCCTTTGCCGGCTATCGGGGTTTGATAAACCGAACGGCCTAGGTCTGCATCCCGCGCCGTTGCTGTATCGTACAGCCTAAGTCTGGCAAAACCGGATAAAACCACGTTTAAAATCTCGCTACTTTTTGGTAGAGCAAAAACACCCGTACCGGTTGCAAACTGGTTGATGACACCGGTGACAAATCCAGTTGTCACCCGTGTAGAACCGCCTTCGCCACCTCCCCCCGGTTCGCCTTGCGGGCCGGTTTCACCTTGTGGGCCGGTGGCGCCCGTTGCGCCGTTGGTGCCGTTCTCGCCATCCGTGCCCTTAAAGGCGGTGGCATTGATACGGCGGGTGCCCTCGGCGGCCTCTACGATGAGTTGGTCGGTTTGTTCTACGGCTCTATTGAGCGTGGGTAATTCATTAATATGGGGCATGGTGTTACCTAGTCGATGAGTAATGTTTGGTTTAACTGCGTATAAAACGGCGTGCCATCTGAGCTTAATAGCGCCTCGATGGGCCACATCGGATGATTGATATTGAGTGATATGTACAGGTTCCAGCCGGACAGGGTGCCTAGTTTTCGGGCTTCGATTTTGTAATCAGCCTTTTGCTCGAGCGTTAATAATTTCCACGCATCGCGCACCGCTTGGAACTTTAAGCGCTGCGCGTTTTGGGCTTGTGTTGCTAACGCTTGGTTTTGTTTAGCTGGGCTGAGGGGTTTATAGGCATGGGCTCCGCCTAGCCCTAATCTAAACTGAATCGCACCCTTGCCGTAATTGCCTTGGGCGGTTTGTGAGCATAAAGGCCCGGATATTTTTGCCATGATTAAAACTCCGTTAAAGGGTGAAGTTGGCAGTAATTACGAATAAACAAATTAAAGCCGGTCATGTGTTTGAACTCGGCATACTGTCGATAGGTGTTTTTCTGGTGGTCATCTAAGCCATGCCATGCGGTAGTCGCTGCGCGGATACGCGCACGACATTGCAACTGAGCGGGGCTTTTTTTGTCCCTGATTTTGGCTTGGATGCGTAATTGCAGATTGTCGCAGTCGTCTTGTTCTACGTTACCCAAGCCTTGTCTAACCTTTTGGTAAACCATCTTTAAGGCTTTTTTAGTAAAGGGGTCGTAGCCGCTGTGCAATAAACCGCGAACGCGTTCGGTGATCTGGTGGGCTTTGAGTTGCATTATTTACACTCCGGGTGTTGTGTTAACCAGGTGCGCCAATAGGCTTGCCAACTGGGGCGGGTGGTTCTGTTGAGCGTTGCCCATGTTTTTATGGCTGTTTTAAAACAGGTTCTGATACCCACTTGTTTAGGGGTTTTCCTATCAATCGGTGTGCTGATCACCATGAATTCGGGGCCGTGTTGCCCGTTTCTAAACGTGCCAATGTCGCCTATTTTGCCGGTCGCTGCCTCTGCAAACAGGGGGCGAGTGATCTTAACCATGCGGTGTTTTTCCTATCATGAGGTTTAAGGTTTCGTGGTGCGTGACTTTGACATGATCGTTTCTGGCGAAATACACGCCTCTGGCGGGTGGCGTGGTCACGATGAGGCTGAGTAAATTAGCACTGGGTAGATGATCAAAACGCCTTGAAGCGCGGGCGCTGAGCAATACCCGCACGGTATTTGTGCAGGTGAAATAGTGCGGGTCTGTGTTGAGCAAGTCCATGGGGTAAATATCTTGCTTGCGCCATTTTGTGATTAGGTAATTTTCGATTGGCGTGGGCGGTGTATGGGTGTGGCTGAACTCGGCATAAACGCCACGGGCAAACCAACTGGTATTGGCTCTAAAGGTGGCGATCGCGTCAACGGTACTGTTAAGGTCAATTAATACAGGTCGGCTGTCGGTTTTGCTGACTGACACCGGCAGGGCGTAACTTAAGCGCCGTTGCGCAAACCAGAGGTCTTGCCAGATTTGATCGGTGACTAAACCCTCCCAACCGGGGGCGGGTTCGGTGTCGGTGCCGGCGTCTAACGGTGTTGGGTAAGTCTTTGACCACTGGGTATAAACGCAGTTGCTTTGTATTCTGAGCGGATCTGCATATTGACCGTTAACCGGTCTTTCATAGGCTAATAGTTCGGGCGTGCCCCATTCGGTGCGGTCTGCACTGGGTGAAACGGTGTACCAATAATCAGGATTAATGAGTTGGGTCTTTAATTCTTGCAAACGCTCGGCATAAAAGGCCGCGGCGTGGGCGGGTTGCCATTGATCGGTGAGCCAATGCGCCGCTTCGGTTTGGACTTTTAGCAGTTTATTAGCTGGTTTGACCGGCTGTGCTTGGGTCGCTTTTGTGTTTAAACCTAGACGCACGGCGTTGCTGGTCGCTTTATAGGGCGTATTTAAAACGGTTTTGTAAGCCGCTATTAGGCTGGGCGGGATAGATTGCCTTAAGACATTTGCCATACATCACCGGTGAAAGGTGTGGCGACACGCCACCTCTCCCAAAATTGTCGGTAAATTTTAAGGGCTAGTTGTTCTGAATCGATGGCCAGAGAGCTGTCGTAGTTACTGACGGCACTGGCTTTTGAAATATTGTGTGAACCTATGATGGTGGTGTGTTTATCGATCAACATCACCTTTTCATGCAGGGTTTTGTTGGCTGGCATGACGCGTATTTTCCAGCCGGCGGCCTGTAACTTAAGCGCGGCTTGGGTGTTGAACCGAATCCGGCGATTGAGCACTTTTTGTTGATCAATAATGATGCGGCAGTTGAGGCCACGCCTAGCGGCTAGGGCTAAAGTCTTGACTAAGTTTAATTGGCCCACTTCGGGTGAACGCCAATGATCTGAAATCATGTATATGGATAAATGAATTGAATCGGTGGCCTCGTTGATGGCTTGTTCAAACCACGGGGCCCAGTCATCACCGGTGAGTAAGGTTAAGTTGGCATCGGCTACGATGACGCCTTTTTTATTGAGCATCTTTAGAAACTCCCGCAATCCATTAGGACTTCTTCGACCATGGGCTTTCCGCAAAAAGGGCAGTAATCAAAGCGGGTTTGTTTTTGGCCATTGGGTTCGATCATTTCGTAATAATGCGAACAGTCGGTTTCGTAATCGAATTCATGATTAAAGCGAATCCACCGACACTCGTTCGTTTTGCTCCGGCGTAACCAAATACGGTACTTCTGATACAGCTTTCTAAAGTTTAGGCGGTTCATGGCGCGATCGGCTGGTTAGGTGGCTGGATGTTTTGGGTTTGGTATTCTGAAATGTAGAGCTGGTACCCGTTATGTGGCGTGGCTAAGGCCGCCGTTTTCCAAGCGGTTTTTTGGCTCGTGTTAAGCGCTTGCCAACCTATGACGGCATGGCTAAAGCGTAGGGATTGCTCGACCTGTGCGACAGAGCGTGTCGGGTTAGGTCGGCGAATACCATGCACGGTGGTTTTTCCTTGCCCTGTGCGGTATTCCATCAGGCCGTTAAAAATACCGGAAGCGGCTACTGAAAATAAGGGACCCTTGACTCTAACCATTAGTTTTGTTCCTTTTCGATATTACAGAGGTGTATTGCCCTAAGTACAAACTCCTCTATGGCGATGATCAAGCGAGCTCCCATGTGGCTTCCAGCTGAAACGAGGGCGGCAATCACCAGGGGTTCATAATCGGCGGCTGCGGCTAAAAAGTAAGTGACTAAACCGGCCATTTGGCAATAAAAGAAGTCCCTAAAAAAGGTCATCGTATGATTTTTTATGACTTCCCCTGAGCATTCGTGATTGAAATAAGTCACGATCGATGAGAGTAAAGATAAGGCAAAAACCCACATGGCCGTAAGATAAGGCAGGATGGAATCGGTGTTAAATTTAAGCATGGTCGTTCTCGCGGTCGTGGTGCATGGACAGGCTTAAGGGTTCTTTTGGCTCAGTGTTTGCTGAGTCGGATATTCGTAGCACTTAAAAAATTAGCCATGTTTTGGCGTTGAGCTTCTTTATCAATCGGTAGAGAGGGAGGCACTTTTTTCTGAGTAATGATGACCCGTTCTCGATCGAGTTTTATTTTTAAGCCGGGGCTGGGGTCAAAGGTGCCGGCGGTTTGTCTACGAATTAATGCCCCAAGTAAGGCGAGGGGAGAGGTTTGTACTTTGCCGGCTTTGATGGTGGCGGCAACCACATCAAGTAGGGCTTGTGATGAATCCGAACAATGCACGAGTAACTGTAAAGCCGCTTTTGTTTCTACTTCGCTGAGGCTTTTGGGAAAGATGAGAGGATTGTCTGCTGCAGGGCTTTGCTCTGCACCTGACATACCATTTATAAAACCACCACGACTGAGGCCGTTTTTTGCAGTGCCGTTAATCGGTGCATTGCTGAGTAGTAGTGGTGTTTTATTTATACTTTCTTTTACTTTCTTTTGTGTATGACCAATGTGGTCACAGTTTTGGTTATTAAGTATGACCACATTGGTCACATCATCGAGACCAACTTGGTCACAGTTTAATTCTGGAACTATGACCAGATTGGTCACAGTTTGCGGGTCGGTTTTTGGCTGAGGGGTTTCGATATTTGTTTTACCCCAGTTTTGATAATGCTTGTTAATCCCTAGGGTGTTTTTGTACTGGGAATCGTCCGTGATTAAGACGTTCTGAGCAATTAAAGAGCGAATAGAACGGGCGACATGCGTGCGCTGTAAGCCCGTCATCGTGGCTAGTTGTGAGTTGCCGATGGCATCCCATTTCTTGTGGTAGCCATAGGTTTTACGAATGATAGCGAGTAACACTTTATAGTCGTTCTGAGTGAATTTGTAACATATCAGGCCCTCTAGGAGTTCGTTGGCGATTGGGGTGTAACCATTGGCAAGTTGGGGAGATTTCATGGATTATGTGGCGCAAAAATACTAGCGACACTATTTAGAAAGTTCGCGCGCACGCAAACGATCTTCTAATAAAGAAATCTCGTTATTTAATAAATGAGCATCAATAGAGCACGTCGCTTCTATGTCGAGTGCTTTAACAATACTGATGGGCCGTTTGCCCGAAATCCATTGTTGAACCATGGTTTGGCCGACGCCTACTTTGCGACCAAACTCGGCTTGTGACATGCCTTGTTGATTAAGATAAACCTGTATTACTTGCATGATTGCTACCAGAAGTGATGAGTAATTTGTGTAAATAGGCGAGAACTTAATACTAGCATAGCTAGTGCTAATTCTCAATAGCATTGATAGTGGAAATTTACTAGCAATAGTGATAATTTAATAATGTGAATACATTTTTTTACCTTTAAAAGTGCAAACATGGCGACTAAAAGACGACCCTTAAACGAAATAGAACTAGCTAACTTAGAACGCTTTAAGAGCATCTGGTTGGAAAAGAAACAGATTTTAAAATTGACCCAAGAGATCGCAGGACATGCCTGCGGCTGGAATGGGCAATCCGCGTTTTCGCAATATCTCTGTGGCATCGTGCCCTTAAATGTGGAGGCAGTACTGCGTTTGGCCAAAGTGTTGGCGGTTCATCCCGCTGAAATCATGCCAGACATCAATGATCTGTTACCCGAGGGATGCGGAGACACGACCGCTGTATCCAGAAGAGAACGCGAGGCGCGCGCATTGGCTAATCTTATTCTGGATTTATCGAAAGAGCAGCGTGTCGTGCTCGAGACCGTGGCTGAGACGTTTGTTAATTCGGCTCATAAACAAAGTAAAGAGGTAGGTTAGCTACGTCGCTGGCGATGCTATGCTTAATTTTTAGCAGAGCGACACTCTTTATATATAGACGGATTGATTGTCTCGGTTTTTTGTACATGTTTTCTTAACGCCTTTAAATTCCTAAGCTTGCTGTGTAGTAAATTTGTCTCTACTACACAAAACGGGCAAAGTAGTGTATAGTGGTTCGACTGTAGGGAATGGATTGTGCTCCGTTCTATCCTGTTGATTTTGCTCACCTCCTCAGTTAAGTACTTGTTTGGTAAGGAAGAGGTCACCGGTTCAAATCCGGTTATGAGCTCCATTTAATAATTTAAAAAATTAGGTGTAATCATGGCTAAAGAAAAATTTTCACGTAGTAAGCCCCACGTAAACGTAGGTACAATTGGCCACGTTGACCACGGTAAAACAACATTAACAGCGGCATTAACGACCGTAATGGCAAAATTGCACGGTGGTGCAGTTAAGGCAT
>CAIXAE010000042.1 GCA_903917345.1 uncultured Methylococcaceae bacterium | reverse complement strand
CGATAAATCGATATTAACACCAGCGCCATCGCCTATACCTTCGGCACTCATTCCGCCACGATGGGGAATAGTACATAAAGCTTCATGAGATTTTACAAGTAGATCGTGAGTTTGTTTACTTTGTTTGTGGGTTATAAAACCTACACCGCAGCTGTCCTGCGATAAATCAGCGTTGTAAAGCATTGCGTTGTTAATACCTGATCGGGAATCTTTAGTCATTATCCAGCCCGTAATCTCGTTTCGTGTTGTATGCAGAGTTTAATATTACTTATATCAAAGGTGATCAGAAGGATATGAACTCAATTTCTGCATCTAGTGATAAAAATGCTTTAAAAATTCCTTTAATACGCTTCAATCTTAGCACGGTCGTATTAATTTGTCATATAAGGCCTGCTAAAATCTTCGAATTAAATCGCCGTTTTCTGCATCCTAGATGAGATTATTAATTAGAATTCACCCAAAATCACAAGCCATTTTGTTTGTTTTTAGCCCTACCCCTTAAAAGCACAAAAAACGCCTATAAAGAATGCAGAATCGTTTTAATATCGAGACAATTTAGAGTTAATTTTTTATCCTTTATTAAACTATGGTATCTTTTTAAAGATAAACACTTAATTTTATGGTTATTCAAATATGAAAGAAAACTTTGATGTAGTAATAGTGGGTGGTGGAATGGTAGGTGCTGCTGTAGCTTGTAGCTTAGGAGACAGCGCATTATCGGTAGCCATTATAGAAAGCGCATTACCCGAAGCCTTTGAACCGACTCAACCACATGATTTAAGAGTTTCTGCCTTGAGCATCGCTTCTAAAAACATTCTTGAAACTGTGGGCGCTTGGACTGGCATTGAAAACAGAAGACTGTGTCCCTTTCGTAGAATGCGCGTATGGGAAACAGCCGGCGATACAGAATTTAACAGCGATGCTATAGAACACCCCGCTCTTGGCTATATTGTTGAAAACCGCATCACCCAACTCGCTTTAATTGAACGCCTTAAAGCCTTTAACAATATTCAATTAATTAGCCCCGCCAACATCAAAAAAATACGTTACACCCTGGGCCAAGACAGTGAAGTTGAATTAGAAGACCAACGCATTTTAACTGCAAAAGTGTTAGTAGCTGCGGATGGCGGCCAATCCAAAGTAAGGCAATCTGTCGGTATAGGTGTTACCAGCTGGGATTACAAACAACATGCGTTAGTCATTTATATCTCTACTGCTTACGAACAACAAGATATCACTTGGCAACGTTTTGTACCTAGTGGCCCACAGGCATTCCTGCCCTTATCAGGAAAATTCGGCTCAATCGTTTGGTATAACACACCTGATGAAGTAACCCGCTTAAAAAGCCTACCTTATGATGCATTAAAAACAGAGCTAACAAAGGCCTTCCCTGACTGTTTAGGTCAAGTAGAAGAAGTTTTGGGGGTCGCCAGCTTTCCATTAAAGAGACAACATGCACAGAGCTATGCCAAACTCGGCGTTGTTTTAGTGGGCGATGCTGCTCATATGATTAACCCTCTTGCAGGACAAGGCGTTAACATTGGATTATTAGATGCCGCCGCTTTAGGCGAAGTGTTAATAGAGGCGTCAAAAAGAGGTGACGATATAAGTGATATCTCTGTTTTAAAACGTTATGAAAAATTAAGACGAAATGAAAACTTAAAGATGATGACCGTCATGGATGTCTTTTATCAAGTATTTAGCAATGATGTATTCCCGTTAAAGTTTATCCGCAACCTAGGATTGGGATTAGCTGAACGTGTTTTACCCGCTAAAAACAAAGTGATGCGAGCCGCCATGGGGTTAGAAGGGAATCTACCTAAATTGGCTCGTGGCGAAAAGATTATCTAAACACGCTTACTTTTGTAATGGCTGATTTTTTAAGGTTAATCTAACAAAATTAGCAGAAGACTCACATTGAACCGCTGTTTTTTGTACCTTTCGTTTTAAAAAGAAACTCGCACCAGCGCCATCTGTTTCTTTAGACACATATTCATTAAGTGGAGCACACGCTTCTTGCATCGCCTGCTCAGCTTTTAAAAGAGCAGATTGATCAACTACAGCTTCACTTTCTTGTAGCTCCATAAGCTCACTCGTTACACTGTTTTGGAGGCGAAAAACGCCTTCAACATAATGCGCAAAATCACCCTTCGAACTGTTACCCACCTCATCTTTAGCTAAAAAAGACATCGAACACCCTACTAAAAAAGCCGGTAGCAATATCAATATAAAACTTGAAAGATTTATTAACCTACGAGCCATACTGGACAATTCCATCGTTTTATAACTATTTTCAAAACACTCTTCTAATTTTACTATTAACTCAGTTTAAAGATATAAAAACAATCACATTTCATAGCTGACCCGCCCCATTTTAACTAAAACCGATTATCTAAGCGCAAGACCAGAGCACCCAAATAGGGTGCTTTTGTAACGCCCTTTTTTCTATTATCAATTCTTTGTTAGGTGTATACTCAGCCGCATTTAACACTCCAAAACTTAGTAAACGCGAGATCATAATAATGACTGAAAAAACAGCGAGCAAATACCTAGTCAATCTTGAAAAGACCCTTGCCAATGACAATCCGGCATTACTAAGATCCATTAAAATCTACCATGATCTTGATCAAATTCAATACGATCTAGGACTTATTGAGGCAGATGATACAACGGCGACCAAGCAATCATGGTCTCCCATCATTAGTTTTATTGGCGGAAACTCAACCGCTAAAGCTCGTTTTATTAATAGTTATTTAGGTGACCAACAAACCACTTCTGGCATACAAGCATCCACGCATAAATTCACCGTTTTATTACAAAGTAGTCAAACTAACTTTGCCACATTACCCGGCACTGCTCTTGATGTTGATCCTCGCTACCCGTTTTACCAAATCAGTAAAAAAATGGAACAACTGCAAAAAGGGGAAGGCGATAAAGTTAATGCCCACCTTGAGCTTAAAGCCATTAATAATGAACGCTTAAAAGGCAAATTATTCATTGACTCACCCAACTTAGGCGCTATACCAGAAAGCCCCATCAACTCAATGTTAATTAAACATATCATTGAAAGCTCTGATTTAGTCTTAGTCTTTACCGATGTGTTTGGCTCATCGACACCACTACTTGAAGAAGTTATTCAACACATTGAAACCCATCAAGACACCAACAAATTTGTATTTTTGGTTGATGAACCCATTGTGGCCATTAATCCGGCCAAAGCCAATGAAGTTATATTATCGTGGCAAAGAAAACTCGCCGACCTAAATATCACAACCGGACAATTCATTATTGCGCCTAATCATCAAAACGGCATTAACCCACAAAGCAAAGTTGATTTCTCAGAAATTGACCAACGCTTAGCTAATGTTTCACTAGACCGCACCTATCGTATCCTTAATAGCTTGGAGAAAAACATTCGAGATATTGAAGAGGTCATATTTCCTGAGGTAAGAAAAGGCA
This sequence comes from uncultured Methylococcaceae bacterium, assembly GCA_903917345.1. GTDB lineage: Bacteria > Pseudomonadota > Gammaproteobacteria > Methylococcales > Methylomonadaceae > Methylobacter_C. The sequence continues at coordinate 41,120 of CAIXAE010000042.1, read as the reverse complement.
TTACATTGTGGAAAGAGCGTAGCAACTTATCAAGTCTTGTATTGCTTAGTTTTATTGCTGTTTTAGCTATATTCGCTGAAATAGAAATGGGGATTTTAGATGTATTATTCGATCCCATTATTGGCCCTGTCGTGCTAGTAATACTAACAGCCATTCTAATTCCCACGCACATCCTTATCAGTAAAGTTCATGCTAAATTCATCATCAAACGATTAAACGAACGCCAAAAAGAATTACATTTGATGGAAAACTTAGCCGGACTATTTGAGCAAAACATGACCCTCATTCGTACCGTTTTACCTATTCACGAATCAGTCGCTTGGAATAAAAAAATGAAAGCGCGCTTAGTATATTTAAATGAAAAAACAAAAGAATTAGTACAGTCCGTTAATGACATTTTTGGCAATTATGACGAACCTACTATTCCCCAGCCACAAACAGAAGAATCGCATACAAGCTATCTTGATTTATCTAAAATCAAATAAAAAAGGCTCTGAAAAGCAAAGAAAGCGTGTGAATTAAACATGTTTATAGCGGAAATATTAAAACAATATTTACCTTTGTGCTGGTATGAAAATCAGCCCTTGGAATTAACGAGGTCAGTCAATTTTCTTAAAAAGAATTTATTGCTTTACTTCGTTATCGAATATTTCATGCAAGCCAACATGACAGATGATCCCTTCGAATCTTTTACGGAGGTGTTAGTACAAATCATATTGGCACTCATATTTATAGCGTTACTATTACGCTTAAATAAAACGTTATACGCTTTTGTGCAAGTCACGACCGCTATAGTGATTAGCTCCAATGCCATATCCATATTCGTAGTACCGGTTTTAATATGGTTAACAGTAGATGAAGGTATTTTGAGTTACTACTGTTTGGGGATCCTCTTTATATGGGAACTCACCGTTATAGGCTATATATTTAGAAAGAGTCTAGCGCTTAATACGGCAGCTAGCTTAGTCCTATCATTTCTTTATTTTATAATAACTTACCTTGGCGCTTTCGCCTTAGGACAAGTTTAATTATTTAAATGTTTTTCAATAAGATTTTGTAACTGATCTCTATTTAATTGTTGATTATCCACTTTAAGATAGGCAACTCCCTCTTCACTTCTTAGGGTAACTTCTTCTACCCCTTTGATTTTTAATATCTCACTGACAAAAGCCTCAGCCACTTCTTTTGATGTTTTATCCAAAGAGATGAGTAAATTTGCCCAATAACGGGGTGGGGTCATAGTCAATGACAACAACAACCAACTTAAGCCAGCCAACGCACAAAACATAAACACGCCCTGCGCACCAAATTGTCCATAACACCATCCACCAATACCACCACCCAAACCAGCACCTAAGAATTGACTGGTTGAATAAATCCCCATCGCGGTGCCCCTTAAATCACCCGGAGCAGTCTTTGATATTAAGGAAGGCAAAGTGGCCTCTAATAAATTAAAACCTGTAAAGAACAACCAAAGAAAACCGATAATACCGATCAGATTATGACTGAACTGCATTAAGCCTATGTCTGACAAGACTAAAACTAAAATAGCCCCAATAAAGACCATTTTCATCTTACGTTTCTTTTCAGCCAAAATAACAAACGGAATCATTGCTGCCATTGAGACCACAAAAACAGGCAAATAAACCTTCCAATGTTCCGCCGGCAAAAGACCTGCATCACGCATTAACAAAGGCAATACGACAAAACTAGCGGTTAAGGTCGCATGTAATATAAAGATGCCATAATTAAGCCTTAATAAATCAACATTTTTAAGAATATTTAAAAACTGGCCAGGAACGACTTCAGCATCACGATGCACTTTAGAGTTCTCAGGATTGGGCACTAAATAACGCACGACCCAAATAGCAATGAATGATAAAACAGCAATCAACCAAAAAATACCATGAACACCAATAAACCCAGCAATAACAGGACCGGCGGTAATTGCAATACCAAAAGAAACGCCGATGCTAAGACCAATCAAAGCCATTGCTTTAGTGCGATGCACTTCTTGGGTTAAATCTGCCACTAAAGCCATAATTGGCGCAGCAATAGCACCCGCCCCTTGAATAGCGCGACCTATTAATACACCATAAATGTTAGTAGATAAGGCGGCCACTACACTTCCGACCATAAAGATTAATAGGCCAATAATAATGATTTTTTTTCGCCCTAAGCGATCAGATAAGATCCCAAATGGAATTTGTAACAAGGCCTGACTAATACCATACACACCAATCGCCATGCCGATTAATGAAGGCGTTGATCCTTCTAACTGTTCTGCAAATAAGGACAACACGGGCATTATTAAAAACAACCCCAACATCCGCAACGCATAAATACTGGCTAAAGACCACGTCGCTCGTTTTTCCGATGAAGTCATCGGACTGGTAATATCCTGCATTTTTGTCAAAACGGGTTGCTCCTTTGCAACTGAAATAATAATTTTATAATATCAAACCCCAAAATATCAGCATTTAAGATCAGTTACCTGACCTGTTTCGCGATATCTTTTATAATCAGCAAGCACCTGAGCATGATCAAACGCTAAGGTATCTGGCAAAGCATCTAAACTAAAAATTTGATAATTTTTAGCATCATCAGCCGCAATAGGCGTTCCTGATGCCTCTGCCACATACACCGCTGTTACGGTATGTCCACGCGTGTCTCGCGCTGGATCAGAATAAATACCTAATAAGCCTAATAATTTAACATGTAAACTCACTTCTTCAAGTGCTTCACGAACAGCCGCCTGCTCAACAATCTCGCCCACATCCACAAAACCACCCGGAATAGCCCATCCATAAGGGGGATTAGCGCGCTCTATTAAAACGATAGGTCTATTAGGATAATCCATTAATTCAATAATGGTATCGGCGGCAAGTAAAGGGGTTACTGGTTTATACATTGTTATTTTATCCTTGGTCATGACCATGTTTTTTGGTCAACCATCCCATCGTCAAAGAAATAAATAATCCAAAGAAAATGACAATATGATTAACCGAAAAGCCCGCTTTAATCATCAATGCATAAGCACCCAGCATCAATAAAATACTGAGGTTTTCATTAAAATTTTGGACGGCAATTGAATGGCCTGATCCCATTAATTGATGACCTCGATATTGTAACAAAGCGTTCATCGGTATCACAAAACTACCGGCTAAAACACCGACCGTCAATAATAACAAGACGGCAACACGCCAATCAGACACAAAAATCATGCACAAAACCACAAGGCCCATCGCAATACCTAAAGGCAATACCTTTACCGCATGATCTATAGGCACCAATTTAGCTGCTATCGCCGCACCCACCGCAAGACCTACAGCCACAACAGCCGTGAGCTGAGTTGATGCTTCTAAATCGAAATTAAGCGCAGCAGCAGCCCAGGTTAAAATGATAAAACGGAGACACGTCCCAGAACCCCAAAAGAGTGAAGTCACGGCCAAAGACACCTGCCCCAAGGGATCCTTCCACAAAGCCAGAAAACTACTCCAAAAATCTAAGACCAGCTTTTTAACGGTTGGCCTTTCGAGATTATGCTCAACCGGTAATTTAGGGATATAACAATTAAGCACGGCCGCCACCAAATAGAGCCCTAAAATAACCACAATGGCGAAATGTGGCGCGCTATCAATCCCCGCATTAAATTTAAGCGTACTTAATTCTTGCACAAATTGCGCTTCAACTCGATGGCCTATTAATAAACCCCCAAAGACGGCGCCCAAAATAATGGATGCCACCGTTAAACCTTCCATCCAGCCGTTTGCCCAAACCAAACGTTCAACCGGTAGACATTCCGTTAATATTCCATATTTTGCCGGAGAATATAAAGCCGCACCGACACCCACAATGGCATAAGCCAGCAGGGGATGTAAGCCCACTAACATAGCAAAACAGCCCACTATCTTAATACTATTACTAATAAACATGACTTTACCCTTGGGTAAAGCATCAGAAAAAGCCCCCACAAACGGCGCAAGTATAATAAAGGCGAAAACAAAAAACTCTTGTAAGACAGGTGTCTCCCAAGCGGGAGCATTGATATTTTTTAACAACGCGATGGCCGCAAAAAGCAAAGCGTTATCACTTAATGAGGAAAAAAATTGCGCAGCAAGAACCGTGTAGAAACTGCGATTCATAGGATAATTACCTAGGGGATAAATAAAGAATTGACCAAATTATAGACTAAATCTTCCTTATTCGTCTTAAAGAAGATATGTGTTAAGTCGATAAAACCCAATAAAACGGAATAGGCTCAAAGAGCGCTGACGGCTTGCTCAACAGACTCAACCGCAGTTGATTCAACCTTTACCCATCTAATAAGCTCAAGACTGCCATTAAAGTGTTCAACAATTGCCGTACAACTTTCTACAAAGTCACCCGTATTGACATATAAGAAGCCATTAATCTCTTTAATTTCAGCGTGATGTATATGACCGCAAATAACACCGTCCAAATCACGATCCGTTAAAGTACTCACAATGCTTTCTTCATAATCAGAAATAAACTGCACCGCATTTTTAACTTTAAATTTTACGTAAGCCGCTAAAGAAAAGTTTGATTGCAAACCTAACCAACGACGAATAATGCGTAAAAAGCGATTGATCCAAATTAAAAAATCATACCCTTCGCTACCAATTTTAGCCAGCCACTTATGACATTGCGCAATCGTATCGTATTCATCCCCATGCACAATTAAAAACTTCTTACCATCAACAGTCTCATGCACATCAGAGTTCTTTACGACAATGTCACCAAAGACATACTGATCATATTCCCGCACATTCTCATCATGATTACCGGGCACATAAATAACCTGAGTACCGTGTCGCGCTTTACGCAATATTTTTTGAATGACCGTATTATGGTCTCTAGGCCAATACATCTTTTTTGATAAAGACCAAAAATCAATAATATCACCCACCAAATATAGCTTCTCACTGTCGTTGTACTTTAAGAAATCGAGTAACATTTCTCCATGACACTGAGTTGAGCCTAAATGCAAATCTGAAATCCAGATAGTTCGATAGGTTTTATTCATAACCAACCTTTAATCAAAATTAATAAAATGTGCTAACCACGTTTGATTCTAACAGGCCAAAATTAAGGTAATGTTACAACTGGATTTAACGTTTAATCCCTTAACTCGTCTTTGCTAGATAAATTATCGGATTAAATATGATGGCCGTTCAAAATACGCATGCTTGGACGCAATGTCTTTCTTAAAGGATTTCGATACAAGCATGATCGCTAATCAAAAGCGCATGCTCTATCTCAACTGTATGATCACGTAGGGTTTTAAGACTTACCAACCCATGTTCACGATCAGCAGCAAAACTTAAACAGGCACTAATATCTTCTGCTTTTAGTTCTGGAAAGTCTTCAATAATTTCAGAGCTGGTCATGCCATCAGCCAACCATGACAAGACATCATAAACAGTAATGCGTAAACCTCTTATACAGGGTTTACCTCCTCTTTTTCCAGCTTCTAAGGTGATGATGTTTTGGTAACTTTTTGCCATCTCTAACACTTCAGTGTGTAATTTTTAAGGCGTATCGATTTATACCTTCTCATATTACTAAAATATGTAGACCTTTTTGGGTCAGTACATCTCATATCTTTTACATACTATATCTATACGTGTAGTAGTGCTTTCTAGAGTATTCGGACTGGCTTACCAGAGAAAAGTCTTGAGTAAGGTGTTCCAAAGGAATAGTATTATGAACTTGAATGTAGTCGTAAAGCCAACTTATTGTCAATACAAATATAGAAATGAATGGCCGAAGCTTTCTTACCCTTGCAAATGATCTGATACTGATTTCAAAGACAGCCTTACTCCAACAAAGCCGCGTTATAAGCTTACTTTAATATACTGCTCTGCCGCTAAAAGATGGAGCTCTGCCATCGTTGCTTTTAGCGCATCCGGCGCACGCACTTCAATATCAGGCCCAAAACTACTCAACCCTCTTAAAAGTTGCGATGTCTCTAACACTTCTGCCCTAACTTTAACCGTTTGCGGATCAATGTGTGTGATCTGTTGATCTTTAGCCAGCGGTGTTTCAACTAAGTGATGACCTGCACCATTTTTCTCATTTATAGCCGATTTTGACGTGGTTCGTCCAAAGGTCTCTTAATACCAATCTACGCAGGTAAGCTAGTTGATTGAAACTCGATTAAATTTTGCCATTGGCGATTAACATTAGACATCACAGAAGCAGACTCATGCGTAATATGGCGGAGCTGCACAAAATAACGGGCATCATCTAAAAAGTAGTGCATCATGATTTATTAAGTAATGTAAATATTGATATACTCACGCATTAAAATCTAACGCCGCAGATAAATATCAAATAACCATGATTACTTCATTCCACGCGAAATACTTTGCATACGAACTAACACGGCAACATGCAGCTAATGACGGTGGTCGATTATCACAAGCTTTATTTGATGCCTCAGTTGATTTAAACCCTCATCAGATTGAAGCCGCTTTATTCGCCTTAAAGTCACCCTTATCAAAAGGCGTGTTGTTAGCTGATGAAGTGGGCTTAGGTAAAACGATTGAAGCGGGCATTGTGCTTTGTCAATATTGGTCAGAGCGTAAACGCCGCTTGTTAATAATATGTCCGGCTTCACTGCGTAAACAATGGGCTTTGGAATTAGAAGAAAAATTTAATTTACCCGCGATCGTTTTAGACGCCGGCACTTGGCGAGAAACATTAAAAAATAACCAATCCCCCCTCCAGCAAAAAGCCATTATTATTTTATCGTATCAATATGCCAATCGAATCCGTGAAGAATTAAAAGCAATAGCTTGGGATCTAGTAGTTATTGATGAAGCGCATAAGCTACGTAATGCGCATAAAGAAAGTAATAAAATTGGACAGGGCTTACGATGGGCACTTGAAGACTGTAGAAAACTACTGTTAACAGCCACGCCCTTACAAAATTCTTTAATAGAATTGTATGGGCTTTCAACCTTAATTGATGAGCATTTATTTGGGGATGTCTATGCTTTTCGTAGTCAGTATATGAATGTTAATTCAAATATTGATGGGTTACGCACCAGACTAGCAAGTTTTTGTAAGCGCACTTTACGTATGCAAGTTACAGAATATATCCGTTACACAGAGCGACATGCGATAACACAACCTTTTAACCCTACTAATGATGAGCACTCACTGTACGAAGCGGTAAGTCGATTTATGTTGCGGCCAGATAGTTATGCCGTGCCCAAACGTCAACGCCATCTAATTGAGTTAATTTTAAGAAAGCTTTTAGCATCTTCATCACACGCAATAGCTGGAACGCTTAAGACGATGAAGCACCGGTTAGAAAACTTGCGTGATGAAAAAATTCAAGAAGATGTAGAGTTTACCCAACAATTGCTGGCAGATGAAGATGTCGATGCTGATTTATTAGATGAGATTTTAGATATAAAGCCCGCATTAGAATCAGAAGAAACATTAAACGAACGCATTAATCGTGAACAATTAAAAGATGAAATAGCGCAACTAACGCATTTATCAAGTTTGGCCCAAAATATCACAACGGATACTAAAGCCCGTAGTTTACTAAACGCCCTTGAAATTGGCTTTACAGAAATGGAAAAAGCCAAATTAGCCTCTTCAGCAAATAAAGGTCCGCTTCGTAAAGCGTTAATTTTTACCGAATCAAGACGCACTCAAACTTATCTAAAGAGCTATTTGGATGAAAATGGTTATGCTAATCAAGTCGTGTTATTTAGTGGTACAAATAACACACCAGAAGCAACGGCTATATACCAGAATTGGTTATCAATAAATAAAGGCACTGGTAGGATTTCTGGATCAAGAGATATTGATATACGCACTGCCTTAATAGAGTACTTTCGTGATGAAGCCACTATTTTAATTGCGACTGAAGCGGCGGCAGAAGGCGTTAATATGCAATTTTGCTCCTTAGTTATTAACTATGATTTACCGTGGAATCCTCAACGAGTTGAACAACGCATCGGGCGCTGCCATCGTTATGGTCAAGAATACGATGTGGTTGTTATTAACTTTTTAAATGAACGAAATGATGCCGATCGACGGGTACTTGAGTTATTAACTGAAAAATTTAATTTATTTAATGGTCTCTTCGGTGCCTCCAATGATGTATTAGGCATTATTGAATCAGATATTGATTTTGAAAAGAGAATTTTATCTATTTACCAAGTATGTCGCACTACAGAAGAAATTGACCAAGCTTTTGATGCGTTAAAGCAAGAAATGGATGAAAGCATTAGAGATAGGATGAGCCAAACCCGTGAACAACTGCTAGAAAATTTTGACGAAGATGTACACGAACGCTTACGTGTACAACTAAATGATACTAATGCGCAATTGGATCGGTTTAGTAAAAGATTTTGGGCGCTGTCTCAATTTATTTTGGCAGAAAAGGCGTCCTTTAATGATGAAGCGTTGGTTTTTGATCTTGAGCAACCGCCATTAGAAACCATACCCACGGGGCATTATCATCTTATATCAAAAACACGACCTAGCGAAAATCAAGATAAGGTGGCTGAAAAGCCCGTTGATTATAGCGGTCATTTATATCGCCTCTCTCATCCTTTGGGTGAGTTTGTTATTGATCAAGCTAAGACGCTAGAAACTGCTTCTGCTAGCATCGTTTTTAATATCTCTCAGCATCCAACCCGCTTGCATGTTATTGAACAACTAAAAGGTAAACACGGCTATTTAACCTTGCAGTTTTTAGCGATTGATAGCTATGAGCGGGAAGAGTTTTTGCTCTTTTCGGCCTTAGATGATCAAGGGCAATCACTAGAGCAAGAAACGTGTGAAAAGCTCTTTAACTGCATTGCAGAAAATAAAGGGGTAATTAATATACCGGACGCTTTAGATCAACGCTTGTCTTTAGAATTAGAAAGGCATACCAAAGCGACCATTAGCCAATCCTTAGAAGCGAATCATAAATATTTTAACGAAGCCCGTGAAAAGCTAGAAAAATGGGCTGATGATCTAGTGTTAGTAGCTGAGAAAGCACTCAAAGATACCAAAGAAAAAATTAAAATCTTACAACGACAAGCCAGGCTCGCCAGTAATCTGGATGAACAACATGACCTACAGCAAAAGATACAAAGTCTCGAGAAACAACAACGCCGCCAGCGCCAAGAAATCTTTAAGGTCGAAGACAGCATTATCGACAAACGTGATGAACTTATCAATGCTCTTGAAAAGCGACTGACCCAACAATCACACACGGAACGATTATTCACTATTGAATGGGCAGTCGTTTAATTACATCAAATTATAAAATCTATTAATGGAATAAGTAATGAGCATCACCGATAAAAACCGTAGTCGTCTTATTAATTTACTAAAAGAATTATTTCAATTGGATCAGCCTGAGTTAGATTTTGGGTTGTATAAAATCATGCACGCGAAAAGCGAGCAGATCACTACGTTTTTGCAAAGTGATTTACTCAAGGAAATAGAGGCTGCTTTTGGAGACCTTGATCAACAACATGCGGCTGAAGCCAAAGCTAACTATGAAGCTGCCATAGAGCAAGCTAAAAAGTTTGGCGCCCCCAATCCAGATGAGACACAGGGCGTTCAAGAAGCTAAAAGCGCTTACGAAAATGCAAAAGACAAGGGCAACGCAGAAAACGAAATCTATGATCATTTATATCGCTTTTTTGAGCGGTATTACGACAGCGGTGATTTTATGTCACGGCGTTATTACGCGCGTGAAAGTGACAGCCGTGCCGCCCCTTATTCAGTGCCTTATGATGGTCGAGAAGTTTACTTACATTGGGCCAACAAAGATCAATATTATATAAAAAGCACCGAGTATCTGAGTAACTATAGCTTTGAATTAAATGCCGCCATTAGACAAGAGGCACAAAAAACCAAGGGGGCAGGCTTAGAGGCTTTTGCAACAATGGAAGATGAAACCGAGCTAAAGGTGCATTTTAGAATTATTGAAGCCAGCGAAGGTGAGCACGGTAATATTAAAGCGGCAAGTGATCAAAAACGCTTTTTTCATATACATAAACAAGCACCGATTCTGTTAGAAAATGGTGAGTTAGTGATTCAATTCCATTACCGCTCTGACACTGAAAAAACCGGGCAAGATAATAAGTGGCAAGAAAAGTTATTAGAACAAGCCGAGTTGGCTATTTTAAATACACTTAAAGAAGAAGCGTCTGCCAACGATTTTTTACAAGGCTTACAACGCCCAGCGCCTACCGATAGTAAAGCTAAACGCACTTTATTAGGCAAATATCTCTATCAATACAGTGCGCGTAATACGATGGATTATTTTATCCATAAGGACTTGGGTGGTTTTATGCGCCGTGAGTTAGATTTTTATATCAAGAATGAAATCATGCGTCTTGATGATATAGACAATGCCGATGCGCCAAAAGTAGAACAGTATTTAGCTCAAATCCGGGTATTACGTCGTATTGCCCAGCAATTGATTGCCTTTTTAGCGCAACTAGAAGATTTTCAGAAGAAATTATGGCTCAAGAAGAAGTTTGTCACCGAAACAAACTATTGCATCACCCTAGATAGAGTACCCGAAGAATTCTATGCTGAAATAGCCGCGAATGATAAACAACGAGATGAATGGGAAAAACTGTTTGTTATTTCAGAAATCAAAGATAATATTTTAGCCAGCCAGCCAGCCAGCCAGCCAGCCAAAAGTGTACGCCTGAGTTTCTAAAAAACAATCCTTTTCTTCTGCTCGACACCGCTTTATTTCCAAACGACTTTAAAGAACGACTCCTCGCTGAAATTCCTGATTTAGATGCGCAATGCGATGGTATTTTGATTCATTCCGAGAATTTTCAAGCCTTGGGCTTGATGCATCAAAAATATCGTGAACAGGTGAAGTGTATCTATATTGATCCGCCGTATAACACGGGTGGTGATGAATTTGTTTATAAGGACAGTTATCGGCATTCAAGTTGGTCTTCAATGCTTCATGACCGTATTGTGGTGGGACACAGTTTTCTAACGGCGCATGGTGCACTCTTCGCGTCAATTGACGAGGTTGAGCAACCAATCTTACGATTGTTAATGGATTCAGTCTTCGGAAGCCAGAATTTTGTTGCTGATATGGTATGGGCCGCTGGTCGAAAAAACGACTCGCGTCTTGTATCGGTTTCTCATGAATATATTGTTGCTTATGCGAACAGCCGAGAATATTTGTCAGCAAATAAAGTTGATTGGCGACAACTAAAAAAAGGGCTTAACGATATTTATACACAAGTTGCACGGCTCAAGCGGGAACATGGCAAAGACTATGCGGCAATGACTTCGGCACTTAAAACATGGTATCGAGATTTACCAGATAGTCATTCTGCTAAAGCTCATAAGCATTACTCCCTTGTTGATGCAACGGGTGTATATTTTGCAGATAATATTTCTTGGCCTGGTGGTGGAGGCCCGAAATACGAAGTATTACATCCCAAAACAAAAAAACCAGTCAAAATCCCATCGCGTGGTTGGATAACTAACCAAGAAAAGATGCAACAGTGGATTGATGATGATCTTGTACATTTTGGAGAAGATGAAAAATCAGTGCCTTGTACGAAATCCTATTTAAAAGATAGAGAGTATCAAGCCCCCTATAGCGTTTTTTATCAGGATGGTCGTGCAGCAACCAAACGATTACGTCATGTTCTTGGTGTGGATGATTTTGGTTTTCCAAAAGATGAAATTGTACTAAGTGAAATTTTTGAAATGCTTTCAGAAGATAATTTACTTGTGCTCGACTACTTCGCAGGCTCAGGTACAACCGCTCACGCTATTATTTCCCTCAATCGCGAAGACCAAAGAAAGCGCAAATACATCCTCGTCGAGCAAAACAACTACTTCGACACTGTCTTAAAACCCCGAATCCAAAAAGTAGTCTATTCAAAAGACTGGAAAGACGGCAAGCCCGTTTCACGTGAAGGTATTAGCCACTGCTTTAAAACTCTACGCTTAGAAAGCTACGAAGACACCCTCAATAATCTAGCACTAAAAACCGATGCTAATCGCGATATTGCCTTAGCCAATAACCCTGACTTACAACGAGACTACCTGCTCAATTACTTTCTTGATGTAGAAACCCAGGCCAGCCAAAGTTTGCTGAATATCGCTGATTTTCGCGATCCGACGGCTTATAAGATGAATATCAAAAAGCCGGGTAGTGACGAGCAAAGCCTGCAAGCCATCGATTTAATTGAAACCTTCAATTGGTTGATCGGTTTGTGGGTATCTAACATAGCGGCACCGCATAGCTTTAGCGCAGAATTTGAGCGTGAACAAGATCCTGATTTACCTAATGACCAAAAGACACGTTTAATTTGCAAACGCTTAAAAGTGGATGATCAGGGTGATTACTGGTTCCGCTTAATCGAGGGGTATACTTTAAAAGTACCCGGTGATGAAACCTCTAAAGTAGCAACCTTAATTATTTGGCGTAAGCAAACCGCTGATGCAGAAAAAGATAATGTGGTGTTACAAAAGTTTCTGATGGATAAATTAGGTATTTCACCGCGAGCGCAGACTTACGATGTCATTTATATTAATGGTAGTCATACCTTGCCTAATCCGGTGGTGGAAGGTGAAAAAACTAAAGTACGCTTGATTGAAGAAGCTTTCCATAATGCCATGTGGTCTGGAGAGTAAGCGATGGCTGTTAAAGCAAAAGCCCCCTCCAAAAAACAGAAAGTCGATACACTTAATTTTACCGATAAGTTGGTATTGAACCAATGGCTTATTTCGTTGTTTGGTGTAGACATGTTTGCTGTCTGTAAAGACGGCAACCGTGAAGTACGCCCCATGCAGTTTTTAGCCAAACAATTGCGAGATTGCCGAGAAGGTTTAGATGCGGATAATCTGCATTTTTTTTACCAGCAATTAAAACTTACACACCAACCGCAAGCGGCGTTAAATCCAAATGCTTTATTACACTACGAGCAAAATATTGTTAACCATACCCAATGGCTAAACGAAGGCAGAGAGCGACCGATTGAATGGAAGTATTATCAGTGGCTGTCTTTGTTATTTGCTGAAATCTATATACATCAGTATTTTTCTGACCGTGAACAGCTATTAGATCAATTGAATGCTTATGTTCGGCAATTTAACGCGCATTGGGCTTCTCGTGATGTGCCTATATCTACCGGTATCAGTGAATACAGTTTAGAAGAGCTGAATAAACTGTGCTTACAAAACGCGACAGGTTCCGGCAAAACCTTGTTAATGCACGTCAACTACCGCCAGTTTGCTCATTACGCCAAAGAAGCGGGACAACATGATTTGGTTTCTCGCACCTTATTAATTACGCCCAATGAAGGTTTAAGCAGTCAACATGAGCAGGAGTTATTACAAAGCGGTATAGAAGTTTCACGTTTAGTTTTAGATAACAATGCCATTGGTTCAACCAGTGGGATTTTTAGTAGTGACTATGGACATTTAACGCGCATTGATTATATAGAAATCACTAAGCTAGGTGATAAAGATGGCCCCAATACCATTGCCACGCGTAATTTGGGGGATCAGAATCTGATTCTAGTGGATGAAGGTCATCGGGGTATGGGTAAGTCTGACGAAGAAGGTTGGATGAAACAACGTGAACGCTTGGTGGAAAAAGGCTTTGCTTTTGAATATTCAGCCACTTTTAAAGAAGCCGTTAAGGCGGCTAATAATGCGAGAATTGAAGAAAGCTATGCCAAGGCGGTGTTGTTTGATTATTCGTATCGCTACTTTTACGAAGATGGTTATGGCAAAGATTACCGTATTTTTAATATCCCCAAATCACAAGCCGATCATGAATTTATTTATTTGACCGCGTGTCTGCTGGGCTTCTATCAGCAACTCCGTTTGTATAAAGAGCGTAAAGCAGAGTATGCCGAATACAATATTGAAAAACCGCTCTGGGTTTTTGTGGGTTCTAGCGTATCGGGAAATAAAAAGAAAACCGTTGATGAGGAAGCAACTGTTTCTGACTTAGTGCGGGTATTGTCATTTTTTGCCTCTTTCCTAGAAAACCCCAAAACCGCTATTCAGGCGATTGATGTTTTATTAAAACAAGATGGCACGGCTTCGGGGTTGCTGGATAATTCGGGGCACGATATTTTTAATGGTGCATTTTTGTTTTTACGTCAACGTCTGCTCAAAGGCGAAAAACCTGAGGACATTCATGCCGATATTTTAGATAGCCTGTTTAACAATCGTGCCGGTGGGCAGTTGCAGTTATTGCGCTTAAAAGGTGATAGTGGGGAATTGCTGTTAAAGGCAGGTAATAGTGAGCAGCATTTTGGTTTGATTAACGTGGGGGATGCTTTAAGTCTCGCTAAACATGTTGAAGACGAGTGCGCTAAAGGCAACTGTCCTGCTATTGTGGTTGATGATAGTGATTTTATCGCGGCTCAATTTGCCAGTGTTAAAGAATCCTCATCACCCATCAATTTATTGATAGGGGCTAAGAAATTTGTTGAAGGTTGGGATTGTTGGCGGGTAAGCACGTTGGGTTTAATGCGAGTCGGGCGTAGCGAAGGCTCACAAATCATTCAGTTATTTGGTCGTGGTGTGCGTTTAAAGGGGCACAGTTGGTCATTAAAAAGATCAAGAGCGGCAACACCGGCAAAACAGCCTGAATACATTCATTATATTGAGACGCTTAATGTTTTTGGTGTGCAAGCGGATTTTATGGAAAAGTTTCGTGATTTCTTAAAAGACGAAGGTTTGCCGGGTAATGATAGTAAGGAAGTGTTCAGGATTCCGATGAATGTGACTTATGATTTTGGCCAACAATTAAAAGTCATACGCCCAAAACGAAAGGCTAAGGATGGTCGTGAATATAATTTTAATCGTGATGGTGCGATGCCTCTTTTTGGAGGCGTGCCTGATTATTTAACTAAAAACCGCATTGAAGTGGATTGGTATCCTAAGATACAGTCCATTGTTTCTAGCACTACCCGTTTGGCAGGTGCCGTTATTTTGAGACATGAGGCTGTCTTTACTGAGCAGCATATTGCTTTTCTTGATATCAACAAATTATATTTTGAGTTAGAGCAATTTAAGGCAAGAGAGAATCTTTATAGCTTAATCATAGTACCTTCTGCTGTGCGCAGTCTCTTATTGAGAAACGATTGGTATAGTCTGTATCTACCAAAAGAACTGATTACCTTAAACAGCTATGCGAATGTCCGTATTTGGAATCAGATAGCCCTAGAGTTACTGAAAAGATATTGCAAAAAATATTTCCTTTATGCCACAGATGAATTCATCAGACCCCGGTTAGAAATACGTGAATTGGATCGCGACGATAGTAATTTGCCTAAGCAAGATGAGTTTTATCAATTAACAGTTGATGCCAGTGAACAGCAATTAATTGGTGATATTGAAAACCTTCAGGCTGAAATTGATAAGGGTTTAAAAGCAAAAACATCAAAACATCTGCTTGAAGCCGGTCAGTTAAAAGCGTGTATTCTAGGTAATCATTTGTATCAACCATTATTGTATGCTCAAAAAGGCAGTCCTGTTTCTATTACACCGGTTTCACTTAATGAAAGTGAAAAGGATTTTGTAGTTGATCTGATGCAATGGTTAGAGAGCAATGAAACCACTTTGCAGAGTGAGCAGACAGCTAAAACATCATTTTATTTATTGCGCAATAAATCACGAGGCAGTGGTATTGGCTTTTTTGAAGCAGGGAATTTTTACCCTGACTTTATTGTTTGGGCGGTTACCGGTGATAAACAAGTGGTGGCTTTTATTGAGCCACATGGTATTTCGCACGAAGGGCCAGAACATCCCAAGGTGCAGTTTCACAAAGTCATTAAAGATATTGAGACAAGGCTGAAGGATAAGGATGTACGGTTGGAGAGCTTTATTGTCACCCCAACACCTATTGCGGCAGTGAGTGACCGTGGTTTAACCCGTGAAGAATGGGCAGAAAGACATGTGTTGTTTATGGATAGCCCAGAGTATATCAAGTTGTTGATGAATAATCTTCTTGGTTTAGGTTAGGGTTTTCTAATATAAGGGACAAATAATGTTACAGACTATTAAGGCGCAGAATGATAATCCAGAAGTTAAAAGTATTTCTGAGCAATCATTAGATAATTTATTCGGTATGCTCACTGCTGATCATAGTGTTTCATTAGAAGAAATGGAGCACGCCATTGCTCAACAAGGTCAGGAAATTTTAGATGATAGTAATTGATACTCCGTTTTATTACGTGTATTAGTCAATAATGATAAATATGATTCTAAAGAAAAATCATGGCAATCGGGAATGTAGTACAACGTGGTTCTCTTATCTAAATCTATGATGAGAACAATAGACAAATTAATTAAATACCGGCGGGCAATGGCCCTAATGATGCTCTAAAAGGTTATACGTCTACAAGAATAAATGTTCAGCGTGGCGCAATAATTTATTCTTATATGAACACAGGTCTGTGTCGGCTAGATAGAAGCTATGAGTAAAAAATCTATCGCCCTTGGCAATTAGATCAGTTTATGGTTTAGCGCCTTAATTAAAAGGGTTATATAATTTCACTCCAGATCGTTCTACATCACGAATATTACGAGTGACTAATGTCAAATCATGAATCAACGCAGTCGCTGCTAACAATCCATCAATAGCTGGCATTTTATCGGGGACGTTAATTATTCCCCAGCGATCCGTAATTTCTTGAGTGACCGGCAGAACAAGATTCATTGACTCTGCTTTAATTTGCGTAAGCCATACCTCTAAAGCAGCTGCTGCCTGTACATCTCTACGTTTAATTTGTTCAATACCTTGACGAATTTCCCCTAAAGTCAAAACTGATATGTATAATTGATCGTCAGAGATAGTTTCAAACCAGTTTCGCACCCCGACATTAGCATTTTTACCTTTGCGTAATTCAGATAACACATTAGTGTCAATCAAGAATCCCATGATATTTCACGCCCATAATCCAAAGTACGCGTAAAATCTTGATCACTACCAACATCGGGCATTGATCCAAGTAAATTTTTCCAACGCTGATTATCAGTATTATTTGAATTTATATTTTGTTCTTCAACTAATAATAAAACACGAACTGTGACACCATCTCGAACCTCATCAGGTATCCGAATAGTGTGTTGAACAGGTGTAGCTTCAAACTCGATGGCCAGCATATTTTACTCCCCCCCATTTTTTTTACATTAAGTTTCAGTATAACATAGACATATCTGTATTTATTACACACCACTGCGATGAGAAAATCGCCTATCTGCCCTACTCCCTTATACTTAACCATTGGTGTTACTGGCCATAGAGATATACCACCAGAAGATGTAGCAGTATTAAAGCCTGTCATTAAATCTCGGTTATTAGAATTACAATTTACTTTTAGAGACACACCACTGCTAGTTTTATCAGGATTAGCAGAAGGTGCTGATCGCTTAGTGGTTGAGGTGGCTCATGAAATGGGCATTGCCTTTGCGGCGATTTTACCCTTACCTACAGAGGATTATGCTACTGACTTTGAAGACTCTAGTTCTAAACGAGAATTTTATAACTGGCTTGATAAAGCCACCTGGATTGAAACCTTAAGCCAACAAACACCAGAAGGCACTATCAGTTATCCACGCAACAGCTGTTACGAACAACTAGGCTTTTATTTAGCACAAAACTCTCATGTTTTATTTGCACTCTGGAATGGTGATAAACAGGAAAAAACGGGGGGCACTTCGCAAGTGGTGCGGTATTTTTTACAAGGTGTCTCTGATAAATCCGCTGATAGAACCTCTGCTTTAAACTTACCCAGTTATCGTCCGGTAGTGCATATTTTAACCCGACGAACTTCTCAGCCCCAAGCCATAGGTATTGAACAAGTCGGTGCTGTAGAAACACTCTGGCCACATGTCAGTTTTAATGATGAAGCTTGGTTAGAAAAGCGCTGGAAACTTAGCTTACTCAGTTTGGGTAACTTTAATGAGAATATGCTGGCGTTTAGTCATGCAAATCCAGATTCAGTTTTAACCAGTCGTCAATATCTATTAGGTGATGACACGGTTTACGATAGTTTAGATTCCAAAGCTCAACGCATCGCTGATTTATTTGCAGTAAGTGATGCTATGTCATCTTATGCACAAACCCAACGCCATAAAAACTTTATAGCTCTAGTAGTTTTTGCCTTATCTGCTGTTATCAGCCAACAAAGTTACGGCTTCTTTTTGCAATGGTATTTGTTGGTCGGTAGTCTTTGTTTGGGTGGCATTTCTTATTGGTTATATAGAACATCTCAGCGCCAACGTTTAGAAGAAAAGTATCTGGATTATCGTGCGCTAGCCGAAGGCTTAAGAGTGCAGTTCTTTTGGCATGCTGCGGGGGTTAACTTACCAGCAGCCGATTATTTTTTAAGAGATCAACGTGATGAACTTGAATGGATTAGACACGCTATGACAGCCTCTCAATTATCATCCCCTATCGAAACCCATAAAAAATCCCATCTATGGATTATTGAGCGTTGGGTAAGAGATCAACGAATTTATTTTATAGGCGACCAAACCAAAGGCCGCTTAGGTAAAGCCAGAATTGATGCCCGGGCAGAAAAGAAATTAACTCGCCGAATGAAGCAATGCTTTTTTAACGGCTTGGGATTAATGCTACTTTCTGCAATCACTTACGAATGGATTTATGCTGACTTAACTATTGAATGGAAATCTCTATTACTTAATGGTTTATTAGCCACTTCTGGGGCTATCTTGTGTATGGTGCCATCTATTAAGATTTATTTAGACACCATGGCCTTTGATGAGCATGCCAAACGTTATTTACGTATGGGTCAGTATTACGGCCTCTGCGAAAAACAATTAGAAAATCTTAATGAAGCACATGCCGCAGAGATAGATCAGTTATTTATTGATATAGGCAAACAAGCCTTAATCGAAACCGGTGATTGGTTGTTATTACACAGACAACGCCCAGTAAAAGTACCAGTGATGTAAAGCCCAGACCTATAAAATGCTTTATAGCCCAATAATTCAATAAGATAGAGTGATATTGCGGTGTTTTTATCAAAAAATTACACGCAGTTAGCTTACGCGACACACGGCTGAAACATCCAACATAAATATCAGAAACGCAATTCGCCGTTAAGCTACGCAAAAAGCGGATATTAAACGTTAACCGTGGCTACCTTACTTTTTTCGCGAATCGGTGAACTCCACTAATTTTTTAGCGAGCGCGAATAGCGTATCCAAGGCTTGGATACGTTTCTAAAATATCAATTTCGCGGCGAAGTAAAGTAAACCACACATTAAATGTTAAATAGGTGTATGCTCTGACCCATACGCGAATCCTTATTTTTTTTCGTGTTCTTTTGAGTTTGCAAGCGCGTTTCGCGTGCTCCAGCCGCAGGTTTAAGACTGCGTTGAGTGTCTCGCGTTTTCTAAAAGCGTAAACAATTTACCTATCGGCGAAATTAATCACATACCTCCCTCTCGCACAAGCCATTTGCGAGAAACGCACAGCACACAATTTTCACCTAAGCCTTATGCCTGTAGAAAACGGCTCTTATTTTTTTCTACATCGCTTAAGTTTTTCGCAATATTGCATCCACGCTTTTAATAGTTGATACGTGTTTGCGGTACTGCCTTTTTATCCAACGCAAGGTATAGACACAAGAACAGGAGTGATCTTTGATCACCAATTTTAAGATGCCGTTCTTAATGTAAACGTGACAGGGCCATTGTTAACCAGTGACACTTGCATATCGGCACCAAATTCACCAAATTGCACGTTCTCATAAGTCTTAAGCGCTAAATTCTGCAAATAGGTGAATAACACTAAGCCTTTTTCTGGTGTAGCCGCACTGATAAAACTCGGGCGATTACCCTTTTGGGTATCTGCTGCTAAGGTAAATTGTGGAATAAGTAATAAGCCGCCATTAATGGTTCTTAAGCTTAAGTTCATCTTATCATCGGCATCTGCAAATATCCGATAGTTAAGAATACGCTCTAGTAAGCGTTCTGCGTCTTTTTCTGTATCGTTTTTCTCTACGGCTACTAAAGCCATAATCCCCGTTTCAATAGCGCCTATGTCAATATTATTGACCGTCACCTTTGCAGAAGTCACTCGTTGAATTATCGTAATCATCGATCAACCTAACGGCCCAATATCTCTTGCCACAAGGTTTGATAGGCTTGTAAGGATCGACTCTTAGTTGAAAAGCCACCCAATGGCATGCGTTCTAAGCCCATCCTTTCTATATCACTGGCATAAGGAATCGGTGTTTTTAATATCTCTGGATGCGTTTTTGCCAAGCTATCCATCAACTCTTTATGCATGTTTTTTCGACGATCCACCATAGAAAAGAATGGCACTAACGCAACATTTTTTAGGTCGTTTTCAGCTATAAATTCTTTAAGTTGCTCTAAGGTTCTTAAGGATAAGGTGGTAGGGATGATTGGCGATAGTAAAATATCTGCGGTGGCAAATACCGCTTCTGATAACAGCGAAATATTGGGCGGACAATCTAAAAAGATATAGTCATAGTCTTCTGCTAAAGGCTTTAATAACTTTTTAAGCTGCTGAGTCGGTTTCTTTTTGGCATCCAGTACGAGATCTAAATTTCTAAAAGAAAAATCTGCGGGCAATAAATCCAGGTTATTAAAATCGGTGCCTTTAATTAGGCCATCAAGCTCACGCTTACCCGCTATTAAGTCTTTACTGCCCCCTTTGACTTTTGGCTTAATTCTAAAATAATAACTGCTTGCACCTTGCGGATCTAAATCCCAAACCAGTGTGCGATATCCCTGGCTCGCCGCAATAAACGCCAAATTAACTGCACTAGAGGTCTTACCCACGCCACCTTTAATGCTATATAAAGCTACAATCTTCATCGACTACTCCAGCCTCCAAAATACCCATAAGCAGTTATTTTAACTTAATTATTAATGCCCATCGCTTAATTATAATTTATAATCAACACCTTTTAAGTACTTATCAGACTAGGTTCTAATTAACCCTGACACTGATAGTCATTGATACACAGTCAGCATGCAAGAAATAAATCCCATTAAAAATAAAATCGCCGACTTAAAGAGCCGTGGTAACTCTTTAAGGGGGTATCTTTGACTTTGATGTTAAAAGCGAACGCTTAATCGAAGTTTTACGCGAACTCGAAAATCCAAAAATCTGGGATAACCCAGAACAAGCTCAATCGCTCGGCAAAGAACGCGGGCAATTAGAAGTAATCGTTAACACCATTAATGACCTCGAACGCGGTTTAGCCGATGCTGAAGAGTTATTACTCATGGCGGTGGAAGAAGAAGACGATGAGACCGTAGATACGGTCGTTGATGATTTAGAGCACTTCGAAAAAAGAGTCGCCGATTTAGAGTTTAGACGGATGTTCTCTGGCGAGATGGATGCCAATAATGCCTTTTTAGATATCCAATCAGGTTCGGGTGGTACAGAAGCACAAGACTGGGCCTCTATGATTGAACGGATGTTTTTACGTTGGGGTGAGCGCAAAGGCTTTAAAACCGAACTCATTGAAGAATCACAAGGGGATGTGGCGGGCATTAAGAGCGCCACCATCAAATTTGAGGGCGAATATGCCTTTGGCTGGTTACGTACCGAAACGGGCGTGCACCGCTTAGTCAGAAAATCCCCTTTTGACTCGGGTAATCGTCGCCATACCTCATTTGCTTCGGTGTTTGTATCGCCAGAAATTGATGATGATATTGATATCGATATTAACCCTGCTGATATCCGGATCGATGTATATCGAGCTAGTGGCGCGGGTGGACAGCACGTTAATAAAACAGAATCTGCCGTGCGTATGACGCATAATCCAACCGGGATTGTGGTGCAATGCCAAAGCGATCGCTCACAACATAAGAATCGTGATACCGCAATGAAGCAATTAAAAGCTAAATTGTACGAATTAGAAATGCGTAAACGTAGCGAAACCGCCCAAGCGCTTGAAGATACTAAATCTGATATTGGCTGGGGCAGCCAAATTCGCTCTTATGTATTGGACCAATCACGCATTAAAGATTTACGCACCAGTGTCGAAACCGGCAACACACAAGCGGTATTGGATGGCGATCTTGATCAATTTATTGAAGCTAGCTTAAAAAGCGGCTTATAACTCTATTTATAATTTACCCATTAGAAATCATGTCAGATATTATCCAAGACGAACAAGAACAGATTAAACAACGTCGTAGCAAACTTAATGAGTTACGTGAAAATGAAGGTATCGCCTTCCCTACTAATTTTCGTCGTACGGCAATTGCCGGTGAATTATTAGCCGAATATGGCGAAAAGACGAAAGAAGAATTAGAAGCCACGCCTATACGCGTTAAATTGGCTGGCAGAATTATGACGCGCCGTGTGATGGGTAAAGCGAGTTTTGCCCATATTCAAGATATGTCTGGCAAAATCCAACTCTATGTCACGCGTGATACCTTGCCAGAAGGCTTTTATAACGAACAATTTAAAAAATGGGACATTGGTGACATTATTGGCGCCGAAGGTGTGCTGTTTATCACCCAAACCGGTGAATTGAGCCTTAAGGTGGATGACATTCGTTTGTTAACTAAAGCACTCCGCCCCTTACCCGAAAAGTTTCATGGCATTGCCGATCAAGAAATTAAATACAGACAGCGTTATCTGGATTTAATTATGAGCGAACAATCGCGAGATACATTTTTAATCCGCTCAAAAATCGTCAGCTATATTCGTCAATTTTTAATAGAACGTCAGTTCTTAGAAGTTGAAACCCCCATGATGCAAGTGATTCCTGGTGGTGCGACCGCACGGCCTTTTATGACGCATCATAATGCTTTAGATATGGATATGTATTTGCGTATTGCGCCAGAGTTGTATTTAAAACGTTTAGTCGTGGGTGGTTTTGAACGCGTCTTTGAAATCAATCGTAACTTCCGTAACGAAGGCTTATCAACGCGCCACAATCCAGAATTTACGATGCTGGAGTTTTATCAAGCCTATGCTGAATACCATGAGTTGATGGATTTAACAGAAGCTATGTTGCGCGGCATTGCGGTAGAAGTTTTAGGCCAAACTGTGGTGACTTATCAAGGCGAAGAATACGACTTTGGTAAACCGTTTGATCGCATGACGGTTAATGAATCTATCTTACACTTTAACCCTAATCTAACGGCCGCTGATCTTGAGACACGTGAAGCCGCCGTTAAAGTAGCCCAAAGTTTACACATCCCAGTAAAAGACAGTTATGGTTTGGGTAAGATTCAAATTGAGATTTTTGAGAAAACCGTAGAAAGTCGTTTAATGAATCCTACCTTTATTACGGCTTATCCTGTGGAAGTATCGCCATTAGCTAGACGTAATGATAACGACCCGCATGTGACCGATCGTTTTGAGTTCTTTGTCGGCGGTAGAGAAATTGCCAACGGTTTTACCGAGTTAAATGATGCTGAAGATCAAGCGGCGCGTTTTCAAAAGCAAGTAGAAGAAAAAGAAGCCGGTGATGATGAAGCCATGCACTTTGATGCTGACTACATTGTGGCACTAGAGCACGGCATGCCACCAACAGCCGGTGAAGGTATTGGTATTGACCGTTTGGTGATGCTATTTACTGATGCACCGTCTATCCGCGATGTATTGTTATTCCCTCATATGCGTCCTAAAGCATAATCGGCCATTTAAAACAGTAAGACTTACCTCTCTCTAATCAGGGAGAGGTAAAGTAATCTGATGCGTTAACCCTCTATATCTAAAAAACGTCTTTACGTTTTCTTAACGCAGTAAATATATCAACTTGCTCCGCCCCCACTAAATCCAAATTTTTTTGGATACTTAAACTCTCCGTTCTAAAAAAAGGATTAGTCGCTATCTCTTCAGCGATAGTCGAAGGAACTGTTGACAGATTATTACGCCTAAGCTCGGCCACTCTTTGCAGTTTATCTTGTAATACCTGATTATCTGATTCAACACTGAGTGCGAACTTGCCATTCGCTTGGGTATATTCATGTGCGCAATAAACTTTAGTTTCAGCCGGCAAGGCTTTTAGTTTTTGTAATGATGCATACATCTGTTCAGGAGTGCCTTCAAACAAGCGACCACAGCCCATCACAAATAAAGTATCCCCGCAAAATAACAAATCGTCTTTTTCAAAATAATAAACCACATGGCCTGTTGTATGACCGGGTGTGATCATGACTTTTATCTTATGCTGCCCTAGGAAAAGCGCATCACCCTCTGAAACGCCAATATCGAAATCAGGAATACGATGCGCATCCGTTTGGCCGGCGACTACTGTACAGCCCGTTCTTTGTTTTAAAGCTGTATTGCCTTCTACATGATCCAAATGATGGTGTGTGTTTAAGACATACTTTAATGGCCAACCTTGTTTAGCTAAATAGTCTATAACGGGCTCAGCTAAGGCTGGATCAACCACCGCTGTTTCTCCTGAAATTTCATCATGAATAAGATAAATGTAGTTATCATTTAAAACTAACAGCTGGATGATTTTTAGCATGGAAAGAATGCGCCTCTATTTCTTAAATTCATTGAGTGATTTGGGTGTTAATCTGATGTATCTTACAGAAATTTGAATCAATTCCTAATATTACGGACTTAATATTGTTATAATTTCGCTTTAATAATCTCATTTGATTAACTTTAAAATCGTTATAAAAAAGCTAATAATTACAATAAAGATGACCCACAAAATAGCTTTACGCTTTATGCAATTCCTTTTAGGTGCAAAATGAGTACCTCACAAAAAGATTTTTATCGCATTTTAGGTGTTACCGATAACGCTGAAATGGCTGTTGTTAAAGCGGCTTACAAAGCACTCATGATGATCTATCACCCTGACAGATATGACGGTGATAGAGAAGAAGCCATCAAAAAGACTAAAGAAATTAACGAAGCCTATACCGTTCTTATTGATCCAGACAAACGTAGACACTATACAAAGAGTCAGTTTGGCTTTAAAGCATCCTATGAACAGGTGACAGAACCAGAACAAACTAACACTTCTTCGGAGAAGTCTAACGACTTGGAATCTGGCTGGCTTATAGCGGTAGAGCTTGTTGAGGGACTAGATGAGTTGTATCAAAACCTCAATATCCTTTCAAAGGATTTAAGTTTCAGTTTTAAACAAGAAATACTGCAAAGCAAACAATTTAGTGATGCAAAATCAATTGCAGAACAATTAGAAACGGAATTTATTGAAAAGTTCTTTGGTAAAAACCAAGATATTCAAAGCTTCTCACGTTGGCTACTCAGCAATGAAAAACGGGATGCAGCTAAAGAAATTAATAAGATTGTGGCTCAATCAGCTGGGCATTTAGTCGCAAGTGAAGTGATTAGAAGCATCATTATTAAACATCAAATATCGGGCTACGAAATACCCGTTTCAACTGAAAAAAAGACAGCCTATAAAGTCGGGGATAGACTTCCTGATGAAGGCATCGTTTTTTATGTAGACACCACTGGGTTTCATGGATTGGCTGCTAGCCAAGAAGACTTATCAGCGCAAACCACTTGGCATGACGCAAAAAACAAATCAGGAAAAAACCACCACGATTGGCGCTTACCCACTAGAACAGAATTAGA
This sequence comes from uncultured Methylococcaceae bacterium, assembly GCA_903917345.1. Classification (GTDB taxonomy): domain Bacteria; phylum Pseudomonadota; class Gammaproteobacteria; order Methylococcales; family Methylomonadaceae; genus Methylobacter_C. The sequence goes on along the minus strand of CAIXAE010000042.1, from coordinate 15,532 downwards.
AATGCTCTACACCAAGAAAGATCTTATTGGTGGCTTTTCAAATCAGCTCTATTGGAGCGGTACAGAAAGTGATAGCTTTAATGCGTGGTTTCAGAACTTTTATATGGGTGAGCAATTTACCGGCAATAAAAATCTAACGCATCGAGTTAGAACTGTTCGGGCTTTTTAAGAGAAGTGATTGGCTAAATTTTCTAGTAACGTTGTTTTATAAAGCTCGCACAAACCTAAAATACTCACTATTATCAAGCCACCCCCGATCCATCGCTTAAAGACCAGATCGTTTCGAACAATGAGACTATGGGCTCTTAATCCCATAAAATGTCCAATAGCCGCAATGGGCAACAGGGCAACAGCCGACATAAAATGCAAATCGACAGACAGTGCGATAAAAGTCGACATTTTGATACCCACCAATATAAACCATAGCACAAACAACGTATCTCTCAATTTAGACTTATCAACATTACGCATATAAACAGCGACCATTAACGGTGCACCTGTTAATGATATTCCTGCTATATAGCCACCTAAGATTAATAATATTCTATCAACCCAGCCGTGCTGACTTTGAATGCCACGATTCAATAGCCATATAAATCCGTAAAAAAGTGTAATTGAATAGATAAAGGTATTGAGCCACAACAGCGGAAAATTAACTAATCCAAAAACACCCACAATGGCAGGCGGAATAATATAAATTACCGATTTCCCCAAATAATTCCAATCTACATTATGCAAACGATTGGCTAAGGTTAACGCAGAGAAAAACAACAAATGTGTGGCAATAATGGGCAACCATAACAAGGGATTGTTCTGTACAAATAGCATTAACGGCAAACCCAAAGCAGCTCCGCCAAAACCTAACCCCGTACGGACAAAACCTGTCCACATAAAAATAATACCGATAATTACGAGTTGATACGGACTAAAATCAAGTAAAACCATGCTAATAAAGGGATTTAGAATTAAATTGAGATAACCCGTGTTATCAGATGAAGAACAGTGAAAAACTTAAACGGAGTGGGAGAACGCATAACGTTAACGAGTCTAAAATCTATAGATTTTGAACTCGTTAATATTTATTTTACTAGACTTAACAATACCCCGGCTGCAACTGCCGAACCAATAACACCGGCGACATTGGGGCCCATCGCATGCATTAATAAAAAGTTATGTGGATTACTCTCTAAACCTAATTTATTGGCAACACGAGCCGCCATAGGGACAGCGGAGACACCAGCCGCTCCAATTAAAGGATTAATCGGTGTATCACTAAATCTATTCATGATTTTTGCCATAATCACGCCAGACGCGGTACCAATTGCAAAAGCTACAGCACCTAATGCCAAAATCCCTAATGTTTCTATTTGCAAAAACGCTTCCGCGCTAAGCTTTGACCCTACTGATAATCCCAGAAAGATAGTCACAATATTAATCAACTCATTTTGAGCTGTCTGACTTAAACGCTCCACCACCCCAGAAGCATTCATTAAATTACCCAAAGCAAACATTCCAATTAAGGGGGTTGCAGAGGGTAATAATAAGATAGATAAAACAAGTAACATCAAAGGGAAAACTATTTTTTCAGTCCGACTCACCACGCGCATTTGTTGCATTTCGATTTTGCGTTCATCTTCTGTGGTTAACGCGCGCATAATAGGTGGCTGAATTAATGGCACCAAAGCCATATAAGAATAAGCGGCAACCGCAATGGCACCCAATAAGTCAGGTGCTAATTTTGAAGCCACATAAATGGCTGTTGGACCGTCTGCACCTCCAATAATACCAATAGCTGCAGCATCTCTTAAACTAAATTCCAAACCGGGCACAGCATTAAGCGCCAATGCACCTAATAAAGAAGCAAAAATACCAAACTGAGCGGCGGCGCCTAATAATAGCGTTTTGGGATTTGCTAACATAGGACCAAAATCCGTCATAGCGCCCACACCCATAAAAATTAGGAGCGGAAAAATACCTAACTTAATCCCGTAATAAAGGTAGTACAAAAGACCACCCTCTTCAGCAATACCTGCTACAGGGATATTACTCAGAATAGCCCCAAAGCCAATTGGCAACAATAATAAAGGCTCAAAGCCTTTTTTTATCGCCAAGAAGAGTAACAAGAACCCCACCAGCATCATAAATGCTTGGCCAGTTGTAAAGTTATATAGTCCAGTACTTTGCCAAAGTGAAAGCAAATTTTCCATAAATTATCTCTTGATAAACTTGCGTTATAAAGTGATCAACGCATTACCACCAGCAACTGCTCCGCCTTCTTTAATATGAACGGCGCTGACTGTGCCAGAGAATTTAGATCGCACTTCTGTTTCCATTTTCATGGCTTCCATAATAACAACCACATCACCTTCTTGCACTTGACTACCAACGTCAATAAGTACTTTTAAAATATTGCCTGCCATAGGCGCATAAACCACAGCACCCGTACTTTCAACTACAGCAGGTGCAGCCTCTTCACTAGCAACCGGTTGAATAGCCAACGCCGAACCTACTGGCCCCACTGACACATTAAAACTTCTACCATCCACATTGACGGTATACATTTCAATAGTACCTGAGCCCTCTTCACTTGATTGAGCAATGGCTTGAGTATTAAGTACGCCAGCGTTTTTAGGCTGAGGAGCAGCCTCAAATGCACTCGCATTGCCTCTGTTTGCCAAGAATTTCCAACCAACTTGGGCAAACATACCATTAATTAAAGCATCTTCTTCAACGTTTTTAGCTAATTTAACCCCTTCAGCTTTAGCTTTCTTTTTAACTTCAGCAACCAATTTAGCCATTTCTGGTGCAATTAAATCGGCTGGTCTGCAAGTGATAGGTTCTGCTCCCTCTAAAACGCGATCTTGTAACTCTTTATTTACCGGCGCAGGCGTTGCACCGTATTCACCTTTTAGTACACCCGCAGTTTCTTTAGTAATAGTTTTATAACGCTCACCTGTCATTACATTCATAACCGCTTGCGTACCTACAATTTGTGACGTAGGCGTTACCAAAGGAATGAAGCCTAAGTCTTCACGAACACGAGGAATTTCGCGCATAACCTCATCAAACTTATCTGCGGCACCTTGTTCTTTTAACTGGCTTTCCATATTGGTTAACATACCACCAGGCACTTGAGATATCAAAATACGTCCGTCTACACCTTTTAAGCTACCTTCATATTGTTCGTATTTTTTGCGGATATCTCTAAAATAATGCGCAATCTCTTCCAATTTAACCAAATCTAAACCGGTTGCTCGCTCAGTATCTTCAAAACTAGCTACGATGGTTTCTGTCGCACTATGACCGTAAGTCATACTTAAAGATGATATAGCCGTGTCAACATTATCAACGCCTGCTTCTGCTGCTTTAACCAAAGTAGCAACACTCAAACCTGTCGTTGCATGGCAATGTAAATGAACTGGAATATTGGTACTGCTCTTTAATCGGCTGACTAATTCAAATGCATCGTATGGCTTTAATAACCCAGCCATATCTTTGATACAAATTGAATGGGCGCCCATGTCTTCAATTTGTTTACCTAAATTAACCCATGAGTCCATGGTGTGCACAGCGCTTGTTGTATATGAAATGGTTCCCTGCGCATGTGCACTTGTATTAAGTACCGCTTTAACAGCGTGCTCAATATTACGCATATCGTTCATAGCATCAAAAATACGGAAAACATCGATACCGTTAACTGCACAACGTTCTACAAATTTATCTACAACATCATCTGCATAATGTCGATAACCTAAAATATTTTGACCTCTCAACAACATTTGCTGAGGTGTTTTAGGCATTGCTGCTTTAAGCGTACGTAATCTTTCCCATGGATCTTCACCCAAATAACGAATACAAGCATCAAATGTTGCACCACCCCACGATTCAATAGACCAGTAACCTATTTGGTCTAACTTTTCACAGATTGGTAACATATCTTCAATACGTAAACGGGTCGCAAGTATTGATTGATGAGCATCTCTTAAGACTACTTCAGTGATAGCTAGGGGCTTTTTTTTAACATTGGCCATGCTTAATAGGTCTCCAGGAAACTTGTGATTCGAAATCGTTGATTTTTTAGTTACTAAAACTATTTATCTTTAATTAATTTGTGTTCATGACGATATTGATGAACAGCAGCCGTTATTGCAGCCACGATACTTTTATCAACCCCACCCGAAACTGATGACGCCATTCCCAACAAAGGGGCTTCTGGAAAAAAACGTTGGATGAATGAAGACATGATGTTGATAGCAACAACCAACATAGCCAAAAATAAGAACACGATCACCATACCGGCGAACATCAACTCAATCCCGCTACTCATTAACTCTGCCATACTGTCTTACCTTTAATTAAATCTAATGAAACCTTAACCATCAATATACAGGGTTATTTTATTTAGCTACTTTTTAGAACTCTATAGCGAATTTACTATAAAAAGCCCTGCTAATACAACCTTATAATTATATTTATAGAAAAGATTGAGATGTTTTTTAGCGAAAACAAAAATAAACAGAGATTAAATACTAGTCTAGAAGCTTATCTTAGATGAATTTTAGATACGCTAGAGACATAGCAAGCAGTGTCAGGTGAATCAGTAAAATATGTTTTACAAACTGATAAATCTAAAACGCTATTATTTATAAAGCGGCGAGTGCGCTTTCGTAATTGGGCTCATGCGCTAATTCAGCAACTAACTCTGTATATATGACTTTATCGTGCTCATCAATAATAACAATCGCACGCGCTGTTAAGCCAGCAAGAAATGTATCAACTAGTTTTACGCCGTATACATCTGCAAAGTCAGATCTAAAAGTTGATACAGGAATGACATCTTTTAACCCTTCAACTTCACAGAAACGGCATTGAGCGAAAGGTAAATCTGCAGAAACCACTAAAACAACCGTATTATATAAGTGTGTTGCTTTCTCATTAAATACACGAGTTGAAGTTGCGCAAGTGGGTGTATCTAGACTAGGTACTATATTAAGAACTTTTCTCTTACCCGCATAAGTCGCTAAACTGACATCAGCTAATTTACCATTGGTTAATAAGAAGTCTGGTGCAGCGCTACCTACAGCAGGCAATTCACCTGATGTGTTAAGTGGTTTACCTTGAAATGAAATAGTTGCCATAAAGAGTCTCTATATAATTATGCGTTAAACTTAAAATAGTTGTACTGATTGGTATGCCTACTATGAATCTTTTTTTGTCTTTGCTCGCTTAGCTAAACGCTCACGTTTTTTAACTTCCCATTCAGTGACCTTAGTTTTCTGACCATGAAAAGGATTAACTGGAGATTTAAACTCTATACGGATAGGCGTACCTGACAATCTAAGTTTTTCTCGGAAATAATTAACCAAATATCTCTTATAAGAAACAGGTAACGCATCAGTTTGCACACCATGCACAATCACAATCGGTGGATTTCTCCCCCCTTGATGTGCATACTTCAATTTAATACGACGCGTATTCACGATAGGCGGTTGATGAGCAGTCGTGGCTTCTTTAAGAATACGTGTTAACACAGGCGTAGACATATCAATCATCGCACAGTCATATAACTTATGAACTACCTCAAATAACTTGCCGACCCCACTGCCATGTAAAGCTGAAATAGGATGCTTTTCTGCAAAATCTAAAAACGATAATTTAACTTCTAATTGGCGTTTAACTGTTTCTTTTTGCTCAATGCTAATACCGTCCCATTTATTTAAACCTATAATTAAAGCCCTACCTGCCTCAATTACCAAGCCTAATAAATGTGCGTCTTGATCAGCAATACCTTCCCTTGCATCAATCATGTAAATGACGACATTAGCTTGCTCTATTGCTTGCAATGATTTAATCACACTAAATTTTTCAATCGTTTCAGAGACTCTAGATCTACGCCTCATTCCTGCGGTATCAATTAAGGTAAATTTCTTACCATTACGCTCAAAAGGGATGTAGATACTGTCTCTTGTTGTTCCAGGTTCATCGAATACAATAACGCGTTCTTCACCTAACAAACGATTAACTAAAGTTGATTTACCAACATTGGGTCGACCGACTACTGCAATAGCAATTCCTCGTTGATTATCATCAACGACTTCATCGTCTTTCTTTGGTAACAATTCATAAACGCGCTGCAATAGCTCAGGGACTCCTCGTCCGTGAGACGCAGCAATTTGAACCGGCTCACCTAAAGATAAAGAGTAAAAATCAGATACTGCAATAGTCGCATCTATTCCATCGACTTTATTGGTTACTAATATCGTTGGCTTATTTAACTTTCTAAGCGTATTCGCTATCACCTTATCTGAAGCACTCAAACCTTCTCGAGCATCCACCAAAAACATAACCACATCCGCTTCTTCCAAAGCGATTTGAACTTGTTTTCTCGCAAAACTTTCAATACCTTCGGCATCGTCAGCTATCCCACCTGTATCAACAACCAAACAGGGCCGATCACCATGCTTAACCCTACCATACTGCCGATCCCTGGTTAGACCAGGAAAATCTGCAACTAGAGCATCACGACTTCGCGTTAAATAATTGAATAAGGTAGATTTGCCCACATTGGGGCGCCCGACTAAGGCGATTACAGGTAACATAATTAATTTGCAGCGATTTTTAAAGCGGCAAGCGTGCCGTCTTTAGCATAAATATAAACAGTATCATTGATAACCAATGGTTTTGAATCAATCGCACTATCTGAAACTTTTACACGCCCCAATTGACGTCCATCATTAACTGATAACCAGTGCACATAACCTTCAAAATCACCGACTACCACATAATTTTCATACACTGCTGGTGCAGTTAGTTTTCTTTGGTGTAACTCTTTTTGCTTCCAGAGAGAAGCCCCAGTACGTTGCTCTATCTGCCAAACATCGTCAGTTGCATCTGACAAATAAAGGTGTCTAAAATCATGACTTAAACCAGTGTAAGACGAAATAGTTTCATTTCGCCACATGATGTCACCATCAGACTCAGAGATCGCTGCGACACCACCACGATAGCTCGCAATATAAATAACGCCCGCAACATCAATTGGATCAACATCTAAATCGACCAACCTTTCAACCTCAGAACGTCCTTTTGGAATCGCTACCGTTGTTTCCCAAGCATATTTACCATCAATCAATCGTAAAGCGATCAGCTTTCCATTATCAAAACCTTCAATAACACGATCAGTAATAACCAATGGAGCTCCAACCCCTCGGACACTTAAGGCTGGTGCATTGTGTTCATAATTCCAACGTTTACCGCCTGATTTCTCGCTTAGGGCAACCATTTCACCATCAGTAGAACGAACAATAACGATATCATTGGCAACAACGGGCACTGAAAGAACTTCACTTGATGCTTTTGCTTTCCAAAGTTGCGCACCTGTGTCAGCATTTAAAGCGATCACATCGGCGTCACTTGATCCTAATATAACCGTTCCCGCTCCCAACCCAGGACCCGCAGACAGTTTCAATTCCGTTTTAATTTCCCATATAACTCGACCTGTATCAGGATCTCTTGCTTGGACTAAGCCTTCCCTATCGGCAACAAACAATTTTCCAAAGCCACTTGCTGGAATGAGTTTTAATGTTTGCTCATCTGCACCAACGCCAACTGACTCCTTCCAAACTTCTTTAATTTTTACTTCTGGCGGATATTCAACTAAAGCCATTGGCGGATCAGAATTATCCTCCCCGCCCTTAAAGTAATTAGAAATCCCATCAACTGATTCGCTTAATGTGTCCATAGCGGCACATCCAGTTAATGTAAAAAAGATACATAAAAGCGTAATTAAGCGCATTATTTTCCGGTTTGTAAATTCTGAACAGCCACTTTCTCAGATGCTGTTAAATCATCAATTTTGATTTGTAATAAAGCGGATCTATAACCACTTTCTAGAGCTTTTTGATAGGAACTACGTGCTTGATCTAAACGATCTAATGCCACATATAAATCGCCTACTAATTCATCATAATTACCAGAAAAACTATCTGAAGTCGCTGGATCGATAGCATTAATTAATGCCAAACCTTGTTCATATTCACCACTAGCCAACATAAGTCTGACTAATCGCAGTTTAGCAACATTACTTAATTCATTAGAAGACCCATTACCAACCTCAGTAAGAATTGTTTTCGCAACTGCCAAATCACCTTGTTGAACTTTTGACTTTGCTAATACAAGTTGGCCATAAACCGCATACTCAGTTTTTGGATATTCGGCTTTCAATCGCTCTGCTAATTTTAAAACAGTGTCTTGCTTATCGCCGGTTAAAGCTAAAAGTAATTCACTATAAATTGCAGACGCTTCTGCTGCTTGAGATTTCTTATGATCTTGCCAAAAATTCCAACCCAAAATAATAGCAACACCTAAAACCAAACCAATAAGGGTAGATTGACCATTTTCTTTCCACCATCTTTTTAAAGCTTCTACTTGGGCTTCTTCTGAATCGTATATTTCCACGTGCTTTCTCTATGTAATATTTTAAAAAATAATTCAAATCACCTACCGCTTAGACTGATTAATCTAAACTATAACTGTTTGTAAAAATGCGATTGTTTCTTGTTGACTCAATGTTTGTTGTTCTTGATCGGTACGCAATGATTTAATGCTTAATTGACCCCTACTAACTTCGTCGTCACCTAAAATAATAGCGTAATCCGCACCTATTTTATCAGCTTTCTTAAACTGGCTCTTAAAACTACCACCGCCACAATTCACTTGTAATTTTAAGCCAGGCATCTCATTTCTTAAGGTTTCTGCAAAACGTAACCCCTCACGCTCCGCTGCGTCCCCAACACGGATCATAAATACATCAACCGTTTTAGTGGCGGGCAAATGACCAGCTACTTCAAGTAATGCTAATAAACGCTCAATACCCATCGCGAAGCCAACTGCAAAATTAGGCTTACCTCCCAACTGCTCTACCAGGCTATCATAACGACCACCCGCACAAACAGTGCCTTGTGAACCAAGTTCATCAGTCACCCACTCAAAAACTGTTTTACTGTAATAATCCAAACCACGCACTAATCGGGTATTAATTTCGTAACTGACACCCAAGTCATCTAAAAAGGTAGTTAACCCTTTAAAATGAGCTAAACTTTCAACGCCTAAATAATCCATTAACGCGGGTGCATTAGCCACCAACTCAAAGAGCGCAGGATTTTTAGTATCTAAAATACGTAAAGGATTAGTCTGCAAACGACGTTTGCTGTCTTCATCCAGCTCTTCTAAATGCGCTTGAAAATAATTAACTAAAACTTGGCGATAGACAATGCGCTCATCTATAGTGCCTAAAGAATTGAGTTGTAAAGTCACTTTATCGCGGATACCTAACTTCTTCCACAATCGGTCCATGATAAAAATCAATTCAGCATCGATATCGGGACCCGCCATCCCATAAGTTTCAACACCTAACTGAATAAACTGTCGATACCGACCTTTTTGAGGGCGCTCATGCCGATACATAGGGCCGTAATACCACAAGCGATGTACTTGGTTATGCAATAATCCATGTTCCAAACAAGCTCTCAAACATCCCGCAGTACCTTCTGGACGCAACGTTAGAGAGTCACCATTTCGATCTTCAAAGGTATACATTTCCTTTTCAACAATATCAGTCACTTCACCAATTGAGCGCTTGAAAAGCTCTGTTTTCTCAACGATAGGTAATCGAATCTCACTATACCCATAAGCCCGCATCACCTCACGTAAGGCCTGCTCGGTATATTGCCAAAGAGGTGTCTGATCTGGAAGCACATCATGCATGCCTCGTATTGCTTGTATCGTCTGTACCATATTGATCGATTTATTTTATTACTGTAAAACAGGTCTGATTTGTTTAGCTTCTTTGGATAAAGGAAACTGCTCTAATAATTTTTCTTTATAGGTATGAGCCATCTGACCCTGCCCTAATGCGAATTCCGTTTCCATAGCTATCCATAAAGACGCTGATGTATAAGTGCCACCATCTAAATATCTTTTAAAATAAGTTTGTGCAACACCATAATCGCCTGCATTAAAACTTAATTTTTGCATCTCTAGTAAAGCCGGTGCATAATTAGAATTAAGAAACAATGCTTTTTCAAAGTAACTTAACGCATTATTTTGCATTTGCGTATCCAACTGGCAACGTCCTGCATTAGTTATTGCGATCCACGGTTTATCATTAAGCGGAGTAGCAAAAGCTTTTTTCAAAATTTCTAAGCCTTGCTGACGATCACCTTGTTCACAAAGAAATCGACCATAATTATTTTGGATACTCCAAGCATCAGGCGAAATACCAAGAGCCATCAAATAATGTTCTTTTGCTTGGGGATAATCCTCTAATTTCTCGCACAAAAAAGCATATGCATTTTGTATCTGAGCATTATTTGGATCTTTATCTAAAGCAATTAATAAATTCTGTTTCGATATTTCAAGCTTATTGAGATCTAAATACCTTACACCCAATTGCAAATAGATGTCTGCAGATTCAGACTGTTTAACGCCGTGATCAAAAATAGAACCACAAGCCGTTAAGGCAATACTCAATAAAAATTTTAAAGTTAGATTTAATAATACAGCATAGTTATGCCGCACTAGTTATCCCTAGAGCCTTTAGCTTTAGATGTCTTCGACTTTTATCTTCAACCTGCCCTACTAATTGCCCACAGGCCGCGTCAATGTCATCACCCCTTGTTTTTCTTACTGTAGTGACAATTCCCGCATCATTCAAAACTGTTTTGAATCGGTGGATCACTTCCTTGCTAGAACACCGATAATCATTATTAGGAAATGGATTAAACGGTATTAAATTTAATTTAGACGGCACATTTTTTAATAATTTAATTAATCCACGCGCATCATCCATTGAATCGTTAATCCCTTCTAACATTACATATTCAAAAGTAACCGTACGGCGAGGTGCAATTTTGGCATTATCTCGACAAGCATCCATTAATTCTGCGAGAGGATATTTTTTATTGATCGGCACTAAGACATCTCTTAGCTCGTTAGTAACAGCATGCAAAGACACAGCTAAACTAACATCACAAGCCTCTGTTAAGCGATACATCGCTGGCACAACACCAGATGTACTAATGGTAACTCTGCGTTTAGATAAGCCAAACGTAAAATCATCCATCATTAAATTCATTGCAGCAACCACATTATCAAAGTTGAGCAGAGGTTCACCCATACCCATCATAACAACGTTAGTTACTTTTTTAGTATCACCCAATCGTTTTTGGGCAACAATCACCTGACCAATAATTTCGGCCGTAGTTAAATTTCTGTTGAACCCTTGTTGCGCAGTAGAACAAAAACTACAGGCTAAGGCACAACCAATTTGTGAAGACACACATAAAGTGCCTCGCCCCTCTTCTGGAATAAAGACCGTTTCGATCCTATTTCCGCAAGAAGTTTGCAATGCCCATTTACGAGTGCCATCGCTCGCAATTTGCTCAATGACAATTTCTGGTGTCGCTAAATAACAATTCTCTTTAAGGTAGGTTCGCAATGACTTGCTCAAATTAGTCATCAGATCAAAGTCTTCGACCCCTTCCTGATAAACCCATTTAAGTACTTGCGTAGCTCTAAAAGGCTTTTCCCCTAAAGCGACAAAAAAAGCCGCAAGGCCTTTTCTGTCGTAATCAAGCAAATTAAATCTTTTTGGATTAACGAGTTCTTGCACTGATTTCTTCGTCTGAGAAAAAGTAAGCAATTTCTCTTTTAGCTGTTTCTAAAGCATCAGAACCATGCACTGCATTTTCATCGATGCTTGAAGCAAAGTCTGCGCGAATAGTACCCGCAGCCGCTTCTTTAGGATTTGTAGCGCCCATAATTTCACGGTGTTTAAGAACTGCGTTTTCTCCTTCCAATACTTGCATGATTACGGGGCCTGAAATCATAAAAGCAATTAAATCTTTAAAGAAGCCACGTTCACTGTGTTCAGCATAAAAACCCTCAGCTTGTGCTTGAGTTAAATGTAACATTTTTGCAGCAACAATATTTAGACCATTACTTTCGAAACGGCTGTAAATTTGACCAATTACATTTTTAGCAACTGCATCTGGTTTAATAATTGAAAAAGTGCGCTCTATAGCCATTGTGATCTAAAACTCCAAAGTAATATTAAATAAAAATTTTCAACTGCGCATTATACCTGATGATGCGCGTCTTGTAGATAAGGGGCTAAATTACGGCCTATCGTCTATGACCGAACCTTCTTTAACGGGTATCATTAAATCTTCAGCGCTAATCCCCAACATTAAGGCCATAGGACTAGCAATAAAAATAGAAGAATACGTACCAAAAAACACACCAAAAAGTAATACGATTGAGAAGTTATGAATAATCTCACCTCCCAAAAAGAACAATGAAACTAACACTAAAATAACTGTTAACGAGGTCATAATAGTTCTGCTCAAGGTCACATTAACCGAAATATTCATGACTTCTTCGGTTGTTTTATTTCTTAATAACCGGAAGTTCTCCCGAATGCGATCATACACCACGATAGTATCGTTTAAAGAATAACCAATCAAAGCCAACACAGCGGCTAATACCGTTAAATCAAACTCAAGGCCTAAAATAGAAAATAAACCCAACGTCACGACGACATCGTGCACAGTTGCTAAAATGGCGCCAGTAGAAAACTTCCATTCAAAACGCCATGCGATATAAATCAGAATAGCGATAGTTGAATAAAGCAACGCTAAGAATCCATCTTCAGCAAGATCATCTCCTACTTGTGGCCCTACATATTCAACACGTCGAATACTTGCCGGCTCAGCCGTCGTTTTGTTTATTGCTTCTAGAACTCGAGTACTTAAATCAGCACTGCTAATGCCTTCATGTGGCTTTAAACGAATTAACACATCTTTCGCAGTACCAAAATTCTGTACCGTTGCATCATCAAAGCCTTGTGTGTCTAATGTATTACGTAATACATTTAAATCAGCAGCCTTTTGATAACCGACCTCTATTAAGGTCCCACCTGTAAAGTCAATACCCATTTGTAAGCCGCGAACAGCTAATGAACCTATCGAAAGAATCATAAGTATTCCTGAGAATATCAAGGCTATTTTTCGGTTACCAATAAAATTAATATTTGTTGTCTTCATAGTTGTTTCTTCTAAAATTAATGTTTAAATTGATAACTTCTCGACTCTACGACTACCATAAATCCAATTAATCACCATACGCGTGCCGGTAATCGCGGTAAACATAGAAGACAAAATACCAATAATCAAAGTAACCGCAAAACCTTTAACAGAACCCGTCCCAAAAGCAAACAACACAACCGCAACAACTAAGTTAGTAAAATGTGAATCAAGAATAGTCGCAAACGCTTTATCGTAACCAATAAATATAGCTGCTTGTGGCGTTATACCCGCTTTAATTTCTTCTTTAACCCTTTCGAAGATTAATACGTTCGCGTCAACCGACATACCGACGGTTAAAATAATACCTGCAATACCAGGCAAGGTTAATGTCGCTTGTAACATCGATAAAATAGCAACCACAATAACAACGTTAAATGCCAAAGCAAAGTTCGCGATCATACCGAACAATTTGTAGTAAACCGCCATGAACAATACAACCAAAGCAAAGCCCACCACAAAAGACAACATACCTTTATCAATATTGTCCTGTCCTAAGCTTGGACCAACGGTGCGCTCTTCTACGATATCAACAGGAGCAGCCAAAGCACCCGCTCTCAATAATAAAGAGAGGTTTCTAGCTTCTTGGGGACTATCTAAACCTGTTGTTTGAAAACGCTTACTAAACACACCTTGAATAGTGGCTACGTTTATAACCTTTTCTACTTTTTCTTTATGGCGAATTTTCTCACCGTTAACCGTTTTAGTTTCTACTTTGTACTCAATAAAAACTACAGCCATTGGTTTTCCTACGCTCACTTGCGTCGTTTTTGCCATCTTTGAAGCGCCTACGCCATTCAAAGAAATATTAACGGAAGGTCTACCATCTTGATCTTGACCAGATGACGCATCAACAATTTGGTCACCCGTCACAATCACACGTCGATCTAACAAAATTGGAGCGCCTGATCTGTCATAATATAAACGACTACCAACTGGAGCATGGCCTGAAACAGCTTGCTGAACATCGTGATCAACATCTACTAAACGATATTCCAATGTTGCAGTAGTGCCCAAAATTTCTTTTGCTCGTGTTGTATCTTGTACACCGGGCAATTGCACCATGATACGATTTTCACCTTGTTGTTGAATCACAGGCTCTGCAACCCCTAATTCATTAACACGATTTCTCAGCGTAGTCATGTTTTGAGCGACTGCGAATTTTTTGATTTCACGTGCTTCTTTTTCAGAAAACTTTAACCAAACTTGCTCCTGTGCTTCTGGCTCAGTAATTTCTAGGCTATGAAATTCTTTATCTAATAAAGTTAACAACGCTGATTTATCATCAGTAGAGTTCATCGTTACTTTAATAAATCCACTATCTTTAGCGACTGATTGATAATGCAATTTAGCATTTCTTAAAGCTAATCTTACATCATCGATATAACGATCTTCCGCTTGCTTAACGGCCGCGTCCATATCCACTTCTAATAAGAAATGTACACCACCCCGCAAGTCCAAACCCAAATACATGGCTTGAGCGCCTAAGGCACGCAACCAACCTGGAGTTGTTGGTGCTAGATTTAAAGCAACCGTGTAATTACTACCCATTTTATCGCGCAACTGATCGGCAACTTTTAGCTGATCATCAGTATTACTAAAACGCGCTAGTATTTTTCCATCCTTATACTCGAATGCCTTAGCAGGGATACCCATGGCTTTAATATCTGAATCGACCTGGTTCGCTTGCTCTTGAGAAATAGCCATTGCTATGGTTGAAGAAACCTGGACCGAAGGATCATCGCCATATAAATTGGGTAATGAATAAATAATACCAATACCAAAAACCAGCAGAACTAATATATTTTTCCAAACGGGGAAATGATTTTGCATGTGCTATTCCAATTAAACTTTAACTACTTTTTTAGTAATGGCCTTATAAGTACCTTTAGGCATCATACTTTCTATACCTTGTCTTTGAACTTGAATAAAAACGTTATCACTCACTTCAATCTTTACAAAATTATCATCAACATCAACCACTTTTCCTAAAATACCGCCCGAAGTAACTACTTCCACTCCTTTAGTAATTGAAGCAATCATTTGTTTCTTTTCCTTCGTTCTTTTAGCTTGAGGACGTAAGAATAAAAAGTAAAAAAATGCTAAAATCCCAAGTGGAAATAACATCCCTTCAATGCCTGGTTGTTGTCCAGCAGGAGCAGCAGCTAAAGCGTCAGAAATAAAAAAACTCATAAATATCCTCGTTATTATATTAAATAAAAAAATTTCGCCATTATGCCACAGAAGGTGCCGCTTTATCTCTCAGTTGGTAAAAATCCCTAACAAATGTATCTAATGTTTGGTTAGAAATGGCATCGCGTAAACCCTGCATAAGATTCAGATAATAATACAAATTATGTATAGTATTCAGCCTCGCACCCAGCATCTCT
>CAIXAE010000041.1 GCA_903917345.1 uncultured Methylococcaceae bacterium | reverse complement strand
GCTCTCTTAACTTGTCTTTTGTTTCAAAGGGTGAGCTAAGCGCCCATACCTTGATGTCTGGTGTGCGTGCCTTATCTAGCAGCATTTTAAATACTTTGATGCCAGAAACTGGCAAATCTGATTGCAATACTTCCAATAGAGCGTGGCAATCTACCGACGCTCGGTGACCCGTAAAGTGGAATCCGAAACGATAGGCCAGGAATTCTAATCCCGCGGAACCAAAACCCTCAGCTTTCCATGGCATTTGTGCGTAGGAGCATGCCCAGGCTTTCTTCTGAAAGAAGGGCAGCCTAGCCTCAACGAAACCTCGGTCAAACGTTGCATTGTGCGCAATAATTAGGGATACATCAGACAATAAGCGTTCAACGGCTTCATCATTGATTTTCTTACCCTTCACCATCTCATCCGTAATGTTGTGAATCTTGGTGGACTCAGGCGGTATCGGCATACCTGGATCTTCTAGTTCATCAAAGGTTTCGAGCACCCGATAAACCTGACCGGTATCCGGCGCGTATTCAACGATGACGATGCCAAGTTCAATAATCTTGTCGGTGAGTTGATTGGTGCCGGTAGTCTCGGTATCAAGGATGGCCGCCTTGAGTAGTTTCGCTGGGGGCAGGGCGTCAGAATAACTGGTGCGTGGTGTGAATGGTCTAGTGACGCGATAGTCTTGCGTGCTAAGCCATGTTAGAACGTCGTTGAGATTGTAAGTGGTCATTCACTCATTCTATCCTACGTGCTCATTCAATGGAACTTTAAGGGCTCTTCAAGAGCGTCATTTTTTAAAGATATTGAGCATCCATCCACACGCATTAATGCTATTTTTAATTTGTGTCTATCTGCATTATGGAGGCCTAATTTTATGGCTATAAAGAAGTTGATTTAACAAAGTTTAAAGGCAGAAATATGAAAGAACTGCATTACGATATTCGCCGAATTATATTCATTAATAATTTACAAAAGTTTCACATTAATCAAAATCAAAAAAGCTAAAAACCGTCTGTTAATAGAAGCGGACGCCTCCCAGTAAAATCGGTAATAAATAATTGCACCTACTTAGAAAAGCCACTTCTCGTACAACCCCGCTAAAT
The DNA here is from genome assembly GCA_903917345.1 of uncultured Methylococcaceae bacterium. Lineage (GTDB taxonomy): Bacteria > Pseudomonadota > Gammaproteobacteria > Methylococcales > Methylomonadaceae > Methylobacter_C. The sequence continues at coordinate 494 of CAIXAE010000041.1, read as the reverse complement.
GATTTAAACGCTCCTATCTAGTAACCCCACTTCACGACTTAAACATTTGTATCTAGTAACAGCGGTTATCGATTTTTAAAGTTGAATTTGATGCAAAAACAAGGACAAACTTTATCGTTAAAAGATTAGCTTTATATGGACTAAACAACCTCTCCCTAAACGTATATCTCTATCCAATTTTACCCCTCCCAATACCGTCTATTTTTAGCTAAAACCGATATACTTTTCTTAAAGGGTTGTCTCTAAATAGATGATCATTAATGACGATAATCAATAGCAAAGATTACCTCTAAATAAGGGGTGTTTTTTAATGAAGTATGCCGTCATTTTTAGGATGATTATTAGCTAGATGGATGCCAGATTAAAGGTAGAAAAGTCGAGACCAAATCTCTAGCTATTCCACTTTTTTGCCAGTCTAAATGCATGGTTTAATGAGTGATTTAATGAGCCGTTTTAGCAGTTAATTTTTTTAAATGACGCTATTTAAATGAGGC
>CAIXAE010000040.1 GCA_903917345.1 uncultured Methylococcaceae bacterium | reverse complement strand
TAATATATTTAAGTTATTGAATTGTTTTAACAAAAAAAATAATTTTAATTGATAAAAATTAAATATTTTTTTTATATCATTTCTTAAGAAGAACAAAATCTAGAAGATTCCTGAATTTATTCGAAGCAAACCATCAGTCTTATGGTTATAAAGATATATCCATGCCTTAACAGTCATATTTTCATTGAAATGGATTATTTGAGAAGAGCGAATGTATTCGGTAGGATGAGGGTAGTGAGATGAGCATTCTTCATATTCATCAAGTATTGTAAGGAGTCTATTTGCATCACTAAGCAAATAGACTTCACCGTAAACACTATCGGATGGGTTAGTTGATGGCACGACACCTGGGTAACAACCATCAACATTGAAAAGCTTACCTTGATAACGGGCAACACTTATAAATTGAGTGTAACGCTTTATCTGCTCAAATTGGGGGTGATTGAAAGTGCTTTTAAGGGTGCCGTAAACAAATAGGTACTCATTTGCCATTAATTAAGCAGGATGGGTTTTTTTGATCTTCTTGATAATCCCACAGCGTTATAGCAAGGATTATGACACTACTAATCCACAATAATAGTTGGCCATTGGTTAATGTGTAGTAAAACCCCATGCCAATTCGCTTAAAAATGTTGGGGTAGCTTGTAATGAAATCATGCAAAATAATATACGCAATGGATTCTCCGATAATAATTTCACCCACCATTACAACTAATAGGATGGCGGTAACTCTAAGGGGGAGTCTTATAACAAGTGCAGCAATCAAAAGAGCACAACCCAAAAGTTGGTTGTAATTAATTGTCACTAAAAATACTTCATACAATCGCTCGATTGGATCGGGATAGCCCGTAATATAATTTGCACTTTGCAAGACGATAACGCCCTCGATAATCACTAAGGATGCCCCTAAAAAGGCGAGCGCTTTACTGATAGTATTCATGCGGTGAGTGGATAGTACGTGATGTCCGAGTAAATCATTAAACTGAAGTGCTGTGGCCCTATTAAAGCCGTAGTGATAAAAACGAATTAACATAAATCCAATAATACCGAAGACTGGAATGTAAGTAATCGGGTATGGGAGACTAAGATATCGACCACTCATAGCCAAAGATTGAGATTTATAGAGCGCTATTGCAACAAAGGCCATAAAAACGTAGCGTATCCATACCCCTGTTGTTTCCTTCAATTTATTACTCAGGAGATTTAAGGTGTGTTGAAGTAATAGTATTTCCAATATAAAGCTTAAGCCACCCATAAATACAACTTGGATTCTTTGTATGAGCTCAAAACTGGTATACCAACCATAAGCTATTTGACTGATTAATAGGGCGGTTAGTAATTGTGTAAAACCCACTAAGATTAATTGATTAAGTGGGTTCAGTTTAAGGATTGATTCTCTGCGATAGATAATTAGAAACAGCGTGATTACGCCAGAAAATAGCACACGATTTTGCCATTTTGTGTCCTCAGTGACGTGACCCGTTAGTGGAAATATCCGTTTACGATGAGTTGAATAAACGCCCCAGTTAGCACCGACTACACCTTCTAATTTACTTTTCCAGGGTTGATTAAAAGCTTCAACCACGTTGTAATCAAAACCATTCTTATTCGCTAATTGAACGAGAGAGCGAACGAATTTTGCTTCATTAACGACGCTAGGAATTGCGCCACCACGTTGTCTTCCAGCACTAGGCCAACCTGATTCACCAATAAGGATAGGTTTATCAGGAAAAGCCTCACGAATTTTTGTATAGTTTTCTTCAACTCGCGCAACGGTTTCATCAATCTTGAGAGGTTCATCTTCCCAATAGGGGAGAATATGCACGGTATAGTAATCAAGTTCTTTTGTAATTTCTGGATAACGTAAATAAAAAGACCAAACGTCTGCATAAGAAACAGGTTGTTTGATGGATTGTCTAACTTTACGAATGTAGTCGATTAATTTATCGACTTTCAATTCGCCACGTAATAAAACTTCGTTACCTACTATAACGCGCTTAATCACATCGGGATATTCATTCGCCAACTTGATGACCTGTGCTACTTCGGCATCGTTATCTTGTGCTTTACCACTGATCCAAGCACCTTGGATGATTTTAAGGTCATATTTTCGAGCAATAGCAGGGAGCGTTTCCATGCCGTCCATACTGGAATAAGTTCTAATGGTATGCGTATCATTAGCTAATAGTCTAAGGTCGGCATCAATCTGTTCCGTTGTAGGAAATACTTTAGTGAGTGGACTCTGGTCTTCGCGAAAGGGGGCGTAAGAGAAACTACTGATTTTGCCATCAGGTACATCTACACCCACTTCTTGTGGTTGATTATTAAAGTGAAGTAAAAGCGCGTTGAGACTGATAACGAAGAGGGCGAACAAAAAAAGTCTAAAAGATTTCATGTAAATAACGTAATAGATTTAATGGGTTTTGATGCTAATTATATATTCATCATATTTAAGCATAAAACCCACTGATTGTGTAATGTCACACTTTTCATGCTATATATAGAGTGTGTCGCTGTCGATATAATTAAAGAATCATATCAGTACATATAGATGATCTTTTCAAGATATTATGGGGAATAATGTTGACTGATTATTTTACAAGCTTATTATCTACACTAGTTCTTACCATTATCAACTCAACGTCATGCCTCTTTTTATTGCCATCAATTTATTATTAAGTTTCTTTGCTCAAGATGAGGGTCTAGTAAAAGAAATTTTACTGATACCCTTACTGATGTACATTTGTATAGGTATCGCAAGTTTATGTTTGGCTTTGAGTTTTGTTAAAAAATGTCAGCGAGATATCACCTTCGATCTATTTGCCAGCAGTATTGCGGTGGTCTGGTTTGCTTATTGGCAACCTTATTTTAAAGACGATGCGCCGATGTTCTTCATTTATCCGGTGTATTTTGCAATGTTAACAGCGATCGTTAGTTTGCTAGTTAATGGTCATCATACAAGAATAGATAAACAGACATTTGCCGCCATGCAGGCTTTCAGTTCAAGGGCAATCATCCAGCCTTGGATAATTATGAGTTGCCTGTTCATTAGCTTAGAGCTTTATCAAAATTTTCTCTTTTTCCCAACGATGATGACCTTAATGGTCATTAGATACGCTTTGACAGGTTATTTGAATAAACAGATTATGTAGTGGGGGATGTAGGTAATCGTCCTACAACAGCCCATTATGGCTATCTTTTAAGCTGTGCCTGTTAATAAAACCGTAACAATTATGGTAAACTCGCCATCATTGTTAATAAACATTACCTAATGCTAAGGCGGGATATGAGTTTACCTATTGATCGAACAGAAGATGTCATTCAGCAATTACACGAAGCAGCTTTAGAGTACCACCAGTTTCCAACCCCAGGTAAAATCAGCGTAGTTCCTACAAAACAACTCACCAATCAACGCGATCTTGCGTTGGCCTATTCACCCGGCGTAGCATCGCCCTGTGAAGAAATAGTGGTAGATCCCTCTAATTCTTATAAATATACATCGCGCGGTAATTTAGTGGCCGTTATTACTAATGGAACTGCTGTTTTAGGTCTAGGTAATATTGGACCTTTAGCCGCTAAACCTGTTATGGAAGGTAAGGGCGTATTATTTAAAAAGTTTGCTGGCATTGATGTATTCGATTTAGAGATTAATGAGCAAGACCCCGATAAACTTTGCGATATTATCGCTGCCTTAGAACCCACTTTTGGTGGTATCAATTTAGAAGACATTAAAGCACCTGAATGTTTTTATATTGAACAGAAATTGCGTGAGCGCATGAACATCCCCGTTTTCCATGATGATCAACATGGAACCGCTATCATTGTCGGTGCAGCTATATTAAATGGCTTAAAGGTTGTAAAAAAAGATATTACAGCCTGTAAATTAGTTGTTTCTGGTGCGGGAGCGGCAGCTTTAGCCTGTCTGGATTTATTAGTTGATTTAGGATTTCCACGTAAAAACATCATAGTCACCGACATTGCCGGTGTGGTTTATAAAGGCCGTGTTGAGCTCAGTGACCCGCATAAAGAATGCTTTGCCCAAGACACCACTGCTCGAACATTACTCGATGTGATTCCAGACGCTGATATATTTTTAGGATTATCTGCAGGCAATGTCTTAAAAGCTGAGATGGTTAAATTGATGGCGCCTAATGCGCTCATCTTGGCATTGGCAAATCCGAATCCCGAGATATTGCCAGAAGTCGTTAAATCCGTCAGAGACGACGTCATCATTGCGACAGGTAGATCTGATTATCCTAATCAGGTCAATAATGTTTTGTGTTTTCCCTATATATTTAGAGGGGCTTTAGATTGTGGGGCGACCACTATTACCCGCGAGATGGAAATTGCGGCAGTTCATGCTATTGCTGATTTAGCGCAAGCAGAGCAATCTGATGTCGTTGCAACGGCGTATGGCAATGCAAAACTATCCTTCGGGCCAGGTTATTTAATCCCACTACCTTTTGACCCGCGATTGATGACAAGAATTGCACCCGCTGTGGCACTAGCCGCTGAAGCGTCTGGTGTAGCAACGCGTCCTATCGCGGATATTTCTGCTTATAAAGATAGATTGCAGCAATTTGTATATCACAGCGGTACTTTTATGACGCCATTGTTCCAAGCGGCTAAAAAAGTATCGGCAGAAAAGAAACGCATTGTCTTTGCAGAGGCAGAAGAAGAGCGGGTATTGCGTGCAATACAAATCATTGTCGATGAAAAAATTGCAGTGCCCATTTTAATTGGTCGCCCCTCAGTATTACTCACGCGTATAGAGAAACTGGGCTTACGCTTAAAGTTAGATATCGATTTTACGATTGTTAATACCGAGTCAGATGAACGCTACCGTGATTACTGGCAAACTTATTTAGGTATGGCGGGTAGAAAAGGCGTAACAGAAGAATATGCCAAGTTAGAAATGCGTAGGCGTTTAACCTTAATTGGGGCTATGTTGATGCATAAGGGCGTAGCCGATGGAATGATCTGTGGAATGTATAGTGAATACAGTCAACATTTAACCTATATAGATCAGGTTTTAGGGCATAAAAAGGGGTCTAAGTATTATGGGGCGATGAATATTTTGATGTTGCCTGAAAGACAAATTGCCTTAGTAGATACCCATGTTAACGATGATCCCACTGCGGAGCAATTAGCTGAAATTACCATTGCTGCAGCAGAAAAAATGCGTAGTTTTGGATTATTCCCTCGTGCAGCCTTGTTATCCCATTCAAACTTTGGCTCGAGCAATACGGAATCAGCGCAAAAAATGCGAGACGTATTGGCCATAGTTAAAGAGCAAGCGCCTGAGTTAGAGATAGATGGTGAAATGCGTGGGGATGCGGCACTAAATTACGAGTTATTAAAATCCAAGATGCCTGGCACCACCTTAACATCCAGTGCTAATTTATTAGTGTTACCTAATAAAGACTCGGCTAATATTTCTTACAACTTGTTAAAAACTGCCGCGGGCAATGGTATTGCAATTGGACCTGTTTTATTGGGCTGTGATAGGCCGGTGCATGTATTGACGGGGTCAGCAACGGTACGTCGTATTGTTAATATGACGGCTTTATGTGTGTTAGATATTAAATAGATCCAAATCAAAAACTATCGATTGGAGGGCTGAACCTGATTCTGCTGAATCAAGTTCAGCGTTCTGGCCGGAAGTTTTTCTGCATCATCGCCCTCTAGATTTAAGCGGGCATCTTCATGAACCGTCGTCATAAAGTTAATTAATTGCATCTCGTGGCGCATTTTGTGTTCAATATCTTTTGCATCCCACATTTGATTTAATAAATGTTTGGCATGATGATGAATTGTAAACGCCACCGCTTCCGGTAAATGGGTATAACTGAGTTGTATTGACTTTTTAAGTTGGTCTAAAGACGCTAAATATTGCTTGTAATCCTTGATATCCTGATTGCATTTAGTTTTAAACATGGCTAAGTCAGCGGCATGTTGAGTGCGAAGTAAATCAATATCATGTTCCAGTTCCACACTTTTTTTCTTCAATTTGGCCTCTAGGGCTTTACTGGCTAAAATTCTTTCATGCTTTAAATGGATTTGTTGCTCTTGATTAAGCTGTTGCCAATTAAGGTTTTCATCTTTAACAGCGTGAAATAGCCTTAGTATTGAAAATGTCCAGTTCTTAAGATGATTCATTATGAGAGGCATGGTGAGCAATGAGTTCTTGTAATTCTAACAAGCCATTAAGATTTTGGTCATTATAAAATTGCTTACGTGAATGGATTAATGATAAATAATCGTTTTTGGGTATCCTGTTTCTAATATGTTGCAAGTCTTTATCAATAATGACTAATAACGCTTTAATTTGTCGCCTATCGTCTTGGACGCGCAAGCGCTTTTTATGATGTTCATGAAAATAGTTTACTTGTTGTGCTTTAAAGAAGAAAAGTTGTTTCAGCTGAAGTTGTTTAGCCTCAATAAATAATAAACGTCGATGTATCCTCTCATGGGCTGAAAAATACCGAATAAGACTTTTGATGATTTGATCAACCATTAAAACTAAGCCAGTACCTACCAATAATAAGAACGCTAAAAACAAAAAGAATAAGCCGCATTGAGTCACCAACTCAGGTGCTTTAGAAATACCCAGTGTCAACAAGATCTCATCAGATACAAATAAGGCAAAGGAAAGCAGTAACAAGCTGAGGGCGATTTTGATAATCATTTGGTTTTAAACGGTATATTCCGGGATCTGCATTGTAATGAATCATACTGCAAGTGCGAGTCGATGTAAGTTATAATGTGGCATGTTTATAGATAATGCAACAGTTCATCATGTCTCAGTTTTTTGAAATACATCCAGAAAATCCGCAACTGAGATTAATTCATCGCGCGGTAGAAATTATTCGTAAAGGCGGTGTTATCGCATACCCCACAGATTCTTCTTATGCCTTAGCGTGTCAATTAGATGATAAGCAGGCTTTAGATAAAATCAAACGCATAAGACAATTAGACGATAAGCATAATTTCACCTTGGTTTGCAAAGATCTTACCCAAGTGTCAATGTTTACTAAAATGAGTAATGATGCCCATCGTTTGATTAAAGCACTCAGTCCGGGCGCCTTTACCTTTATATTAGAAGCCACACGAGAAGTACCCAAAAGATTACAGCACCCCAAGAAAAAAACAATTGGTATTAGAATTCCTGATCATCAAGTGAGTCAATTGTTGGTTCAAGAATTGGGTGAAGCTATATTGAGTTCTAGTTTGGTCTTGCCGGGTGAAACTGAGGCAATGACAGATCCTTATGAAATTAGATCGCGTCTAGAACGTGAATTAGATTTAATAATAGATGCAGGCATTATCGAGCACGAAATGACGACCATGATTGAGTTCTCGGATCAGGGTGCAGAAATTATCAGACAGGGCAAAGGCATTGCTCCCATGTTAACTTAAGCTACTTGGATTTAAAATGGATCAATTATCAATTGTTCAACGTATTGTCGTTTGGGTTTTACCGGTCATTTTTGCAATAACGGTGCATGAAGTGGCGCATGGTTGGGTTGCGAAGCAATACGGTGACAATACAGCCGTTTCATTGGGTCGTTTAACTTTAAATCCTATCAAGCATATCGATTTGTTAGGTACTATTATTTTACCCGGCTTACTGTTATTAACGGGTACTGGCTTTATATTTGGTTGGGCTAAGCCTGTACCCGTCAATGCCCGAAACTTTAAAAAGCCATTGCACGATATGGCTATTGTGGCCTTGGCAGGCCCTGTTTCTAATTTATTAATGGCATTGTTTTGGGCGTTGATTGCCCGTATCGGTGTCATGATAGGGGGCGACTTTGAAGCAGTGGCCCACCCTCTTATTTACACAGGAGTAGCCGGTATAACCATCAATCTTGTGTTGGCTATGATAAATTTATTGCCCATTCCACCTTTGGATGGCAGTCGAATATTAACGGGTATGTTGCCCCAATATTGGGCTTGGCAATACAATAAATTGGAGCGGTTCGGCTTCATAATTTTGATGGCATTATTGTATTTCAAAATATTAAACATGCTCTTGGCTTATCCCTTATATGTTGCTCAAAACTTGTTTTTTTCAATTGCCGGACTCTAATTATCCACTGCGGGCATGACTGAAATAGTTGAAGATCTGAGTGTCACAGAAAGTGCTTTTGCAATAGTCAACGGTGAGCCGTATAGTCAGTTGCCGGTGGATCTTTATATTCCGCCTGATGCAATGGAAGTGTTTCTTGAGTTGTTTGAAGGTCCGCTCGATTTATTATTGTATTTAATTAGAAGGCAAAATCTGGATATTGTTAATATCCCCATTGCACAAATTACACATCAATACATCTCGTACATCCAAATTATGGATGTGCTTAATTTAGAATTGGCGGCAGAGTACTTAGTGATGGCTGCTTTATTGGCAGAAATTAAGTCTAGAATGCTGTTGCCAAGACAAAGCGAGCAAGAAGAAGATGAGGAAGACCCCAGAGCTACCTTAATACGGCGATTACAAGAGTATGAGTGTATTAAAGTCGCCGCAGAAGAAATGGACTTGTTACCCAGAGTGGAACGGGATGTTTTTGCAATTGATGTAGATACTTCGTCCTTGAGTGTAAATCAACAACTGCCAGACGTGCAGTTAAAAGATATGATATTCGCATTTCAAGATGTCCTTAAACGTGTTGAGCAATTGAGTCATCACCAAATAACCAAAGAAGCTTTATCAGTCCGTGAACGAATGGCAACCATTTTGGAAAAACTTAAAGGAGAAAATAGTCTCATTTTCTTTGAATTATTTAACAGAAAAGAAGGTCGACACGGAATCGTTGTCTCGTTTCTGGCCATCCTCGAACTTGGAAAAGAAGGACTCATCGAAATTACCCAATCAGAACCCTTTGGAGAAATCCGAGTTAGAGGTTCCGGTTTCGCCACCGGTAAAACGATCATCTAAAAGAACAGTAAAGCCTAAGGACGCGATAGAACCAGAAGTTGAACTAACACCACAAAGGCTCGTTAGACTAAGACCTTTTGGAAAGTATAGAAAACCCTTAAGGCAAATAGAAACACCGGTAATCGAATCATTTACAACAATCAGACAGCAAATCGATTTTAATGTGAATACACAGCGAATAGTTGAGGCAATATTATTTGTGGCCAAACAGCCGATGACCGCTAAGCAAGTCTTAGAGGTTTTTCCTGAATTAGAGCGCCCGGATATAAAAGAAGTCGAATCCGCCATTGCAGCCATAACAGAAGAATATCTAAGCCGTCCTATTGAATTAAAGCGCGTCGCAAGTGGATATCGTTTTCAAATAAAACAAGATTTGGCCCATTGGGTGTCTCGATTATTTGAGGAGAGGCCGCCTAAATATTCACGGGCATTACTAGAAACGTTAGCGATTATTGCTTACAAGCAACCGGTAACACGAGCTGATATAGAAGACATAAGAGGGGTCAGCGTCAGTTCAAGTATTATGCAAACTCTATTGGAGCGTGAGTGGATTAAAGTGGTGGCTCATAAAGAAGTGCCAGGAAGACCCGGGTTATATGGGACAACCAAAGATTTCTTAGATTATTTCAATATTTCAACTTTAAGCGAATTACCCACTCTGTCAGAGATTCAACAGCTATCAGAGCCTAAGGATAATGCACAACAATCAATACAGGTAACGAGTGAACAGTAATAAACCTAATCAAGGTAAATCGAGCGATTCTAAAAGCAAAATCTCTAAATCGCCTAAGCAACAAAGACGAAATCAAGATCGCTTTAAGCCGCAAGAAGAGGCTAATAAACAACCTAAGCGTATTATAAAAAAGCCAGACTTTGAAAAACCGATTGCCAAACCAGCTCAAGCTAAACCAGCTGTCGCTGCAGATGGGGAGCGTATCCAGAAGGTGCTTTCTCGTGGAGGGCTGGGTTCACGAAGAGAAATAGAGCGCTGGATAGAAGAGGGGCGTTTAAAGCTTAATGGTAAACCAGTGGCTTTGGGTGATCGCTTAAAGCCAGGTGATTATTTGCAACTGAATGATCGCGTAGTCAACTGGGATAAGTTTGCCATTCAACCTACTCGAGTGCTGCTATATCACAAGCCTACAGGTGAAGTGGTGACACGACGTGATCCTGAGGGGCGTCCAGTCGTCTTTACTCAATTACCCAAATTGACAACTGCACGTTGGATATCAGTAGGGCGTTTAGATATCAATACATCAGGCTTGTTATTGGTGACTAACAACGGTGAGTTGGCTAATAAATTAATGCACCCCTCCACAGAAGTAGAGCGTGAGTATGCTGTACGTATTTTGGGTGATGTATCAGACGCTACGCTAGAGACCCTAAAAAAAGGGGTTGAGTTAGAAGATGGGGTGGCAAAGTTTGATGAGATTCACTTTTACGGTGGAGAAGGGGCTAACAAGTGGTATCACGTTATAGTCAGCGAAGGTAGAAACCGTCTCGTTAGACGCTTATGGGAATCACAAGAAGTGATCGTAAGCCGATTGACACGTGTTCGTTATGGGCCCGTGGTATTGCCCGAGCGTTTAAAAACGTGCACGTTTTACGAGTTAACGGATAAAGAATTAGACTTACTATTTGAATTCGCAGGTTTGGAAAGAAATGAACCGGATGCGCTGCCTACAAAAGCAGATGCGCATCGACGCGATAATAGAAAAAGATAGCTTTCTAATTACCTGAATTTATTTAAGGGTTGCTAAACTGCATGCTCTTGGTATAATAGATGGTTATTGAGGTTTTTATAACTTCAGGCGCGTAGCTCAGTTGGTTAGAGCACCACCTTGACATGGTGGGGGTCGTTGGTTCGAGTCCAATCGTGCCTACCAGACATTAAAGCACTGCTTAAGCGGTGCTTTTTTTATTGTAGCAATCAAAAATATAAAAAATGTTAGTAATTACTCTTCCAGATGGCTCTCGTCGTGAATTTGATCACGCAGTAACAGTAATGGATGTGGCCCAATCAATTGGTGCCGGTTTAGCAAAAGCGACCTTAGCAGGTCGAGTTAACAATGTTTTGGTTGATGCAAGTACACTTATCACAGCAGATGCATCTTTGCAGATTATTACAGCAAAAGATGAAGAGGGTGTCGATGTTATTAGACATTCCACAGCGCATTTATTAGCGCAAGCAGTAAAACAATTATTTCCAGACGCTCAAGTCACTATTGGGCCCGTCATAGAAAATGGCTTTTACTATGATTTCTCATATCATAGAGCATTCACGCCAGAAGACTTAACCGCTATCGAAGCTAAAATGCAGGCATTAGTGTCTGCTGACCATGCTATTACTCGCTCTGTTGTCAGTCGAGATGCCGCAGTTAAATTCTTTAAAGATCTTGGCGAACATTACAAAGCAGAATTGATTGAATCCATTCCTTCAAACGAAGATTTATCTTTGTACGAGCAAGGTGGCTTTACTGATTTATGTCGCGGTCCTCATGTACCCAGTACCGGTAAACTAACCAGTTTCAAATTAATGAAAATTGCCGGCGCTTATTGGCGCGGTAATTCAGATAATGAAATGCTCCAACGTATCTACGGTACGGCTTGGACAGATAAGAAAGAATTACAAGCCTATTTACATCGACTAGAAGAAGCAGAAAAACGCGACCATCGTAAATTAGCTAAAACATTTGATTTATTTCACATGCAAGAAGAAGCTCCAGGCATGATCTTCTGGCATGATAAAGGTTGGGTCATCTACCAACAGATTGAACAGTTTATTCGGGAGAAGTTACGCGTCAATGGTTACGGTGAAGTCAAAACACCGCAGTTAGTTGATCGTAGTTTATGGGAAAAGTCAGGTCACTGGGATAAGTTTGGTGCGATGATTTTTACCACGCATTCAGAAAGTCGCGACTACGCCGTTAAACCGATGAACTGCCCTTGTCACGTGCAAATTTTTAATCAAGGTATCAAAAGTTACCGTGATTTACCCATACGTATAGCTGAGTTTGGCTCATGTCATCGTAATGAGCCCTCAGGTACCCTGCATGGCTTAATGCGTGTCAGAAACTTTGTACAAGATGACGCTCATATTTTCTGTACAGAAGAACAAATTCAAGAAGAAGTCTCTACTTTTATAGACATGTTGTTCTCAATTTATAGTGATTTTGGTTTTGAAGAAGTCATTATGAAATTGTCTACCCGTCCAGAAAACAGAGTAGGGGATGACGCAGTTTGGGATAAAGCTGAAAACGCTTTAGAGTTAGCCTTAAACAACAAAGGTTTAAAATGGGATCTGCAACCAGGTGAAGGTGCATTCTATGGTCCTAAAATTGAATTCTCATTAAAAGACTGTATCGGTCGTGTATGGCAATGCGGTACTATCCAAGTGGATTTCTCAATGCCAGGTCGTTTGGGTGCTACTTACATCGCAGAAGATGGATCAAAACAAGTCCCTGTTATGTTGCACAGAGCCATACTCGGTTCTTTAGAACGTTTCATTGGTATCTTGATAGAACAATATGCAGGAACATTCCCATTATGGTTAGCGCCTGTACAAGTAATTGTCATGGATATTGCAGATCGACATGCTGATTATGCCACTCAAATCATGAAGAACTTGGAGAATCAAGGTATTCGGGTGAAAATTGACTTGAGAAATGAGAAGATCGGGTTTAAAATTCGCGAGCATTCAATGCAACGCATACCTTATCAAGTGATTATCGGTGATAAAGAATTAGAAGAACAAACCATCACGGTACGCACGCAAAAGGGTGAAGACTTAGGCAGTTTGTCAATTGACAAGTTTGTCGAACAAATTAAGCAAGAAATTGCCGAAAGAAAATAATTGTATTTTGGAGGATTAGGGTATCGCTGCTAAAAAAGATGAAACGCGTCTGAATGATTCAATCACCGCAAGAAGGGTGAGGGTAACAGGGGCAGAAGGTGAAGCACTAGGTATTATCTCGCTGGATGAGGCCAAACAGATTGCATATGCGGCAGACTTAGACTTAGTAGAAATATCGCCAAACGCGGATCCCCCAGTTTGCAAGATAATGAACTATGGCAAATACCAGTTTGAGTTAAACAAAAAACTGGCCATTGCTAAGAAAAAGCAAAAGCAGATTCAGGTTAAAGAAATCAAATTTAGACCGGGTACTGACGAAGGTGATTACCAAGTTAAGCTAAGAAGTTTAACTAAGTTCCTAAATGAAGGTGATAAGACTAAAGTCACTGTTAGATATCGTGGCCGAGAAATGGCTCATAAAGATATCGGAATGGAACTACTCAAACGTATCGAAAAAGATTTAGAAGAACTGGCAATAGTTGAACAGTTTCCTAAATTGGAAGGTCGTCAAATGGTGATGGTTATGTCACCTAAAAAGAAAAAATAGATATAAATTTTTATCAACGGGCTAGTCATAGTGCGTTGATATTATTAGAAGCACTGTAAAGTGTTTCGATAACGGCAAAGGATTGCTGTTATAAACATTACCACGGTAATGTGAGTAATTCTTCAGGGCCATGCATTTTGCCTTGTTGGGTTATATCTCAAGGATCTTTTTTAATTATTGGAGCAAACAAATGCCTAAAATAAAAACTAACCGTGGAGCTGCTAAGCGTTTTAGACGCACTGGCAACGGCGGTTTTAAATGTGGTCAGTCTCATCGCCGTCATATCTTGACTAAAAAGTCGACTAAAAGAAAAAGACAGCTACGTTCACCAGCTACTATTCATCCATCAGACGTGCGTATGGCTATACGTATGATGCCATACAGTTAAGGGGATAAATAGATGCCTAGAGTTAAACGTGGTGTAACAGCCAGAGCAAGACACAAAAAAGTTTTAAAATTAGCAAAAGGATATTATGGCGCTCGTAGCCGTGTATATCGTGTAGCTAAACAAGCGGTTATCAAAGCAGGTCAATATGCTTACCGCGATCGTAAACAGAAAAAACGTCAATTCCGTGCTTTATGGATTGTTCGTATCAACGCTGCAGCGCGTATGTACGGAATTTCATACAGCCGATTAATCAATGGCTTGACTAAAGCTAACGTTAAAATTGACCGTAAAGTGTTAGCTGATATAGCAGTACGTGATATTGAAGCATTCGGTAAAATTGCCGAAATTGCTAAAGCAAATCAAAGTCCTGTATCTTAAGTAAAATATCACCCTGTCTCTTATGAGGCAGGGTGATACTTATGTTCTCCTGAACAGAGTTTCCACTCAACAATCCCTAACAAAAGCGAGCAGTGCAGTGTCGGCTACCCTAGAAGAGATTCTCGCGCAGGCATTACAAGAGCTTAGCGCCGTTAAAGACCTTATTGACCTTGATAAGGTGCGTGTAAATTACTTAGGTAAAAAAGGTTTATTTACCTTACAAATGAAAGAGCTAGGTAACCTAGATCCTGAGCAAAGACGTGCTGTAGGACAAGTTATCAATCAAGCCAAAGATCAATTCCAGCAAAAACTCGAAGCCGCTAAAGACCAACTTGAAGCCGATGCTTTAAGTGTGCGTTTAGCTTCAGAAAGCATCGACGTCACTTTGCCAGGCCGTGGACAATCAACAGGTCGATTACATCCTGTGACTACGACCCTTAGACGTATTTCAAAGATTTTTGCAACGGTGGGATTTACCGTCGTTGAAGGGCCAGAAATTGAAGATGATTATCACAATTTCGAAGCGCTCAATATTCCAGCGCATCATCCTGCGCGTGCCATGCATGATACTTTTTATTTTGATGCGCACACCGTATTAAGAACACACACGTCGCCTGTTCAAATCAGAACCATGGAGTCAGAAAAACCCCCACTAAAAGTCATAGCGCCGGGTCGTGTTTATCGATGTGATTCTGATATTACGCATACACCGATGTTTCATCAGGTTGAAGGCTTCTTAGTGGATACTAATGTTAGCTTTGCCGACTTAAAAGGTGTTGTGTATGAATTCTTACGCGCGTTTTTTGAGAAAGACATCCAAGTAAGATTCAGACCTTCTTATTTCCCGTTTACAGAACCCTCAGCAGAAGTGGATATTGAGTGTGTTATGTGCGGAGGACACGGTTGCCGTGTTTGCAGTCATACAGGTTGGTTAGAAGTGATGGGTTGCGGCATGATCCATCCAGAAGTATTTAAAGCCGTTAATATTGATAGCGAACAATACAGTGGATTCGCATTTGGCATGGGTGTTGAACGCTTAGCCATGCTACGTTATGGCATTAACGATTTACGATTGTTTTTTGAAAATGATCTTAAGTTCTTAGAGCAGTTTAACTAACGGTCGATACAAAGGATATTTAAAGCATGCAAATTAGTGAAGCCTGGTTAAGGACCTATGTAAATCCAGACGTCAATACAGACACACTGGTACAACAATTAACAATGGCCGGTTTAGAAGTTGATTCTGTAGAACCTGCCGCAGCCGATTTTAGTGGTGTCGTGGTCGGCCAAGTCGTCTCCATGGAACAACACCCCGATGCAGACCGTTTACGCGTGTGTCAGGTCAATGTGGGTGAAGCAGAACCCTTACAAATTGTATGTGGTGCTAGTAACGTTAGAGTCGGCTTAAAAATCCCAGCCGCACTTTGTGGTGCCGTACTTCCTGGCGATTTTAAAATTAAAAAATCTAAATTAAGAGGCCAAGAGTCATTAGGCATGCTGTGTTCAGAAAAAGAACTCGGCCTAGTAGCAGAAGCGCATGGCTTAATGGAATTGTCTGATGACGCACCCGTAGGTGTAGATATCAGAGAGTATTTATCACTTAACGACAGCATTATCGTAGTTGATCTTACGCCCAACCGTGCAGACTGTTTAAGTGTTGAAGGTTTAGCGCGAGAAGTCGCATTATTAAATAAACTCGATTGGTCAACGACAGTCGTTGATACCGTTGCTGTAGGCCATCAAGACACGTTATCCGTAAAAGTA
This sequence comes from uncultured Methylococcaceae bacterium, assembly GCA_903917345.1. Lineage (GTDB taxonomy): Bacteria > Pseudomonadota > Gammaproteobacteria > Methylococcales > Methylomonadaceae > Methylobacter_C. Next base: position 63,776 of record CAIXAE010000040.1, on the reverse strand, counting down.
ACTGCACCCGAAGCGTGTCCCCGTTATTTAGGTCGCCTCATTAAAGAGGTAAACCCACTAGCGATTACACCCTTATGGATGCAAGAACGCTTACGTCGTTCAGGTATCAGAAGTTTAGGCCCCTTGGTCGATGTTACTAACTATGTGTTACTCGAGTTAGGCCAACCGCTACATGTATTTGATGCCAGTAAATTAAGTGGTGGTATCACCGTTCGTTATGCAACTGCAGATGAGTCGTTAACGTTACTGAACAATGAAGAGATTAAACTAGATGCGCAAGCATTAATCATTGCCGATGACAAACAACCGTTAGCGTTGGCAGGTGTCATGGGCGGAAGTGATTCTGCCGTATCAGATGCCACGCAAACCGTATTTTTAGAATGTGCGTTCTTTACGCCACAGGCTATTGCAGGTAAAGCTAGAAACTTTGGACTCCATACCGACTCATCGCATCGATTTGAGCGTGGCGTAGATGCACAATTACAAAATCGTGCCATAGAGCGTGCTACCCAGTTAATTGTAGAAATTGCGGGTGGAAGTGTGGGTGATGTTACAGAAGTCACATCAAGCGATCATTTGCCTGCTCGTAACGCGGTTATATTACGTCGTACTAAAATAGAACAATCGCTAGCTATTCAATTACCTGATGCACAAGTGATCGAAATCCTACAACGCTTAGGTATGCAAGTTGCAGATCATGCGGACGGATGGCAAGTCGGCCCACCTAGCTTCCGATTTGATATCAGTATCGAAGCCGATTTAATTGAAGAAATTGCACGCGTGTTTGGCTATAACAATTTGCCATCCAGCAGTTTATTTATGCGCTCAGAACTCAGTCAAGTGACTGAAGGCTTATTAGAAATTGACCGTGTAAAAGACTTATTTGTCGATAGAGGCTATCAAGAAGCCGTCACGTATAGTTTTGTGGATGAAGACATTCAAAACACAGTGGCACCGGGTATTGAAGCCATTCGTTTAAAAAATCCAATTTCTTCAGAATTAGCAGTGATGCGGACTACACTTTGGTGTGGTTTATTAAAAGCAGCTTTATACAATACTAACAGACAACAAAACCGCGTTAGACTTTTTGAAACAGGGTTACGTTTTGTCAAAGAGAGTGGAGAAATACACCAACAAAAGATGTTAGCCGGACTTATCTTAGGTGATGTCTACAGTGATCAATGGGCTGAGAAATCACGTAAAGTTGATTTTTATGATGCTAAAGCGGATTTACAAGCCATCTTTGAATTATCAGGTTGCAACGCCAGCTTCATAAAAGGCGAGTTATCTAGCTTACATCCAGGCCAAACAGCTAAGATCATCTCTGCAGAGGGTCAAGATATGGGTTGGTTAGGGATGTTACATCCACAATTAGAAAAACAATTGGGCTTTGATGGCCAAGTGTTTTTATTTGAATTAGCACAAGACGGATTACTGAATAAAAAAGTACCGGCATTTACCCCGTTATCAAAATATCCATCGGTAAAACGTGATTTAGCCTTGATCGTTAATGAAACGGTTTCAGCCGCTGAGATCGTGAGTTGCATCAAGAATAGTGCTGAAACGGCATTGAAAGAGGTAGTGATTTTTGATGTGTATCGCGGCAAAGGTATTGAAGAAGGTAATAAAAGTATTGCATTAAGTCTGATTTTACAAGATGATACACAAACTTTAGCAGAATCTGATATCGAAACTATCGTAAGCAGACTGTTAACTATTTTATTTAATGAATTAAAAGCAAAACTGAGGGACTAAATAATGGCATTAACAAAGGCTGATTTTGCCGATAAATTATCTGATGAGATAGGGCTTAACAAACGTGAAGCAAAAGAACTTGTTGAAGTATTCTTTGAAGAAATTAGAACTGCATTAGAGCAGGGCAGACAAGTTAAAATCTCTGGTTTTGGTAAATTCGAATTGCGTGACAAAACAAGCCGTCCGGGTAGAAACCCTAAAACAGGCGAAGAGATCCCTATATCAGCGCGTCGAGTGGTGACATTCCGTTCTGGTCAAAAATTAAAAGCTCGCGTAGAAGCCTATGTTGGAAAAGAGCAATAATAACGAAGTACCACCGATTCCGGATAAGCGATACTTCACCATTGGTGAAGTAAGCGACTTATGTGGCGTTAAGCCACATGTATTACGTTACTGGGAACAAGAGTTCAGCGTATTAAATCCCGTTAAACGTAGAGGCAACAGGCGTTATTATCAGCCTAATGAAGTGTTATTGATAAGACAGATCAAAGAGTTGTTATACGATCAAGGTTTTACCATCAGTGGGGCAAAAGCACATCTTAACAAAGATCAAAGTAAAGAGACTGCAACCCTTTCAAATGAATTAATTAAAGAAATGATTGAAGAACTGGAAGATATTCTTACTTCGCTTTAATCTGATCCAAACAGCCCTTAAGATGTAGTATAATTTCTTGCTGTTTTAAGTGTTTATCCTCAAAAAATAATTGTATGTCGGAGCGTAGCGCAGCTTGGTAGCGCACTTGTCTGGGGGACAAGGGGTCGCAGGTTCAAATCCTGTCGTTCCGACCAATTAATTCAATAATTTACGATTTTGTAGCTTTCGTAAAATATCAAAATAGTGTTTCTGGGTACTCTACGGGGTACTAAATCGAATCATTTTAAAATTCTAATACTTACCCTTTCTTACCCACAGAAATTATGGATAAGCCTGTTTGAACGCCTCTCAACACAAACACAACATGCTGTTTCAAAGAATTAATGCTCAGATTGGTTAATATTATATAAACAGGTCTTAATTGGAAGTTTAAAAATCAATGTGTTTGATGTTGTTTTTCGGCTTGAGTAGTTGATGTACGTCATTTATACTGATATGTTGATAGGTGTTTATTTGATTACGAGGATAGATTTATGTCAGCGACAAATTTGAATCAAACAAGATGGACTGTTTCTGTGTCAAAAGATACTGATACGGCATTACGTGTATTTTTGGCACAACGTGGTATGAAAAAGGGCGATATGTCCAAATTTATTGAAGAATCGGTTCGATGGCGAGTATTTGATCAGAGCATGACTGAAGCACAGTCAAAGTTTACGGACATGTCTCCTACAGATCTTCAGGGACTGATTGATGAGGCAAGTTTAAGCATACAAAATGAGATGCGCCAAGAATTAGTAGGTAATATAGGTTAATGTTAGTTGTACTGGATACTAACATTCTAATTAGTGCATTATTAGTTCAAACATCACCACCCGCTAAGTTAATTGAGTTATGGCGGAATGGTCGGTTTACTTTGCTAAGTGCACAGCCACAAATTGAAGAACTTCATAGAGTCACTCGATATCCTAAAATTCGAGAGAGATTAAATTCTGCCATTGCGGGTCGTTTGATCAACGAATTACAAAGTTTAGCCACGATTGTGACTGATTTGCCTGTTGTCGATGTGTCTCCAGATCCTTATGATAATTATTTACTGTCGATTAGCATGGGTGGATTTGCTGATTACTTGATTACGGGTGACAAAATAGATTTACTTGCTATCAAAAAATTTGAGGGGACCGCCATCGTATCAGTTGCTGACTTCTTCAAACAGACCAAATTCTGACTATTCGATATACAAGCACTAACTATATTAACCGTACCACCGTTTTCTAATATCTTTAAGATTAATCCCGCAGCACTCAGTGTTTCATCATCAGGATGGGGAGCTAGCACAAACAGTAGCTCGTGCTGACCAATAGTAAGCGTTTGTTCAGCGTAAACGTATTTACTTGATGATAGAAGTATTGATACCAAAATGAATGTGATCAATAATTTCGCAAACATAATCTATTTCAAACGCTATAACTCATCTTGTCTCTTATCAATCACGGTGTATTCAGCATCGATGACATTACCACGGGTAGCTGTTTGAGCTAACTTGACTCTTCTCCAAAATCTAAATCCAGCAATAGCCATGGGTATTAATAATATGACGAAAAAAACGGATGAGAGAATCACACAGGCAACGACAATAACTAATAAAAGGGGTATCGCGATAATTCTTGGAATGTTTGATGTGAATTGCATAGGACTAAGATAACGTGCTTAAAGTGAATAGCTTTATATCAGAATAATATCGAACTACAATTTTTATTTTGTTGATAGTCTATTTTTTTATAGACAATACTTTCGAACTGCTTTATCATTCACTCACCTTATTAAGAGACCTAAGTTTTGAGGGAGCTGGGTTAATTTTAATGAGGTAATAATGAGGATATAAAGCCTTAAAGCTGTAAAAATAAAAATAATAACAGCACTAAAAATAATAATAAAAATAATAGCACTACAATTAAAACTGCGCTTTCATTAGGCAGCCGTCTGTATCATATATACTCACAAGATGGAGCCCACGTAACGTGGGCTTTTTTATGCGCGTCAGTTTCTCGATAGTTTAAGATTACGCAATGGGTAGCTGATAGTTTTGTTCTTTAAAGAGGCGTAAGCAAGCATCGACTATTGTTTCATCAAATAAAGTGCCTCTGCCGGCTTCAATCACCTTTAGTGCGGCATCCAAACCTATAGCGGCTCGATACGGTCTGTGTGATGACATGGCATCTATCGTATCGGCTACGGCCAGAATTCTGGCTTCAAAAATGATCTCATCTGCTTTTAAACCTCTGGGATAACCTGATCCATCTAAACGCTCATGATGTTGATGCGCCATTTCAGCAATAGGCCAGGTAAAAGGAATATTTTTAAGAATATCGAAACTGGCTTCTGCATGCAAACGTATCATTTGTAATTCGAGGTCTGTGAGGTGCGTAGGTTTTGTTAATAATTCTGAGGGGATAGAGACCTTACCAATATCATGCACCAAACAACCCAGGTGAATACCCCGCAGTTTATCTTCATCTAACCCCATCTCTACCCCAATGGCGGTGGCAATGTCTGCGACCCGATTTTGATGGCCAGCTGTATAAGGATCGCGAAATTCTAAGGTTTTAGACATCGCCTCGATCGTAGAATCTAAGGAATCATACAACTGAGATTGAATCGCTTCGCGCGCTTTAATTTCATCCTTTAATTGTTGTCGATGCGCTATTGCGCGTAGGCCATAGCCGATTTCTTCAGCTAGATTCTCAAATAAATGCACTTCACTTTCAATAAAGGCATTGGGTATTTTTGCATACACCATTAAGGCGCCGATGGTTTCTGCGTCTCGTGTAATGGGCGTGGCAATGCAACACCGAATACCGTAATGCGTTGCGTGTTCAATCCAGGTTTGAAAGTCCGCATTCGTTAACGTATCAGATATTACAATAGTCTTACCTGACCGAATACAATGCCCCGTGGGGCCTAAACCATAGGGTGTTTCAGCAGACCAACTGACAGTGATGCCTTCGGTATAGCCTTTTGCAGAACCGGCTGCCCCCGCGACACGCACAGTTTTATTCACATCATGTTCAGCTAAACCCACCCACGCCACAATATAAGGATCTTGATCAGCAATGGCGTTACATACATTTTGAATTAAGTCGTTTTTAGTCTCCGCATGAAAGAGAGCCATAGCCGCTTGTCCATACGCGCTTACCGCCCAATTACGTTTATCGGATTGGTTTTGAACGACGAGTAGATCACATTCCGCCTGTTGTCTAGCTGTGATATCACGAATATTGCATTGAATAACCCGCGTGCCCTCAACGTCATAGGCGTTACTGACAATCTCAACGTTAATGATCTGCCCTTGTTTTGTTTTTAAAGTAGAAAATGCGGCAATCGCAGGCGCCTTATCGATCATTGCGCCTATTTCCCAAAGTGCTTTGCCTAGCACTTCATCTTTTGAATAGCCTAGTAAACCTAATAAGAAAGGGTTGGCGTCTTGAATTTTACCGGATAAAAAATCAATAATCAGAATCCCGTCTTGCGCGGTCTCAAATAAGCGTCGATAACGTAACTCGGATGCGGTTAAATTTGCTATAAGATCAGGTGACAAGGAAATACCCTAAAATAAATAACTTAATAGCTTGAGTATACGCCTAACAAAAAAATCGGTGTGGGTTTCGTATTAATCTGTTCCAAAGCGCTAGTAAAGTGCCTCAGATGTATTAATGGCCGGGAGGATCCGTATCCATCTGTCCCAGAGTGCTAGTAAAGTGCCCCAGATATATTAATGGCCGGGAGGATTCGTATCCATCTGACTCAGAGTGCTATTAAAGTGCCCCAGATATATTGATGGCCGGGAGGATTCGTATCCATCTGACTCAGAGTGCTATTAAAGTGCCCCAGATATATTGATGGCCGGGAGGATTCGTATCCATCTGACTCAGAGTGCTATTAAAGTGCCCCAGATGGTTTAATGGCCGGGAGGATCCGTATCCATCTGACACAGAATGCCCATAAAGTACCCCGGATATTTTTTTTGCCGGGAGGATAGGTACCCATCTGTCCCACAATGATACAACAGTACCCTAGATTTACGGTATGACAGGGGAGTAATAAATGATCGTTGGAAGGCTTATAGGGAGTTGAATCATAAACTTAACCTGGCAGGTGTTCTTCATAACTGAAAGCCTGACAGATTAATGGCAGAAGGGTGGGGCAATTAGATGACGAGCTTAGCAACAGGTGCACAAAAATCTGTGACGCCATTAGGGGTAATAGCCGCAACTCTGGCTTCAAAAACAGCCGCTACTTCTAGGTTTTCAAATATAACAGTCGATTGAGTGGTTAAAGCAATGCGGACCCAAGGACCTTTAACCCCCGTGCTGGATACGGTTCTTGTCTCCCAGGTATAAGCGCCTGCGTTGTTAACATATAGAGTGGTGCCTTTTGCGGTCCCCGAATGCGGGCCATCAGTAATAGCAAGGATTGCCTTTTCCCTTGGTGAAGGTTGGCTAGAAGGGGTAAAACCACTGCTTAAGATTTTAGTGAGATTACCATTAGATACTCTATTAACATAGCCTACTGTGTTCTTAAAGAGTAAAGTGACAGCGATTTCGCTGTCGTTTCTGGCTGATATGGCGGTATGGCTACCATCTTCCGCGGCCAGTATAGCCAGTGCAAAATTATCGACTGCTAATTTAAGAGTCGCTAAGGGGATATCGGGGTCGGTGTAGTCGGGGTTACCTGTCATGTGGTCAATGACACTATAAAAAAATGTCGGTTTAGATCTAAAAGGCATGGTTACAAAATCTAATAGCGCTTTAATGGTTTTCATAATATTTCCAACAGCATGGCGAATTAGCCATGGCTAGACAATAGACCTTTAATTCAATAATAGATATAAATATTTGATTTTATTTTAAAATTATAGTGCCTATCATGCATTATCACTGGATTGCATGCCGAAAATTAATTAATTTTTTTTTAAAGATTTAGAAAGAAAGGAGCGGTCGTGAGTAGTCGAAATTACTTTTGGAAATTAAAATGGTTATTAGCACTTTTACTGATGATGCTACTCGACTTTAGTCCATTTCCGGTCTCATCATTAGTGCTGCTCTATATCTTTTTCTTTAAACCCTTGTGGTTTAAAGCAGTCATAGATCGTTTATATGCTGCGGAATGAGCCATCCGCAGCATATGAGCATGAGTTTTTAAAAGCCTCTTAAAATGTAATACTTTCACCGAATACAGGAATATGAGCATCCCATCCGCTGCGTTTAAAACAGGTTTGTAGAGAGAGTGATGCTGGTTTTTCACCATGCACTAAATAAAGGCGTGGCTTGGGATCTTTAAAGTGGCTGGCCCATTTTAATAATTGACTTTGATCAGCGTGTGCGCTTAAAGCACCCAAGGTATGTATCTTGGCTTCTACCTTAATTTCAGAGCCTAAGATTTTGATATATTTTTTATGTCCATCCACTAACATCCTGCCCAGAGTGCCTTCGGCCTGATAGCCTGTAATGATAATGTGCGCATTCCTACGCCATAAATTATATTTAAGGTGATGGCGAATACGACCACCATTACACATCCCACTGCCGGCAATAATAATCGCGCCTCCGTTTATCCTATTGACGGCCATAGATTCCTCAGCCGTTTCAGAATAAGTCAGATTCGATAACCACGCATGCCATCCCTGTGGGGCAATTTTAGTAAATTCAGGATCATCAATATTAAATAAGCGCGTGTTAGCCGCATAGATCTCACTGGCCGATATAGCCATAGGACTATCAAGATAGATTTGTGTTTGAGGCAGCCATCCTAAACGCTGTATTTTACCGAGCCAATAAATTAAATCTTGCGTACGACCCACAGCAAAAGCGGGAATAATCACATTACCCCCTGATTGAGCCGCTGCACTTAACGCATCGCGTAACTCACTCAAGGTGTTTTCTAACGGTTTATGATCACGATCACCGTAGGTCGATTCAAGCAGTAACACATCCGCATCAGTTAATACGGAAGGATCTCTTAATAAAGGTGAATTAGGATTACCCAGGTCACCAGAGAACACTAAGGTTTTAGTGTCATTACTTTCAGTGATGCGTAAGCGCACGATAGATGAACCTAAGATGTGTCCTGCTTCATGGAATGACACACTAACACCAGATAATATGGTTGTTTCTGCGTAGTAGGCAATGGGATGTCTCAGTTTTAATAAGGCTTCAACATCATCTAAGTCATACAGTGGCACCCGTAATTCTTTGCCGGCGCGTTCTAAGCGTTTATTTTCCCACTCTATATCGCGTAAATGCAGATGTACTGAATCTCTTAACATCAGTTCCAGCAATGAGAAGCTGGCTTCGGTTAAAAACAGTTTTCCTTTAAAGCCTTCTTTAAGTAATTTGGGTAAGCGACCACAATGGTCAAGATGCGCGTGGGATAATACGACAGCATCAATACTGGCTGGATCAAAAGGGAACTCGGTACTGTTTTGCTTTTCATTTTCCCGTGACCCCTGAAATAAACCACAATCTAAAAGAATACGCTGTGAATTTGCTTCTAATAAATAACAAGAACCTGTTACTTGTCCAGTAGCGCCAAAAAAGGTGAGCCTTGCCATAACGATACCTCTAGAGTTTGTAATTATGATGGGGGGGAGTCGTGTTCTACTATGATTTGCCAAGCCTGTTTAGCCGTCTCAGCATATTTGAAAAGCATTAGATCGTTCGGGCTGATGATACCTTCTTCAACCAACATATCAAAGTTGATTAATTTCCGCCAATACGCTTCACCAAACAAAATGATAGGGATCGGTTTGATTTTTTTTGTTTGAATGAGCGTCAGTGCTTCAAATAACTCATCTAGCGTGCCAAACCCACCGGGAAAAGCCACCAAAGCCACCGCGCGCATGAGAAAGTGCATTTTACGAATAGCAAAGTAGTGAAACTGAAAGCACAGTTCAGGCGTGATATAGGGGTTAGGTTTTTGTTCACCGGGCAAGACGATATTTAAACCGATGCTTTTACCACCGACGTCAGCAGCCCCTCTATTAGCCGCTTCCATAATACCCGGCCCCCCGCCAGTCACTACCGTTAAAGCATGTTGAGTCAATTTCTTACTTTTAGTAATTAAGGCACCTAGCTTACGAGCCTCATCATAGTAATGGCTTTTTTTAAGTAAACGTTCGGTAATCTCAGCTTTGAATGTTAACTCTGGATTGTTAGGCTCTAAGTCTAACTTTCTTTGTATTTGTTCAGCCGTCTTAGTGACGGTTTCTTTATCAAAAATCCGCGCACTGCCAAAGATAACAACGGTTGATTTGATGTGCTCTTCTAATTGAATGAGCTCAGGCTTCAGTAACTCTAACTGTAAACGTACCGGACGCAGCTCATCGCGCATGATAAATTCAAAATCATCATACGCTAAGCGATAAGAAGGTGAATGACTCTGAGGTGTTCCATAATCATAAGCGACGCTGCTAACGGCATCTTGCTTAGCGGTAGGGAAACGTCTTTCACTGGTAATAGAGGTCTTTTTAGACATGATCAATTCTAATTTGATTTCCGCCGGCCTGTTTAGCTTGATACATGGCTTTATCCGATAAACCTAGAATGCTTTCTAACACATGACTAGGGTCATCAAAAGCATATAAGAACACGGTGGCACCTATGCTAGCCGTGCATTGAGGTGCTAGTACAAAAGTACCTTCATCATTTGTTATAGTGATAGGTTGTTCAATTTGATAGCGTATTTTTTCGGCAATAAGTTCTGTTCTGGATAGGGCGGCTGCTTTGTCTGTGTTGATATTACTGATCAGAATAACAAACTCATCGCCACCAAACCGGGCCACGGTATCTGTATCGCGTATCATGTCTTTTATTCGCTGTGCGACTTCTATCAGCAATGCGTCTCCTACTTGATGACCATAGGTGTCGTTGATGATTTTAAGCTTGTCTAAGTCTAAAAATAATAATGCCGAAAAGGTGTTGTTACGACGGCTGGTAAAAACGGCTTGATTAAAGCGGTCAACAAACAGGCGGCGGTTAGGTAATTTTGTCAAATGATCATAAAGCGCCAAAGCATTAGCGGCTTCTAATAAGATTTCACTTTGAACTAAGCTGTTTGCTGACTCTTTTAACTTCGATTGCGCGATGTCGAGCATATCCATATTTTCTGTCAGTAATCGTTTGCCGACTTTCACTTCATTAATGGCTATGTCGAAGGCCGCAAAATCGAAGACCTTTTGTTCATGAGCCATTTTGAGCTGGGTGGTGGCGTCTTGAATCTTTGTGGAGTTAGACGCCAGATTGATGAGATTATCGGCCGTAAATTTTTGTAATGCGGTGTGGATTTGTTTAATGCTAGCTGCACTGCGCTCTAGTTCTTCGGTAGCGGCGGCTAAGGCAGTTCGATTGGATAGAAGGCCCTGTTGAGTGTCATCCGCATAAGATTTCAACGCAGGGTACAACTCATTTTCTGGATTGTTTGTGTTGTCTATGGGGGTGGTCATATCAGTAAGCTCTATGTGTTAAGAAAAAACCATTTTAGAGGGGGCTAAAGAGTGTTACACACTGAGGGTATAGCCCGTTAATTTTATATTCTTAACACACAGTATATTGGATATATGTTCAATTATAGTTATTTTCAATAAATATTAATTTATATCGCTTTAACTACAATAAGAGAGTAGACTCTTTTTGCTTACCGCTTATAGGGTTTTATTATGTCACCTTCGCAAGTCCCCGACGCATCTAGCGATGTGACAAAAAATGATGCATATCAATTAGATAATAAAGCGGCTATTGATAAGGCGCTCCGCATTTCAGAAATGCGCTATCGGCGTTTATTCGAGACAGCGCAAGACGGCATTATGCTTATTAATGCAGATACTGCCCAAATTGAAGACATCAATCCGTTTTTAATTAACATGTTGGGCTATACGTACACTGAATTTTTAGGTAAAAAAATTTGGGAAGTGGGGGCGTTTAAAGATACGGCACTCAATAAAGAAGCCTTTAAAGAATTACAAGATAAACGCTATATTCGCTATGACGATTTACCCTTAGTCGCAAAAGATGGCCGACATTTTTCCGTTGAGTTTGTCAGCAATGCTTATGATTGCGAGGGTATTCAAGTTATACAATGCAATATTCGTGATAACACCGATCGTCATTTAGTCGAACTGGCGTTAATAGAATCGAATTTAAAGCTCAGTGAATATTATTTAAATCTAAGAAAAAGTTTAGAACAAACTATTCAAATTATTGCCGCCACCATATCAGAGCGGGACTCTTATACCGCAGGTCATCAAATGCGGGTAGCGGATTTAAGTTCAAAAATCGCAAAAGAACTCGACTTATCAGAAGAGCAAATTCATGGCCTGCATTTGGCCGCTTCTATACATGATTTAGGCAAAATCAGTATTCCCGCAGAAATTTTATCAAAACCCAGGCGCTTAACCGAACTGGAATACAGTCTTATTAAAGAACACGCTGAAACCGGTTTTAATATCTTAAAAGAAGTGAGTTTTCCGTGGCCTATTGCCCAAATTATTCATGAGCATCATGAGCGCATTGATGGTTCGGGTTATCCCAGAGGTTTAAAAGGTGACCAATTACTCATCGAGTCTAAAATTATTGCGGTCGCTGATGTAGTAGAGGCCATGGCATCTCATCGGCCTTATCGACCTGCTTTAGGCATAGACGCTGCGTTACATGAAATAACCCGCCAAAGCGGTCTTACCTTAGATGCAACAGTGGTGGATGCCTGTCTGAGAATTTTTAACGATCAACGTTATCAATTTGAAGATTGAGATGACAACTAAAGAAATTAAATATATCTCTCGCGCTAAGTTACAGGGTATTTTTGAACAGTTATTAGACGGTATTGCGCTCATTGATGCCGAAACGCTCAAAATTACCTGTTGTAATCCAGCATTTTACAAAATGTTTGATTACAGTCTTGCTGATGTTTTACAGCTGAATCTCCCTGAATTACACCTTGATGATGATTGGATGCGAGTGTCCACTGAATACAAGCAGTTTCTGCATGAAATCAATTATGTGGCTATTAACACCCGATTTAAGCGCCGTGACGATACAGCGTTTTACGCAGATGTAACGATCACCACCTTAATGGTTGAGGAGCGGTTGTATTGGTTGTTTGTGGTGCGAGATAGTAATCAGCGTAATCAAGAACAAAAAATAAGTTGTCTGCTGAGTGACTTAAAGTATCGCGTCTTATTTGAGAATTCATCCGATGCGCTGATGTTATTTAAACCGCCTTCATGGCGCTTTTTTGAAGCTAATCAATCGGCTTTAGATTTATTTGGGGTACCCACTTTAGACGCATTTATTAAATTGGGCCCTTGGGATATATCACCTTTGCATCAGCCAGATGGTGAATTATCGGCTGATAAAGCCCAGAAGATGATCAAAACCGCTATGCAAAAGGGCACACACTCTTTTACTTGGCACCATATAACAACTCAGAATCATACCTTCTACGCCGATGTCTTATTAACTAAGATTGAGCTAGGCGATGAAGCTTTCTTACAAGCCAGTGTACGGAATATTACAGAACGCTATCAGTTGGCCCGCTTAGAAGCTGAAATGCGGGTTATGTCTGAATCAGAAGAAAAGTTTCGCCGTATCTCAGAAAACGCCCACGATGCGATCGTGATGATGGGCTCCGATAAATGCATCTCTTTTTGGAACAATGCCGCAGAACGTATGTTCGGGTACACCCAGGCCGAAGCTATCGGGCAAGAAATGCATCCCTTATTAGCGCCAGAAGCCAATGAATCATTCAAATTAGGCTTTGAGCGTTTTCAACAAACCGGTACAGGCGCCGTTATCAATAAAGTCTTGGAATTAAAAGCACTGTGTAAGAATGGCACCTTATTAGATGTTGAGATTACGGTTTCCCCGTTAAGGATTAACGGTACATGGAGCGCTTTAGGCATCTTTAGAGATATTACTGAACATAAGATCGTTGAGGAAAAAATTCGGCAAATGGCGTTGTATGATCAATTAACCGAATTACCTAATCGTCGTTTATTAAATGATCGCTTAGAACAAGCGATGGAAACCTGTGATCGTAGCCACCGTTATGGCGCTGTAATGTTTGTTGATTTAGATAATTTCAAAGCCATTAATGATGTACATGGTCATGACATGGGCGATTTACTTTTAAAAGAAGTGAGTGCCCGTATTATGGATTGTTTACGTAAAACGGATACCGTGGCCCGTTTTGGGGGGGATGAGTTTGTCGTCGTTCTGTGTGACTTAGCTGAAGATAAACAAGAATCACTGGCGCAACTTAACGTCATTACAGAAAAGATGCGTGCCGTGTTAGCCCATCAATATCAGTTGTATCAGCAATATCAGCTGGACTATGTGTGTACCGCGAGTATCGGTGCCACGGTGTTTAGTAATCATGATTATTCAGCCGAGAATTTACTAAAGTGGGCTGACAGAGCGATGTATCAAGCTAAAAAGCAGGGCGGGAATCAAGTGTCATTGATTATTCCACCGGTAGACGTTTAGTTAACTCTCTAGATATCTAGTTTTTTATATTAATGAATAGCAGCAACTAATAAAGGATGCTTTATGGGCTTAAAAGATAGATTAGACGATTTAATTTCTGCCGTGACTGAGGCGGATGACGCTAAAAATGTCATTAACACAGCAGAAGCGTCAGACAAGAAAGATGCCGCTTTTGCACCGTTGTCTTTAAAAATATTATCAGCGGTCGAATTAGAGTTTAAACAAAGTATCCATTCTAAATTACTCGATACTTTAGATTTATCGCTCATCAGTGGCATTGAAGAAAAAGAGGCCCGCCGACAAATTCAAGTGGTGGTGCAAAAGTTAATCGATGAACAATCGGTGCCGCTCAATACTCAAACCCGCCATCAAATCATTAAAGAGATTGAAGATGATGTTTTAGGCTTAGGGCCTTTAGAAGCCTTACTGTATGAGCCTAGCATCAGTGATATTTTGGTGAATGGCTACAATAAGGTCTACGTAGAACGCTTCGGTAAATTAGAACTGACCCCTGTGCGGTTTAATGACAACAATCATTTAATTAAAATTATTGATCGTATTGTCTCCAGAGTCGGACGTCGTGTGGATGAATCATCACCCATGGTAGATGCCCGCTTAAAAGACGGGTCTCGCGTCAACGCGATTATTCCGCCCTTAGCGATTGATGGGCCTTCTTTATCCATTAGACGGTTTTCGGTAGATAAAATGGGCTTAGACGACTTGGTCGGTAAAAATGCCTTAGCGGATTATATGGCTGAGTTTCTTAAAGCCGCCGCTAAGTCCAAATTAAACATATTAATATCAGGGGGTACCGGTTCGGGTAAAACCACTTTACTGAATGCCATATCCAATTTTATCCCAAATAATGAACGCATCATTACCCTAGAAGATTCTGCAGAATTACAACTCCAACTGCCGCATGTGTTACGTTTAGAAACCCGCCCCGCCAATATAGAAGGTAAAGGTGAGGTGACCTTACGGGATTTAGTACGTAACTCCTTGCGGATGCGACCCGATCGTATTGTAATTGGTGAGGTGCGCAGTGGTGAGGCCTTTGATATGTTGCAAGCCATGAACACAGGTCATGAAGGTTCTTTAACCACGGTGCACGCTAATACCCCACGCGATGCCTTGGCCAGATTAGAAAACATGGTGTCTATGGCGGGTCTGGATATGCCGGCTAAAGCCATTAGAAAGCAAATTTCCTCTGCAATTCATTTAATCATCCAGTTGAGTCGGCTTGAAGATGGCTCTAGACGCGTGATTAGTATTCAAGAAATAGAAGGCATGGAAGGTGAGGTCATTACTATTTCTGAAATCTTTAAGTTTGCGAGAACCGGCGTCAGTGAAGAAGGAGTCGTAATGGGCAGTTATTGTGCTACAGGTATCGTACCAAAGTGTATGGCCACTATGAAGCAACGAGGCTTAAAGCTGGATATGAATGTTTTTAGTCATGTTATCAATTCATAGGGGTTAGGCGTATGACTCAAGACATGGCAGAGATTTTTGTAGCGGTTATTTTTGTCACCGTATTTTTGGCATCTCGAATTTTAGTCTTACCTTCCTTTGGGGCAAATCAAGGGAATCGTCGTCAATTACAAAAACGTTTAGCTCATATCATTCTTGAACACGGGGATGAAGGCGTTTCCATTGTTAAGCAAAAATACCTAAAGCGCTTAGGGCCGTTTGAACGATTCTGCGAAGACTTGCCGGGTATAAAACAACTTAAAGCACTACTAGAACAAGCCGGCAAAACCCAAATGGCTTATCGTTTTGCGTTATGGGTGTGTGTGTTAGCAACGGTAATGGGTATAGGGAGTTGGTGGTATTTTCATAGTGTCATGTGGTTGGGTATCTTTGTGGTAGGTGGATTTGTGTTGCCCATCGTGTGGTTAAAAAACCTAAGAGCTAAACGCATGGAACAGTTTGAAGAGCAATTGCCCGATGCCTTGCAAATGATGTCCAGAGCCTTAAGGACCGGCTATTCATTTTTAGAATGTATGAAAGTGGTGGCCACAGAAATGAAAGGCCCCATTAGCCAAGAGTTCTCAATGACGTATGAAGAGATCAATTATGGTCGCGATATTGAAGTGGCTTTTGCCATTATGATCGAGCGTGTGCCGAGTTTAAGTTTAATTGCCATGACTACAGCCATTATGATTCAGAAAGAAACCGGCGGTAATTTATCTGAGGTGTTACTCAAAATCAGTGGCGTGTTGTCTGGGCGTTTTAAATTACAGCGCCGTATTAAGACCTTGTCTGCCGAAGGCATTATGTCTGCATGGGTATTGTTATTACTCCCGTTCTCTTTATTTTTAGTGATCAATTTTTTAAATCCAGAATATTTTGTACCGCTTTATGAATCGCCTGACAAATTGAAGTATTTAGAAATATTCTTCGGGCTAGAGTTCGGTGCCATGATCTGGATCCGTTACATTATAAATGTAGATGTGTGAGGTTAAGCATGGTTAATTATATGGGCTTTATGTCAGGTTTATTTCAAAATCGCCAAGAGTCACAATGGCTGATATTAGTGATTATCTTTATCGCGATGTTTGTGTTGGTATTGGCCTTTATGGCCTTATTCAATGATGCGTTCGACCCTGTTAGAACACGATTAAAAAATATAGTCGTGGATGATGAATTATTACCCCTAGCGTCTGATCACTTGTCTGATCAATTGCGTAAGCATCAGTTGTTATATATACCGGTTAATCAATCCTTATTACAAAGAACGGCTACGCGCTTACATTATGCGGGCTATCATTTAAGAGATAGTTTGCTGCATTATTACTCTTTAAAAATGTTAGCCACCGTTTTACTGCCGATCTTGGTGTTGATTGTTATGTTCATCATTCGAGGTGTCCGCACAGAAGCCTTGGTGTATTCGGTCATTACGTCTGTTGTGGTCGGTTATTTAGCCCCCAGTTTTATTTTAGATAAATTAATCGCGACGCGCCAAAAGACGCTGAAACGCTCCTTTCCTGATGCCTTGGATATGATTGTCATCTGTTCAGAAGCCGGCTTAAGTTTAGATGCCGCGTTACAGAAGGTGGCAGCAGAACTTGTGATTAGTCATCCCGAGTTAGCGTCGGAACTTAATCTAGTGATTGCAGAAACCCGTGCCGGTGTAGAACGCCATATTGCATTACAGCGCGTGGTCGAAAGAACAGGGGTTGAGGATATAAGAGGCTTAGTATCTACCTTGGCGCAAAGTATGCGCTTTGGTACCAGTATTGCAGAAGCCTTAAGAATTTTTGCAGAAGAGTTACGCGATAAACGTATGCAAGCAGCGGAAGAGGCGGCCGCTAAAATTGGCCTTAAGCTCATTTTTCCGTTAGGGGTGTGTTTATTACCCGCCTTTTTAATGGTGGTGTTAGTGCCGGTAGTGCTGATGCTTA
The DNA here is from genome assembly GCA_903917345.1 of uncultured Methylococcaceae bacterium. GTDB lineage: Bacteria > Pseudomonadota > Gammaproteobacteria > Methylococcales > Methylomonadaceae > Methylobacter_C. The sequence continues at coordinate 46,488 of CAIXAE010000040.1, read as the reverse complement.
AAACCCTGTAAGTCTAATGATCAACAAACGGTTACCCATGCCTAGTCAGGAGTCTTGAGTCTTATGTATTTAAAAACACAAAAAGTAGTCACGCTGTTTGCGGGCGTTCTGATATGTCAGATGGTATTAACGGGGTGTAATCCACTTAATATGGCCAAAGAGCCTGATAATCATGATCAACAAGCCGCAGAAGCTTTGTTAAAAAGCACGGGTCTCAGTGTAAGTACCGTGGATGATGCGCTCTTTAAAGCCGCCAATGCCATCCAAGAAGGCAAAATGGATTTAGCCCAGCTTTATTATATTAAGGGTTATGAGTTACAGCCCAATAATAGTGCGCTATTACAAAAAATGGCAGATCTCTATGTGCAACTCGACAAGCCCGCTTTGGCTGAAGTCAGTTTGTCTCTGATATTAAAACAACAACCGAATAATCTTAAGGTACTTGAAGAGTATGGTTTATTACTACTCAAAGAACGTAAGTATCAAGAGGCAAAAACCAGTTTAGGGCAGGTGGTTGCCAAGCAAAACAGTTGGCCTGCTTTTAACGGCTTAGGGATTATTGAAACTGTACAAGGTAACTTAGTGGAAGCAGAGTCTGCCTTTAAGAAGGCCGATCGCATTTTACCTAACTCACCCGAAATTCTGAATAATCTGGGTTTTGCGCTGTATTCAGAACAAAAATACCCTGAAGCGTTAGCCTATTACAACCTGGCATTACAAATCGATCCGGGTTTTAAAAAAGCATTGTATAACTATGCTTTATTACAAGGACGCTTAGGAAACTACGATTTGGCTTACGGTGCATTTGTTAAAGTATCGACAGATGCCGAAGCCAATAACAATTTAGGCTATATCGCCATGATGAAAGGTGATTACGCTAAAGCTAATCATTACTTACAAGAAGCCATAACCTTGTCGCCACACTATTATAAAAAAGCTAATGATAACCTTAAGCAGTTAGAGGCTTTGGAAATAAATAAATAATTTATGTCAACTTACTAATAAGTTTTTATTTACACGGTGTCTTTTTAAGAACATAATAAATCTGGCAGTAAAAAGTGGGTTGTAAATTACATAACAATAAGATATTTATATTTTTTGTACTTTACAAGTTGTATGACGATGTAATTAACCATTATGTCAATTTTAATACTATTTTAGTAGGTAATTCTAATGAAAAATATAATGAAAAAATTTAAATCTTTTTTTTATGATGAAAAAGGTGCAGAAACAGCAGAGTGGGCATTGATTGTTGGTATTTTAGTCGTGGTTGCGGTAGCGGTTTATAGAAATGGTGGTTTAACAACAGCATTAAATGCGGCAATGACAGCCCTAAATAACGCGATTAATCCTTAGTTTTTTGTAGATCAATTAGTAAACACTAAATTTTAGAGGCGAAGTCAGAGGGTGAGGGCTACTCAAGGTTTTGCGCATGACTTCGTCTGTAAGAGTTTATGGTTCATTTCATACAATATATAAAGGGAGTATCACATGGTTTATAGCTTCCTGTTTCGTCCCACCGTTATCATGGTGGGTGCCTGTCTTGCACTGTTACTAGGCGCTACAGTGACAGATATTAAATTTAGATTGATCCCCAATACGTTCGTTTTAGCTATTTTATTGATAGGTTTAGCTTTTAATACATGGGCCGCGTCAGGACAGGGTATAAAGCAGTCATTGTTGGGTTTAGGTGCTGCGCTATTTATCATGCTCCCTGTCTATCTCTTAAAGGGTTGGGGCGCCGGTGATGTTAAATTGATGGCCGCAGTCGGCAGTGTAGTTGGACTCTATAAAATAATAGATATCATGGTATACAGCGTCCTTTTGATGGGGCTGATGAGTGTTATTTTTATTACCCTTAAAGCGCTGGTGCGTTGCTCCAACTTATCTTACAAAGCATTAGCAACACAACAACTTCCTATGGCGCCTGCTATTGCAGTGGCTACATGTTATGTGTTGTTGCCTGTATTGAATTGCTCAGATGGTTTTATTAAATCATGTCTCTAGATGATTTAATAAAACAACCTCGGTCTATCCAAGACACCGGCATTGACGGTGAATTACTCGTCGATTTGACCTTAAAGCACTTTTACGATTGTGGTGTATTAGATTTACGTCAAATTGCCGATCGTATGGCGCTTTCGGGTACTGTGATGGAAAGTATTTTAGATCCCTTACGCAAAGATTCTAAAGTCGAAGTCTTAGCCGCAAAAGACAACAGTGCCGGCGTTAGATTTCAACTCACCGACTTAGGCCGCTATGAGGCCCAACATGCCTTTAACCGCAGTGCTTATATAGGTAGAGTGCCGATTAGTATTCAGCATTATCGCGAGTTAGTCGCTGAACAATCAGTCTTTAATGGCCGTATCACTAAAGCCCAATTATCTGAAGATTTTGCCGGAGTCGTTATAGAAGCTGAGCTCCTTAATCAATTAGGGCCTGCTATCCATTCCGGTCGCGCCATTATGGTTTATGGTGTTGCGGGTAGTGGTAAAACCTATATTTGTAAACGCATGGCGCGTAGTTTAGGTGCGCCCGTGCATTTGCCTTACGCCATTTGCGTAGGGCGCGAAATTATCCAGTTTTTTGATCCCTTAATTCATCGCCCTGTTTATAGCGTTACTGAAAAAGCCACCTATCAATTTCAAACTCAAATAGATAAACGCCTTATTTTGTGTGAAAGACCGGTCGCTATCAGTGGCGGAGAGCTGGGTTTAGATAGTTTGGAGTTGCAGTATGACACTACGGCTCGCTTTAATCAGGCGCCTATCCAGTTAAAAGCGAATAACGGGCTTTATTTAGTGGATGATTTGGGGCGTCAACGTATCTCAGTGATGGATTTATTAAATCGTTGGATTGTCCCCATGGAAGAGCATGTGGATTATTTAACATTAGGCACCGGACAGCATTTCCCTGTGCCGTTTGATGTGGTGTTAATTTTCTCAACCAATATTGATCCCACTGAATTATTGGATGAGGCGTTTTTAAGACGCTTAGGCTACAAAGTTAAATTTTCAGCTATTGATAAATCGGCTTATAGCAAAATCTGGGCAAATATGTGTGCTGTTAAAAACATAGCGGTTGAAACGGGTGTACTGGAACAGGTTATCGAGTGGTATGAAACCAAAAAGCGGGCTTTTTTACCGTGTCAGCCGCGTGATTTACTGGAAATTGGGCTCAACCTAGCCCATTTTAATAATGAAAATGCCATTACCAAAGAAACGATGCGCTTGGCATGGTCTACCTATTTTATTGAATTAAAGATTAAGGATGAGTAAATGAACAAACGATTTATTATTATGTTCGGTATCGCCCTATTACTGGCGTTTTTTGCTGCCTGGGTAGCCAATCTTTGGATACAAGGTCGGCCGGTGGGTAAGACCACACCGGTGGTGGTGGCCGCCGTTGATATTCCTTATGGCGTCAAGATAGAAGAGTTTCAAATCAAAGTCATTGATTGGCCCAATGATTCTGTCCCATCAAGTGCTTACACATCAAAAGACCAAGTCATTGATAAAGTATCCCGAAATGATTTTTATACGGATGAGCCCATTTCAGAAAAACGTATGTTAGTGCATACGGCTGGCAGTACCTTATCGACCCTAATTGATAAAGAATACCGGGCTATTGCTATTCGAGTGGATGATGTGGTTGGCGTGGCGGGTTTTATTTTGCCGGGCAATAATGTGGACATCTTAGCGACTAGGATGGATAAGGATTTAAATCAGTCCGTTACCCAAACAAAACTTCAAAACATCAGAGTTTTAGCGGTGGATCAAGATGACTCTCATGAAAAGGATAAGCCCGCGATTGTTAGAGCGGTCACCCTACAACTCAAACCCCAGGAAGCTGAAGTCATGGTACAAGCCATGCGTGAAGGGACTATTCAATTAACCTTGAGAAATCCGAACGATAATCAGTTGGTAAAGATCCAAGATAAAGTGGAAGCTGAAATGATCTCTCCCGTGTCAGAGAATAAAGTCGCTTCTAAAAAACATGTGCTCAAGGTGATCCCTTGGTAATCCCCACAATTCATAATTATTACTTGAGAACACTATGAAAAAGAACATTAATAGGAATAGCGTCGGACTATTATCAGTGGTTGTCTTATGTGCTGTCAGCACGTCGGTGTTTGCTGTTGATAGCACGGATGTTAAAACGGAACATGTACAAGTCGCTTTAAATAAATCTAAATTAATCACCCTCAATAAAAATATCCAGATTGAAGAAATATCCCAAGGCAATACGGCGATTTCGAACAATAATTTTAAACCGGATATGGAAACAGCCGATGCGACCTTTATTCAACCTAATCAGATATTGATTAACGGTAAGTCCATAGGCAGCACTAATTTGTATTTATGGGGCGCAAAAGGCAAGATTATTGAGGTCTTAGATATTGAGGTCACACATGATTTGACTACCTTAAAGGCTAAATTAAACGAGCTATTACCCACTGAGCATGATGCACAAGGTAAACCTAATATTGCCGTGCGGTCTTCACAAAAGAATATTGTCTTAACAGGCGAAGTGACCAGTTTAGCTAATATGCAAGCGGCAATTCAATTAGCGCAAGGCTATTTGGGCGGGTCTCAGAATTTGGGTGGGGCAAGTCCGGCAGGTTCTGAGAGCGGCCAAGGCAATATCAACGTGTCAACCAGTAGCGCGCAACCTAAAGTGGATCCCAGTGCAAGTGCGGTTCCACAAGTGATTAATTTAATGACAGTGGGGGGGGCTCAGCAAGTAATGCTGGATGTGAAAGTCGCTGAAATTAATAGGACGGTACTTAAAGGTTTAAATATTAAGTTTAGTGCCTTGCAAGCTTCAAATAATTTTTCTGTGGGTGCGGTAAATGGAGGAGGGGCTTTAAATGCAACGGGCATTGGTAGTTTATTAGTACCGCATAGTTTTGATGCAGGCGCCTTATTTTTGCAATCAATCAGTGGCCAATTTATGTTTAATCTAACGGTTGATGCCGCGAATGATCAGCAATTAGCCAAAATATTAGCCCAACCCACCTTAACCACTTTATCAGGCCAAACAGCTACCTTTATTTCTGGGGGTGAGTTTCCTATTCCCGTTCCTCAATCGATGGGTTCAGGTTCAAGCACCATTACCATCGTCTTTAAAGAATACGGTATTGGCTTAAAGTTTGTACCAATAGTACTCGATTCCGGACGCATTAATCTTAATATGCATGTAAGCGTGAGTGAGCTTTCAACAGATGCCGCCGTTATTGCCCAAGGCAGTAGTACTAATACCTCATTATCTATTCCTTCACTTACTAAGCGCGAAGCCAGTACTACACTGGAGTTAGCAGAAGGCCAAACCATGAGTATTGCCGGTTTAATCAGTGAAAAGCTGAAAGAAAATGTAAACAAGTTTCCTGGCTTAGGTGATGTGCCTGGCTTAGGCGCCTTGTTTAGAAGCTCTAAATTCTTAAAAGATACAACGGAACTCGTGATTTTTGTGACACCTCGTTTAGCAAAACCCATATTAGCTAAAAATGCACAATTACCGACAGACAGTTTTGTGGAACCTGATGATGTGGATTTTTATATCTTAGGTCGAACCGAGTCCAGAAGAGCTAGAAGCATCGTTAATAATAAAGTGGGTGGTTCTGTTATTGCAAAAGGCGGGCTTGATGGTGAGTACGGTCAACAGTTAGTAGGGGGTGTTAAATGATCAGATTACGCGTTAATAATACATTAATAGCATTGGCTTGTTTGTTGATGCTGACAGGCTGTCCAGAATGGAATTCCGTACCTACGGTCGTTGATCAACATTTGGGAGAGTCCTATAACAAGATGGTTAAGAATCAGACCTTATGTCCAGAACACGGTGCTAAAGCGAAAAACCCAAGCGTATGTCCTGAACAAAAAGATGTGATGGCCATGGATGGACAGAAAGCTAAAGCCGTGATTGATGCTTATCGTCAAGGGGCTGTGGCTCCAGCTGAAGAGGCTAAAAAAGGTGTGGCGTTTGATGTTAAAAATGTGGGTGGATCAGGTGTCGGAAATTAAGGGTTCAACTGAAAGTTGATAAGCAAATGGCTCTAAAAAAAAGTGTTGGAAGGCTATGAAACTAAAGACTACGCAAAGCGGTGCTGAAACAGTAGAGTTTGCAATTATATTGCCTATATTGTTAATCATCCTGTTTGGCATTATGGAGTATGGCATCGTACTTTACGATAAAGCGGTGATTACCAATGCGAGTCGCGAAGGGGCACGATCAGGGATTGCCTATAAATGCCCCGTATTATCAGAAGCGCAGATTAGAGCCGCAGTGATCAGAGCCACCTCTTTAACAGGCGGGGGTACCAGTTTACTCTTCTCATTTGCATCAGGTGCTACGGCACCCACTATTACTATAACGCCTACTCCGCCCACTACGACCACTAATTGTTTTACAAATTCGGGTACCCCTCTTACCGTTACGGTGACCTACAGTTACCGGTTTTTAGCCTTAGGTAAGTTAATGAGCTTATTTGTGCCGGGGTTTACAAATCCGATTATGCTATCGTCAACCACGGTGATGAATTATGAATAAGCAACAGGGAGCATCCCTTGTTCTGGCAACTATTGCGCTTGCCGGCTTATTAGGGTTTGCAGGTTTAGCCTTAGATGTGGGTTATGAGATGGTAGTGCGTAATGAACTGCAAAATGCAGCGGATACCTCGGCGCTTGCGGGTGCAAAATATTTGTATCCCTTAAATGGTACGGAGCCGAACTGGAGTTTAGCCAATTCGAAAGCGGCGGCTGCCATCAGTCTAAATAAGGCGGGTAATACATTATTATCAACGGGTGACATAAGAACCGGCTATTGGAATGTGACGGGCAGTCCGTTGGGTTTACAATCCACCTCTATTGTTCCTAAGGCTAATGATTTACCCGCGATACAAGTCACTATTACTAAAGCGGCTGGCCAAAATGGAGGTGCCATCAATACTTTCTTCTCAAGGATATTTGGCCTTTACTCTCAGAATATGGCGGCAATAGGGGTGGCCATTAATGGCAGTAGTGCGGGCTTTACCACGTCTAATATATTTCCTTTTGTGATTACACAGTGTGTTTACGACAATTATAAATTGATACCGCCCACCACTTTTACAATCGATTCAGCCTATCATTCTCCCGTCGGAAATTGCCAAGTGGGATCATGGTCACCATTGACATCCAGTAGTCCGAGTAATAGTTTAATTAAAACTCTTATTGATAATGCCTCTGGGCAGTCCAATACTATCCCTCAGACTTATAGCATTGGTGAAACGATATATATAGATCCTGGAACTAGGGCAGTTGACTATGGTTTAACGAATGACTGTAGTGAGGCTGGTGATGGTACCTGTGCTTATGTGCCTGTTATTGTTGTTTGTTATAACTCAACGCCCAACTGCGATACCTTACCTACAAGCGGTGGTCTGCAGCCGACGCCAATTACAGCATTTGGATGTATGCATATTTTAAGTGCAAAACAAGGTGCTAAAACGATTACGGCACAGATGGTGGCCATGGGTGGTAATGGTGTCAGTAATTGTGCTTTAGCAGGATCAGGAGGCTCGGGACCCACAGACGGAGCGCATAAGCCACCTAAGTTAGTCAATTATTCTGGAAATACCTATTAACACCCGTCATATACATTACCCCATTTAATAAACGTCGAGAAATAAGATATACATCATGGAATTAAATAATGTTAATTTGATAGTGATTGGTGTTGACGATGATGTGCTGACTAAGCAAGTGACATTGCTTTCTGATTTAGTAACACGTAAAAATAAAGTGTTATGCAAAGCAGCGATTGTTGAAGCCATTAGTCAAAACATTCATGATGAATACAGTATTGTTGTTGTTAATTTAACGAATAACGCCTTACAAGAACTCGCCTACCTAGAAGCGTTAGGTGAGAAAAAGTCTTCGATGATCATCATTGGTGATCAGAGTAATGTAGATTTATTAACCCATGCACTCCGCGCGGGTGTTAAAGATTTTATTGACGAGAAGCATTATCAAGACAGGTTGGTTGATGTTTTTAATAATATTAAGAAAACGATCACGCAAAGTCATAAGGCTCATAATGAAAATCGTTTAAACGTATTTATTAATGCTAAGGGGGGCAGTGGCTCTAGTTTTATAGCCAGTAATGTGGCCTACATTTTATCAAGAGAAGCTCAGTTAAGAGTGGCTTTGGTGGATCTAGATTTACAATTTGGTACGATAGGGCTTAACTTTGATCAGATGCCTAAATACACGCTAACGCAAGCAGTGAATGCAGTTGATGATTTAGACATAGTGTCTTTAGAAGCTTATTTATTGAAGTACGATGATAGCCTCAGTTTGTTATTGCCTTCACCCACAGAAATTCTGTTGCCGGGTGAGTTGAACATCTCAAAACTTAAAAAATTATTGGATCTGTTAAAGCTTAACTTTAATCAGATTGTGGTCGATTTACCGCGTTTAATTGATCCCTTGTCTAGCTTAGTTATGGATCAAGCGGATCAAATTACCTTGGTTATCCAACAAAACTTAGCGCAATTTAGAGACGGTCGCCGCCTGATTCAAGTGCTTAATAAAGAGCTGGATATCCCCTTAGAAAAAATTGTCATTGTGATTAATCGCTATGATCCTAAAAATAGTTTACGCATTGAAGATTTAAAAAGTCTGGTGAATCATGATAATGTGTTTACGATCGTCAATGATTTTGATCGCGTTGAATCGGCTGCTAATGTGGGCGTACCGCTCTGTGAGACCAGCGAAAATTCAGAGATTGCCCGTGATTTAAGAATATTGGCAAAAGTGGTGGGGCAAATTGAATTTGAACCTAAGAAAAAAGGTTTTTTTAGTTTCTTAGGCTTTTAAGTTGTGATTGGGTTCTGTGTACCGTGAATAGACGTATTGCATTTTTAACTTCGCGCTGGGCGCATATTTTTAGTGGCGTTCTATTTGGATTTATCTTTCTGTTTTTCGCAGGTGCTCATCTGCTGTCTTTTTTAAAATCACATCATGTTTCTCTCTTAATATTTGCGCTATCAGAAACATTAATTGTTTTCTTTTATGTATTTCGATCTAAACCGCTGACCATTTCAGTGCATGGGTATGATTGGTTAGTGGCATTTTTGGGTACATTCTTGCCTTTATGTTATCGTCCATCGGAATGGGGTGTATTGCCAATTGCTAATGTGTTGCTGGTGACTGGGGCTATCATTCAAATATTAAGTGTACTATCGCTTAATCGCAGTTTTGCTATAATCGCGGCCAATAGAAAAATTAAAACAGCGGGGATGTATCGTTTTGTAAGGCATCCCATTTATGCGAGTTATTGTTTAACGCTCTTGGGGTATGTGTTGACTAATACGACACTACAAAATGGGCTTGTTTACGGTCTCTCCATGCTGTTTCTTTATTTACGTATCATCAGTGAAGAAAAACATCTTTCTCTTGACCCCTTGTACAGGGACTATAAACTTAAAGTGCGCTATAAATTAATTCCCTATCTCCTATAGACATTTAATACGACATGGATACACAAGCAAAATTAGTAGCTGCCTTAGAAGCGGCACAAGGTCGAAATCCACTGGAATATCCTTACGGATTTTATTTAGAAGATCATTTTGATGAAACGGCGGGGGGAAGTTTCTTTTGGTACGCGACTGCTGATGAGCTGTTACAGGTACTTCAAACTGATTTGATAGATGCCTTATCAGACGCTGATTTAATATCTAGAGAGCTTGTTAAAGCAGAGATTATTAAGTTGTTGCCGGATATCGATGCTATTTCTATGGATGATGAAGGTTTGCTGAGTGATCTAAATGATTTATTGGCTGAAATTCAATTCCATATTCAGTTTATGGGGTCATTTAAAAGCTTATGTAAAAACAAGACGGAGTGGTCTCGATACCTGAGAGAAGAGTTTAGAGAAGATTATCTGGAAGATATTGATGATCTTTCCGAGAAAAAGTTACAAAGTTCAATTAAGCATGATGATCAAGCTGATTTTGCGGAGTTTGTGGCAGATTACTTGATTTAGTGGTTTTGAATGATGTGAGTTAATACAGATGTCATATCGGATTGCTATAAAGATAACTTTATTTTATAGGTGACTAATATGAGTGTTGCAGATACTTTTTTCCCTTGGATTATTTTAGTGTGTTTTATTGTTTCAACCTTTTTAGGTTATCTGGCAGGTAAAAGACGTTAAGGCTATTGGTATAAAGGCGTGTTAGCAATTCGGTTATCAATTTCTTTTGATAACTCTTTATAGATCGGGCTCTCCACTGAGCCGTATTTGGTTTTAAATTCTTCTTCGTTCATGTGCTCGGGTAAATCTCTTGGGTCGGGCATAAAGTCTGTGTAATCTTTGATGTCGGCAATTGCCTTTTGGGCTTTGAGAGCGTTCTCTGGCGAGGATGTCGTTATTTCTCCAAACTTTGTGCCGGCTTTATCTGCGGTTAAGTCAATAAAGCTAAATCCCGATCCGCCATTAGCATCACTGAGTTCTTTTTCTTCTCCCATGACTTTAGCCACTTCTCCGCCCGTAGATGCGGTTATAACCGCTGATCCAATAAAGTGCTGTGCTAAGTCTGCTCTTTTGTATAAGAAAGCTGGGTAGTATTTGTTACTGATTGAGTTGGCGGTGGGCGGTGTTAAAAAGCCTTTTGCTTCTTTTTGATTAACGTAGTTGTTGACTGCCATGATGGCGAGTTTATTTTCTTTAATAGCCGTTTCAGCAGAAGATCGTTCTAACGCTAATTGAAACGTGGTTTTTAACAGTTCTGCAAGAGACAATCGCCAGGCTGGATCATGTTGATTAACCAGGTCAATAATTTTTTGTTGGTAAAGACTAAGCTCGGGTGACTCTGTGTTATGAGTCAAAATATTGCCCGCATGCATGCGCGTTTCTTTAGTTGAGTAATACGTAATGATGACGCGTTGCTCATTAAAGTCGACCGACTTTAGGGGATGCGTCGCCAAAATGAAGTAATTATTCAAATGGGTGTTATGAATAATCGTATCAATGATAAAAGCGGCTAATTTTGCAGGCAGTATGAGGGCGCCGGCTTTAAACTTAGTGAGCCGAGGTCTATCAGTGGGTTTTTCATTGCCGAGCTTAAAGCTAATATTAACGTACTGACCAAAGATGTTCCTTTGGGGTAAGGTCATTGTAACGGTAAATCTGACGGCCTTATTTTTAAGGTCAATTTTTACGGCACTGGGGATAAATAAATTTAATAGATAATTGGCTGACAGAGTGATGTCATCTTTGCTGAGTTCTATCGTACCGATTTCATCAGGTTTGGTTTTAGCGCCTTCATGGAGTATCTTTTTGGCTCGAACAATATCCTCAGCGGTCAATGTCCAGCCAATGGCAACATCGGGCTCATCACTGACGCCAAAAATAACAACTAATAGGCAAAGCAATACTAAGGTACTCAGTGTGTATAAAGTTATCCTTAGTATGAGTTTCATGAGGCTTTAAATAAAATCCAACTTAAAGCCAGCCACTTTTAAGTAGTCAGCTTCAATGGTTAAATCAGCCCGCGTGAGGGGCGATTGTTCTAAGTACTGCTCAGGGAACTGTAAGTAGAATTTATTTTTCAATAAGCTAATATGGATAGTGGGTAACGCTTGCTCTAAACGATTACGATGCAGTAATACAGCAAGTCGTAAAACGATGGTTAGATAAGGGGCTAACTCAGACCAAGGAGTAGGTAGCTCTGTATAAGCATTAGGATTAATTTTGCGTCTATGATACCTAATGAGTGTCGATAAGACGCGTTGGTCTTGATTTGAGAAGCCTGCTAAATCACCATTCTCAATAATGTAAGCACCATGCTTGTGATATTGGCTGTGCGCTATATCAATGCCTATCTCATGTAAGTCTGCCGCCCAATTTAAGTATTGGATGCAGTTTTCATTCATTGCCCAATGACAATTCTCTTTTAATTGGCTCAATATGATATGGATGGTGTCTTTAATTCTGGCCGCTTGTTTTTTATCGATATGATAACGTTCCACAACGGATTTAACGGTTGTTGAGCGCATATCTTCATCATAAATACGCCCCATTAAATCGAGGATTAAACCTTCTCTTAACGCGCCATCAGACACGGTCATTTGCTCAATGCCTAAGCTTTTAAATGTGGCGTAAACAATTGCCACGCCGCCCGGAAATACCGGTAAGCGTTCTGGATCAAGCTCGGGTAGATTTAATTCATCGATGTGCGTGCATTGCGTTAAACGTTCAACTAGTTTTTCTAATCCCGCACGGGTAATACCATTGTTACTCCAGCCAGTGGATTTGAGTACTTTTGCTATAGATCGTAAACTGCCTGAAGCGCCGATGGCTTCATCCCAGTTTTGACGGTGAAATTTACGTTGGAACGGTTCTAGTTTTTGTTCTGCATAAAGCGTGGCTTGGTTAAACGCTGTTTTTGATAGATGTCCGTCTTTAAAAAATAGATTGCTGACAGTCACACAGCCCATGTGCAAACTTTCTTTTTCTTGGGGTGTTTCTCCCGTACCAATGATGTATTCCGTACTGCCACCACCAATATCCATGACCAGACGTAATTTAGCGTTGCTGCTTAAACTATAGGACACACCTAAGTAAATTAAACGGGCTTCTTCTATGCCCGAAATAATTTCGATGGGGTGATTTAAGGCTTTCTCGGCTTTTAATAAAAACTCTTTTGAATTATTGGCTGTGCGTAAGGTATTGGTACCCACAATACGCACACTGCCAGCGGGGAAGTGGCTGATTCTTTGACCGAAGCGCTCTAAGCACGCTAAGGCTCTTTGTTGGGTCGTCTCATCTAATATTTTATATTCATCAAGACCCGAAGCGAGTCGCACCATTTCTCTTAGTCGATCAATTGTTTGGGGTGCGCCATCTTTTAGGCTGCAAACGATCATGTGAAAGCTGTTAGAACCAAGGTCTACAGCGGCAACCATTTCAGGTGGTTTTATAGGCACGTGTTATCCAGTTTTGTACTAAGCGTATTAATATCTGTTAAAATTCGTTGGTTTTTACAGTGACCTTAAACGCTGTGTTTTAAATGTCACAGGTCTAATTTAACTTATTTATTGGCTCCCGTTAAGTGTTAGTTTCAATATGAATGCATTATCGATACGTAATTTGCGAAAAACCTACAATAATGGTTTTGAAGCATTGAAAGGAATTAACCTAGACGTTCAGCAAGGTGATTTTTTTGCTTTACTCGGCCCCAATGGTGCAGGTAAATCTACTGCTATTGGTATTATTAGTTCCTTGGTCAATAGTACGAGTGGCTCAGTGAATATATTTGGCCATGATTTACACACGGATCGTGAGAAAGCAAAAAGTTGCTTAGGGGTCGTGCCGCAGGAGATTAACTTTAATCAGTTCGATACCGTTAAAACTATCGTATTTAATCAGGCCGGTTATTACGGTATTCCACGTAAACGCGCCTTAGAGCGGACTGAAATTTGTTTAAAACAAATGGATTTATGGGATAAGCGTGATACGGTATCACGTCGATTATCCGGTGGTATGAAACGTCGTGTCATGATTGCCCGGGCTATGGTACATGAGCCTAAATTATTAATTTTAGATGAGCCGACTGCCGGTGTAGATATTGAAATTAGACGTTCTATGTGGAAGATGATGCAAACCCTGAATGACAATGGGACGACTATCATTTTAACGACCCACTATCTTGAAGAAGCCGAAAGTTTATGCCGCAACATCGCTATTATTGATCAAGGCACTATCATTGAGAATTCTGATATGGCGAGTCTTTTAGCGCGCTTACATGTTGATCATTTTGTTTTAGATTTATCACAACCCTTGCAAACAACACCGGTTATCTCTGGCTATAAAATAGAGCAGGTATCTGATAAAGTTTTAAATGTTTTGGTTCCTAAAGAAATTGGTTTAAATGCGTTGTTTAATCAATTGAGTAGTTTAAATATAAGAGTAGTCAGTTTAAAAAATAAAACGAATCGTTTAGAGCAACTCTTTTTAGACTTAATTGATTCAAGCTCTGAAGGGGTTAACTGATGAATGTATTGATCCCTTTAAGAACAATTATATTTAAAGAAATTGTCCGCTTTGTGCGTATATGGCCACAAACCTTATTACCGCCCGCTATAACAACAGCCTTGTACTTTTTGATATTTGGTGAACTGATAGGTTCTAGAATTGGTACTGTGGATGGTGCTAGTTATATGAACTATATCGTGCCGGGCGTTATTTTAATGTCGGTCATCAGTCATTCATATGCCAATGTAGTGTCTTCATTTTATTCCACAAAATTTCAGCGCAATATTGAAGAGCTACTCGTTGCCCCGGTGCCAAATTGGGTTATTTTAACTGGCTATGTCAGTGGTGGGGTTATCAGAGGGTTGTTAGTCGGCTTTGTGGTGGCGCTGATATCATTGTTGTTTGCCGATATCCAAGTTCACAATTATTTAGTTGCATTTAGTATCGCGTTCTTAACATCGGTGCTCTTTGCTTTGGCGGGATTTATTAACGCTATCTTAGCGGAGAGTTTTGATGATATATCGATTATTCCTAACTTTGTTTTAACACCCTTAAGCTATTTAGGGGGCGTGTTTTTTTCCGTCGATATGTTGCCCAGTTTTTGGCAAACGCTATCTAAAGGTAATCCTATTTTGTATATGGTTAACACCTTTCGCTATGGTTTGATCGGTGTATCTGATGTCAATATAGAGTTGGCTTATTTGATTACTGGTTGCTCTACGGCATTACTTATTGCCGTTTGTTTGGTTATGTTACATAAAGGTGTAGGCATTAAAAATTGATGCCGCCTTTGCACCAACTTCATCTAGATATTGATGCCCGTGTTGACGATATTCGTGCGCATCATGCCGATTGGCTTTGTCGTATGGGGTGTGATCTTTGTTGTCGTCGACTCGCTGAAATTCCTGCCTTAACCCGAGCTGAATGGGATTTACTTAAAGCAGGACTATTGAAGCTCTCGCCAACGCAATTGGATGTTGTTAGGCATAAAATGCTAGCCTTATCTGAACAGTTAACACGGCCAGTCGTATGTCCCTTGTTAGATGAAGTTGCAGGCGCATGCAGTCTTTATGAATATCGTCCCGTTGCTTGCCGTACCTATGGTTTTTATGTGCAGAGAGATTTAGGTCTGTATTGTAATGCTATTAAAACTGAGGTAGAGCAGGGGGCATTAGCAGAGGTGGTGTGGGGCAATCATGACACCATTGATCGTCGCCTAAATGCTTTAGGCGACACACGTGACTTAACGGAATGGTTTGCTGAATTATTTTAAATTACCTAAATATGTATTTTTTCTATTGAGGTATTCATCCACGAACGCTTGCATGGGCTCAGCTTCATAAGCGCTAGGTACGCTAATAGCCAATTTCTTAAATCCTTTTCCTACAACGGTACCTTCCGCATTGATTTGAAAGTGTAAAAAAGCGGTGGCGCGTTTACCATCCACTTCTATTTTAGGATCTAACATTTCTACTGAGGCTTCTTTGAAGTCAAGATGATCAAAAGACAGTGTCATGCTCTCATAGATAACCAAAGGGCGACTCAAGTTAAACATTACTTTTTCTTGCTCTAATAACGGAACCAAAACGTAGGGGAAGTTTTGACCTGAGAACGCAACATAATCACGAATAAAACTTTCGATTAAACCAGTATCGTGAGTCACATCACCCGAACGTTCAACCTGTAAGTACGTTTTACCTTGGTTGTCGTTGATATCAATCTGTACTGCGTCAGTTTCTGGGAAGTTTAATAAGACATCATGCCCAACCATGCCCGCGAAGGTAAAGTGCATCTGTTGGCTAAGACCATATTTTTCTAAGGCTAGAGAAAATAATAAATCTCCCGGTACACAATACCTTTTAGCATCTACATCATGTAATGGATTGAAATCGTGTGCGATCTCTTTGGCGAATGTACTGGCTTGTTCTGCAGTAATACTGATAGTGTGATCGGGCGTGTTATAAAAATCTCTTAAAAACATAGTGTGGTTTCTGATCCTATTTAATCAGGACATTTTACCATATGACTTACACTGTTACACTTTAATGACAGCGTTTTACCAACCTGCTGCAGATTTTTTTAATACATAAGCGGCCACATTTTCAATATCGGTAGCGCTAAGAATGCCCAGTTTACCAAAGCCTGGCATGGGTGATTTGCCATTGGTCACTTGATTAATGATAGCGGCAGTTGTATTGACTTGGTTCTTTTCTAAATCTTCTTTGCTTAACGATTTGTGCGGAGACATAAAGTTTTTACCTCCAGCATGGCAACCCGCGCAATTAGAGGTGAATACGACTTCACCTTTTGCAGTATCGGCTGCAAAGCTAATGTTTGAAGCAGTAAGAAATAATAAGGCAATGCCTGGGATAAATTTTTTCATGGCGTAGATCCATAGTGTTAATGATGATGTTGGTATTAATTCTAAAGTGTTATTGGGGTAGTACGCAATGATTATGAATAATCGGCCAAAGCGGAAGCTTAACGTTCTTTATTTCCTAAGCCACATAAAGTCACGTGTTTAATAAAACAGATGCATTGCAATGATATTGAGTGCACGATCTAAGCTGAGATTTTCATTTTCACCCACAATATTGTGCGTGCTGATGGGGTATCTTAGGTCTATAGCATAGCTATTTGGATTTTGGCCAAAGGTATAGATATAAACAGAGAGAGCAGGGTCTGTAGGTATAAACAGCTCAAGTGCTTTGAAGTTATCTTCTTTGGTATTGAGAGTCCATGCAAAGTCAGTGTAACGTTGCTCTAATTCCAACAATAAGGCCTTGAGTGGGATATCTTTTTTAAGTGCCCAAATGTTCATAGAATGACTCATTGAAACTAAATCTAAAGGTTGGGTGAATTTTGCAGGCATTCACCCATTGGCCTTTAGTAAACATTTCAAAAAATGAACTTATAGTGATAAACGTTTTTGAATCTCGGCTGCAACTGCTGCATTTTCGTTGCTTAATTGCGTTAAAAAATACCTTCTTAGCGTAGAGTCTTCAGGTATAACTATTTTATTTATCTCTCTTTTATTTTTTGAAAATATATCACCCCAAAATATATAAGCGATACAAGCCAATACAACAAACAATAATATTTCTTCCATCTTTATTCTCCAATAATAAATATAATACCTATGACGCTATTGATACCCTTAGATTGGTATCATTATTTACTCATGCATATAACATACCAAATCAGTATCTAACTTTATACTTGATAGTCAAGCAAGATTAGGAACATAAAATTGTTATTATTCGTGCAAATTTACATGTTTATTATTGATTTTGTTTTAAAACCGTCAATAAAAACGAATGGAATCAACTAATACTGCGTGATTAGTGGGTAATAAATGATGCGCCAGTAATAACATTAATAACGTTTAGGAATTTATATGATTGATTGGAATACCACTTATGCGGCTATTTGGCGACAACGTAAAGAGCTTCTGCGGCCTGTTAAACAAATTGATCCAATAAGCCTTGATCAGTTATTGGGGATTGACAACCAAAAGCAACAATTGCTTGATAACACACTGCGCTTTATATCAGGTCAGCCGGCAAACAACGCGCTGTTGTGGGGCGCGCGAGGGACGGGTAAATCTTCTTTAGTTAAAGCGTTATTGAATGAATACAAAGATCGTGATTTACGATTGATTGAGGTTGATAAACAAGATTTGATTTATCTTCCTGAGATTGTAGATGACATCCGTGAACTGCCACAACGTTTTGTAATCTACTGTGATGATCTTTCTTTTGATACGGGTGATACGCTATATAAACCTTTGAAGAGCGTTTTAGAAGGCTCTATTGAGTTGCCACCTGAAAATGTGGTCTTTTATGCTACGTCAAATCGTCGTCATTTATTACCAGAGAAAATGAGTGACAATCTCGCTACACAGTTGATTGATGACGAAGTGCATTATTCTGATACGGTGGAAGAAAAGATATCGCTCTCTGACCGTTTTGGTTTAAGACTGGCTTTTTATCCTCAACACACTCAGACTTATCTGGATATCATCGATAGTTATTTTGTTGACTATCTCGGTACCCGAGAAGCGTTGCATAAGCAAGCTTTAGACTTTGCGCATCAGAATGCATCAAAGAATGGAAGAACGGCAAAACAATTCTACAATGCTTACGGTAAGAAATAACATGACTAAAAACACCTATCAAAAACCTTCGCCACAAACACAGGAAGCGTCATTAAGAATTACCAAAGGCATTCAACGGCCTGGGCAGACTAAAGAACAATCCAAGTTGATAGCTCAAGGTATTCAGAAGGGCATTGAACTTTATAAAAAACAGCAGAAAGATAAAGCCAGAGAACTCAATAGGAAGCTTAAAAAAGCATCTCATCATAAAATCACCACAATTGAGTCAGATGAGCATGAACTTGAGCACATTATTATCTATCGACAGCACTGGTTACCCTGGGCGTTATTGGTCTTTAGTTGGATAGTTGCTGGTGTGGGTTATTGGGCTCAGGTTAAATAACAATACCTTCACTTTCAAATAGCTAAAGCTTTAATGGGTTGAATAAAATCAGACAAATTCGATATTTATCGTTATCATGTTGAATTTTTCACACTCTCATAAGGGCAGATCATGCAAATTGCTGACAATACAGCGGTATCAATTCATTACACATTAACCAATGACCAAGGTGAGGTATTGGATAGCTCTGATGGCGGAGATGCTTTAGTTTATTTACATGGCAGTGGCAATATCATTTCTGGTCTTGAAGCAGCCTTGATTGGAAAAAAGGTCGGTGATAAATTAAACGTGCGTATTGAGCCACAAGACGCTTATGGTGTTGTTTCTGATGATATGGTTCAAGTCATTTCGAAAGATATGTTCGAAGGGGTCGATCATATTGAAGTAGGTATGCAGTTTCACGCTGATGTAAGTCACGGTCCTGGTATCGTAACTGTTGTGAATATTGATGGTGATAACGTTACTATTGATGGTAATCATCCTTTAGCTGGTGAAGCCTTAACGTTTGATGTTGAGATTGTTGAAGTGAGAGCGGCAACTAAAGAAGAATTAGATCATGGTCACGTTCATGGTGCAGGCTGTCATCACTAAGTGTTAGTGTCTTTTAGCCAGTAACAAAAAGGCGGTTAGTTTTAACCGCCTTTTTTATGCGTTCAGTTTTGTAGTTGGGTTAACCACGGATCTTTTGCAAAAGGACTGACATGAAATGAAAGCACTTCAGGTTTATGTAACAAGCCTTCTTCACCTGAGGCGTTAGGGTTTAACTGTCTTTTCTCCATGAAATCGACCATTCTTTTGGCACAGTAAATTAATAATACGCGGTTGTAGTTCTTGCGTTGGTAAATTTGGTAAGCCACATTGGCTTCGTTAAAGTTAGGGATTCTAGCTATTAAATTATCAAGTTGAGCTAAGTTATTATTTGCAATGCTTTTTAAATGTGAGTCTGCATGATGAATGATGTAAGACTTGAGGTGTTCGTATAAGGTGCCTCTCAATTGGTTATGATGAAGATCTTTGACTTCCGCTTCAGTTAAAGAAAAGCTTTCTGCAACCAAGTAATTTAGATTTTTCTCGCTGTCATTAGCGAAAAGGGATATTTTATCAACGCCTTCATCTTCTAGCGCATGTAAGAATGATCTTGGGGCTCTAATGTGTTTATCTACTGTCACTACCCACGGTAGCGCTCGACCCGATTTTTCAAATCGAGCCTTAACACTGGTGATAACGTTAGATCGTATTAATTCATCATCTCGGCCCTCGGGCTTGATGATAAAGGCATCTACCGCTGTAATTTGTGTATAAAAGCCACTGGCTTGAAATTTACTGATAATAGTTGAGTATCTTGGTTGGTAGGGTATACCCGTACCGTCATACAATATATTGTAATGATGGGTGCGTGCATGATCCGCAACGGAATCTCTTAGCTTATTGGCAAATGGCTCCACGTAAACGTAGTCATCACTGTGATGATTGGCCGCTGTGAGTACCTTATAAAGATCGCTTTCCTTTCTAAATTCGTCCAATGATGCGATGACAAAGTTATCTAGACAATGCGCGCGGGCAGTTGCTTCGACACCTGACTTACCCACCCCAGCGCCACCCATTGCCATAAATAATTTAGGGTGATGAACGGGAAGTTTGCCTTCAAAAACGTTATCCTTAGCGGTATTTAGTTTTTTAATGATTTTATTGAGTCGTTCATAAGCAATCTCAACAGCTCGCATTAATCGGTTGTCATACTCTGCAACGGATAACATGCGATTTTTTAGCCTTTCATTGTTCACTAAATCGAAGATGACTGCTTGTTCTCCTTCACATTGTTTTAGTAATTGTAAGACTTCAGTGTGTGCGGGTGAACGCAATCCAGTAAGAATATTAATATCTAAACAGAAGAGGGGGGCAGCCCCATTTGCGCCGATACTAATGCCGTCAATTTCGTAAGCCTCATTACGACGAATAGATTCAGTGCCTGGCAAATAGCCCAGCATATTTTCTGCTTCGCAAAGAGGATAATCTGCTAAATGTTTACCGGCCAGCGATAAGTATTCATCGATGCGACTCATAGGCACTAGGCCGCCATTAACGGCCACTAAGCATAGAACGCCTTCTGTAGTCGTGTGTGACAAAAACGGGATGCCATGGACAAATTGTTTGTGTTCTGGCCATACGCCATAGGCGTTCGCTTTGTTTTGTAAGCTTTTGCAATGGATAGGATTTAGCGCATTTTCAAATGCGGTAGTAATTTCTCTTAATTGACTAAATTCATTATGTAAGGCTACAGAATCTTTGTCATCAATACGTCTAAAATCAATGCCATGTTCGTACACGCTTTTCATGGCTGGTAACTTGGCTAATACCGTCATGAAAAAATCTAAAGTAATTCTGTTGCCGTAAGAAAATGGCCGTATGGCACGCATTTTTTTATAAAAAACAGCGAGTCGTTCAGCAATATTAGCGGTGCTTATGACGAATCCGTTATTATCAAATATAGCGGTTTCAGTGTTGTGTTCACTTTCTAGAACTAAGCTTTCAATCGTGACACGAAATTCTTTACGTTTATCACGATCTAGCATCGTTCCGGGGCGATGATTAACGGTGGCCTGATCTTTCCAGTCTTGAAATAGTTCACGATGAATACGAGAAAATAATTCAGTCAGATAAGTGACTCTTTTGGTTTGGTCGTGTGAAACAGTACCTTCTGTTTCTTGCTGAAGCGTAGAGGAAAGTTTTATTGCTTGTGAAATCGCTAATGCGGTTCTTAGTTTTTTCAGTTGTTCATAGCCAGCAGTTTTAGGGCTGATTTGATTATTCATAGGCACGCAGTATTTATTATTATTTTTGTGGTTGTTACTATTGTAAATAAACTAAGCGGTATTGCGGGTATAAATTTATTAAGGGCGTCTTGTTAAAGCTTTCTATCCCTACTAAAAAAACTAATTTCAGCTTATAATTGGAGCCTTTTTTACTGCCTAGCGTGAAGATACTGTGTCGAATATAAGCAATGATTCCTCAACTTTCCAGGGACTTATTTTAAGTCTACAAAACTATTGGTCTAGTCACGGTTGCATTTTATTACAGCCTTTAGATCAAGAAGTGGGGGCCGGCACCTTTCATCCAGCGACATTTTTAAGAGCCATTGGTCCTGAGCCATGGAATACAGCATATGTACAGCCATCGCGTAGACCTACCGATGGACGTTATGGTGAAAATCCTAACCGCTTACAACATTACTACCAGTTTCAGGTGTTGTTAAAACCCTCTCCAGACAATATCCAAGAGCTCTATTTAGGCTCTTTGCGTCATCTTGGCTTAGATTTATTGGAACATGATATCCGTTTTGTTGAAGATAACTGGGAGTCTCCGACTTTAGGTGCTTGGGGCTTAGGTTGGGAAGTTTGGCTTAACGGCATGGAAGTAACACAGTTTACATATTTCCAACAAGTGGGTGGCTTAGAGTGCCGGCCAGTGAGTGGTGAAATCACTTACGGTCTAGAGCGTATTGCTATGTATTTACAAGGCGTTAACAGCGTTTATGATTTGGTTTGGACAAATGGTCCGCAGGGCGTTGTGACTTATGGTGATGTATTTCACCAAAATGAAGTAGAAATGTCGGCGTTTAACTTCGAACACGCTAATGTTGATTTCTTGTTCCAATGTTTTAATACCTATGAGCAAGAATGCCAAAAGTTAATTGAATCTAATTTACCTTTGCCAGCTTACGAAATGGTTTTAAAAGCCTCGCATACCTTTAATTTACTAGATGCTCGCCATGCTATTTCTGTAACAGAGCGTCAGCGTTATATTCTTAGAGTGCGTACTTTATCAAGAGCGGTAGCAGAGGCTTATTATGCGCGTAGAGAGTCTTTAGGCTTCCCCATGTTGACTGAGCAAGGAGCATAATCATGACGACTAGTAATCATTTATTATTTGAATTAGGTTCAGAAGAATTACCACCAAAAACCTTAGTAAAATTAAGCACCGCTTTATTAGATGGCATTGTGAAAGGCTTGCAAGACGCAGATGTACCTTTTACAGCCAGTAAGGCTTTTGCTACACCCAGACGCTTAGCGGTTTATATTGAGAATTTAGCCAGTGCGCAACCCGATAAAACGGTAGAAAAACGCGGTCCTGCTATTCAAGCGGCTTTTGCACCAGACGGTACACCAAGTAAAGCGGCTTCAAGCTTTGCTGCTAGTTGTGGCACTACTTTTGAACAATTAGAACGGCTAAAAACCGATAAAGGCGAGTGGTTAGCGTTTACGCAAGTGGTTAAAGGCCAAGCAACTGAAAACTTAATCGCTGACATTATTCGCCAAAGTATCGCGGCTCTTCCCATTGCAAAGCGTATGCGTTGGGGAAGTTTTAGCACAGAATTTGTTAGACCCGTACATTGGGCTGTTTTGCTGTATGGTGAAAAAGTTATTTCTACTGAAATTTTAGGCTTAACTACCAGTAATACAACCTTAGGACATCGTTTTCATGCGCCTAAAACATTAACGATTACTAAGCCTGAAGATTACCAAGACGTTTTATTTACCCAAGGCAAGGTTATTGCTGATATTGAACAACGCAAAACTATCATTAGTGATTCTGCGCAAAAAGCGGCCGCTGCCGTGGGTGGTATTGCGCATATTGAAGCAGATTTATTAGAAGAAATTGCCGCTTTAAATGAATGGCCGGTGCCAATTACGGGTGGTTTTGATCCGCGTTATTTAGAACTACCCCCCGAAGTGTTAATCACTACCATGCAGACTAACCAGAAATATTTTCCGGTTGAAAATGCGTCAGGTGGTTTATTAGCGCATTTTATTACTTTTAGTAATATTGAAAGTACGCGTCCCTTATCAATTCAACAAGGTAATGAGCGCGTAGTGACTCCTAGATTATCGGATGCTGAGTTTTTTTGGAAGCAGGATAGAAAGAAAACTTTAGCGGATAGAGTAGATTCTTTATCAAATATTGTGTTCCAACAAAAACTAGGTACCGTCTCAGAAAAAACCCAACGTGTTATTCAATTATCTGAGTTTATTGCTAACCAGCTTAAATTAGATGTGTCCAAAGCAAAACGCGCGGCTTTATTAGCTAAAACTGACTTAATGACTGAAATGGTCGGTGAGTTTGGTAATTTGCAAGGTTTAATGGGGCGTTATTATGCCTTAGTTGAGGGTGAGCCTACTGAAGTGGCTTATGCTCTAGAAGAACAATATTTCCCTAAACAATCAGGTAGCCCAACAGCAACAACTGCTATAGGGCAAGTGTTAGCCATCGCTGAAAAGATTGATACCTTAACAGGCATTTTTAGTGCAGGTTTGATACCTACCGGTGATAAAGATCCTTATGCCTTAAGAAGAGCGGCGTTAGGGGCCTTAAGAACGTTAATCGAGAATAATCTTACTCTAGATATTTGTGAGTTAATCGCCTATTCAGCGTCATTGTTTACGCATGAATTTGATAAAGAAAAGACCCAAAGTTTAGTGATTGATTTTATTTTCGAGCGCTTAAAAGGCTATTGTTTAGATAAAGGCTATAGTGCAGATGAGTTTGATGCCGTAATCAGTGTTAAACCGACAGATCCTTTAGATTTTATGCAACGTTTGGCTGCAGTTAAAACCTTTAGACAATTACCAGAAGCAGAAAGTTTAGCCGCTGCAAATAAACGTATTAGTAACATTCTTAAAAAATCTGAAACGAAACCTGCTGTCGCAATCGGGCAATTGGTTGAAGTTGCAGAACTTGAGTTATTGAAAGCAGCAACTGCTTCTGGCACTGATATTCAACCCTTGTTGGCTCAACGTGATTACCAAGGTACATTAAATCGATTAGCGCAGTTAAGATCTACCGTTGATGCGTTTTTTGATAATGTGATGGTCATGAGTGATGACTTAGAATTACGCGCTAATCGATTGGCATTATTGAGCTCATTGTCTGATCAGTTTTTAACATGCGCTGACATTTCGAAATTGCAAGCATAATTGATAGCA
The DNA here is from genome assembly GCA_903917345.1 of uncultured Methylococcaceae bacterium. Lineage (GTDB taxonomy): Bacteria > Pseudomonadota > Gammaproteobacteria > Methylococcales > Methylomonadaceae > Methylobacter_C. Next base: position 21,989 of record CAIXAE010000040.1, on the reverse strand, counting down.
TTAACTATGCTTAAAGAACGCTTCATACTATTAGATCGAGATGGGGTTATAAACCAAGATTCTGATGCTTTTATCAAAAGCCCTGAAGAATGGTTTCCAATACCGGGAAGTCTTGAGGCGATCGCATTATTAAATGAACACGGCTATCGCGTTGTTGTAGTGACTAATCAATCAGGTATTGCGAGAGGATTGTTCGATGTTACTACGTTAGATAAAATTCATAAGAAAATGCAGACTTTGGTTGCTGAAAAGGGTGGCCTCATCTCAGCTATTTATTATTGTCCGCATGGTCCTGATGATGCTTGTAATTGTCGTAAACCTAGGCCTGGCATGCTATTAGATTTTGCAAGGGATTACTTGACCGATTTATCTGATGTACCAGTTATTGGTGATTCACTGCGAGATTTGCAAGCTGCATCAGTAGTAGGTGCTCTCCCTATTTTGGTGAGAACGGGTAAAGGTGAAAAGACATTATTATACAATCCACAATTAACAACTTTGGTATTTGAAAACTTATATGAAGCCGCAAAATTCATCATCGCAAGACCCTAGACCCAAAAACCGTTTAGGTTCTACTTTATTGTTCATTGGCATATTTTCTACTGCTACGGTTGTAGGCGTCCTAATCATTCTAGGTCTAGTAACTACTTTTAGAGTGAGATGGAAATTCGGATATTGGTGGTGTGCCGTTGTGGGTTGGATGACAAAAGTATTCTGCCATCTCACATTTGAAGTGGAGGGTTTAGAACATCTTGATGCTAAACAGCCGACTATTTTTTTGAGTAATCACCAATCAGCTTGGGAAACTTTAGCCTTAAGATATATATTGCCTCCACATTCTGTCGTTATAAAAAAAGAATTACTTTACTTTCCAATATGGGGTTGGTCGCTATTAGCGCTAAAGTCGATTGTTATTAATCGCAAAAATCAAAGATCTTCTTTAAAATCCTTGTTGACCCAAGGCGAACGTTATTTGAAAGAAGGCTTATCTGTGCTTATTTTTCCGGAAGGTACAAGGGCTGCACCTAAAGATTTGCTAAAGTTTAATGTGGGAGGTGCTATGTTAGCCCACAAAACAGGTTATCCTGTTACACCCGTTGCGCATAATGCCGGAGATTTTTGGCCGCGTTATAGTTTCTTTAAATATCCTGGTGTTATTAAAGTTAAAATCGGACCTATCATTGAAACAAAAGGGCGTAAAGCGGCTGATATAAATGCAGAAGCCGAAGCTTGGATAAGACAAGCACAACAAGAGATGGGGTAAATCCCAACCACTTATCTTGATTTATATAAAGATAAGCTTATAAATAAGATAATTTTATTCACTACTCAATAACGGTAACTATAATGAAAAGAATAATAATGCTCTCTGTATCAGCAATATTGCTGACGGGCTGTGCCGATAAGCAACAATACGAAGCTGCTATATTAGAAGAAATGCATAAAGAAGCAGATATAAAAGATTATAAAATTGCACCAGAGTATATGGCTAAGTGTGTATTTGAAAAGACAACCGCAAATATGCCAGGTATTTTTCCAATTGATCCAGAACGTTTACAAGCCTATAGAAATTATACAAAAATGCTGACTTTACCTAAGTCTGCAGACCCTAAAAAGACACTTGATGAGTTAAGAGTAGAATTCGGCTCACCAAAAGCGTTTGCTGAAGCCCATGCAAATTACACAGAAAGTTTGGTAGAGTGTTATACCACTGTAATTTCAGAGTCTGAAGAACAACTAAAAGATAAAGCAGCTGAAGAAAAGGCGGCTGCAGATGAAAAAGCATCAGCTGATGCTAAGGCAGCTGAAGAGAAGGCTGCAGCACCAAAATAAACGAGTATTCAGTTAAATAATAAAAGGCCGGCGTTTATGACGATCGGCCTTTTTTGTTTATGCTTATTTAACGCGCATTCCTGCGGTTGCCCCCGTATCGGGCCTTAAGATAAAGATCTCTTTATCGCCGGGCCCTGCGGCTAATACCATCCCTTCAGAAGTACCAAAGCGCATTTTTCTGGGCGCTAAATTCGCAATAACTAAAGTCAGTTTTCCTTCTAAATCTTCTGGGGTATAGGCAGATTTAATACCGGCAAATATCGTACGCGTCTCATCACCAATATCAACGGTAAGATTTAATAATTTATCTGACCCATCAATAGTATCGGCTTTGAGTATTTTTGCGATACGTAAGTCTAGTTTTGCGAAATCATTAAAATCAATCGTATCAGCGATAGGTTCAAATTGTTTTTCCTTGATCGGCTTGGCTTTAACTGTGCTTGCCGTTTTTTCTAAGTTATCTTTAGACGCTTCAACAATAGCCGTAATCTTATCCGCTTCGACGCGTGTCAATAAAGGTTTAAAGTCATTAACTTGATGGTTTGTTAATGGCAATGTATCTATTGTTGGCCAAGTTTGTGATTCGATATTTAAAAAGCTTTCTGCTTCTGTTGTTAAGGTAGGAAGCACAGGCTTAAGGTAGGCAGCTAGCAATCTGAACAAATTAAGACTGGTTGAACAGACTTCATGCAGTTCTGATTCTTGGCCTTCTTGTTTAGCGATTAACCAAGGTTTCTTTTCATCGATATATTGGTTTGCTTTATCTGCAAGCGCCATGATCTCACGCATGGCTTTGCCAAATTCACGCGCCTCGAAAAAGTTGGCAATGGTTTCGTTAGCTGCAATAAACTCTTTAAAGAGTTCAGTTTCAGAACAGTTAGCCGATAAGGTATTGGCAAAGCGTTTATTGATAAAACCACTGCAACGACTGGCAATATTAACCACTTTACCTACTAAATCAGAGTTAACGCGTTGCGTAAAATCATCAAAGTTTAAATCAATGTCATCTACGCCAGCGCTTAATTTTGCGGCAAAATAATAACGCAAGTACTCAGGGTTTAAATGATCTAAATAGGTACGGGCAGTAATAAATGTGCCGCGCGATTTAGACATTTTTTCGCCATTCACAGTTAAAAAACCATGCGCAAAAATTGCACTCGGTGTTCTAAAGTTCGAACCATTCAGCATGGCTGGCCAGAATAAGGCATGGAAATAAATGATGTCTTTACCAATGAAATGATAAAGCTCAGTTGTGCTATCTTTAGCCCAAAACTCGTCAAAATTGAGGGCTTTTTTATCACATAAATTTTTAAAGCTGGCCATATAGCCAATAGGTGCATCTAACCAAACATAAAAGTATTTGCCTGGTGCATCTGGAATTTCAAAACCAAAATAAGGTGCGTCTCTAGAAATGTCCCATTGTTGTAAACCACCGTCTAACCATTCTGCGAGTTTATTTTTCACTTCAAGTTGTAAATGACCTGCACGTGTCCAATCAGTTAGCATCTGGGTAAAATCAGCTAAATTGAAGAAATAGTGTACAGAATCTTTTTCTATGGGTTTCTCGCCTGAAATGGCAGATACAGCATTTTTAAGTTCAGTGGGGGAATAAGTCGCCCCGCAAACTTCACAACCGTCACCGTATTGTTCTTTAGCATCACATTTTGGACAATCACCCTTAATGAACCGATCGGGTAAAAACATGTTTTTTACAGGATCAAAAGCTTGGGTAATCGTGCGAGAGCTTATATGGCCAGCATCACGCAGTCTGGTATAAATTAAAGATGAAAAAATTTTGTTTTCTTCAGAATGGGTGCTGTGATAGTTGTCAAAAGCCACACCAAACTCAGTAAAATCAGCAAGATGATCTTTACCAACTTGAACAATGAGTTCTTCGGGCGGAATACCTAAACTATCGGCTTTAAGCATGATAGGTGTGCCATGGGTATCATCAGCACAAACAAAATAACAAGCGTTGCCGCGCTGTTTCTGAAAGCGAACCCAAATATCTGTTTGTATATATTCAACCAGATGGCCTAAATGAATGGGGCCGTTAGCATAAGGTAGGGCGCTTGTGACTAGAATTTTTCTATCTGACATGGTGTAAATGTGTAAATTATACGTAAGCTTTAATAGACAGATTATCGCATAAAAACAGCAGATCTATTGATAACGCGTGCCCTAAAAAAGGATTTTCTAAAAAAAAACTGTAGAATGTCCCTCATAAAGTTGTTACGAAAAGCAATACTCATCAAATATCAAAAACGGAATAAACATGGCACAGATAGAGAAACTTGATGTTGAAAATATCTTAAGAACAGTGATTGATCCAAATCATGGACTTGATTTGGTAAGCTCCAAATCAGTAAAGGCTATCAATATTGAAGGTACGATAGTTAGCGTTATTTTAGAGATTGGTTACCCTGCTAAAAGTACTCGAGAGCAGTTAAAAGATAGTGCAATACAAGCGTTATTAGGGTTGAATGGTGTCACAGAAGTGAGTGTTGATATTTGCGTTAAAATATTATCTCATGCCGTACAGAAAGCGTTAAAGCCCCAACCCAACGTCAGAAATATTATTGCAGTAGCTTCAGGAAAAGGCGGCGTTGGTAAATCAACGACCACTGTTAATTTAGCATTGGCCCTAGCGGCAGAAGGGGCCAGGGTAGGAATATTAGATGCTGATATTTATGGACCGTCCATACCCACCATGATGGGTTTAGAGGGCAGGCCAGAGAGTCTCGATAACAAGACTTTACTACCTAAAGTAGCTTATGGCATACAAACAATGTCAATTGGTTATTTAGTAGAACCAGATCAAGCGATGATATGGCGAGGCCCTATTGCTACGAATACGTTGCAACAGTTATTAAGAGATACTAACTGGGATAATTTAGATTATTTATTTATTGATTTACCCCCGGGTACGGGTGATATTCAATTAACATTAGCTCAACAAATTCCTGTGAGTGGTGCCATCATAGTCACTACGCCACAAGACATTGCCTTGATAGATGCTCAACGTGGTCTGGCTATGTTCGAAAAAGTAAATGTACCCGTATTAGGTATTGTTGAAAATATGAGTATGCATATTTGTAGTGAATGCGGTCATGCTGAAGCCATATTTGGTACTGGTGGCGGCATTGCAATGTCTGAAAAGAATAATGTTGATTTCTTAGGTGCATTACCCTTAGATATACATATTCGACAGAACGCTGATTCTGGTAAACCCACTGTCGCGGCTGATCCTAATGGCAAGGCCGCTGAACTATATAAAGATATTGCAAGAAAAACTGCGGCTAAATTAGCATTAACGACTAAAGATTATAGTTCACGGTTTCCAAATATTACGGTGCAGAACACATAAGACTGGTATTTAACTTGTAACAGATGCCACTCTATGTGAAAATTTAACTAATTGTGAGTAGTGAGAGAATTAAAAAGTATGGGTATAAAGTCAGATAAATGGATTCGTCGTATGGCGGAACAACACGGGATGATTGAACCATTTGAAAGTGGTCAAGTGCGTGATTCAGAACAAGGACGTGTAATTTCCTATGGCACATCAAGTTATGGTTATGACGTACGTTGTTCTGATGAGTTCAAAATATTTACTAATATTAACTCAGCGATTGTTGATCCTAAGAACTTTGACCCTAATAGTTTTGTAGATGTTAAATCCGATGTGTGTATTATTCCACCTAACTCATTTGCATTAGCACGTACCGTTGAATTCTTTCGGATTCCAAGAGATGTATTAACCGTTTGTTTAGGTAAATCGACTTATGCTCGGTGCGGTATCATTGTTAACGTTACGCCGCTAGAACCTGAATGGGAAGGTCATGTTACTTTAGAGTTTTCTAATACAACGACTTTGCCAGCTAAAATATATGCTAACGAAGGCGTAGCCCAGATGTTGTTTTTTGGTGGTGATGAGGTGTGTGAGACCTCATATAAAGATCGCGGTGGTAAGTATCAAGGGCAACGCGGCGTGACTTTACCTAAAGCGTAAACAGCCCCATATCGTTATATCAAGATGTTTTGTTTGTAGGTGGCAGCTGTACAAAATAACCTTTTGTCTTCAGACTGTTCATCACTTTCGAAGCATCTTCTCTTGCCAGTTTTCGATCTTCGGTTAGATCTAGTTCCATAACAAGTTCTAATTTTCCAAGGTTAGTTAATAACTCTTCCGGAATAGTTGAGAAATCTTCTTTACTGACTGTGTAAAGGTAAAGAAATTCCTTTTTTAAGCTTTTGTGAATGAAACATTGCATGTTTTGTTGTTATCCCTGATAAATAAAGCCGCATTTTACCCTATTCAATTTTCTCACCTTTTAATTTATTGACCTATTATGCAAAAATCCTTATTTAGTGTTGAACAGTTTTTTAGATCGGCTTGTCTTTTCGAAGCTTCGCTAACATTGGTTGCTATAGGGTTGGGCTTAATAGCGGATATAAATCCTTGTCAAAATCTCCATTTTTCCGAGAGTGCCATTATTTGTGGCCTAATAGGAACCGTACCTTTATATATCATGTTTATTTCTATGGAGAACATTCAGCATAATTCCGTATCAAGTATAAAAGACTTATTGCTAAGAACATTAGGCCCGGGGTTACATAGCTATCACTGGACTGATTTGTTCATATTAGCCGCCATTGCGGGTTTTTCAGAAGAAGTGCTATTTAGAGGTGTTATACAACCATGGATAGAAAATTCTTGGGGAGCAATGGTTGGATTAATAGTCAGTAATTTGATTTTTGGCTTGGTTCATGCGGTTACACCGCTATATGCGATATTAGCAACACTAGTCGGTGTCTATTTGGGCTTATCGTTAACCATTACAGGTGAATCTAACTTATTGGTTCCGATTATTATCCATGGATTGTATGATTTCTTAGCTTTTATTGCCTTGATGCGTACTTTTAAAGCTAGTCTTTAGAATAAGAATACCTAGTAAAACCCCTGAGCTGTCTGTGTTTGCTTATTATTAATTAATTTGAAACAATTAATATATTATATTTTCTATTGTCAACAATATGAGTCTTCTGTATAGTTAACCCGTAGTTTATGAAAACTACTTTCTATATTAACAACGAGGATCTACTGATGACTGATTTACAAAAAGATATTTTAACGGGTGCTATATTTTTAACAGGTATAGTGGGTTTTATTTCTGGCGAATTTATTATTTCTTCTACATTATTCGCAACAGCTGCAATCTTAAGTAGCTTAAGTATGGCTCGTAAAAGCACAAAAGTTGGACAGTTCTAACAATGTGTTGGTTTGTAAAAAGTCTAACGCCCTGTGTTAACTCATGAAAGTTAATATAAAGGGTAATATGACCCTATCTAATCAAAAGAAGCCAGAGATGATTCATTGTCTCTGGCTTTTTTTTTGCGTAATCCATTTGGAATAGACTTATAAAGTCAAATTCACAATCTAGTACATTTTATCCGCTGCAAAATCCCTCATAAATCACCTAAAGGCTTTACTAAACATTACAATTAGGACAAATTCTAGTTTCTCAGTTATATTCACATTATCATCATCTCATTAGTCACTCAGCTATTTAATGACAAAACTAATCGTAGTCTTTTTTATATACAGCTTAACAATACAATGGGCCACCGCAGATAATCAGAAGGTTGCCATTGCTAGTGCACATCCATTAGCGACTGCCGCAGGATTTGAAGTATTAGCTAAAGGCGGTAATGTTTATGATGCTGCAGTTGCGATTAGTGCAGCGTTAGCCGTTGTAGAACCCTTCGGATCTGGGTTAGGCGGTGGGGCTTATTGGTTAATACACAGAGAATCCGATAATCTTGATGTGGTGATTGATGGCAGAGAAAAGGCACCATTAGCCGCACACAAGGATATGTATATCGATAAGAGCGGTCATATCATTCCAAAATTATCTTTACAGGGTCCATTAGCGGCTGCCATTCCAGGAATGCCTGCCGGTTTAGTTCATATAGCCCAAAAATACGGACGGTTATCATTAGAACAAGACCTAGCGCCTGCCATCAGATATGCCAGTACTGGATTTGCTATTGGAGAGCGCTATTTGAGAATACTCCAGTCCAGAGTGGATGCTCTTAAGCAATATCCAGAAACGGCAAACCTATTTTTAACTAAAGATAAGAACGTGCCTCCCGTTTACTCAATATTAAGGCAACCTGACTTAGCTGACACTTTATCAAATATTGCCCACAAGGGACATGCAGGGTTTTATGAGGGAGAAACAGCTGATAAATTAGTTTTGGGTGTCACACAGGCAGGAGGTATTTGGAGCAAAGCTGATTTAGAAGCCTATCAGATAGTAGAGCGTAAACCGGTTGTAGGTAATTATAAAGGCATTAAAGTGAGCAGTGCGTCTCCATCGTCATCTGGAGGTATCGTACTGATTGAAGCCTTGAATATACTATCGGGGTATGACTTGAATACCTTGACAGATAACCAGCTACATCACGTTATTGTAGAAGCAATGAAACGCGCTTACCATGATAGAAGCTTGTATCTTGGCGATCCTGACTTTATAGAAATCCCAGCTGATCGCCTAATTAATAAGGATTATGCTGCGGGGTTACTTAGTTCGCTTCGATTAGATCAAGCACTCCCTAGTAATCAATTATCTGGGCAAATTGATATTCATAATGAAGGCAGTAATACCACTCACTTTTCTATCATAGATCAAGAAGGTAATCGTGTCGCAGCTACATTAAGTATTAATTTTTCATTTGGATCTGCATTTGTTGCGCCAGGTACAGGTGTCATATTAAATGACGAAATGGATGACTTCGATAGCCAACCGGGCGCTATGAACGGTTATGGATTTGTGGGGGGTGTAGCCAATGCCATTGCCCCCGGGAAGCGGATGTTATCGAGCATGTCCCCGACGTTTTTAGAAACGGATAAAGCAGTGGCTGTATTAGGAACTCCAGGCGGAAGTAAAATTATTTCAATGGTACTTTTGGCCGCATTAGATTTTGCAAAAGGAAATGGCCCTGAGTCTTGGGTCAATTTACCGCGTTATCATCATCAATTTATGCCTGACGTCATAGAATATGAAGCATCCGCTTTTTCATCAGCTGACATTAAAGCGCTTGAATCTTTAGGTCATCATTTAAAAGTCGTACCGCATCCTTATGGTGATATGCATGCTGTTTTACTCGATAAAACAACCAAGTCATTATCTGCCGCCAGTGACAAGCGGGGCGAAGGTAGCGCGGTAGTTATGCCATGATGAGTTCTGATTACATCTCGGTATGGCAGGGTGATCTAAGTTTTGAGGATATTAATTATCAACGACATTGGTCAGTATTGGACTCGGCTGAGCAAGTAATAGCATCAAAAATGCGTAGTAAGAATAGGCATAACGAATATGTGCATATTCATGGCCTATTACGTTATCAATTAGGATTGATTTTAAATCACCCGCCTGAACGTTTAGTTATCAATAGATCACAGACTGGAAAGCCGTATTTAGGTGATTACCCTAAATTAGTCTTCAATATAAGTCATAGCGCTGAACATTTTATTATTGCAATTGCTACAGATTGCCAGTTGGGTATAGACGTTGAGTGCATTAGGCCTCGAAAAAATATTCGGGGCTTAGTGTCTAAATGCTTTGCGCAGGTTGAGCAAGATTATTGGAATCAGTTATCAGAGCCAGAGCAGATAAAAGCTTTTTACCAATTTTGGACGCGTAAAGAAGCTTTTGTAAAAGCGACAGGACATGGCATTGCACTCGGGTTAGATCGTTGCGTCATTAATCCAATGAATATAAATGTATTTAATAATATCCCCGAAGACACCGGTGTTATAGATGACTGGTTTATACATGAGATACCTATAAAGCAAGATTATTCTGCTGCGCTAGTGACCGATAAAAAAATAGCTCAAATTCGCGTGTTTAATTTACAAAACGAATCTTAAAATCAGTAGCCTAATGCGTTAGCGTCTAATTCGTGTAATGCGCCATCTATACGATAGACTTGAGTATCAATAGTGCCATTCTCATACAGTGTGACGTGTCGATAGCCCGGCATTTTGCTATCAATACTAAAAGATGCACTGAGGGGCATAAATTGAAAACAAGTTGACGGTGTACCTAATATCCGTTCATGGCCTTCATAGCTATCTATTTCTTGATGTACATGGCCTGTAGTGACTAATTTCACCTGCGGATGCTGTTTAATAGTCTCAATAAATTCATCTGCGTTTTTAATAATCATGGTGTCCAGCCAGGGACTATGACTAGGTATAAAATGATGATGTATTGCGATGAGCGTATGAGTATTTGGATATTGTTTTAAGCACGTTTTCAGAAACGCTAATTCTGGTATATCAACATAACCACTTGAAGCACCGATGACTTGACTATTTAAACTAATGATCTGCCACTCGTTCACCAAAACTTGTTTCTCGCAATTAACAAAATCATTGTTAAATACCTGGTTCATCAGCTCATAATCATCATGATTGCCAGGTAAACAAATGCTAGGTACATTTGTCTGAGTCAAACGATCTCGAATACGTTGATAACTCGATAAACAGGGCTCTTGTGCTAAATCCCCCGTCACTATGATGAGGTCATACTGATTATGGTTAGCAAATGCTAAATTTAAGACAGCATGGAAGTAGTGTTCAGTTTTAATCCCTAATAAGGTATTCTCACTCTCAGGTAATATATGTAAATCAGTAATTTGTAATACTGATAAAGCCACTTTCGACACGATTAGGCTAAGTGTTTAAGAAGAATTTTAGAGTTTCTTTCTGGGTTATAGAGCAGCTTAAGAGGTTCTGGAAGGCTATTAATATTAGATGCCAAAAATCCACGTTCAATAAACCAGTGCACAGTTTGAGTAGATAATACAAAAAGAGAGTTTAAATTTAATTGACTTGCTTTAGTGTATACATACTCCAGAAGTTTATTTCCACGCGCATGACCACGATAATCGGGATGTACTGCTAAGCACGCGATAGCACCAAACTGCTCAGATAAGTTTGGATGTAGCGCGGTACAGCCGATAATCAAACCATCACGTTCAATCACAATATAATCAGTGATTTCCATTTCAATTTTTTCTCTAGAGCGTTTAGCCAGGATACCTTGCTGCTCTAACGGTTTAATAAGTTCTAGAATCCCACCTATATCATTCAGTGTTGCAGGGCGCAATTCTTCAAATGGCGTTGAGCTGACCAGTGTGCCGACACCGTCACGACTAAAAAGCTCTAATAATAGTGCGCCGTCAATATGACGATTAATAAGATGTACACGTTCAATACCTGACTGACAGCTTTGGATTGCCGCTTTTAAGGGTAGGGTAATAATGTCCGGCAGATTCGCGTGATTAAATAAAAATGCTTCAGTTTCAGACGTTGTGAACTGGCGTATTACATCACCTGTTTCAGGGTTAATGCAGCTTTGTTCTGTTAATAAGATTAATTTTTCGGCTTGTAAACTAATTGATACAGCAGTCGCCACTTGTTCAGCGGAAAGATTAAATACCTCACCACTTGGCGAATAGCCGATGGGTGAGATTAATACCACATTGTTTTGATCAAGTTGTTGATGTAAAGCCGCGTTGTCAATTTTACGCACCTCACCAGTATGACAATAATCAACGCCATCTATCACGCCAATAGGCTTAGCGGTTACAAAATTTCCTGATGCTACTTTTAACTCACTGCCTGCCATGGGTGAATTTGCTATACCCATAGACAATAATGCTTCAATTTCTACACGCACTAAACCAGCGGCTTCTTTAACGCACTGGAGCGCAATGTCATCGGTTATACGTAAATGATTATGGAAATTTGCAGTCGCATTTAGCTTGTTGAGGCGCTCATCAATTTGAGGGCGTATGCCGTGGACTAAAACTAGACGGATGCCTAAGCTACTTAATAGGGCGAAGTCATGCACATGATGGGCAAAATCATCCGCTAGAACAGCTTCACCACCAAATGAAATAACGAAGGTTTTATTGCGGTGCGCATGTATGTAAGGTGAAGAGTCTCTAAACCAACTGACGAATGATTTTTCAGAATTCATGAGGGTTAGTTTTGTTGGATTCGCTGATTAAAAAGAATCCCAATTGTTCTTACGACGCCAACCGAGTTTAGGTAAGATAAAGCCTAAGATAACACCAAATAATGCGAGTAAACCGCCGTATAAAAACCAATCCTGACTAGCCGTGTCTTTGAGTGATTGGTTTTCTAACTTAAATTGTTGTAAATCACGTTCTGCATTCACGACACGCTCTTGAAAATCATCACGTTCGTTTTTTAGCTGATAGGCACTTGCTGCAGTCTTTTTCAAATCATTCAATTCACGTGCTAATTGATCACGTTCATTTGCAAGGGTCTTTTCTAAAGGCGTCCCCGGTGTTAATCTGGCTTTTAAATCTGTAATTTCACCATGCAATTTATTATTATCAGATTGTAATTGTGCAATGCTTTTAGCTGCAGCATCTTTGGGATCAATAGACGGCGCTTTATTTGTGGTAAAACGCTCTTTTATATAACCTTCTGTGCCATCAAGCGTACTCACCTTTATAAAATCAAATTTATTTTGATTTTCAATGACTGTCAGAGGATACCCAGCTGTTAACACTTTTAAACCTTTAGCGTGAACGCTAGGGGCGTTTCTGAGTGTTAAGTTCTGTTCGTCATCAACATAGACGGTATCAGCGACTACGTAATGTGTAGTCAATAAGAATACAAAAACAACGCTAAATAATTTATTCACGGGTATTTTCTTATAAAGGTTAATTTAGGGGTAAATTCTACCGTTAATTTATACTAATAGAAATTCGAGTAATGCTTTTTGAGCATGTAATCTATTTTCTGCTTCAGGAAATATAACACTTTGCGGACCATCAATCACATCGGCAGTCACTTCTTCACCTCTATGCGCCGGTAAGCAATGCATAAATAACGCATCAGCGTTAGCTGCTTTCATGATAGTTTCATTAATTTGATAGTCTTTAAAGGCCACTTCACGCAGCTTTTGTTCTTCTTCTTGCCCCATGCTTGCCCAAACATCTGTGACGATTAGATCACTATCTTTAGCTGCTTCAATGGCGCTACTGAATAAAGTAACACGATCTTCAGCAAGGTCCGCGTAAGCAGGTAAGGGGTGATAACCTACTGGGCTAGCGATGTTTAATTTAAAGTCTAATAATTGGGCCGCATGGATATAAGAATGGCACATGTTGTTACCATCGCCAATCCAGGTAACGGTCTTACCTTTAATGTCACCACGGAATTCTAAATAGGTTTGCATGTCCGCTAATAACTGACAGGGATGCTCAAGGTCTGTCAAACCATTAATCACGGGTACACTTGAATGTTGCGCAAACGTTGTGACGGTTTCATGTCTATCTGTTCTTAACATAATGCCATCAACCATACTTGATATAACCTTAGCACTATCTTGCAACGGTTCACCACGACCTAACTGCGTATCTCTGGGTGATAAAAATAAAGCGCTACCGCCAAAATGTACCATACCCGTTTCAAAAGAAATACGTGTGCGGGTGGAAGATTTTTCAAATACCATGGCCAGTACTTGACCTTTCAAAGGTTGGTATTCGCGACCTTTAGTATTTTTAAGTTCAATAGCTCTATTTAAAATCTGACGTAGCTCTTCGCTTGATAAATCGAGCAGGCTAGTAAAATGTCTTGGCTTCATATTAGTGAATCTGTGCAGTGTAATCGTTAATGATAGCCACTAAGGTGTTCACCAAATGGTGGCTTTCTTGTTCGTTGATGATTAGTGGCGGTAATAAACGTATGGTAGTGTCGTTAGTCACATTAATGAGTAAATGTTCATCTAACGCGAGCTTAACAAGCTCAGCGCAAGGCGTATCTAATTCAATGCCCATCATAAGACCTTTATTACGAATATCTACAATGTGAACATTATCTTTCAGTTTCTCAGAAAATTGCGCGCGTAATTTATCACCTTTGACCTGTGCGAGTGCAATCAAGTTTTCAGCTTCAAGTGTATTTAAAACGGCAATGCCAGCCGCACAGGCAAGGGGATTGCCACCAAAAGTAGATCCGTGTGCTCCAGCTGTTAATATCTCGGCTGCTTTACCACGTGCTAAACAGGCACCAATGGGTACGCCGTTTCCAAGGGCTTTAGCTAAAGTACACACATCTGGCAAAATATCATTGTGCTGATAGGCTAAAAACTGTCCTGTTCTGCCAATGCCCGATTGTATTTCGTCTAACATCATTAATATGTCGTGTTCGTCACAAATCGTTCTAATACGATTTAAATAGTCTGACGCGGGAATATTAATGCCACCTTCACCTTGGATAGGCTCAACAAGAATAGCAACAATGTCTTTATTCGATTTTAAAGCGGCTTCAATCGCTTCAATATCATTGTAAGGCACTCTGATAAAGCCTTCGACTAGAGGAGCAAAACCTTGTTGTACTTTTGCGTTACCTGTAGCGCTTAGCGTTGCTAAGGTACGACCATGAAAGCTTTTTTCCATCACAATGATGGCTGGTTTTTCAATGCCTTTAGCATGACCAAATTTGCGAGCTAATTTAATAGCCGCTTCGTTCGCTTCTGCACCTGAGTTACAGAAGAACACATTGGACATTCCACTTTTATTGATTAATTTATCCGCCAACACTTCTTGGTTAGCAATATTATAAAGATTCGATGTATGCAAAAGTTTTTCACTTTGCGCGCAAATCGCTTTATGAACTGCAGGATGTGCATGTCCTAAATTACAAACAGCAATGCCAGAGAGTGCATCTAAATAACGCTGATTATTTTCATCGATCAACCAAACGCCTTCACCACGGTCAAAGGTTACCGGTAAGCGATTGTATGTTGGCATGATGTGCCCCGTCATAGAGTTAGCCTGATAAAAAAAGTATTTGATTATAAGATTCAATTAGGATGCAGGCAAGAGATGGATGATAAGAATTGCTTTTTTAAATGTCCCAAAGTTGGTAGAATTGCCTAACCCTTTATTAAATCGAGTGATTAATTCATATGAGCGTTATTGAAAGAATAAAAGACCAACTAGAAAATAACTCAGTTATTTTATATATGAAAGGCACGCCAGACTTTCCACAATGTGGGTTCTCTGGACAGACAGTGCAAATTTTAAACGCCGTGCAAGCTAAATACACTGCGGTTAATATTTTTGAAGATCCAGAATTAAGAGAAGCCCTTAAAGATTATTCAAGTTGGCCAACTTATCCACAACTTTATGTAGACGGTCAATTGGTCGGTGGTTGTGACATCGTGATCGATTTATATAAAAAAGGTGAACTTGTTAGCTTGTTAGCCTCTGTGGATGGTATTGAAGCCTAGTTTTTATCACGGATAACGCAACAGGGTTATCCGTTTTGTTTTTTAGATAGCCATTCCCATTCTGCAAAACAAGCCGCTTGACCTCTATAGTTATTATCATCATCGACTAAATTCCATACGACGGCATTTTTAATCATAAAGCGCTTACCTGTGCTGGATATCCTAACGCCCGCATAATGATCAATAAATCCGTTTTGGGTAACCTGCGCTAATAACTGCTCCCGTTCGGCTTGATTTACAGGTTCAGCAGATAATTTGGAGGGGAGTTGCGTAAACGCTTCCCAATTAAGTTCAAATAATTCAAGTGCTTTTAAATTCGCATAATTAAATATCGGTTCAATTGCTGTGTTATGGCTAACCAATGCAAAGGGCGCGTGGAATAATTGATAGGCCAGTTCTTTATCTGAAACAGCATTAGCTAATAGATTCTTTGATAATAGTTTTTGGTAACTGTTATTTAACAGTTGGATATGTTCAAGTTGATAGAGGTTTGTAAGTGTGGGATATTGCATAGCTTATGTGGTTATTTAAAAGAGATCACCGCCTGTTATCATTATGAGTCATTTATAAAGCTAAACCATGACACCTTATCAAAACTGAAAATGTTCTATCTGTCGGAATCCTATCATTATGAAGAGATTATAAAAAAATCTCGGTTTATCGGTATCGTTTTTCCCATTACGTCAGAAAAAGAGGTGCATTTGCATATCAGACAACTGCAAATAGAGCACCCACATGCCAATCATATCGTATTTGCCTATCGTATAAAAACACAGACAGGTATCGTGTATCGGTTTTTTGATGCGGGAGAGCCCACTGGCACTGCAGGTAAACCCATCTTTCAACATATAGAAGGCAAACACATTATTAATGCCTTGGTCGTGGTTATACGATATTTTGGCGGGGTTAAGCTAGGTGCAGGTGGTTTAACGAGAGCTTACGGACAAACGGCCAAGCAGGTATTAGATTTTTCTGTACTGCATCCCTATATAGAAATGGCTGAAGTGCACTTTACCTTAGATTATGAGAAGTTTCAGACCTTTGAATACGCGTTAAAAAAACTAAATGGACACATGGTGGAGCAAACATTTGCGGGGCAGATTTCTGTAACAGTGAGTTTGCCAGAAGCACATAAACTGACCTTAGAAAGTCAGTTTAAGTAATCTAAATCAATAAAAAAAGGCTTACCATCCAATAAGCCCTTTTGGTATTTACCTTTTTAACTAGCCACACTTACTATCGCCACAATTTAAACACGTCATACATCCATCCATTAGGACTAACGCTTTTGTTTGGCACTTGGCGCAGAGTAGGGCTTTTGCAGGGAAGTTACCTGATTCATCTAAAGTTGATGTGTCACTGTGTATGGCTTCAAACTCTTTACGTTTAGCATCTAAAAATTGTTTTTGATGGGTATCAAATTCAGGCGTTTGTAGCATGCCGATCTTTTTAAGATGTTGCTCAATCATACAGCCAATTTCAGCCACTAAAGAAGGCATAAACACGCCGCCTTTTTTAAAGTAACCACCTTTAGGATCAAATACCGACTTTAACTCGTCAACCAGGAATACAGCATCGCCACCTTTTCTAAATACGGCAGAAATAACGCGTGTTAGCGCTAATACCCATTGGAAATGTTCCATGTTTTTAGAATTAATAAACACTTCATAAGGGCGGCGTTCTTCATGTTCTGTATCTTCATTCAAGATCATGTCATTGATAGTGATATACAAAGCATGTTCTGATTGAGGGGTCTTAATTTTGTAGGTAGTGCCATATAAAATTTCAGGTCTCGCAACATTCTCATGCATGCTTTCGAGGTCAAGCTTTTTAACTTCTTCAATAACGGGTTCAGCCGACAGTTTATCTTCGTTATTTAAAACTTTGTAACTGACGATTTTTTTGCTAATTTTTTGTGCCATGATTTTATCTCGTAGTGATTCTGTATGAATAAGGCTTAAAACTTACCGTAATAGCCTTCTTTTAAGGCATCAAACAAGTTAGCGGCACTGTGGATTTCACCATCATATTCCACGTCTTCATTGCCTTTAAGCTCAATGACTTCACCGTCTTCTAAGGTAAATTGATAAGTCGTGTTTTCTAAATCAGACTCTTTAACTAACACGCCTTGGAATACTTCAGGGTTAAAGCGGAAAGTAGTGCAACCTTTTAAGCCTTGATCATAAGCATATTCATAGATTGATTTAAAATCTTCATAAGGATAGTTCGTAGGAACATTAGCCGTTTTTGAGATCGATGAATCGATCCATTTTTGCGCAGCGGCCTGAATATCAACATGCTGTTTGGGTGTTACATCATCCGCAGAAATAAAGTAATCCGGTAGAGCATGATCAGGGTTATCGGTATACGGCATCGCTTGGCTATTGATCATTTCTCGGTAAGCTAATAACTCGAAAGAGAACACATCAATTTTTTCTTTAGACTTTTTACCCGCTCTAATCACATTACGTGAATAGTGATGTGCAAAGCTGGGTTCAATACCGTTACTGGCGTTATTAGCTAAAGATAAAGAGATCGTACCGGTAGGTGCTATAGAGCTGTGATGCGTAAAACGGGCGCCTGTTTCGATTAATTGAGCGACTAACTCAGGCTCTTCTTTGGCCAGTTGTTGCATATAGCGACTGTATTTAGCCATTAACACTTTGCCCGCTATTTTATCGCCAACTTTAAAACCGTCCTTGACCATTTCAGGGCGCTTATGCAACATCTCACCGGTGACAGTAAAAATTTGTTCCATAATAGGGGCAGGGCCTTTTTCTTTAGCCAAGGTTAATGCGGCTTTCCAACCTTCAACGGCCATAACTTTAGTGACTTCTTCTGTAAACCTAACAGAACCTTCATCGCCGTATTTCATACCTAACATGGTGACAGTAGAGCCTAAACCTAAATAGCCCATACCATGACGACGTTTGCTGGTAATTTCGTCTCTTTGTTGCGGTAACGGTAAGCCATTAATCTCAACAACATTGTCTAACATGCGTGTAAATATTTTGATGGTTTTGCTGTAGGTAGCCCAATCAAAAGTCGCTTCTTTAGTAAACGGTTTTTTAACAAAGCGCGTTAAGTTAACCGACCCTAATAAGCAACTGCCATAAGGCGGTAAGGGTTGTTCGCCACAAGGGTTTGTGGCGCGAATATTTTCACAAAACCAGTTATTGTTCATTTCATTCACTTTATCGATCAAAATAAAGCCGGGTTCAGCATAATCATAAGTAGAACTCATGATGATGTCCCATAGACGACGAGCTGGAATAGTTTTACTGATTTTACATGCTACTAAGCCGTCATCATTCACGACATAGCCGGTTTTGATAGGTAGATCACGCCAGATAATGATTTGGCTGTCTTTTAAATTGAGTTTATCAACTTTGACTTCTTTTTCAGTGACTGGAAACGATAAGGGCCAAGCTTGGTCAGTTTTAACCGCTTGCATAAACTCTGTTGTAATTAATAACGATAGATTAAATTGACGTAAACGACCGTTTTCTCTTTTAGCGCGGATAAAGTCGATGACATCCGGGTGGCCGATATCAAAAGTAGCCATTTGTGCGCCACGACGACCGCCTGCAGAGGACACGGTAAAACACATTTTGTCGTAGATATCCATAAAGGATAATGGGCCGGATGTATAAGCGCCAGCGCCAGATACATAAGCATCTTTAGGGCGTAAGGTGGAAAATTCATAACCAATACCACACCCCGCTTTTAGGGTTAAGCCTGCTTCGTGTACTTTACCTAAAATATCGTCCATAGAATCTGCAATGGTGCCCGATACGGTACAGTTGATAGTAGAAGTGGCGGGTTTATGCTCTAAGGCACCGGCATTAGAGATAATACGTCCAGCTGGGATAACGCCTTGACGTAATGCCCAGAGAAAATCTAAATAAAACTGTTCTTTTTTATTACCGGTTTCAACATCCGACAACGCTCTTGCTACGCGTTGGTAGGTTTCATCAATAGTGCTATCAATGGCAACGCCATCTTTACTCTTTAATCTATATTTAGTATCCCAAATATCCATAGAAGCATCTTGGAATGGAATTTCTGTCACAGTATTAGCGATAACATGTAATTGAGCTGGCATAAGTACTTATCCCGGAGGTTGTAGAGTAAAAATTAATAAAATAAACCGCAAATCAGCGTGTTAGTGAGGGCGCGCTGCTTGCGAGTAGAAAACTACATATAGATGTTTTTATAAAGCTTGAGCACAATATATAGTGTTTAAAATAAAATACAACAAATATTTGCGTAACAAACTTGTAATATTAATTATTAAAGCGATAGGTTATTGTTTTTAAAAGACTGGGTCCGAAATATAAAATAAAAAAAGTTTGCGGTGTATTTTTACTCACACTTTTGCACTCAATTCTCACTTATTTATAACTATTTACTAAACACTATATACATTACAGAATATAAGTGTTCAAATGACGTGCGTATTAAATTATTGATTTTTATTGCGCATTAAATCCATCCAGTATTGTTACAAACTAAGGAATAATTATGAGTGATGAACAAGACGTTAATAATAACGATGATGCGTTAGCCTCATCTAAAAGAATAGTGGCCACCGTCTATTTATGTCAGGCGCTGACATTTATGTTTGCGGGTTTACCGTTGATAATAGGCGTGGTCCTTAACTTTATAGGACGTAAGCATGCACAAGGTAGTTGGTTAGAGTCACATTTTGATTGGCAGGTTAAAACGGCCTGGATCACAATTGCTGGCTTTGCATTATCGGGCGCCACATTCTATTTAGGCGCGGGGATATTTGTATTGATGATTACCGTATTGTGGCTGGTATATCGCATTACGTTAGGTTGGTTCGCTTTAAATGATAATAAAGCGGTAGATTCAAAAAAATATAGGTAGTCTATGGTTGCAGCGTTAACACGAAGGTTGCCATGAGTACGCAACCTTCGAATCACGTAAGCCGAGTCGGTTTAGTATTCCGCGTCGTGATAAATATTTTGTACATCGTCTAAGTCATTTAGCATCCCTAAAAACTTCTCAAACATCTCTAAATCTTCACCACTGATAGCGGTACTGTCTTTAGGTAAGAACTGGATTTCATCCACTTCAAAATCAATGTTTCCAAACGCATCTAATAAAGCTTGTTTCGCTTTAAAGTATTCAGAGTGCGGAGTAAACGCTGTAATAAGGCCGTTTTCACTTTCAATGTCAGACACATCAACATCAGCTGTTAATAGTGCTTCTAACACAGCATCTTCATTATCATTTTTAAACGCCAAGATAGCAGAATGGTCAAACATATGACTCACTACACCTTGGGTACCAATTTTGCATTTAGTTTTAGTAAAGCACAAACGCACATCACCAAAGGTACGGTTAGGATTGTCCGTTAAGCAATCCACAATCACTTTTACATTGCCGGGACCAAATCCTTCATAACGTGCGGGTGCAAAATCTTCACCGCCACCCCCTTTAGCTTTATCAATGGCTTTTTCAATAACATGAGTAGGGACTTGGTCTTTTTTAGCGCGATCAATCAAGCCTCTTAACGCTAAGTTTCCGTCTGGATCTACACCGCCTGCTTTTGCACACACATAAATTTCACGGCCATATTTACTGTACACTTTTGCTTTAAAATCAGACGTTTTCGCCATTGATTCTTTGCGGTTTTGATACGCTCTACCCATTGGGTTATTACTCCAGTTTGATAAAAAAATAGGTTAATTTTACAGATAACTGCTGAGAGTGGAAACTTTATTCGATTAAGTAATCATTACTTTGATGCTGCCACATAGCGTAATACTTGTTTTTATTCGCTAACAATTCTTGATGCGTGCCTTGCTCAATTATGTTTCCATTTTCTAAAACAATAATGCGATCCATCTTTAAAATGGTAGAAAGACGGTGCGCAATCACAATCGCTGTTTTATCTTTAATCAGCTCAAAGATAGCCGTTTGGATTTGTTTTTCTGTTAACGAATCTAACGCACTGGTCGCTTCATCTAAGACCACAATGGGTGCATCTTCTAAAAAGGCTCTAGCAATGGCGATACGTTGTCTTTCACCCCCCGACAGTTTTACCCCCCGTTCGCCCACTAAAGTATCAAATTGATCCGGTAAACGCATAATAAAGTCCCAACAGTTAGCATTTATGGCGGCAGTGATCAATTGTTCATCTGATACGGCATTACCGAGAGTCATGTTGTCACGGATACTGCGATGGAATAAGTCAGGTTGTTGTGGCACCATAGATATTTGATGCCGTAGGGACTGCAACGTAAAGTCTATAGCATTAATACCATCAAAACGGATACTGCCGTGTTGTGGCTCTAAAAAACGAAACAGTAATTTAGTGAGGGTCGATTTACCCGAACCCGATTGCCCCACCAACGCTACTTTTTCGCCGGCTTTAATCTCTAAAGAAAAGTTGTTAAATAACGGTGCCTGTAACGTAGTGTCTTGATGATAACTGAAACCTAGCTGATTAAAATCGATAGCGCCTTGGCTGATGGTATGAGGGTATGCGGTGGCTAAGTCAGTTTCGAGATCGGCTTGTCTAAAAACGTCTGCCATTTCTGAAGCATCCGCTAAAGCACCAAATAACGTTCTGATATTGCGGCCAAATTCCCACAGGCGTTGAATAAGAATAATCATAATGGACTGAAATAGCACAAACACACCGATTTCAAAGTGTCCGTTTTGCCATTTAATAATCATTAAATACACCAGCAATAACTCAATACCAAAAGTCATGATGCCTTGCACAGCAAACGATAAAAAGGTAAAAAACCACGCAATTTTCTTTTTGCGATACAC
>CAIXAE010000039.1 GCA_903917345.1 uncultured Methylococcaceae bacterium | reverse complement strand
GCGAAATTGATATTTTAGAAACGTATCCAAGCCTTGGATACGCTATTCGCGCTCGCTAAAAAATTAGTGGAGTTCACCGATTCGCGAAAAAAGTAAGGTAGCCACGGTTAACGGTTAACATCCGTTTTTTGCGTAGCTTAGCGGCGAATTGCGTTTCTGATATTTATGTTGGATGTTTCAGCCGTGTATCGCGTAAGCTAACTGCGTGTAATTTTTTGATAATCGATGTTCGGTGTTTATTTATGGTGCTGAAATATATAGGTTTTTATTTAAAAGTCCATTTAACCCCCGCTAGAGCCCGTATGATTTATCAAATCAAGCATTCAAGCGTCATAATTTGTCGCTAGTCTGTTGCACAATATCTCCATTAGGTAAAACTACTGCCGACAATCATTAAGACTTAATAAATAGGTAAAATTTAATTATTAACTCGTTTAATGAATCAATGAGTATAATCCTGTAAAAAGAATGCTTGGCTGTAAAGCTAGGTACTGCTAACTAATAAAAATAGACGATTGCATGTATAAACCTAGCCCTAATTCTTATCTTTACTCCCCCTCTGATTTAGTCTTATTTGAACGCTCCTCCTTTGCCTCTTGGATGGCACGGCTTGCGTTAGATAAGCCAGAACAACTAGCGGGCATTACTAAAGACGAAGACAAAATGATGAGCTTGTTGGCCGATAAAGGGCTTGCCCATGAAGCTAACTACCTTGATAAGTTTAAACGTGATTTTGGTGTCGCTCAGGTCTATGAAGTGGCCAATGATAAAAGCACAGCCGCAGCGGAAACTATAAAAGCCATGCAAGCGGGTTATCAGGTTATCTTTCAGGCTTATTTAGAAAGAGATTCTTTTGCCGGATTTGCTGACTTCTTAGTAAGAAAAGCAGGGGTGTCTGAGCTAGGTGATTATTATTACGAAGCCTGGGATACTAAACTTTCTCAATCCACCAAAACGTATTTTATTATTCAACTGTGTTGCTATAGTTGGATGCTTGAAACAGTACAAGGAAAAATACCTGATCATGCCGTCGTTGTATTAGGTAACAAAAAAGAAGAAACCTATCCCCTTGCCGCCTACTATCATTATTTTCTTAATTTAAAGCGCCAGTTCTTAGTTGCACAAGAAAGCTTTAATAGTGATTGGGCAGCCATGCCTGATCCGGCTTTATGCAGTGACTATGGCGTCTGGTCCACCTTTGCAAAAGCGCATTTAGCCCAATCTGACAGTTTAGCGTTAGTGGCTAATATTAGTAACACACAGATTAAAAAACTGCTGGATACTGATATAAGCACCTTAAGTGAATTAGCAACTACCGAGCAAGCCACTATTAAAGGCATCTCGGCAGAGACCTTTAGTAAATTAAAAGCCCAAGCCAAGATTCAATTAGCTTCAAGAGGCCAAGACAAACCCTTATTTGAAGTGATACATCGAGATGATGCAAAAGGCTTATCGGCATTACCGCCCAAATCTCCGTTAGATGTGTATTTTGATATAGAAGGCCACCCACTTGTTGACGGCGGCTTAGAATATTTATGGGGTGTCAGTTACGAAGATACCCAAGCGGCACAAGGTAAAGACTATGCCTTTAAAGATTGGTGGGGCCATAATCAAGCACAAGAAAAACTAGCCTTTGAGGGCTTTATTGATTGGGCTTATGCCCGCTGGCAACAAGATAGCACGTTACATATTTATCACTACGCCACGTATGAGATTACCGCGATCCATAAAATGGTTAATCGTTACCAAACCCGTAAAGACAAAGTGGCAGAGCTACTCGCTAACCATGTCTTTGTTGATTTATATAAAGTGGTTAAAGGTGGCTTGTTAATTGGTGAGCCGAGGTATTCCATTAAAAATGTAGAACACCTCTATCGTGGTGAACGCATTACAGAAGTGGCCAATGGGGGCGATTCCATTGTGTTTTATGAAAATTGGCATGCTAAGGGGGGCTTAGAAAACTGGATAGAACAACCCTATGGCTATCAGAGTTGGCTGGCCGATGCCGATCATTTTGATTGGCAGGCGTGGCAGACTTTAAACGAAATCCGCTCTTACAATATTGATGATTGTGAATCGACCTTAGCATTAGTCACTTGGCTACGCGAACAACAGCAACTGCAGCATATTCAATTTAATGCGGGTGACGTTGTACCTAAAGATGAAATAGAGAAAACAGATAAACAGCTCGAAAACGAACAAAAACGACAGGCCCTTATACAACGACAACAAGACCTGATTGATCACTATGAATCACAACCCGATTTAAAAGAAGATACCCAAGCAACACTACTGGTCTCGCTTTTGCACTTTTATGACCGTGAGCGTAAGCCCAAGATATTTACTTATTTACAGCGGGCAGACAAAAGCGACGAAGAACTGATAGACGATGATACGGTTATTTATGATCTAAGCCTTAAAAGCCAGCAAGTAAACGAAGGTAAAATTAATTGTGTTGCGCTCTTTAAAAATGATCAGCCCATACGCACAGACAAACTAGACACCGCGACTATAAAAGACACCACAGCTAAAGTGAGCAAAATTAGCATCACCGAGATAGATGCACACTACAGCGAGATTAGTTTTGTGATTAATGCAGACAATCAAGATGCATTACAACAAATACCACTTACCTTATTTGCTGATGACGCCCGTATTAATACTGACAACCTAGAAAATAGGCTTTGCGAGATTACCGAAGCGTATTTTAAAACCCGTCAACTACCCAAGTTATTAGTCACCCTTATTAACCAAGCTAATCCTCGCTTTAAAGGGGAGGGGTCGCCTTTACCTATCACACGACACCAATACCCAGAAAATGATCTTTATCTGTCTGCCATTATTAAAGCGGTTAAAGCGATGGATGAAACCTTGTTGTGTATTCAAGGCCCACCGGGAGCGGGTAAAACCTATACGGCTAAAAACATCATTAAAGCTTTAGTGGCACAAGGTAAACGCATCGGCGTGATGTCTAATAGTCATGCGGCTATTATGAATGTCCTCGAATCCTTAGTAAAAGAACTACCCGAAACCGCTATCACTAAAATTGGGGGCTATGGCGCTCAAAAAGAATTTAAAGCGTTATTTGCATGGGATGACTATACCCATTTTGAATATCGCCCTTCAATGACATTTACCAAAGCAAAACCCTATAACCATTATCAAATAGTAGGGGCAACGGTGTATGGTTTTGCAAATGAGCTGTCTTATAACGAACCGTTAGACTATCTATTCGTCGATGAAGCCAGTCAAGTGGCCTTGGCCAATTTAATGGCGGTATCGGGCGCGGCCAACAACATCATCTTGATGGGCGATCAAATGCAATTAGAGCAACCCATACAAGGTTCACACCCTGGGCAGTCGGGTGCTTCTGCCTTAGAGTTTATGTTAATGGATCATGCCGTTATTCCAGAAGATAAAGGGATCTTTTTAGAACGCACTTACCGTATGCATCCTGCTGTATGCGCTCCGCTGTCAGAGATAGTTTACGAAGGTAAATTACAAGCCGATGCAGATAACAGCAAGCAAGCGATTAATATCCCAAAACCACACTTAATTACCCAAGCCTCCGGCGTATTAAGTGTGAGCGTAGCGCATGAAGACAATATCCAAAGTAGTGAAGAAGAAGTATTAGTTGTTCAACAACTCATAGATGAGCTTAAAACGGGTACCTTTACCAACAAGTCAGGACAGCAAGCACCCATCACCGATGCCGATATATTGGTAATAGCACCTTACAACATGCAAGTGAACCTGCTTAACGAAAAGCTGAAAGGCCAGTTGAAAATCGGCACGATTGATAAGTTTCAGGGCCAAGAAGCACCTGTAGTGATTATTTCTATGGCGGTGAGTGATATCGCAGAATCACCCAGAGGCTTAGATTTTGTACTAGATATAAACAGATTGAATGTCGCAGTCTCAAGAGCGCAAGCGCTCGCCATTATTGTGGCTAATGACGGTTTAGAAAATTGCAGTGTAAATAACTTAGAACAAATGGCGAAGGTTGGGCTGTTTTGTCGATTGAAATTAATTACGGAAATAGGTAGGAAATAAGATGAATAATGATTTGCCTCATAATATGAAAGAAATCATAACTGCTTTTAATGAGTGGTACGCAAAAGATGATCACTCAAAAAATGAAGACCTCTATAAAGAGGAAATAAATTATGCGTTTTTAAATGGATTAGACAAAGATAGCTTTATAAGTTTTTTTGAAAAGTTTATCCGTGATGGTGGCGGAGTTCAGTCTGGCGGGCATAGGAATGCACGTCTAATTAAATATATCAAAGAAAATGTAGTTAAATTCAAGAAAGGTGTTTTAGAGCCTTTTGATGATGCATTTAAGGTAAGTGAATGGTTTAAATGGGTTAAGGGTGTGGATGGTTTTGGCCAAGGCATTTCAACTATCTATTTAAATAGAGTTAATAAAAGTAAATACTGTGTCGTTAATAGTAAGAGCATAAATGCGTATCAAGAATTAGGTTATAAAATAGATGAGACATCATTGCTAGTTACCTATAATGACCTTTTAAATGCGCAAAATGACTTAATCACACGTTACCCAGAACTAGAGAACTTTTATAAAGCAGATAGCTTATCTCATTTTTTAATAGGTACAGATATAGGTAAAGTAATGTTACCTAATCAATATTTTACTGTAAACCAAATTGATACTTTTCGACAATATGTTGGTAAAGAGTGGAATAAGGAATCTCGCGATCATATTGAGGCAAAAGATGTAATTAAATCTGCTCATTTATTAGTAAAGAAATGGGCAACAAAAGTGCATGATAAGATATTTTCAAATGGACCTTTACCTTCAAAAAACCTAAATGCATTAGATCAATCTACACGAAAAAAATTTAGAGCCTATCTTCCTCAAACCATAGTGCCGAAAAAGTCTTCACCTGAGGTTGTTGCATACTGGTTTTGTTTGGAAAGTGATGGAAATACACCAGAAAATAAAATTTATTTTAGAGTTTCATTAGGTTTTATTGATGATTTGACTAAAGATCAGTTAAATAAATATCCAAACTTTAAGCAAAGAGTTCGTGAGGTAAAAGAAACTTATGGAGGTGATGACGAGTTCAAAAAAAGTTTTAGCGCTTCGCTCCTCTCGTCTGATGCATTAAAACTAACAATGGATGAGTTAAGCGATTGGGCTATAAATCAAATTCATAATTTCCCAAGGAGTTATGATGAAATATGCAAAGATCTCGGACTTGTATCGCAAGAACACATTAATTCAGATGATGTAATTTCTTCAAAGGAACAAGCAATTTATTCTTTAAATCAAATACTTTATGGTCCACCGGGAACAGGTAAAACTTACAATACAGTTTCTGAATCGTTAAAGATTTTTCAAGGAAAAGGACTGCTTGAGGAAAATGATGAGGAGGGTTATTTAGGTGACACATCAAAGTTGCAATTCGATGCGCTTAAATTAAAAGGACATATTGAATTTATTACTTTTCATCAGAGCTTTAGCTATGAGGATTTTGTTGAAGGTATTAGAGCAGAAACCAATTATGGCACGTTAAGTTATTCCATTAAGGATGGGATTTTCAAAAAAATTGCTATTGAAGCTTTATACAGCAAATTTGAAGCTGAATTTTCTGAAGAAAAAATAAATGTGTTATGGGAAGAAGTTAAAGCCAAAACAACCGATACATATTTTAATTCATCTAACTACGTCCACAAGAAATTAATACTGTCGGCTTGTAAGTTGGCAGAC
The DNA here is from genome assembly GCA_903917345.1 of uncultured Methylococcaceae bacterium. Lineage (GTDB taxonomy): Bacteria > Pseudomonadota > Gammaproteobacteria > Methylococcales > Methylomonadaceae > Methylobacter_C. The sequence continues at coordinate 44,063 of CAIXAE010000039.1, read as the reverse complement.
TTCAAAAAAGGCAAAGGCAAGCCTTATGTCCTAATCATTGACGAAATCAATCGAGGCAATACATCGCGTGTTTTTGGTGAATTAATTACCTTGATTGAAACAACAAAGCGTGCTGGCACTGATGAAGCAATGGATGCTATTTTGCCTTACTCTCAAGAAATCTTCACTGTGCCTGATAATTTGTACATCATTGGTACGATGAATACTGCTGACCGCTCATTGGCCTTAATGGATACTGCATTGCGTCGTCGTTTTGATTTTATTGAAATGATGCCAAAGCCTGAGTTAATAAAAGACATAAATATTGAAGGGATTAAACTTGAATTAATGCTTCAAACTATCAATGACAGAATCGAAGCTTTATACGATCGTGAACATACTATCGGCCACGCATTTTTTATGAAATTAACAAGTGGCTCAAAAGTAAGTGATCTTGCATTAATATTCAAAAATAATATTTTGCCGCTACTTGAAGAATACTTTTTTGAGGATTGGGAGAAGATTACTAAAGTATTGGGTAAATCGAATATCTATATTAAAAAGAATTTTGATAATCTTGGGTTTGATTACCCTGGAACCAATTATTCACGAAATGATAGTGCCTTAGAAAATAAGGATACTTACATTAATATCTATAAATTAAAAGATATTGATCCGGATCAAGCGCAATCGGAATAATCTAATGAGCGATCTTAGTATCCGTGAATTTTGTTACATCATCCAGAAGGAAGCGAAAGAGGATTCTAATGGTGATGAGTCTGCAACAGACTCATCAATCGATGTTATTGCAGTTGATAAAAAAGCGTGGGATTACCTAGAGAACTATGCTTATAGTAGCGATAAAGATGATAGGTTTATTAGGCCAAGTAACTATAGGGGAAAAAAAGCCTTACAAGTAGTTAATTTTGTCGGGGTTATCACCATACCGGACGAGATTCACTTAGAAATTTTGCCTAAGACTTGTGAGGGCGATCAAAAGAACTCCGATGTCAGAAAGTTATTGGTCAAAATGCTCGTGGAGGTTGATGAACTTCCGTTTATACAAAGTACAGAAGCTGATGTAGAAATTTTTAATAAGCCTTTGCCGGATGTGCTTATTACACTGTTTTTAAAACAATTAGCCGATCTTGTTAGAAAAGGCATCCGTAAAGACTACGAGCGCATAGAAGCGGAAGAACGATTTTTAAAAGGACGTTTGCTAGTGTCGCAACAAATTAGCCAACCCGTTAGTCGCAGACATCTGTTTCGTATTGCTTATGATGTTTTTTCTGAGAATCGTGCAGAAAACCGATTAATACATTCCGCGTTAATTCAAGTGGCCAAATGGAGTAAGTCTGAGGCTAATCAAAAAACAGCCAGAGAGCTTCGCTTTGCATTTAATGAGATTCCTACATCTACCGACTACAAAACCGATTTTAGTCTGTGGCGTAAAAGTCGAGATATGATCAGTTACAAACCTTTACTGTATTGGGTGAAGCTGATTTTAAATCAACAAAGCCCGTTTAGTGTTAAAGGTGCTAGTGAGGGTATTTCTTTTCTTTTTCCTATGGAAACTTTGTTTGAGCGATACGTTGCAAAGATTTTAGAGAAGAATATTGCAAAAGGATATGAAGTTAAAAAGCAGATTAAGGGGCAATACTTATCTGATCCGCCAAAAGCTTTTTTATTAAAACCTGATATTGCTCTATATAAAGACGGTCACGTTAAAAGTATCTTAGATACAAAATGGAAGTTAATTGATCAAAATGCGCAATACGAAAATGGCAATGAAGATACAAAAGCGGGTATCAGCCAAGGTGACATGTATCAAATGTTTGCCTATGGACATAAGTATTTAGCTGGACAGGGAAAGTTAGTATTAATTTATCCACAGTGGGATAAGTTTAAAACAGAGAAACAGTTTGTGCTTTCGAATGATTTGTACCTTGATGTTGTGCCTTTTGACTTAAATAATCCGTCCATTTCTGCAAATAGTATTCTAGAAAGATTTAAAGGAATTTATTAAGTAGTGTAACGTGCGCTGTAATTATTGGCGTACATGATTTATTGTTATCAATCAGACAATAGGGGGATTATAAAGATTGGAAATGATTAATTTTAATATTTATGTTTTAAATTTGTGACTATATGAAACCAAAAAAATATATTAATGAGGTAATTTAAAATGGAAGAGATAATCAATGTATTAGAAGATTATGAAGGTGTGACCTTATACGATTATCGTGTAATTTTCCCTTCTATCAATAAAAAACAACGTAATTTTTTGATAGATCATTTTCATGAATACGCATGGAATGTTGGGCTTTCTATTGCACAATGCTTCGTAACTACGATGCCTAAAACGGGATTGTTAGGGGCATTTAAAAATAATGTTGCGGATATTGAGTTCGTGTTTAAAAGTAGCAAACCATATGAAGATAAAGATCAAATAGAATGGACGGAGTCTGATTTAGTTGATCTTTTAGACACAAGGCTAGTTGGGAAAGAACAATTTTTTTCTAACATTTATTATAGTGGAGAGGACTTAGAAAATAATAAACCTAAGTTTTTTGATCAGCATGGTTATGAGTACGACGTTATTATTGATAAGTATTCAAGTATTATCAAAGTAAATATAACAGATAAGGAGCAATAAGATGTTTACAATTGGAAATCTTGAGGGTCCCTTCGGTTACCGTAGGGATGGTGAAGGAAGGGTTGTTTATCTTTTCAATGGTGAAGTTGATGTATCGATTACAGAGTTAGTTACTGATCAGGTGTATACCGAGGAAACAGATGATGGGGAAATTGATTTATCAACATACTATCCATCTATGCTCGATACTGATTCAATTGGGGAAATTGAGGGTGAGATTTCACTTAGTGAGTTATTATTGAAAATTGATGAAAATACTGTGGCCCCGAACAGTTTATTTGCCTTTTTCGAATCAGAAATTTACATGCGAGATATTCCTCTAATTTTTATAGATTTAGAGAATAAGTCAATTAATCAGATTGATAGAGTTCAGTTAAAAGAAATTTTGAATGATTATGTGAAAATAAATTTCCTTATACAAGAGTACGATCACATCGATGATTATTAATTAATTTAGTATTTGCTGGGCAACTTGTCAAGGCTGCCCCGTATCACGGGGCAGCAGTATGAGAAATGTAAATTACCACGCGGTATTATTGAGTAGAGTTTTAAACCTTGCTAAACATTATTGCCCTTGCTGATGATGACGCTTTAGTAGGTCATCTTGAACCCGATGAAAATATTGGTTTATATCGTGTTATCCCATCAAAGCAGTTTTTTATACGATATGCATCACAGGTATTTCACCTTGTGGGGGTGTAATACTAAACTCAAATCGATTGGACATAGTTTGTCGCATGCTTAATTTAAAATACGATCATCAAATTTGAAAAGAGTGGAGTTTTGATGACATCCAGATTCTTTTCTAATCTGTACCAATTGCACTAGATTGATCGGTATTTTTATTTTTATTAATTAAGGTGATTTATGTCAAAAGATATTGTTTTTAAATTAGTGGTATCTGAGTCCGGTAAAGACGCGTATTCGAGTGTGCTTTCATTTCAGCAGGCCGCTAATATTATTGGGTACTTTCCTGATGATGCAAGTAGCAATGATTTGTGCCTATTGGCTGCTCAACACCCTGCTTCTGTAGTACGTGAGCACGTTGCAGATAGAGATTATTTAAGTTCTGAGGTATTAGAAATTTTATCTGCTGATTCATCGATTTCCGTTTTGCGAAAATTAGTCCGCTCTGATGCCTTTAGAGAGAGTGTCACGCAAGAAGAGTTGTTGGGGGGTATAAAGTTGGATACAGAAATTGCTAAAACTGTCGCATACAGTGTCGAATCTTATGTGCAAGTTGATATAAATATAATTGCCTCACTTTTAGCCGAACATGAAGATCCTCAGGTTGTTTATTGCTTAGCTCAAAATGACAGGGCGCCTAAAAAGATCTTGAAAACACTTCTTAATCATCCCGATTTTTTTGTGGCAAATGAAGCCAAAAGACAATTAGAACACTAAGAGTAAATACCTAAAAGTAATGGATAGGTTGAAAGATTCTTAGTGTTAAAGATGTGATAGTTATCTTTGTTAAGGGGGGTATGTCCTTAAGTTATAAATAAGACGACCAGTTATGCCGAAAATATCCTGATTTATACTCTGATCGTTATGGGAGTGTTTTGGATACTACAATGGGCTGGGGTTTTTGTTGTGATATGGGTAAGTAGTGATGTTTAATAAATATTGATTGTCTGTTAGGCTAGCGACAAATTATGACCTAATAATTTATTGCATAAGAGGCTGACATGTCTGATCCACTATTACGCCAATGGGAAATGCTCAAATTGATTCCCCGCGAGCGCAAAACCACAGTTAAAGAATTACAAGAAAAGTTAGAAGGGCTGGGGTATTCGGTAAACCGAAGAACCTTAGAGCGAGACTTAGATCGGCTGTCTATTCCCTTTGCTTTGGAGGCGGATACCCGAAATAAACCTTATGGTTGGCGTTATGCTTTAAATACGCAGGCACACAATATACCCGGTCTGTCTTCTAGTGAAGCATTAACATTGGTGTTGCTTGAGACGTATTTAAAAACGTTACTGCCTGTAGCTATTGCCGATAACTTAGCGGGGCATTTTGCCGCAGCAAGACAAGCATTCTCGGTAGAGCATTCTGATTCAAAACTTCAAAGCTGGTTGAAAAAGGTGAGGGTGTTATCACCGGGCCAACAATTACTCGCACCCACTATTGATACGGCAATTCAGCGCACGGTTTATAACGCCTTAATGCAAGGCTATCAAGTTGAGATGGATTACCTGAGCCCCAGTAGTCAAGTCTCCAAACACTATGACAGTGTACATTTACAAGGTTTAGTTCAATACGGCAAGGTTGTCTATTTGGTAGCGACCATTAATGATCATAAAGATTTACGCTTGTTAGTGTTGCATCGTATTCAAAAAGTCACCCTTAAAGATGAACGTTTGTGTCTTTTAGAGCATTTTGATTTGCAGACTTATATTGATCAAGGGGCCTTTGGTTTTGGTGGTAAAGTTGATTCTATTGAATTAGTTGCTGTTTTTAAAAATGGTGCAGGTCATCATTTAGTTGAAACTCCGCTGGCTAAAGATCAACAGATCACACACATTGATCCGCAAACGGTTGAGGTTAAAGTAGAAGTATTAGAGACACCGCAACTTTTAAGATGGTTGAGTAGTTTTGGGCCTGATATTGAAGTGCGTGCGCCGGATGCGCTAAAAGCAACTATGGCAGAGCGCCATCGTTTAGCGGCAGAGCAGTATAAAAAGTAAGCTTATAACGCGGCTTTGTTCGAGTAAGACTGTCTTTGAAATCAGTATCAGATCATTTGCAAGGGTAAGAAAGCTTCGTCTTTGAGTATCATCAATAATAATCACCTTGTGTATAATGCTCTCATTTGTCTTGTTGGAGCATTCCTTGACTACTTTTCCAGAAAGAACGTGTTCGATTGAACGCTTGGTAACGCATCCTAAATTAGTGGCCTCTACGTTGGCGGGTACTAAAACTCAACAGCGTCGTGATGGGGTCTATGGTTTTCCGGGTGAAACGTTTGTCTTAGAAGGGATAACCTTTGTGGTGACTGATTTATCACGTCAACGCATTGGGGATATGACGGATGAGCACGCGCATGCAGAGGGATATCCTAATCTAGAAGTGTATAAGCAAATTATTTTAAGTATGCATGCGGGCATGACATGGAACCCAGACAGTTTAGTATGGGTGCATAGTTTTGCTAAACAAGTGGTTGCTTAAAGCGGATAGTAGTCTTTAAACCATGTGATGGTATGTTTTATGCCTTCGGCAATGGTGGTAGTGGGTTTGTAGCCAATATAAGTTTCTAAGTCTTGTGTATCTGCATTGGTTTGGTACACATCCCCCGGTTGCATCGGCAAATAGTTTTTTGTCGCTTCTTTACCGCAGCCTTTTTCAATAGCTTCTATAAAGTCCATTAATTTTACCGGTGTTGAGTTGCCGATATTAAAAAGTCGATAGGGCGCTGATGAGGTACTAGGATCTGGATTTTCTGCATCCCAGGTTGGGTTGGGTGCTGCTATTTTATCAATACACCGTATTACGCCTTCGGTGATGTCGTCGATATAGGTAAAGTCTCGCAACATATCCCCGTTGTTAAAAACCTTGATGGGTCTGTCATTTAAGATGGCATCTGCAAATAAAAATGGCGACATATCCGGTCTACCCCAAGGGCCATACACCGTAAAGAATCGTAAGCCTGTGGTGGGTAGGTTATAGAGATGACTGTATGCATGTGCCATGAGTTCGTTGCTCTTTTTGGTGGCCGCATAAAGACTAACGGGGTGGGCTATGGAATCATGCTCAGAAAAAGGCACTTTTGAGTTTAAGCCATAAATACTGCTAGAGCTGGCATACACAAGATGCTGTATGTTGTTCCACCGGCAGGCTTCTAATATGTTTAAAAAGCCTTCGATATTACTCTTTACATAAGCATCGGGGTTATCAATAGAGTGTCTAACGCCGGCTTGTGCGGCTAGGTGACATACGCGGTCAAATTTCTCGTTAGCAAACAGCATTTGTAAGGCTTGTTTTTCTTCAAGATTTATGCGGATAAAGCGGTAGTTGGGGTGTTGTTCGCTCTGTATAAATTTAAACCAGTTGAGACTTTCTTCGTTTATTCCCGCTTGCTTAAGGCGGCCTAATTTAAGATTAATATCATAGTAATCATTAATATTATCTAGGCCAACCACTTCGTCACCTCTGGCTAAGAGTTGTTGGACGACAAATGAGCCTATAAAACCAGCCGAGCCGGTAACGAGTATCTTCATGCTGAGTCTGTTTATGCGGTTACACCGATTTGAATATATTCAAATCCCATGGCTTCCATACGTTGTTGTTTAAATTGGTTACGGCCATCAAAGAATAAAGGGTATTTAAGTAGTTTTTTTATTTCATCAAAGTCTGGGCTTCTAAACTCTTGCCATTCTGTAATAAGTAATATGGCATCTGCATTTTTAAGTGCTTCATATTTACTATCGACATAACTGACTTTCTTATTGTCTTTTAAATAGCATGTTTCTGCTTCATGGCGGGCTTTAGGATCGTAGGCAACGATGTCTGCGCCGTGAGCCGTTAACATGTTAATAATAGTAATGGCGGCAGCGGCACGCATATCATCTGTTTCTGGTTTAAAGGCTAAGCCCCATACTGCAAATTTTTTACCTGCTAAGTCTGTTCCTAAACGCTGAATCACTTTGTGGGCCAGTACCGATTTTTGATCGGTATTAACCGCTTCAACCGCTTCTAATATTCTGGGGTTGTAACCATGATTTTGAGCCGTTTTAACAAGGGCTTGTACATCTTTAGGGAAGCAACTACCCCCATAGCCACAGCCAGGGTAAATAAAGCTATAGCCTATACGATTGTCAGAGCCTATACCATGTCGAACTTGATTGACGTCTGCGCCGACTTGTTCACATATATTAGCAATTTCATTCATAAATGAAATTTTAGTGGCAAGCATAGCATTAGCTGCGTATTTAGTCATTTCTGCGCTTTTGATATCCATACCAATAAAGCGATCGTTTTTAGTCATGAACGGGGTATAAAGCTCGTGCATTAAGTCCATTACTTTGTCATTATCAGCACCGATAACCACACGGTTAGGACTCATGAAATCTTGAATAGCCGCCCCTTCTTTAAGAAACTCTGGATTAGAGACGACATCAAAGGTCAGTTTGCTCTTACGGCTGTTTAATTCTGTTTGAATAGTCTCACGCACTTTATCTGCAGTGCCAACCGGTACGGTAGATTTATCGACCACAACGATGTGTTGTTGCATGGCTTTACCAATGGTTTTGGCCACGGCTAATACATATTGTAGATCCGCACTTCCATCTTCGCCCATCGGTGTGCCGACGGCAATAAATGCAAGGGTAGAGGAGGCGATAGCTGTATCAATATCCGTAGTGAAGTGCAGAGTATTCTGTTTGATATTTTCCTGAATCATTTCTTCTAATCCAGGCTCAAATATCGGCACAATGCCTTGTTGTAGCTTATTTATTTTAGCGTCATCTATATCTACGCAGGTGACGTTATTGCCCATTTGAGCAAAACAAGCGCCACTGACTAAGCCTACATAACCACTGCCGATCATACTGATTCTCATAGTTTTATTTTGGAAATATTGTTTAAAATGGAATTAATGAGTTCTGACTTTAAATGAATCAGTGACTGGTTCAAGTTGATGAATAGTGTTCTAAAAACGCTTTATTTTACAGTGAATTTTATCGGTTTGTATTGCAATTAGATGACGATTCAGACTGGGTTTATTAAGATTTGATAAAGGGTGCTTTTCGGATATATCAGTCGTGTTGACACTTTAATGTTATGTATTTTGGAAATGCGACTGTCATCGCGTAAAATGCATTAACTTCACTTTAATTAGATGATTAATAAAACTATGTCAGAGCACAAACAAACCCACAATGATGAATGGATTGATAAATTATCGCCCGAGCAATTTAGTATCTGTCGACTAAAAGGCACGGAAGCCCCTTTTACAGGTAAATATAACGATTGTAAAACGCCGGGTATCTATCATTGCATTTGTTGTGATTCGCCTTTATTTAGTTCAGATACAAAATATGATTCAGGTTCAGGTTGGCCAAGTTTTTGGGCCGATTTACCCGATGGCAGTGTGACTGAACATACCGATACAACGTATGGGATGCGTAGAGTCGAGGTCACTTGTAAAGTATGTGATGCGCATTTAGGTCATGTGTTTGAAGATGGGCCTTTGCCTACTGGATTACGCTATTGTATTAACTCAGCTTCTTTGGATTTAAAAGAAAAATGATAAATGCTCAACAGCACGTTCAAGCCTTATTAGATTTTATAGATGCGAGCCCCAGTCCTTGGCACGCGGTTAAGAGTGTAGAAACTCAATTAAAAGCCTTTAGTTTCGTAAAGCTCGATGAAACAGCCGCGTGGGATTTAAAAGCGGGTGGCCGCTATTATGTCATTAGAGATGATTCTTCAATTGTATTGTTTGTGCAAGGTCAAAAATCACTGGTAGAAACCGGTTTTAAATTAGTCGGTGCGCATACCGATTCTCCAGGTTTTAGAATAAAACCCAATCCCATTACGGCGGTTGATGGTCTGTTCCGTTTAGGGGTAGAAGTGTATGGCGGTCCTATCATTGCTACCTTTGCTGATAGAGATTTAAGTTTGGCGGGCCGCGTTAATTATAAAGATGCTGATAATAATATTGTCAGCGCTTTGATTAAGTTTGACGAAGTGTTGCTACGGTTGCCTAATCTTGCCATTCATATGAACAGAACGGTGAATGAAGAAGGCTTAAAACTACACAAGCAAATGGAATTACCCTTAATTCTGTCTACAGCGATTCAGGATGCTTTACCTGCGGAGTACTTTGCAAAGTTATTACAAGATAAATTAGGCTGTGGATTAGATAAATTATTATCTTGGGATTTGGCAGTTTATGATACTCAAAAAGGCGTGTTCTGGGGGGCGGAGCAAGAGTTTTACGCGGATAGTCAATTGGATAACTTAGCGTCTTGTCATGCAGCTATTCAAGCATTGCTAGATGAGCGTGTGTTGAATAGTGAGAGTACTTTAGTGTGTGCCTTTTTTGATCATGAAGAAATTGGCAGTGGGAGTAATCGAGGTGCAGATGGCAGTTTCTTGGGGGATGTCTTACAGCGTATAGCGGTTACGAATGGTTATTCACCAGAAGAGTATGCCCGGGCTTTAGCTAAGAGCTTTTTGATTAGTGCTGATATGGCGCATGCTTACCAACCTAGCTTCCCGTTAGCTTATGAACCTGATCATAAAGTCATCGTGAATAAAGGGCCTGTGATTAAAGTGAATGCCAGTCATCGTTACAGTACGGAGAGTATTTCTCAGGCGCAGTTTATCGATTGGTGCGCGCAAGCAGAGGTACCTTATCAAACCTATTCACACCGCAGTGATTTGGCGTGTGGAAGTACCATTGGCCCCATTACTTCAGCTAAATTAGGGGTAAGATCAATTGATGTGGGAAATCCACTGTGGGCTATGCACAGTATTAGAGAGAGTGCAGGGGTCTTAGATCATCAATATATGATTAAGGTATTGAGACAGTTTTTTATTTCGTAGCGGTATTGCGGGAGTTAACCGGTGTAGCAAAGATCTACACCGGTTAATAACGAGATTATAGGGCTTTAAAGCCGATGTCTGTGCGATAAAACATATTATCCCATTTAACGGTATCCACTAATTCATAGGCTTTAGTTTGCGCTTCTTGAATAGTTTCACCTAAGGCGCAAGCACATAATACACGACCACCTGACGTTACAATGTTATCGCCTTGCTGTTGAGTCCCTGCTTGAAATATCTTACGATCCGCTTTTTCCTCAGTCGATAAACCAGAAATAATATCCCCTTTTTGATAAGCGTCTGGGTATCCACCCGCCGCTATTACGACCCCTAAGGCGGCACGATGATCCCAATCACTACTCGCTTTATCTAAATTGCCTTCTAATGCCGCATTGCACAATTCGACGATATCGCTTTTCATACGCATCATAATCGGTTGTGTTTCTGGATCCCCAAAGCGACAGTTATATTCTAAAACTTTAATGTCGTTATCTTTTCCTATCATTAAGCCGGCATATAAAAATCCGGTATAAGGTAAACCGTCTTTTGCCATACCTTCTAAGGTTGGATTGATAACATCACGCATCACAATATCGTGGATTTCGTGAGTCACAACAGGTGCTGGAGAATAAGCCCCCATGCCGCCCGTATTAGGGCCTTTATCACCGTTGTCTCTGGCTTTATGATCTTGTGATGTCGCCATAGGTAAAGCATTTTTGCCATCAGCAATAACAATAAAACTCGCTTCTTCACCGACTAAAAATTCTTCGACAACGACCCTATTTCCCGCTTCACCAAATACATTTCCAGACAACATGTCTTCAACAGCCGAAATAGCTTCGGCTTCTGTTGAGGCAACAATAACGCCTTTGCCTGCCGCTAAGCCATCAGCTTTAACGACAATAGGCGCGCCTTGTTTTTTGATGTAGGCAATGGCTAAGTCTTTATCCGTAAAAGATTCATAGGCCGCTGTTGGAATGTTATGACGAATCATAAAGTCTTTACAGAATGATTTTGAGCCTTCTAATTGTGCTGCTTGCGCAGTGGGTCCAAAGCATTTAAGGCCGGCAGCTTTGAATTGGTCTACGATGCCTAAAACTAAAGGCACTTCGGGTCCAATAATAGTCAGGTCAATTTTTTCTGCTAGGGCAAATGCCAATAAACCAGCAATATCATCAACCGCAATAGCCACATTTGTAATGTTTTCTTCTAATGCAGTGCCGGGATTACCGGGTGCTACGAATACAGTAGATACTTTAGGTGATTGTTTGGTTTTCCAAGCAAGGGCGTGTTCACGACCACCACTGCCAACTATCAAGACTTTCATGTTATGACTCACTCTATTTTAATGTCTAAAATGACGCATGCCGGTAAATACCATGGCGATATTATGTTCATCAGCCGCTGCAATAACTTCATTATCACGGACTGACCCACCGGGTTGAATAATGGCCGTAATGCCCGCTTCAGCCGCCGCATCTATGCCATCTCTAAAAGGGAAGAACGCATCTGATGCTAAGGCAGAACCAGGTACCTCTAAACCTTCATCTGCAGCTTTGATTCCGGCAATTTTAGCGGAGTAAACTCGGCTCATTTGTCCTGCGCCGACGCCAATGGTTTGGCCATTCTTGCAGTAAACAATGGCATTTGATTTTACGAATTTACCTACTTTCCAAGCAAATAATAAATCCGCGAACTCCTGTTCAGTCGGTTCGCGTTTAGTAACGACTTTAATGTCTGCAGGATCCACTTCACCTAAATCTTTATCTTGGACTAGTAAGCCACCTGCTACACGTTTATAGTCAAAAGACGGATCAGGTTTGGCTGTCCAAACCCCACATTCTAAAACACGGATGTTTTGCTTTTCTGATAAAACGGTTTGAGCTTCAGGTGTTAAGCTGGGGGCAATAATCACTTCAACAAATTGACGTTTAATGATTTCAGCGGCTGTTTCTGCATCTAATGTTTGGTTAAAAGCAATAATGCCACCAAACGCAGAAGTGGGGTCTGTTGCATACGCTTTATCGTAAGCGCCCAATAAATTATCAGCTTCAGCCACGCCACAAGGATTAGCGTGTTTAACAATGACGCAAGTGGGTTTAGCATTGAAGGATTTAACACATTCTAAAGCGGCATCGGCATCGGCAATGTTGTTATAAGATAATTCTTTACCTTGTAATTGACGTGCTGCCGCAATAGTGCCAGATGCAGGTGCTTTTTCTCGATAGAAAGCGGCATTTTGATGAGGGTTCTCACCATAACGCATAGTTTGGCTACGATAAAATTGTAAATTAAGTGTTTCAGGAAATTGTGTGCCACTTAAGTTGCCTAAATAAGTAGCAATGGCTGTGTCATAACGTGCCGTATGTTCGAAGCTCTTTAAAGCTAAGTTAAATCGAGTTTGGGCAGATAACGCATTAGCCGTATTTTTTAGTTCAGCAATCGTTGCTGCGTAATCGCTGGGATCAACCACTATAGCCACATCGGCATGATTTTTAGCCGCTGCTCTAATCATAGTAGGGCCCCCGATATCAATATTCTCGATAGCGGTCTCGAAACCACAATTTGGATTTGCAATGGTTTGCTCAAACGGATAAAGATTAACCACGACCATATCAATGGGTTTAATGCCATTGTCAGCCATGACAGTGTCATCTATTCCACGGCGCCCCAAGATGCCACCATGTACTTTGGGATGTAAGGTTTTAACACGACCATCCATCATTTCAGGAAAGCCTGTGTGGTCTGATACTTCGGTGACGGGAATGTTATTTTCGGCTAGGGTTTTTGCAGTTCCACCTGTAGATAGAAGTTCTATACCTAGATCACTCAATGCTTTAGAAAAGTCAATAATGCCAGTTTTATCTGACACGCTGATCAGAGCTCGAGTTATTTTTTTATTCATGCAAACCTTTGTTTATGTATGGGTAGTGATTGGTGGGTGGTATAGCGAAAAACTTGTTTGTTCCGCAAGTTTTAAGAAATATTGTACTGTTCTAATTTTTTGCGAAGAGTGCTTCTACTTAAGCCTAAAGATTTAGCCGCTTTCGTTTGGTTGTAACCGGCATGCTCTAATGCAGCTTCTAATAAAGGCTTTTCAACTTCATTAATGACGAGTGCATGCAAGCCGATGGCTTGATGACCACTTAATTGAGTAAGGTATTGTTCAATCGCTTGTTTTACATAGACTGATAGAGGTAAAAGCATAGTGCTTTTAGTGTCCATGTTAATAATCTCAGAATTTTTTAGTGATACATTCGATGTCATTAACACTATCCAGTTTTAAAAATTAAAGGCTAAATTAACTTGCAATATTTGTTCGGTCGGACATTGAGCTTGATTGACTTTGTGCTTCATTTCCTGGTTGATATTATCAATATGATTGAAATACCAGGCAATATGTTTTCTTGCTATTCTAACACCAGTAGTGTTTCCATAGAAACTATAGAGATGTTCTAAATGGGTTAACAATGTTGATTGTATAACTGACTGTGTTGGTTTCTCTAGTGTTTCCCCAGTGTCTAAGAAATGATTAATTTGTGAGAATAACCAAGGATTTCCTTGCGCTGCTCGCCCGATCATAATGGCATCAGCTCCCGTATTTTTAAGTACGGATTGGGCTTTTTCAGCTGAGTCTATGTCGCCATTAGCCACTATTGGGATATTAACAGTTTTTTTTACGGCTTTAATCGTCTCGTATTCGGCGTCTCCATTAAATTTACAAGCGCGTGTTCTGCCATGTAATGTGAGCGCTGATATACCGGATTGTTCAGCAATTTTAGAGATTTCTACTGCATTACGATTTTGTAGATCCCACCCCGTTCTTATTTTAAGCGTAACGGGTACATCTACAGCATTAACGACTGCGTCTAATATTTTTTTTACTAAGACTTCATCTCTTAATAAGGCTGAACCTGCTGCAACAGAGCAGACTTTTTTTGCAGGACATCCCATATTAATATCGATAATATGAGCGCCACGATCAACATTAAACTGAGCTGCTTCAGCCATTTGCTGAGGATCAGTCCCTAAAATTTGAACTGAACGTAAACCAGATTCACCCTTATGATCTGATTTCAGTAACGTTCTTTTATGATAGCGTAAGGCCGGATTTGATGCAACCATCTCAGAAACGGCCAAGCCGGCCCCCATTTCTTTACATAATTCTCTAAATGGTCGGTCAGTAATACCGGCCATAGGCGCAAGAATTAATTTGTTTTTTAAAAAATAGGAGCCGATTTGCATCAAACGCTTTTAATGATCCGTATATTTGGATTCAGAAGTATCTGTGTCTTCGTTCCAAATAGGATTGTCACGATCTTCTGGGTTTAATTTAACAAGATCTTCAGGATAGATGTGCCAGAAAGATTTATCAATCTTAGCGTTGCTATAACCTTCTTTTTTCTCATGGGTGAATGGACACCACCAGTTTTCAACAATTTTAACCATGTAAGCGTGCCATTCAAATACGGCCACACTCACTGGGCAATACCATGTGCAGTTTAAAATCCAGTAAAGTTTTGATTGTGCCATGCTAAGTTTGAAAGAACCATCCATTGTGATTTGGTTTTTTAAATCATAACGGTGTGAGCTTCTTTCGGGCAGAAAATCAGAGAATTTTTTAATGTTTTTACCACCAATTAGAATCAAGTGGTAATAAGTGAGGTAGGCACTTAAAAAGACAAACGGTAAGGTCAATATAGGGAGATAAACAAATATTAAACCGATCGCTCTTTGTAGAACAGGTACTTGGTTATGATGTTTGCCGATCTCTGCACGACTACATGATTCGCAGGCTTTCATTAGTTTAATATCCTCATATGGGTAGAAATTATTGTTTTAAAGAGCGCACTCATAATATTGCGCCATCTATGCTGGTTTGTGGATCGTGTATAAAAAAACTACATTTTATAATGGTAATAAAGAAGGCTCAATGCTTTTATAAACTTGATGATACCGAACAGAAGAATGTTTTTAAATATTCACTTTCGGGTGAGGCTGGATCAATAGGATGATCAGGGCCTTGGCCGCCCGATGCAAAAAACACTAAATGTCTGTCAATATGACGACCTGAACTACGCAATATTTCATGTAGATTTTCACGACTTAAATGAAACGAACACGAGGCAGAAATTAGAATGCCATTTTTAGATAATACTTGTAATGCCAGATGGTTAAGGCGTCTATAGGCCTCATAACCCAATTTAAAATCCTTTTTACGCTTAATGAGAGCAGGGGGGTCTAACACGATAATATCATAGACTTGATTATCTAAGCGGGCTTGCTTAAGGAATTCAAACACATCACTGCGTACAAATTGCATCTTATCAGCCACCTGATTAAGATGAGCATTTTCTTGAGCGATAGCTAAGGCGCCCTCTGATGCATCAACACAAGTTACTTCACTCGCACCTGCAATAGCAGCTGGCACGCCCCAAGCGCCGGTATAAGAGAATAAATCTAATACGCGTTGGTCTTTAGAAAATGAAGCGAGTTGGGCACGGCTACTACGATGATCATAAAACCACCCTGTCTTTTGCCCTTCTAAAATATCAACTTTAAACTTTGCGCCATTTTCTTCGATGATTAAGTTTTCTGGTAATTGTCCGTAAACCACTTCAGATTCTTGACTTAGGCCTTCTAATTGTCTTTGACCATTATCATTTTTTAATATGATGGCTGTCGGAGTTAAGAGTTCGATAAGAGCGGCTAACAAGGCATCTTTACGAATTTCTATACCTGCCGTTGTAATCTGTAAGGATAATACATCTCCGAAACGATCAATTACTAAACCCGGAAGACCATCACTTTCACTAAAGACTAGACGATAAAAGGGTTTAGGAAATATTTTCTCGCGTAGGGTTAACGCAGTAGTTAGACGCTCTTTAAAAAAGTTAGCGCCACATTTTAAATTAGCTTTTCTAGATAGCAAACGTGCGCAAATGAGTGTTTGGGGATTGATATAGGCGGTGCCTAGTATTTTGCCGTCGTCACTTTTAACATTCACTAATTCGCCAGCAGTAAACTGATCTAATGTCGATCGTTTGGTATCCACCTCATTACTAAACACCCATAAATGGCCTTTACGTAAGCGTTTGTCTTCGTTTTTCTTTAAATATAAGTCGGGGTAAGACATAAGTTAGGTAAAGTTGGGGTTGAGTTAAAAAGAGTACTGCTTAGCGTTTAATACCGTCTAATCTAATCCAGTCTTCTTGTTGCGTTAAGGGATTAAAGTCGATGTATTTTTCATAAGCATTAATCACTGATTCAGCTTGTTCAAATAAAATCCCCGATAAAACCAATTGTCCACCGGTGGCTACTAACGCACAGATTTGTTCTGACATATCGATTAATGGTTTCGCTAAAATGTTAGCGAGCACGACATCCGCCAGAAAGGGTTTAAATTGTTCAGGTAAATAACAGTGAATTTTGTCTTGTACTTTATTCTTTAAAGCATTGCTTTCAGTTGCTGTAATGGCTTGTGGATCAATGTCCACGCCATGCGCTATCTTGGCGTCTAATAACACAGCTGCAACTCCTAAAATACCAGAGCCACAACCATAATCGATAACTGTTTTATGGTGTAAATCATGACTCGCCAACCATTCTAAACAGAGTGCCGTAGTCGGATGTGTCCCAGTACCAAACGCTAAGCCGGGGTCTAAAGTGAGGCAAACCGTGTTAGGTTCATATTGTTCTTGATCTGTCGGGCAAACCCATAGTTTGTCAGCGAACTTCATGGGCTGATAATATTCCATCCATGCCCGCTCCCATTCCTGATCATCCACTGCTTCATAAAGCCAATTTCTTAAATCAGCTGTTTTATATTGCTGAAATACGAGGTCTTTGATCAGATCAACATTAGCATCTAATTCATAAAGCGCAACAACTTGGGTGTTGCTCCAAATTTTAGTTTCCCCAATACCCGGTTCGTATACGGGTTCATCTTCAGCGTCCATATAAGTCACGGATACAGCGCCCAGATGACTAAAAAAGTCCGCTAATTGTGGAGCGGTATTTTCATCGGTAATAACAGAAAGTTGATGCCAAGCCATAGTCTGGATGTTTGCTATATAAAGGAGAGGAGGTTGGATACGCTCGAGTAATCCAATGACTAACAGTGAAGTGATTTATCTATCGTGATGGTCTTAATTGCGTCCATCACGATAGATATTTCTGAGTAATACTTAATGTATGCCTAGTTTCTTTTCTAGATAATGGATATTTTGTTGGCCCACACCAAACGCACTGTCTTCCATAATCTCTTGTTGAAGAGGAATATTGGTTTTAATGCCGTCAATGATGATTTCATTAAGAGCTGTTTTCATACGAGCAATAGCACCTTCACGTGTTTCACCATGAGCGATTAATTTACCGATCATTGAATCGTAATAAGGTGGAACTTTATAGCCATTGTAAATGTGAGTCTCACAACGGATACCCGGGCCACCTGGCATATGGAATTGATCAATTTTGCCAGGGCAGGGCATAAACGTTTTAGGATCTTCCGCATTCAAACGGCACTCAATCGCATGGCCGGTTATTTTTACTTGATCTTGAGTAATTGATAAAGGTAATCCCGCTGCGATACGTAATTGTTCTTTTACAATATCAAAGCCAGTTACCATTTCAGTAACAGGGTGCTCGACCTGAACACGCGTATTCATTTCTATGAAATAGAATTCACCTTTTTCATATAAAAACTCAAAAGTACCTGCTCCTAAATAACCAATTTCAACACAGGCTCTAGCACAACGTTCACCAATCGTTTTACGTTGTTCTTCAGTAATACCAGGTGCCGGTGCTTCTTCAACGACTTTTTGGTGACGTCTTTGCATAGAACAATCACGCTCACCTAAGTGAATGGCATTACCAAAAGAATCCGCTAATACTTGAAATTCAATATGACGTGGATCTTCTAAGAATTTTTCCATGTATACAGTTGGATTACCAAATGCACTGCCGGCTTCGGCTTTAGTCATCTCAATAGCACTAATTAAAGCCGCTTCTGTATGAACAGTACGCATGCCTCTTCCGCCACCGCCACCTGCCGCTTTAATAATAACGGGGTAGCCAATTTCTTTAGCCATTTTAAGGTTAAGTTGCTCATCATCCGATAGCGGGTCATTATTACCCGGTACACAAGGGATGCCTGCGGCAATCATGGCGTTTTTAGCAGAAATTTTGTCACCCATCATGCGGATAGTTTCTGCATTAGGGCCGATAAATACGAAACCACTTTGTTTTACTTTTTCAGAGAAATCAGCGTTTTCTGATAAGAAACCATAGCCCGGGTGAATCGCTTCAGCATCGGTTACTTCAGCCGCACTGATGATAGCCGGAATATTTAAATAGCTGTCTGCTGACGCTGCAGGTCCAATACAAACTGACTCATCAGCAAGACGGACATGTTTAAGATCGCGATCTGCTTCAGAATGAACAGCAACGACTTTAATGCCTAATTCTCTGCAAGCGCGCAAAACACGTAGGGCAATTTCGCCACGATTAGCGATAACTATTTTACTGAACATAATTTTTCCGTTGCTTATTCAATGATGAATAATGGTTGGCCGTATTCGACAGGTTCAGCATTTTCAACCAAGATTTTTGTGATAGTACCGCTCTTATCTGATTCAATTTGGTTAAGGATTTTCATCGCTTCGATAATACAAAGTGTGTCACCTGCTTGAACTGATTGACCTACTTCAACAAATGTTTTAGAGCCGGGTGATGCAGAACGATAGAAAGTACCTACCATCGGTGATTTAACGGCATGTCCAGTCATTTTTTCTTCCGCAGGCGCAGCTGGCGCTGCAGCTGCAGCCGTGGGTGCGGCTACTGGTGCAGCGTAAGTAATCGGGGCTGCAGCGACTGAGCTGCCGTAACGGTTGATGCGAATAGATTCTTCGCCTTCTTTAATTTCGATTTCGGCAATGCCAGATTCTTCAATAATTTCGATGAGTTTTTTTATTTTTCTGATATCCATTGATTTAGTGTCTCTCGGTTAATATCTGATGAGCAGCCTGAAGGGCCAATAAGTATCCTGTTGCACCTAAGCCTGAGATAACACCGACAGCGATATCTGAGAAATAGGAGTGTTTTCTAAAAGGTTCACGTGCATAGACGTTTGATAAATGAACCTCTATAAAGGGAATTTTTGTCGCTAATAAAGCGTCTCTAATCGCCACACTCGTATGAGTGAAGGCGGCTGGATTAATAATGATGAAATCAACGTGATCATGGAAAGCGGAATGAATAAGATCCACGATTTCGTGTTCAGCGTTATTTTGATGAAAATTGAGTAGATGTTCTAGTTCAATTGCATGTGATTCAAGCAATTGTTGAATATCAGATAGGCTCTTATTGCCATAGTGCCCAGGTTCACGAACACCCAATAAATTTAAATTAGGGCCATTTAATACAGAAATAGTCGCCATTTATAGAGGTCGTTATTGAAATTTTGATACAAAAAAGATGGGTAATTTTACCTTGTTTACGTTTTTTGTCCAGAGAATATGTATTTATCCCAACATAGTCGCAACATAGCTTCTATATTTGAGAGTTTATACACTTATAGCGACAAATCTTATCTGATGTTAGGCATTTTTTTAAGCTAAACAGGCGTTAATGTTACTGATTTATGACAACTTTACACGTTTATAGAAGAGATGTTTTGCGATTTCTGCCGTACAAAGATAGAGCGTAACAATCACCCCTATTAAGCCGATGAGTGAGGGAGGTAAGGGCACAAATCCAATGATTTCAGCTGCGGGCGTATAAGGGAGGCTGATAGTAATAAGGACGATGCTAAAGGTGGCTAAGGTTAGATAAATGCTAGGGCGGGTTTTAAAAAAGGTTTGGCTGCTACGTACAATAAATACAATTAAAGCCGCAGATAAGACAGATTCAGTAAACCACGCCGTTCTAAACACATCGGCGGGCACATCCATTAACAATAACAATCCAAACGTCATATAGTCATAAATTGAGCTGACAAAACCGAAGGTAATCATAAATTTACGGATAAATTTAATATCCCAGCGTCTGGGTTGGGCGATCATTTCTGCATCCACATTATCGGAGGCAATTGTCATTTCGGGAAAATCAGTCAGTAGATTGGTGAGTAAGATTTGTTTGGGTAATAAGGGTAAAAACGGCAAGAATAACGACGCACCGGCCATACTAAACATATTGCCGAAGTTTGAGCTGGTGGCCATAAACACATACTTTAATGTGTTAGCAAACGTAATCCTGCCTTCTATAACCCCTTGCACTAAAACACCTAAATCTTTTTCTAATAAAACGATTTGCGCTGTTTCTTTAGCGACATCGGCTGCACTATCTACAGAGATGCCGACATCTGCTGCATGTAAGGCAGAGACATCATTAATACCATCGCCCATATAGCCCACCACAAAGCCGGCCTTCTTTAAGGCAAGGATAATACGTTCTTTTTGATTCGGTTCAACTTCGGCAAATAAGTCTACATCAGCCACTTGGTTCATGAGGGCTAAATCACTCATATTGTGGATTTGTGGGCCAGTCAGTACCTCATGTTCAGCTAAACCGAGTTGTTTACTGACAGTCGCTGCGACTAAATGATTATCGCCTGTGATAATTTTAAGGGTAACGCCCAATTCTCGTAATTGTTGAATAGTGGCGGAACAGTTTGCTTTAGGGGGATCGAAGAAAGTTAAGAAACCCAAAAAGCATAAATCAGATTCATCATTATTAGTTAATGCAGATAACTCAGGCATCTTCTTGTAGGCGACCCCTAAAGTACGGAAGCCCTCTCGACTAAATTGTTCGTAGAGCACTTCAATGGTGTCCCGTACCTTATCAATAGGAACAATTGAACCCTCTTCCGCTTCTGCTGTTGTACAGATATCCAGGATATTACTTAAAGCGCCTTTGGATATTAATAGGGTATCGTTTTGATCTTTTACCAATACGCTAAGACGTTTACGGTAAAAGTCATAAGGAATTTCTGCAAGCTTTTCGCCGGCTTTTAAATCATAGGTTTTAAAGCTTCGGATTGCTTCATCAATGGGGTTATTAAAGCCCGTTTCATAATAGGAATTAATATAAGCATAGCGCCCCACTTTAGCGTTAGGGTTGCTATTAATATCTAAAGTGCCTTTTAAATATACGACGCCTTCAGTCAGCGTTCCAGTTTTATCAGAACACAGCACATTCATACTGCCAAAGTTTTCTATCGAGGCTAATTGCTTAACAATGACCTTTTGTGCAGCCATGCGTTTAGCGCCATGGGCTAAATTAACACTGATAATGGCAGGTAAAAGTTGAGGTGTAAGGCCGACCGCTAAGGCGAGGGCAAACAAAAAGGAATCGACAATCGGTTTAGCCAAAAAAACATTGACCGCAAAAATAAGAATAACCAGTATTAAAGTCACTTCCATCAGTAAGTAACCGAACCGTCTGATGCCCCGCTCAAATTCAGTTTCAGGCGCTTTTTGTTTAATACGTAAAGACAGTTTGCCAAATTCAGCGGCTTGGCCAGTGGCAACCACTAAGGCAGTACCACTGCCACTTTGTACATGCGTACCCATCCAAAGGGCATTATTTCTTTGGCTTAAGGGCGTGTCGCTCTTTAATACATCGGGTAGTTTTTCTACGGGATAGCTTTCACCGGTTAAAAGTGCTTCATCAATAAATAGGTTTTCAGACTTTATTAATAAACAATCACTGGGAATGATATCGCCGGCTTTTAAAAGGATAATGTCACCAGGAACTAATTTCTCACTCGCAATCTCATGCGGCAGGTTATCTCGCAAGACACAAACGGTGATTTGCACGATGGCAAGTAAATCTTTAATGGCGTTAGCGGCGCCTTTTTCTTGCCAAAATCCCAAACTACCGCTGATAAAAATAATGATTAAAATGATGGCTGCATCAACTTTTTCATCCAAGTAAAAGGATAAGCCGGTCGCGAATAGCAGAATTAAAATGATGGAGTTTTTAAACTGAGCAATAAATAGTTTAAGGTTACTGCTTTGTTTTTTAGCGTTAAGTTGATTAGAACCGTATTGTTTAAGACGTTGTTCTGCGGTTTCTGAAGAGAGGCCGGTCAGTGAAGAATGTAATGAAAGGAGTGTTTGTTCAATTGAAACACTCCAAAATGGCTTTGAAGAGAAGTCTTGGGCCACTTTGAAGTGTTTCACTTTTAATTAGGGTTAGGAGGGTTAGGAGGGTTAGTTAGGATTAATTAAGTCCAATCGTCTCCGCCATCACCGCCAAAACTATCATCATCCCAAGATGAATTATCAGCAATACCAAAGTCATTGCCGCCCATATCATTATTATAGTTGGCGTTGTTATTGTCAGCCCATGATGAATTATCAACGGGTGCATTTCCAAAATTATCCGCATGTTGAGCAGGATGCCCGTCGCCATCTAAAAAGTGATGGGCTAAGGCTTCGCCAGCTGCAACACCCGCACCTAATGCAGCGCCAGTTGCAAGGCTACCCATTAAGCCAGAACTTTGTCCGCCCATCGGTTGGTTAGGATATCCGCCCCCTGGATAGTTTCCACCAGGATAATTGCCTGCTGGATTATTGCCATAAGGGCCTGCATTGGGGCGGGGTGTGTTGCCGCCATAATTAACCGGTAGAGTTGATTGTCTTCTTTTCATTAACGCACTAATCACAAACACAATGACCAATAAGCCGATAAATAAACCTGCAGCAGGTAGCCAATCTTTAGCCGCGCTGGGGATATTTTGCTCAACAGGGGTGTGTTGTACATTAGCAGTAGTTGGAATAGAAAGTTGTTCTTTAAGATGCAACAAAGTGGCCGGTTTAACAAAACCTAAGCCAGGTTCTAAAGCTTCTGCAGTGTTTAATTCGATTTTAGCGTCAGATAATAAGCCTTGTTTGGCTTTTAATTCCGCTTCAACAAAATGTGCTTTAGCGCTGTTGGGATGGTCAGCTAATACTTTATCCATCATCGCTTGTGCTTCTGCAAATTTACCGGCTTCTGCCGCCAAGTAGACTTCGTGCATAGAGGGTTCATCCGCTGCAAACGAAGTTGATGTCATAAAAATTGAAAAGATAATGGTCGCAAAGGTAGTCGTTACGAGTTTAAACATTTAATAATCCTCAGTTGGTTTTGGATAAGAATAGCATAGCGCTATTAAATCAGAATGTCTGACCTATTTTCTTAAAAAGAATTCCATGGCGTGATAAATAAATCTATAAATCAGATAAGTGGGTCTTTTTGTAGGGTATTCGTTTTTTGTGCAATAATGTGGCCGCACCAGAATTCTTTCATATCCCTCATCAATGACTTTAGAGAGCACTTATGCGTATTCATAACACTATATTGATTTCTACCGTATTACTAGCCAGTGGTTGCTCGGTTTATCAAGCAGCTGTGCAACCCGGTCCTGTTGACTTATCAGGTATTAAAATAGGAACCCCCCGTGAAGTCATTATTGCTAAATTGGGCCCCCCCGCTATAGAAAATAGAGATGCCACCGGCCATAAGCAGGATTACTACGAATATAAATCAGGTATGGAAGAATTATCAAAAGCGCGCGTTGTGCCTTATGCTGTGGCTGATGTTTTTACATTTGGATTAGCTGAATTGGCTTTATGGCCTATGGAAGAAGTCGCCATGAAGGCTGCTAGCTGTACAGCGGTTGCTACGTATGATGATAATTTAAAATTAACCAGCTGGCATATCCATAAAAAAGAAAAAAGTAATCTGCCTTGTTAAAGCATATTTACTTGTGACAAAATTTTAACTGCTATACACTCCAGCCTTAATTAACCCTAATAATTATAATGAACGGGTGTTTTTAACGCAGGGGGAGTGTATGGCAAGTGAAATAAATGTTCAACGTCGTCGATTTTTAGGTCAATCAGCTCTGGGGTTGGCGGCGTATTCAAGTTTTCCTAATATTCTTAATGCCATGGAAGGTATGCAAGAATTTCCTAAAATAAGTCCCAATAAAGCCTCAGCCAATTTTAAGGCCGATGTGGAGTTTGATCTATTTTGTAAGACGGGTTCTGTGTCCATATTGCCCGGACAAAACACCCAAGTTCAGCACTATTCAGCGGTATTAAAGACCGGTCCTAAAAATACGCTTACCGAGATTCCGGGCTCTTATTTAGGACCGCTCATCAATTTACAAAAGGGCCAAAAAGTCCGTATTAATTTATATAACCAATTACCTGAGTCCACGGTAACGCATTGGCATGGCTTACATGTGCCCGCGAATATGGATGGCCACCCTCAATATGCCATTATGCCGGGTCAAGTATTAGTCTATGAGTTTGAAGTACTGAATAGAGCGGGGATGAACATTTATCATCCGCATCCGCATGAGGCAACAGCCAAACAGGTCTATCATGGCTTAGCCGGTGCTTTATTTGTTAGAGACGAAGAAGAAACGGCGTTAGAATTACCTTCAGGTGCTTATGAAGTGCCCATCGTTATTCAAGATCGTCGTTTTGATGATAAAAACCAATTAATTTACGCCAGTAATAGACATGATCACATGGTTGGGTTTTACGGTGATCAAATATTAGTAAATGGCAAGCCGCATTATCAGCTTGATGTTGAGAGTCGAGCCTATCGCTTACGCATATTAAATGGTTCTAATGCCCGCATCTATAAATTGGCTTGGGATGACGGTACACCCATAACTGTCATTGGTGTTGATGGTGGTTTGTTAGAACAACCAGAAGTTAAACCCTATGTTATGTTAGCGCCAGGTGAGCGCTTAGATGTGTGGGCTGATTTTAGTGGTCGTAATGAAGGCTCTCAACTTGTACTACGCAGTTTACCTTTTAGTGGCGTCTTGCCCAAAATGGCAGAGCGTATGGGTGGTATGATGCAGGGCACTCGTTTGCCCGTAGGCAGTGATTACCCCATTTTTACGGCACGAGTCACTAAAAAGGTCAGTGAAAGTCATAAGTTGCCACATAAATTATCTACAATTAACTATCATCCGATCAGTGCAACGGCTAATCCTAATAAACCTTTACCCATTGCTATTTCAGAAAGCCCTATGGCAATGTTATTAAATGGTAAAGCTTATGCGTTTAATGATGTACAAGCCACTGAGCGTATTAAGTTAAATTCCGTGCAATTGATAGAAATATTCCATGATCATGGGGCAGGGGGGCATGGTGGCGGAATGGGTATGGGCATGATGAAGCATAATGGCGGTGGTGGCATGGGCATGATGATGTCCATGGCACATCCTATTCATTTACATGGGCAACCCTTTCAGATCGTTAGTCGATCTATAAACGCAAACCATACTGAAGACTATGACACCGTGCGTGATGGCTTTATAGAAACGGGTTTAAAAGACACTGTATTAGTTATGCCAGGTGAAACGGTTCGTATCATTAAACCATTTCAAGATTTTAAAGGCTTGTTTATGTTCCATTGTCATAATTTAGAACATGAAGACATGGGTATGATGCGAGATTTTCTAGTCGTATGATAGTAGTTACTAGATTAACTATGTTAGAGTGGTAGCGCGTTATTTTTAAATAACATAGTAGATTAATAAAAGGCACCCCATTGGAGTTCACTCCTTGGCTTTAGTCGGGTCACCTAATAAAGTGTCCACTTCTGCCGGTCTTAACCTTTTTCTAATAAAAACACAGCAAGATAAGAACCATCTTGGCCGGTAATGCCGGTTATTAATGCAACTTTATGTGTCATATTTTTTATGAAATGTTGGGTGACTAAAGATGATTTAGTATTGAATATAATCAATGAATTATTTTTTATACTTAGCTTATCTCATTTAATTTAATTACAAGTGTCATGGTTTATTTGGAAATGTACTTTATATGAAATATTTTGAAAGGTAAATGTGATTAAATGTATAACTACAGTTTATATTTATGATTCAATCGTCTGTTTTATATGATGATAGAGGATTTATATGAATTTCTATCTTCATTTCTTCGGCAGATGGGTGGGCTTCCTCCGCTTTATCATAGACTTGCGCTGTTCTTGGGTAAGTTTCTAAATCTTTCTTACCGATTACCCTTGTGTTTTATGTCTTAGTAAACTATGTTACTCAGCGGGTGATAGAACAAGGTGAGTCTATCGTCTTCTAGAGGGTGTTTCTTTAAGTCTAGTGTGCGTGTCTGCAAACTGTCAGCGCCGCCGGTAGGTTCTTTAAGGACACGCTGCATCATTTGCTATCTAACCTCTCGGTTCGACAGTAGTCCTAATAGTTTTGCGAGTAGGGCTAAATCTCTTCGGTGGTCTCCCCCATGCCGATCCTGACGCGTAATTATCTCTAAGTTCATTACCTAAACTTTTTCGGAGATTGTAATTACCATGAGTACAAATACTTATTTTCCTAACATCGGCGCTGATCAGATCATCTGGCTCAGTCATTATGCGACCAAGCTCCCTATTAATGGTCCCACCTGTGATATCTCTTCTTTAGAGATTACCCAAACCCTCTCAGAAATCCAGTATTACATTTGGATTCTTCAACATTGGCATCCGGGCACTCAGCTTGATGCTAAGGAAGCTACGGCCTATAAATACTTGGTGATTACTGAGCTAGGTGATACGGTGATTGATTATCCCAAGCCTACTGTTTATTTAACCCCGCCCGTTGCGCCTAAGCCGGGCATCCAAAAGCGTTTGTTTAGTCAGATTGTTCGTATTAAGGCTAGTCTTAATTATACTGAGGTGATTGGTCAAGATCTGGGCATTATTGCTACTGCCGATAATACCAGCCATTTAGTACCGGAGTTTTGGTTAACGGTTGAGTTGGGCTTGGATCATTCTGTTGTAAGAATTGATTTTAATAAATACGGCCATGATGGCATCTGGATTGAGAGTCGTCGTGATGATGAAGAATGGTCATTTTTAGCCATTGATACTATTAAACCTTATCTAGATGAAAGACCCTTAGCCCCCGGCAATACCCATGAAACCCGAGAATATCGTATCCGTTGGTGGGATAAGAGTCTGCCGCAAGGCGATTGGAGTGCTGTTCAAAAGGTGGTTTTAGGTCTTTAACCGTGCCTTTGTTTTACATTTAATCCGGGGTAACAGTCATCTGTTACCCCTTCCTGATGTTTAAAATCAATGTGAATGCAATCTATAGTCTATGTATAATTTGGCTATGGGTAACATGATGAGTGCTAGTCGATTAATTGAACAATTCCTTGATGCTGTTTGGGTAGAGCAGGGCTTAAGCGAGAATACCTTATCGGCTTATAGCAGTGATTTAAGAATTTACGCTCTATGGTTAGGTCAAAAAGATATGTTGGCCGTTGATACCGCAGATATTTCGGCATTTTTAGCTAATCGTTATCAAGAAGGGCTGGGTAGTAGAACTGCAGCGCGTATTTTATCAAGTTTAAGACGCTTTTATGGTTATTACATCCGCGAGAATAAAATCACTAAAGACCCCACCGCTTTAATAGAAGCGCCGCATATCGGGCGTTTACTGCCTGTCCCATTATCAGAACACGATGTCGAATTATTATTAGATGCCCCAGAAGTTACCAATCTTCAGGGTTGTCGAGATAAGGCCATGTTAGAGATGTTGTATGCCACTGGCTTACGGGTCTCTGAGTTGGTTGGTTTAAAGTTCTCCCAAATCAGCTTTAGACAAGGCGTGGTTAGAATTACCGGTAAGGGCAATAAGGAGCGCTTGGTGCCCGTTGGCGAAGAGGCGATGGCCTGTTTAGATACCTATATTAATCAAGCCCGGGAAGGCTTATTGGGTAATCAACAATCGGATTATTTATTTGTCACAAATCGTGCAGATGGCATGACAAGACAGGCGTTTTGGCATATTATCAAACGTCATGCGAAAAAAGCAGGTATTACTAAAGACATCTCACCGCATACTTTGCGGCATGCATTTGCGACCCATTTATTAAATCATGGCGCAGATTTGCGGGTAGTGCAGTTGTTATTAGGTCATTCTGATCTATCCACCACCCAAATTTATACGCATATTGCGCGGGAGCGCTTAAAAGAATTACATTTAAAATTTCATCCTAGAGGATAGTTAATATGACACAAAATGTTCATCCCACTGCTTACATTGCGGCTGATGTGGTGTTAGGCGAAAATCTTACTGTGGGGCCTTTTGCTGTGATTGAGAGCGGTGCTGTAATCGGCGCACAGTGTCAGATTGGTGCGCATGCTGTGGTGCATGGGCACGTTAAAATGGGTGAGGGTAATGTGTTACATCCCCATGCGGTATTAGGTGGATTGCCACAGGATACCGGCTTTAAACCCGAGACGGAATCGTGGTTGATTATTGGGGATAATAATCATTTTAGAGAAGGTTTTACGGCGCATCGCGCGTCTAAAGAGCACGCAGAAACGGTGATTGGGTCTGGGTGTTTTTTTATGAATAACAGTCATGTGGCGCATGATTGTCATGTGGGCAACAATACTATTTTTGCTAATAACGTGGCGATTGGTGGCCATGTTGAAGTGGGTAATAATGTGTTTATGGGCGGTGCTGTAGTGGCCCACCAGTTTTGCCGAATTGGTTCTTATGCCATTGTGCAAGGCACGACCGGTTTAAATATGGATGTGATGCCCTATATGTTAATCGGTGGCAGACCCGCTAAGCATTATCGTTTAAATACCGTAGGTTTAAGACGCGCCGGTATTACAGGCGATCGTTATAATGTGTTGTCTTCGGCTTTTAGGTTATTAAAAAATAAACAAAGTTTAGATGCTTTAGAAGAAACGCCGGAACTTAAGCATTTAAAAGACTGGTTAGCCATTAAATCAAAACGGGGCACGCATGGTTTTGTAGATATATCTTTGTAAGTTTAATTTCTAATATTGTAAATTCATCGTATTTTCTTGCATAAATAAGCCTATAATCATTAGGCTTATTACACCTTGAAATCATGCGGATGATCCCTAATATCCGTGGCAATTAAATCACTTTTTATTAGGTACCTCTCATGCGTATGGACAAATTAACCAGTAAGTTTCAGGCGGCTCTAGCGGATGCGCAGAGTCTGGCTTTAGGTAAAGATCATCAATTTATAGAACCCGTGCATTTAATGACGGCTTTGTTGGAGCAAGAAGGCGGCAGTATTAAGCCGTTGTTAGCCCAAATCGGTATTAATACGCAGTTATTGCGTACGGAGTTAAATACCGAGCTTAACCGTATTGCTACGGTATCGGGTTCTGGGGGTGATGTACAAATCTCTAATGAATCTTCTCGTTTACTCAATTTAACCGATAAATTAGCCCAAAAGCGTAATGATAAATTCATCTCCAGTGAGTTGTTTTTATTAGCCGCGTGTGAAGAGAAAGGCTATTTAAGTCAATTATTTAAAACACTGGGGCTTTCAACTAAGGCGGTAGAAGTGGCGATTGATAAAATGCGCGGTGGCGAAGCGGTAGACGATGCTAATGCAGAGGACCAACGCCAAGCGTTAAATAAATACACCATCAATTTAACAGAGCGCGCTGAGCAAGGTAAGTTAGACCCTGTGATTGGGCGTGATGATGAGATTCGTAGGACCATTCAGGTGTTACAACGTCGTACTAAGAACAATCCGGTTTTAATTGGTGAGCCCGGTGTAGGTAAAACTGCGATTGTTGAGGGCTTAGCTCAACGTATCGTTAATGGTGAGGTGCCTGAGGGTATAAAAGGCAAACAAGTTTTGTCGTTAGACATGGCGGCGTTGATTGCCGGTGCTAAATTTAGAGGGGAGTTTGAAGAACGCCTTAAAGCGGTCTTAAATGATTTAGCTAAGCAAGAAGGCCAGGTGATTCTGTTTATAGATGAGCTACACACTATGGTGGGGGCCGGTAAAGCAGAAGGCGCTATGGATGCGGGTAATATGTTAAAGCCTGCTTTGGCCAGAGGTGAGTTACATTGTGTGGGCGCCACTACCTTAGATGAATATCGTAAATATGTTGAGAAAGATGCGGCTTTAGAGCGTCGTTTTCAAAAGGTGATGGTCGATGAGCCTTCGGTTGAAGATACAATTGCCATTTTACGTGGCTTAAAAGAAAAGTATGAAGTGCATCATGGTGTGGAAATTACTGATCCTGCCATTGTAGCGGCGGCCACCTTATCTTATCGCTATATTGCTGATAGACAATTACCTGATAAGGCGATTGATTTAATTGATGAGGCGGGCAGTCGTATCCGTATGGAGATTGATTCTAAGCCCGAAGAAATGGATCGTTTATATCGTCGTTTAATTCAGTTAAAAATAGAACAGGTTGCGTTAAAGAAAGAAAAGGATGTGGCTTCTAAGAAACGCTTATCAACGCTTGAAACGGATATTGCCGAGTTAGAGAAAGAATATTCTGATTTAGAAGAAATTTGGAAAGCCGAAAAGGCCTTGTTACAAGGATCGGCTAGTATTAAAGAAAAGTTAGATCAAGCAAAAACAGATTTAGAAGCGGCGACGCGTGCGAATGATTTTGGACGCATGTCTGAGTTGCAATACGGCATTATTCCGGAGTTAGAAAAACAATTGGCCAACGCTGCGCCGGATGAGTCACATAAGATGACTTTGTTGCGTAATAAAGTGACAGATGAAGAAATTGCCGAGGTGGTCTCTAAGTGGACGGGTATTCCTGTTTCTAAGATGATGGAAGGCGAGCGTGAGAAGTTACTAAGTATGGAAGATTACTTAAGTAAACGCGTTGTGGGCCAAACAGAAGCGCTTAAGGCCGTGAGTAATGCGATTCGTCGTTCTAGAGCGGGTTTGTCGGATCCTAATCGTCCTAATGGTTCATTTTTATTCTTGGGCCCAACGGGTGTGGGTAAAACCGAGTTATGTAAAGCCTTAGCGGAGTTTATGTTTGATACCACCGATTCTATGGTGCGTATTGATATGTCAGAGTTTATGGAGAAGCATTCGGTAGCGCGTTTAATCGGTGCGCCTCCGGGGTATGTGGGTTATGAAGAAGGCGGCTATTTAACGGAGTTAGTCAGACGTAAGCCGTATTCAGTGATTTTGATGGACGAGATAGAAAAGGCGCATCCGGATGTGTTTAATATCTTGTTACAAGTCTTAGATGATGGGCGTTTAACAGATGGGCAAGGCAGAACGGTCGATTTTAGAAATACCGTGATTGTGATGACGTCTAATATTGGTTCTGACATTATTCAAGAGTTATCGGGTGAAGCGTTGTATCCGGTCATGAAGGCGGCGGTGATGGAAAGAGTCAGTCAGCAATTTAGACCAGAGTTTATTAATCGTATTGATGAGGCGGTGGTTTTCCATCCGCTCGCTAGAGAGCAAATCAGAGCGATTTCTAGTATTCAGATTGAACATCTACGCGTACGTTTAAGAGATAAAGAGATTGGTTTTGAGATTTCCGATCAAGCGTTGGATATTTTAGGGGAGGCGGGTTTTGATCCTGTATATGGGGCAAGACCAATGAAGAGAGCGATTCAACAACAGCTTGAGAATCCGCTAGCGCAATCTATCTTGGGTGGGGCGTTTATGGCCGGTGATACGATTAAGGTGACTGCAGATGAGACAGGCTTACTTTTTAGTAAAGCTTAACTTGCCGATTGATTGCCATCAACTAGAATTTTTAATTTAAGCCCTGGGTGTATGCCCTTGGCTAAGGCGGTTACGTTGTTTTTACGTAGGTCATTAACCGGTACGTTAAACTTTTTAGAAATTTGATTTAAGGAATCATTTTTACCCACGGTATAACTGATTAAGCGCATGGGTGCAGCACTTGCCACTTGTTGATTAGGCGCTTTAATCGTTAGTTTTTTACCCGGTGTTAAGGCTGAGTTAACGGTTACATTGTTCCAAGCGGCCAATTCTTTAGGCGATACAGAGAAGTGATGTGAGATGGTTGTAATATTGTCGCCTTTTTTAACGGCATAACTTTGGCTAGTAGAAGCTTTAGGTTTGCTTGGGTTTTCTAGCTGTGCCAGTACAGATTTGTTTAAATTGGGTTTCGCCTCATTCGGTATTTGAAGATTCATACCCAGATGAATGGCATCACTCTTCATATGATTTAAGAGGCGCAAAGTTTTAGGTGTGGTGTGATTCTTAGTTGCAATGCTGGCTAAGTTTTCACCGGCTTTAACTTTGTAAGCGATCGTAATCGGTTTTAGCAAGTCTTGACGATTATCTTTGTGTAACGCAAAAGCGGGTGCACGTTGCGCAAATAAGTATTTTTGTGAAACCCGTTCAGATAAGGGCAATTCTGCTAATTTGTTCTTAAAGTCTTCCGCTTGTGCTACAGGTACTAAAAGACGGTGCGGGCCTTGTGGGGCTGTACTGCCTTTATTAAAACCGGGGTTTAGTTTTAAAAATGCATGCAAGGGTGTGTTCGCTAATTCCGCGGCTTTGTTTAAATCCAGCGGTGATTTAATATCAACAACTTCAAAGTACGGTCTGTTGGGAATGTGTTGTAGATTAATGTTATATTCATCAGCGTTACCAAAGATTTGGGCAATGGCTAATAAACGCGGCACATAATCTTCTGTTTCTGCGGGTAAATCTAATGACCAATAATCAGTGGGTAGTTTAAGTTCTGTGTTTTTATCAATGGCTTTCTTTAAACGACCTTGACCACAATTGTAAGAGGCAAGCGCCAATAACCAATCGCCATTGAATGTTTCACTGAGTTCTTTTAAATAGGTGGTGGCTGCTTTTGTTGATGCCCAAATATCGCGACGGCCATCATACCAATCGTTTTGTTGTAAACCATAGTCTCTGCCAGTGGCGGGTACAAATTGCCAAAGTCCTGACGCATCTGCTTTAGAATAGGCATCGGGTACAAAAGCACTTTCGACCACAGGCAGTAAGGCCAATTCACCGGGCATATGGCGCGCTTCAATTTCATCTAAAATATGCGCTAAGTAAGGTTCTGCGCGTTGTTGGATAATAGCAAGCGCTGCAGGATGGTCTAGATACCATTCTAATTCTTTATCTACCCGAGGATTATTAAAATCAGGTAATGAATAAAGCGATAACATGCGCTCCCAAACCGTGTTCTTATGGTTAGACGCTGTTTTAGAGGCTCTATGTAGGTGTAAATTGCGATGTTTGTGGTGGCTGCTATTTTCTTCTTGTGGAGAGATAATAGGCGCCGCTTCTGAGAGATTTAAGGATTGTTTAGGTGAGTCACTACAGCCCACAAGGATGAGGGTAGTCGACATTGCCAACAAATTAAGAGAACGGTTAAGTTTAACGCGTGTCATTTATAAACCTTATATTTACTTTCTTCAAATAAATGATAACATTTTTTTATAGAAATATCATTAACACAATTAATGTGATGGAATTTATTAATAATGAAGCGTAACTTTCTGTTTTCATGGTATCACACCCCCAGGGGGAAATTACTCAGAGACCTTGAGGTGGAGTACCTAAAAAAGTCTATCACGGTGAGTTGTCAGCAAGAAGTCTTGCAAATTGGCGGTTTAAATTGGGAAAGTGAATTTGTAGACTGCAGTTTATATAAAAGTTACACCATTCTGGATGCCAAAGGCATGGGTTGCCCAACAGCTCGACATATTAATGCCAAAGCGTATGCTTTACCGATTCAAACTGAGTCTATGGATATGGTGATAGTGCCGCATTTATTAGAGTTTGATACGCATCGCTTTCAAACCATGCGTGAAATTGAACGTGTTTTAAAGCCAGAAGGCGTATTAGTGGTGCTTAACTTTAATCCTTTAAGCTTTTGGGTGAGATACCAGTTTTTATTAGAAAAGAAATGGTCAGATTCTTGGCGAGGGTTCTTTATTTACCGTGCAAGGACAATGGATTGGTTAAAGCTTCTTAATTTTGAAGTACTTGCCACATCAAAATTTCATTTAGATTATATCAGTACCAAACAAGGTCGCTCTATGAATGGGGGCTTTTCACTTTTTTATTCGGCTTATGCCGTGAGAGCGATTAAACGTCGTTATAATATAATCCCTTTAACGCCCGTTAAAAACTTTGCAAGCCAGTTAAGCTTAGTGAGCTCCATGAATTCAGTCGCCCAAAAAAATAAACATGAGTAATGTCGTTATCTATACAGATGGGGCTTGTCGAGGTAATCCAGGCCCCGGCGGATGGGGTTTAATTCTTAATTTTAAAGGCATCGAAAAAGAGTTGTTTGGTGCAGAAAAGCACACTACGAATAATCGGATGGAGTTGATGGCGGTTATAAAAGCGTTGGAAGCGTTAAAACAGCCCTGTGACATAAAGTTGTTTAGTGATTCGAGTTATGTGCTTAAAGGGATTACGGATTGGATGCCTAATTGGAAGCAGCGAGGTTGGAAAACGGCTGCTAAAGCACCGGTTAAAAATGAAGATTTATGGCGGCGCTTAGATGCACTGATCTATGATCATAAAATTGAATGGTGCTGGGTAAAAGGCCATTCGGGTAATGCCGGGAATGAAAGAGCAGATCAATTAGCCAATAAAGGCATTGATACTTTGCTATAAAAGCCCCGTAAACTTATTTTTTTGTATCTATAAGGTTTTTAAGGTTCGCAAAAGGGTTATGCGTAACAATGTTTGCACTCATACCTGCTGATTTTGAACTGCTAAAGCGCGTTTCTTCGTAGCGTTGATGTTCATTATCATGGCAATAAAGGCAAAGTAATTCCCAATTGCTACCATCACTAGGGTTGTCATCATGATTATGGTTTTTATGATGGACAGTCAATTCTGTAATAGTCGTATGGGTAAACTCACGCGCACATCTGCCACAAATCCAAGGGTAAAGTTTAAGAGCTTGGCCCCGGTAGGATTGTTCTCTGAGTTCTTGGTTACGTCTAGCGTCGGTTACAATTTGATTTAACTTGTCTTTGTTAGGTTGTACTTTTTTAATCGTCATAATAAAACGGCTGTTCGGTGAAACGAGTGGGTTACATTACAAAAAATGAAGCGATGTAGAGGCCGGCAATGAGTATGAGGCCATACTTTATTTTTTCTTGTAGAGATAGGCCTAACCAAGTCATTTGTAGATTGCTTTTTTGGGTGCTCCAGACTGCGCTAACACTTCTATCCA
Organism: uncultured Methylococcaceae bacterium; assembly: GCA_903917345.1. Lineage (GTDB taxonomy): Bacteria > Pseudomonadota > Gammaproteobacteria > Methylococcales > Methylomonadaceae > Methylobacter_C. Next base: position 8,884 of record CAIXAE010000039.1, on the reverse strand, counting down.
GTGCGTTATACACACGCGGCAGTACCCTTGCAATAAAGTACATTGGAATGCATAGCACACTCATGATGATATAAAACACCACGATCTGTGTTTCATGCATTTCGGTATGAAAATTTTCTTCAATCACATTGTCTAGCATCGATTCGACGCCTTCAAATATCAGATGCGCCATTTCAGCGATACTTTCTATGATTAAGTGGATGCCTTCAACTATTAACTCTAAAAGAATATCGGGTATGGTAAATATAACTAGGACAGCTGTGATTAACAGTAGCTTTATTATATTTTTATAACTTATCGAAATCATTCATCATCCAGTGCTTGATTTTAATAGGGTTATTTTATACTTTGTGTCCAGACTTTAGCATTTCTAAACATTCTCATCCACGCACCGTATTCTTGCCACTCTTCTGGATGCCAAGAGTTTTGAATGGCTCTAAAGCAACGCTCTGGATGTGGCATCATAATGGTAAAACGGCCATCAGAATTGGTAAGACCGGTTATGCCAAAAGGGGATCCATTGGGGTTGGCCGGAAATTCTGTGGAGCTATTGCCATAGTTATCAACATATGAAACGGCAATGTTGTTTGCGTTGATAGTCGTTTGGATATCATCTGCAAACTCGGCTCTTCCTTCGCCATGGGCAACTGCCACTGGTAGTTTAGAGCCAGCCATGCCGGTAAAGAAGATAGAGGGTGAGGGTTGGATTTCGACCATGGCTACTCGGGCTTCAAATTGTTCTGAACGATTACGCTTAAAGCTCGGCCAGTGTTCTGCACCAGGGATAATATCTTTTAAGCCTGACATCATTTGGCAACCATTACATACGCCAAGACCGAATGTATCGGGTCGGTTAAAGAATGCTGTAAATTCTTCTCTAGCGCGGGTGTTAAATAAGATAGATTTAGCCCATCCGCCCCCAGCACCTAATACATCACCATAAGAGAAGCCGCCGCAAGCGACTAAGCCGGTAAAGTCACTTAAACTGACACGACCATGAATAATGTCAGTCATGTGCACATCGATGCTGGTGAAGCCGGCTCGGTCAAAAGCGGCTGCCATTTCAACATGACCATTAACGCCTTGTTCTCTTAATATGGCGACTTTGGGTCTATCAGTAGTCGCATATTGACGTGTGATGTCGTCATTAATATCGAATGATAAAGTAGCGCTTAGGCCTGGATCTTTGTCATCTGCAATACGATCAAATTGTTGTTTTGCACAATCTGGATTGTCACGCATGGCTTGCATACGGTAGCTGACTTCTGACCAGATGGTTTGTAGTTCTGCACGTGTAGCTGAATAAGCCAGTTGATGGTTAAAGTGAATAGATAAGCGAGGTTCTTGAGTTACTTTACCCAGACTGTGAGTGTTATTGGCTAATCCAGCATCACTTAGTACTTTAAGTACAGCATCAATCTCGCTGACTTTAACTTGGATGGCAGCACCTAACTCTTCATTAAATAATGCGGATAAGACATCATTACCTAATGCATCAATGGCTATATCAGCGCCAAGGCGGCTCGCAAACATCATTTCAGCCACTGTGGCTAATAAACCGCCGTCTGAACGGTCATGATAGCTGAGTATTTTTCCTTGGCTATTGAGTGTTTGAATCGATGTAAAAAAGGCTTTTAATAACGCAGGGTCATCAACGTCGGGGCAATCATGTGTTTGGCCGATTTGATTGTAGACTTGTGCCAGTATGGATCCACCCAAACGGCTTTTGCCTAGGTTGATAAACAGTAATTGAGTGGCTTCGTTATTTAACCATTTAAGTTGTGGTGTTAGTGTTTTGCTAATGTCTACAACGGGGGCAAATGCAGTGACAATTAATGATAACGGTGAGGTCATCACTTTTTCTGCTCCGTTATCTTGCCATACCGTTTTCATAGATAAAGAGTCTTTACCTACGGGAATAGCAATACCTAGGGCAGGGCATAAATCGATGCCTACTGCTTTTACGGTATCGAATAGTTCGGCATCTTCACCTTGATAACCTGCAGCCGCCATCCAATTGGCAGATATTTTAATTTTGTTGAGTGCCGCGATGTTGGCGGCTGCAATATTGGTGATGGCTTCACCAATGGCTAAACGACCTGAGGCGGGTGCATTAATAACGGCGACAGGTGCGCGTTCACCCATAGCCATGGCTTCACCTGTGTAGGCATAAAAGCCAGAAGCGGTAACAGCAACATCGGCTACGGGTACTTGCCATGGGCCTACCATTTGGTCTCTAGCTACTAAGCCGGTTACTGAACGATCACCAATGTGTATTAAGAAACTTTTGTCTGCTACAGCAGGGAATGACAATACACGTGCTACGGCGTCTTTAATATCAACAGTGTTGAAGTTTAATGCAGTGGTTTCTGGTTGCACATGCGCTGTATGTCTATGCATTTTGGGTGGCTTACCAAATAAGATAGACATGGGGATGTTGACGGGTTTGTCGTTTAATAATGCGTCATTCAAGGTGAGGTGTTCTTCGTTAGTGGCTTCCCCAATAACAGCATACAGGCAGTGTTCACGCTCACAGAAAGAGGCGAATAGGTCAAGTGATTCTGGTTTAATGGCGACAACATAGCGTTCTTGTGCTTCATTGCACCAGATTTGCATGGGCGACATGCCTTTATCAGCAATGTTGACTTTACGTAATTCAAAACGTCCACCACGGTCACAGTCATGAATGATTTCAGGCACGGCATTTGATAACCCGCCTGCGCCAATGTCATGAATAGATACAATCGGTGTATCACTACCGAGTGAGTTGCAGTGGTTGATGACTTCTTGGCAGCGACGTTCCATTTCTGGATTTTCACGCTGTACTGAGGCAAAGTCTAAATCTTCTGAGCCTGAACCTGATGCCTGCGAAGAAGCAGCGCCACCGCCTAAGCCTATCAGCATCGCGGGACCACCCAAGATAATAATTAAGGAACCGGCCGGGATGGGTTGTTTGTCAATTAACATGGGGCGTATGTTGCCCATGCCGCCCGCTATCATAATGGGTTTGTGGTAGCCTTTATATTCGTTGCTATTTGATCCTGGTGCGGCTTGTTCAAAGTTTCTAAAGTAGCCGGCGATATTGGGTCTACCAAACTCGTTATTAAAGGCAGCGCCCCCTAATGGACCCTCAAGCATGATGTCTAAAGCAGACGAAATGCGTTCTGGTTTGCCGTTATTTTGTTCCCAAGGCTGTGCGTAACCGGGGATATTTAAATGTGAAACTGAAAATCCGGTTAATCCGGCTTTGGTATGTGAACCTCTGCCTGTAGCGCCTTCGTCTCTAATTTCTCCCCCGGAACCTGTCGCCGCACCTGGGAAAGGCGAAATAGCGGTAGGGTGGTTGTGTGTTTCAACTTTCATTAAGAATGGTACGTCTTCTTCTGTATAGGCGTATTCACCCGTAATGGCATTACGAATGAAGACTTGTGCGGTTGACCCAACCGCTACTGACGCATTGTCATGATAAGCAGATAAAATGTCTTCTGGACTTTTTGTTGCTGTATTTTTGATCATGCCAAATAAAGACTGAGCTTGTTCTACACCGTCAATGGTCCAGTCGGCATTGAATATTTTATGGCGGCAGTGTTCTGAGTTGGCCTGCGCAAACATCATCAGTTCAACGTCTGTTGGGTTTCTGCCCAACTGTGTAAAGCTGTTTGTTAAGTAATCTATTTCATCGCCTGAGAGCGCTAAACCTAGTTCTGTATTGGCTTTAATTAAGGCATCTTTGCCTTGTTCGATAATATTGATGGAAACGAGGGGAAGCGGCGCATGTTGTGAAAATAAATCGGGCTCTTGCGAATTAAATAATACGCTTTGAGTCATGCGATCATGTAATAACGTTGAAATGCTTGCTTTAACGGCTTCAGAGAGTGGGGCAGATGTGTTTATTACATAGTCAATGCCACGTTCAACACGTTTTATTTTTGTTAAGCCGCAACGTTGAGTAATTTCTGTTGCTTTACTTGACCAAGGTGATTGAGTGCCTGAACGTGGAATGACTAATAATGATTCGGTCTTTTCAACTGCTTTAGAAGGTGAAAAACCATAGTCTAATAATTGCGTGAGTACGTTATGTTCTGCTTCGTTAAGTGCCGCGTCGTTGTCTATAAAATGAATGTAAGTGGCAGAGACTGCTGAGATGTGCGATTCAATTTCTTTTAAATCATTTAGCAAACGATTTATACGGAAGTCAGATAAAGCGGAGGTACCGGGTATTTTTAGCATGTTAGTAGTGCAGTTGGTGTTTTTGTTTACCCCAATTGACCTATTGGAAGCGGGGTCAATAAGGGTAATGAATAATTATTGTTCGGTTAATTCTTCTTTCAGCCCTGCTTTTATAGTGTTCAATAAAAGTGTGCTGTTGCTATCGCTTAATGTTTTTTCTTGTTGATCGGCAATTAAAATGCGGGTTGTCTTTTGATCTACTTCTTGTAGTTTTACTAGATAAATGTCTTGTGAGAAATCTAAGCTGTCAAAGTATGAAGTAAATTTACCCCAGTAAGAGTCATCTGCAGGCTTTTGTTCATTAGGATCAAAATGCACTTTGAAGTTATTTGTTTGTTGATTACGCTCAATAACTTCAATTACTTTTAATGTCAATGCCTTGTTAACTAGACGATAAGATCTACCGATGGGAGCGTTGATTTCAACTTCATTTTGTTTGTCGGTGATACTCAGTTTCTCAGGGGCTTCATTGTTGGTGTCTGTTTGAACAGGTGCTGAGTAGACAGGTGTTTCATTTTGTGTAACTGTTTCTGCGGGTGCAGGGTTTATGACTGCTTGAGTCCTAGTTTGAGGTGCAGCTGTGGGCTCTGATTTGGCAACAGTGTCAGCTTTTATACTCGGTGCGCTGCTTTGTTTTAAGTCGTCTGGAATAATCAGTGGGGGTAGTTCAGCCGTATACTGGTAGTCTTTTTCTTTGTCAGGAAATAAACTTTTGATATAGGTACAAGCTGTCATGCTAGTTAATACAATAGTGCATAAAAGTGTAGTGCGTATTAATTTGCTCATTAGAGTACTTCTGCCTTATGCATAGCATCGCGCACTTGAGTGAAACAATCTTCAGTTAACCAAGTTAGGGGGAGGCGAATGCCATCCTCCATGAGTCCCATTTCTGCAACTGCCCATTTAACGGGGATAGGATTAGATTGGATAAAGAGGTGCTTATGGAGATCAACCAATTTATTATCAATGGCTAATGAAGTTTCTTTATCACCTTGCATGGCTGCCTTTATCATCTCATGCACTAAGCGAGGCGCTACATTCCCAGTGACGGTAATGGTGCCATTGCCGCCGAGTAAGCAAAACTCTCGGCTGGTTGCATCGTCTCCTGTATAAAGTGCAAAGTCAGGGCCGGTTAATGTTCTAATTTGTGCAATTCTAGTTAAATCCCCTGTGGCTTCTTTGACGCCTACAATATTAGGGACTTTAGATAAGCGGCCAACGGTTTCTGGCAACATGTCACAGGCTGTTCTGCCTGGAACGTTATAAAGAATTTGTGGAATATCTACGGCTTCAGCAATCGCTTTGTGGTGTAGATATAAACCTTCTTGCGTGGGTTTGTTGTAATAAGGTGTAACGATTAAACAGGCATCAGCACCGGCTTCTTTTGCTTTACGAGTCAGCGTTATGGCTTCTGTTGTTGAATTTGCGCCTGTTCCGGCTATTACAGGGATTCTACCTGCTACATACTCCACAATAGTTTTTATAACATCGCAATGTTCTGCCTCTGTTAATGTGGCTGATTCACCCGTGGTACCCACTGCTACGACAGCGTCTGTGCCTTGTTCAATATGATATTCAATAATTTTTTTTAAACTTGCTTTATCAATTTCACCGTTATTAAACATCGGTGTTACTAGCGCTACGATACTACCTTGAATCATGCAATCTCTCGATTAAAATGGATAGAGTTTTTTATAGGGATCATTATAGCAAGCAAACACATAAAAAAGGTACTCAGGGCAATGTCTTAAATGAAAAGCTTAGTGGTAAGAAGTGCTAAACAAAGCGTTAAGTTTGAATTTTGTGTGGGCGGTGAATACCATCTTATACTGCAAAAGTTATTAATATCAGTTATAATGGCTTGATAAAACAATCAGTTCTCCGCGCTTGATGCGCATTCTAAATATTCCATACAGGTAAATACATGTCCAATGATGTTTCAACATTAACCACTTTCCGTGAATTAGCACTGATAGACCCCGTGCTAAAAGCATTGGACGATGTGGGGTATGAAACACCTTCACCTATTCAAGCGCAAGTTATCCCTTTTATGCTGCAAGGCAAAGATGTATTGGGACAAGCGCAAACAGGAACAGGTAAAACTGCTGCTTTCGCACTACCCATACTATCTCGTATTGATTTACGACAAAAAGATCCACAAGTTTTAGTTCTAGCACCTACACGTGAGTTGGCTATTCAAGTTGCTGAAGCTTTCCAACGGTATGCTGCACATATGAAAGGTTTTCATGTGTTGCCCATTTATGGTGGCCAAGATTACAGCACTCAATTACGTCAGCTTAAAAGAGGCGCACATGTAGTTGTAGGCACGCCAGGGCGTGTTATGGATCATATGCGCAAAGGCACTCTAAATTTAGATACTTTAAAAGTATTAGTATTAGACGAAGCGGATGAAATGTTACGCATGGGCTTTATCGATGACGTTGAATGGGTTTTAGAACAAACGCCAGATGATATCCAAATCGCTTTATTCTCTGCGACTATGCCTTCGGTTATTCGCAAAATTGCTCAAGAATATTTAACTGATCCTGAACAAGTCACTATCAAAGTCACAACAGCTTCAGCAGAAAACATCCGTCAGCGTTTCTGGATGGTCAGTGGTGTACACAAGTTAGATGCATTAACACGCATATTGGAAGCAGAAACTTTTGATGGCATGATTATCTTTGTGCGTACAAAAACAGCGACCATTGAATTAGCGGAAAAATTAGAGGCCAGGGGTTATTCAGCGGCCGCCATTAATGGTGATATGTCTCAAGCTTTAAGAGAGCGCACCATTGCTCATCTTAAGAATGGCAAATTAGATATTTTGCTAGCGACTGATGTAGCAGCTCGTGGCTTGGATGTTGAGCGTATTACGCATGTTGTCAATTACGATATTCCCTATGATACAGAGTCTTATATTCATCGTATTGGCAGAACAGGTCGTGCAGGTCGTACAGGTGATGCTATCTTATTTATTGCTCCTAGAGAACGTAAGTTACTGAGCAATATTGAGAAAGCTACTAAACAAAAAATCGAAGAAATGGGCTTGCCTTCAACGGAAGTCATCAATAACAAAAGAATTTCTCGTTTTAAACAAAACATTACTGATACTTTGGCGAGTCAAGAACTTAGTTTCTTCTCTCAGTTATTAGAACAATATCAACAAGAACATAATGTATCTGCGTTAGAAATTGCGGCCGCTTTAGCTAAAATAGTGCAGGGTGATACTCCATTATTACTTCAAAATCTACCTAAAAAAGTTCATGAAAGTAGAGATAGGGATAGAGACGATAGATCAAGCAGAGATGATCGTCCACGCAGAGAAAGAGGTGAACGTTCTGATAGAGACCGTAAACCAAAACGTAGTTTTGGTTCAGGTGCTGATATCGAAATGGAAACTTTCCGCATTGAAGTGGGGCACAACCATGGTGTTAAACCTGGCAATATAGTGGGTGCAATTGCTAACGAGACAGGTATCGACGGTGATCATATTGCTCGTATTAGAATTCAAGATGGTTTTAGTACTGTTGAATTACCAGCAGGCATGCCTAAAGAGCTGATTGAAGAATTGAAAAAGATCCGAGTGGCGGGTCAACTACTTAATATCTCTAAGTTAGGTGAGGGTGCATCAGGTGGTAAATTTGATGATACTGCTAAAAAAGTAGATAAAAGTAAAAAACGTATGAGCTCAACTTCACGTCGAGCTAAACCGAAAGCAGAATAATAGGCAATTGGATAAGTTTTAACTGATCCAATATTAATCTAGCGGTCATTGCTTGTGGTCCGTGGCCACAAGCACTGACCGCTCGTTTTCTGAATAGTTGATAAAATTTCTTCATGAAGGGTGAGTTCTTCATCCGTACAATTAATAATCTTTAAAGCCTGCCGGTCTATATGTAGGTATTTGGCTGTCTTTTCTGTTGATTTCGATCCTTCTGTGTTTATGTTATCGAGTAAGGAGGATTGTCCGCCTGACATTAATAAAAACACTTCCGCTAATATCTCAGCATCTAATAATGCGCCATGTAATCCACGTTGACTGTTATCAACACCATAACGTTTACATAGAGCATCAAGGCTATTTCTTTGGCTAGGATGTTTCTTTCTAGCGTAGGCTAGTGAATCGAAGACCTTACAATAATCTTCTACTTTTCCTAGGGATTTATTAAGTAGCGACAACTCATGATTTATAAATCCTACATCAAATGGCGCATTGTGAATAACGAGTTCTGCGTCTTTAATGAAAGCTAAGAAATCATCTAATACTTGTTCAAAACGCGGTTTATCATCCAAAAACTCATTTGATATACCATGAACGGCAATAGCGCCGGCATCAATTAAGCGATCTGGATTAATATAAACATGGAAGCGTTTACCAGTAATCCGGCGTTTGACCATTTCAACGCAACCAATTTCAATAATTCGATGACCGTCTTGTGGACTTAATCCCGTGGTTTCAGTATCGAGTACTATAATTCGATTGGTAAAGGTTCGATTATCCATCGTAACTTATCGATAGCCTTGAGGGTTTTTAGATTGCCAATTCCAAGTGTCAGCCACCATATTATGTAAAGTTTTTTCTACTTTCCAATTGAGTTCTTTTAAGGCTAGTTCAGGGTTAGCATAGTATTCTGCAAGATCACCTGCACGG
>CAIXAE010000038.1 GCA_903917345.1 uncultured Methylococcaceae bacterium | reverse complement strand
TCTTGCTTCACTCTTCATTGCTACACAAAACCCCACCGTGAAAAGTGGGGCTCTGTGTTTAACCGTCTCTGTTGTAACTTAGACGGGCCCAAAGGAGAAAGTTGTTTATAGTAGACTCGCTACTTTTACTGCCATATCTAATTTTCTATTCATCGCATTAATCTTGTTCTGAATGAAAGCCAGTTGTTTTTCTACGGGATGAGGTACATCAGGGTGATCTTCTTTGAAGATGTTAAACTCAGCCAAAAGCGAATTAGCCTGTTCTGAGCCACTCAAATATCTGCTTCGTATACCTAGCATCTTTTTCTCTAGACAATTTACTTCTGCGTACATTCTCTTTGTCTTTGCCAGTGCGTCTAAGCATACTATAGCTTTCGTTTCTTGGTCCGTAAAGGGGGGTACTTTTTGAATATTTTGGTTACGAATTACAACAGCACGCTTTCTAGGGGACATTTCTCTGTCTTCGGATATATTTTTTGAATTATTAAATGCATTTGTGAATTCTTCAGTCGATTCGTTATCCATGCCCATACTGTAACGGTGCAATAATGATGCCAATAGGAACCAAAACAGAAACTTCATAACGAGGCCTCCAATATTAGTATGGTTTATCGGTTTATTCATCATCTAAATCTAATAGGTCAAATTTTCTTTGAACCTTTTCTGCATTTGATGCAATTAATGAGTAAGAAAAATAAAGTTTATTTCTTTAAACACTGCAAAGCCCTACAAATAAAGGCTTAACAGTTAAAAAAAAATATAACTTTAACAAAAACAAAAATTAAACTTAACATTAATCAGCAGGATTACTAGTCATGATTCGAATTAAAGAAATTTCAGCACAAGAAAGAGCAACTCTAGAAGAGATGAAAAAAAATCACCCAGTGTACACTCCTCGTATGAGAGCTCATGCTGTCTTATTATGTGAATCGGGTTTTGATGTACAAGAAATTGCAGAAATTTTCGGTGTTTGCAGACAGTCTGCAGCTACTTGGTTACGCGGATGGACAAAACACGGAATTTGCGCATTATTAGATAAACCACGTAGCGGTCGTCCACGCAAAGTAGTCGCTTAATTTATAAGAGACTATTTATTACTGACTAGTGTATAAATTCAAGCTGGTTTAGATACTATTAAACTAGCTTGAAGTTTACAAACACGTTGATGATTATAACGAGTATCTTTTAGATCTAATTTGATTTTTCTTCTAATTTCGTAACAGCCTGACTAAAAGCTAAAAGATTTTTCTCCTCACTGATATGCATCGCTAGCGTATAGAATATCGGTATCCATAATGGGTTCATAATTAACCCGCCCAACAAACACTTCCATGTACGCTTTAGATTTTTCAATGGATTAAATCCTTCAACAAGATTGTTAACAGGACATTCTTTAAACACGCCAATCAACGGCTGAATCTTCTGCCTTTGTTCCCAATCCAGCATAACTATCATTGAAGTGAGTCTATCCTGCATGCGATGATAATTTATATTTGCAAGAATAGTTGTCACTGCGAATGATACCGATAATGCGGGTAACAATATTGCGGGTGGTAGCATAGGAGCAAGTAAAGAAGAAAACATACCAACGGCTAAACCTGCTGTCAAAATTACCTCACCTCTCTCTACCCTGACCTCTAATTCTTTAATCAAATGTTCAACACTGGTCTCTGAAGAAGTCTTATCTGCATATCTACTCGTTTTCATACCCAACTGCCTCAATTTACAAATATAAGTTAGTCATATCCGCTAAAGAAGAAAAGTCAATATTCTAGAATCTAAGTCAAAGCAGTTATTATCAACTCTACGAATAAAATAAATTATTTAGCATCGTTTATAAGCCATTCTAGGGGTTATTAAGATTTTTTATGTTTAGACTTACGTGCCTCTTTCTTGGCTAATTTTTCCGCTTGAATGATTACTAACTCCGCTAACTCTTGCTCCATCATAACGGGGGTTTCAAAACTTAAGCGTCCAATCATCCCTGATCGCAATTCAGCTAGCAGTATTTTAGAGACGCGATCTCTATCTACATGCCCACCTGACCTTAAACAACCCCGACTTTTACCAATAGCATCTAACAGCGCTGATGATGAGGTCGGCAATTCTAGTAAATTAAACCGCGTCTTTAGTAGATCTGGATAATGAATCAATAAATATTCAGCTGCAAAGTCTGCTATTTGCTCATGATCAATCGCAGTATCTTTAATGGCACCTGTTGTTGCTAATCTATAACCACTGTTTTTATTCTCCACATTAGGCCATAGTACACCAGGGGTGTCCATTAAGACGATGCCATTACCAATTGCGATGCGTTGTTGCATCTTAGTTATAGCGGGCTCGTTTCCAGTTTTAGCAATAACCCTACCTGCTAAGATATTTATTAATGTCGATTTACCCACATTAGGGATACCGACGATTAACGTATTAATCAAACGATCTGTGCCTGATTTTTCTGGCAGCATCTTATGACATAGATCAGTTAGATTTCGAATTTTATCAGGTTGCTCTACCGTTATTGCTATAGACTTTACCCCTTGCTCTTGCTCTAAATAGGATTGCCATTGTTGCGTTATATTAGGGTCAGCTAAATCACTTTTACTGAGCACCTTGATACAAGGCTTGTCGCCTCGGAGTCTTGATAACATCGGATTTTGACTACTAAAGGGGATACGTGCATCCAATACTTCAATAACGATATCGATTTGATGCAAAGTTTGTTTGATTTCTTTGCTGGCCTTGTGCATATGGCCGGGGTACCACTGAATTAGCATATATAGTGTCTATAAAAGAGTATTAAGATTACGCGATAAATAAACGCTACAATAACACGCACACAATCAATCAGGTGAGCGAATATCTTTACATAATACAATTAAACAAATTTAGGTTCTTATTATCAACCCAATTTTAGCGTAGGAAATGAGCCACCATGAGTAACTGTTTAATATCGAGTCCTTTTTATGCGTATTTATCACGATTAAGATGGATAAAACGTTGGGGATTGAAGCGCAATGCGCATGATGAAAATGTAATGGAACATAGTTGGGAAGTAGCGGTTATCGCTCACACACTTGCACTCATCAAAAACAGATATTTTAACGGTCAAGTTGACGCCAATGCTATTGCAACCGCTGCACTTTATCACGATATTACTGAAGTCATTACCGGGGACCTTCCTACTCCAATCAAATATCATTCAAAGGAAATCAATAACGCCTATAAACAAATTGAACAGCAAGCAGAACAAGAGTTATTAGCTTTACTACCTGATAACTTAAAAACCGATTTTGAATCACTTATACAACATGACAAAATCCCCGAAGAACATCTTGAAATCATAAAAGCGGCCGATAAGATTTCAGCGTATCTTAAATGCCAAGCTGAATTGAAAGCCGGCAATACGGAGTTCGTAAACGCAGAGGAACAAATTGCTTTAAGTATTAGTAAGTCAAAAAGGCCTGAAGTTATATTTTTTATGCAGAGCTTTGTCCCTAGCTGCGGATTGACATTAGATGGATTAATGAAAACCAATTAAATCGAATGACTCTTGCATAATCCCTCTGCATAATCATTTAAAGCATTAATCAATGAAATCGAAATACTTTCATCTGATGTTAACTCACGCAATCTAGCCTTATAGGTATCAAGATTTATTCCGCCTCCAGACAATTCCCCAGTTAACCTATCTTTACAGAATTGTTTCCATCGTAACTGCTCTTCACAATTAAGCGTATGAGGATAATTTCTGCCCTTATATCGAAAAAACATCTCTGCCATACGCTGATCATTGAAACTTAGATTTAAATTCGGCAATTCTTCTGTTTTGCATGTTCTTATTTTAGTGAATTGTTGTTTATCAGCTTCAGAGAAAAAACCGCCACTGTATATTCCTGCATCAGGATCTACTGAAAGCGCATGGGGCATTGGGCGATTAAAGACGGCCGCTACTTTTTTACCTATATGTATATCGTCAACTAATAATTTAAGATGACTCAAACAGCGCTCTAAATCAAGACTTAGTCTCACAGCGTCTTCTGGTCTTATAACGGAAATAGGGGCAAGTACAGGGCATTTATTAACATGGATAGTTTTTAGGGGCACCCTAACAACACCTTCAGCTAATTCATCTGTAGCTGTAAAGATACGGGCTTGAATTTCTTCAACTGATAAATTGAGTAATGGCTCTGGATCGACTGATAAATCATACGCAATCACACCATTACTATTAGTAGGATGCAGGCAAATAGGTAGAATAATCGCAAGCGAATTATTTTTTGTGGAGTACATCCCTGAAATATGCAATAAGGGTTTGTGACTACCTAATTTTAAAATATCGTTTACTTGATGCTTTGTGCGGTTCTCTAATAAAAATTGAAACAACTTAGGTTGTGCAGATTTAATTAATTTAGCTAAAGCAATGGTTGCTAAAACATCTGACAATGCATCATGAGCAGCTTCATGCTCAATGTTATTTGCAACCGTAAGTTGATCTAATCGATTTGTAGGCACACCGAGATCATCAAATGGCCAAACAATACCCTCTGGTCTCAAAGCTCTAGCTGCTCGAACTACATCTATAAGATCCCAACGCGAATTACCATTTTGCCATTCACGCGCATAAGGGTCGTAAAAGTTTCTATATAAACAATTTCGAGTCACCTCGTCGTCAAATCGAATATTGTTATATCCCAAAGTGCAGGTATTTGGCTGAGCAAGTTGTTCGTGTATCAGTGTAATAAACTCTGCTTCACAAACACCTTTCAACTTTGCTAATTGAGGCGTTATGCCTGTAATAAGACACGCATCTGGATTGGGCAAATAATCATCACTCGGCTTACAATAAATAACCAGTGGATCATCTATAACATTGAAGTCTTCATCGGTGCGTAAGCCAGCGAACTGGGCAGGACGATCTTTTTGCGGATCGATTCCGAAAGTTTCGTAATCGTGCCAGTAATATGTTTTCATCTAAATATGACTATAAATATTATTGACAGAGGTGTGCATCAACCTTGATTTAACTGAGCCTCAGCATCCAATTTTTTTCTTTTATCACACTTTTCTACACAGACACATTCAGCTTTACTCATTCCGCCGCCACATGAGCCTTTAATAGCGCGTCTTCCAAACATAACACCGATAGCCATAATAAATACGACCACAAGCATCACAACAAAAGTTACTAAGAATATAGACATGTTATCACCTGTATATCTAAAATAAAAAAACGAGGCTTTGGTCAAGCCAAGCCTCGTTCTATTTTAACGTCAACGATTAAAATTAACCGCCGAAGTCATCCAACATAATGTTTTCTGGTTCTACACCATTAGCTAACAACATGTTGATAACTGATTTATTCATAATTGGAGGTCCACACATATAGAACTCACAATCTTCTGGTGCTGGATGGTTTTTAATAAACTCTTCAAACAACACATTATGAATAAAGCCAGTATAACCATCCCAATTATCATCTGGTAATGGATCTGATAAGGCTACATGCCAATCAAAGTTATCGTTCTCTTTAGCTAACATGTCGAAATCTTCGACATAGAACATTTCACGTTTACTTCGAGCACCATACCAGAAAGACATCTTACGTTTAGATTTTAATCTACGTAATTGGTCAAAAATATGTGACCGCATTGGAGCCATACCTGCACCACCACCTACGAATACCATTTCAGCATCAGTCTCTTTTGCGTAGAACTCACCATATGGGCCAGAAACGATACATTTATCACCTGGTTTTAGGTTAAAGATAAATGAAGACATGATACCAGGCGGTACTGTATCTGGCGCACCTGGGGGCGGTGTCGCAATACGTACGTTAAGCATAATTTCTTTTTCTTCAGGGTAACTTGCCATTGAGTATGCACGCAATGCGGGTTCTTTAACTTCAGACACATAACGCCATAAGTTAAATTTATCCCAATCTTCATGGAAACGCTCTTCAATATTAAAGTCACTGTATTTAGCAACATGATCAGGACATTCAATCTGAATATAACCACCTGCACGGTAGTTAATTTCTTCACCTGCAGGTAGCTCAAGTACTAATTCTTTAATAAATGTCGCTACGTTATGATTAGACTTAACTGTACATTCCCACTTTTTAACACCGAACACTTCATCTTCAACTTCAATGTCCATATTATGTTTAACAGAAACCTGGCAAGATAAACGCTCACCGTGTGCTGCTTCACGCTTAGTAATATGACTTAATTCAGTCGGTAAAATCTCTCCACCCCCTGAATGAATCTTTACTTTACATTGACCGCAAGTTCCACCACCACCACACGCTGATGATACAAATAAACCATTCTCAGACAACGCGGTTAATAGTTTAGAACCTACCGGTACACTAATTTTCTTTTCTTTATTGATCAGGATTTCAACATCACCTTCTGCAACCAATTTGCTTTTTGCACCGATAATTACAAATACTAATGCAATAACAAAAGCCGTGAAAATAATAATCCCTAATAGAATTTCCAGCATTACATTACCTTCTTAAAGTTGGATTCCAGAGAAAGCCATGAAGCCAAGCGACATCAGACCCGCAGTAATAAACGTAATGCCCAAGCCTTGTAATCCAGCTGGAATATCACTGTATTTGAGTTTTTCGCGAACACCTGCCATTACCGTAATAGCTAATGCCCAACCAAGGCCACTACCTACACCGTATGTCACACTTTCACCAAAATTATAATCACGTTCAATCATAAATAAACTACCCCCTAAGATAGCGCAGTTTACTGTGATCAGCGGCAAAAACACACCTAAGGCATGGTACAAAGCAGGAAAAAATTTATCTAAAATCATTTCCAATATTTGTACTAACGCGGCGATCATGCCGATACAACTTAGTAATGCTAAAAAGCTTAAATCAACACCTGTAATACCGATCCATGATAATGCATCTTCTTTTAACAAGGCATGATAAACAACGTTATTAGCAGGAACAGTAATAGCTTGTACTACCATTACCGCAATACCTAAACCCATTGCTGTTGATATTTTCTTTGATACCGCAATAAACGTACACATCCCTAAGAAAAAGGATAATGCTAAGTTCTCAATAAAGACGGCTTTTACAAATAAACTAATGTAATTTTCCATTAGTGATGCCCTCCTTCACCATGAGCAATTGACATAATTTTGTATTCAACTTTCTCAGCTTGACTAGGTTTCCACTGACGCATGCCCCAAATAATCAAACCAATGATAAAGAATGCACTCGGAGGCAATAGCATCAATCCATTTGGATCATACCAACCGCCATCTTTAACTAATTTAAATACTTCGATACCTAATAATTTACCTGATCCTAAGATTTCTCTAAAAAATGCAACGATAACTAAAATTAAGCTATAGCCCAAACCATTACCGATACCATCCATGAAACTTTCTAAAGGCGGATTTTTCATCGCATAACCTTCAGCTCGACCCATAACGATACAGTTAGTAATAATCAAACCTACGAATACCGACAATTGTTTACTGACATCATAAGCAAATGCTTTTAGTATTTGGTCAACTACGATTACCATTGAAGCAATAATAGTCATTTGAACAATAATCCGGATACTGCTTGGAATATGGTTTCTGATTGCACTAATTGCCGCACTCGAACACGCCGTTACGAGTGTTAATGCCAGCGCCATAATTAATGAAGTTGACATTTGTGAAGTCACCGCTAGGGCAGAACAAATACCTAATACTTGGAGCGTAATAGGATTGTCATTAACCAGTGGAGTGACTAATACTTTTTTTGTTTCATCATTCAAAATTGCACTCATGATTTCACCTCTTTAACGGTTCTAACTTTTTTCAAATACGGTGCGAAACCTTCGTTACTAGTCCAATATCTGACTAAATTAGTCACACCTGTACTTGTTAAGGTAGCACCTGCAAGACCATCAACTTGATATTCAGAACCTGCTTTAGTGGTATCTACAGTACCTTTAATTAAACTTAAGGCAGGCTCACCGATATCCGCTTCAGATATCAGACCTTTTTCTAATGAAGGTTGATCAGACTCAGCATAAACTTTTTTGCCTTTCCACAATGCACGCCATTTAGGGTTAACAACCTCACCACCCAAACCTGGAGTTTCTTGTTGATCATAAAAGTTAATACTTTGAACAGTTTGACCATCAGCTTCTAATGATAAAAAGCCATATAAAGTTGACCATAGGCCATAACCATTAATAGGTAGAATAATTGATTTAATAGCGCCATTCTCTTTAACTAAGAATACTTTAGCGTATTTCGCTTTTATTCTGATATGGGCAATATCTTTATCTTTTGGGATAGCGATACTTTGCGCAGGATCTTTAGCAGCTTTACGTTGATCATATTCATCTGCATTGATGTTTTCAACATATTCACCGGTTTCTAAATCAACAATTTTAGATTCAATCTTGTCAGAAAAAGCCTTATTGATGTTAGCGCCTTCTTCAAGCAGACCAGCCACATCAAGAATATTCTTCTTCATATCGTCAGCTTTATTTCCCACTTGTAATGGTTTTAAAGCCACGGCTGCAAAAGAAACTAAAACCGCACAAACCAAGCATAATGAAACTGCAATCGCTATGGTTTTTTCTAAACTATCATTTCCTAGAGCAAGTACTTTATCTTTATAGATGATAAATTTACGATACTGTTCGTATTGCTCTAACGTAGCATTCAATTTTTCCATGTGTTTACATTTAGGCATGACGCTTCATCCTTCTTCTAATATTGGCCTGAATCACGAAATAGTCGATTGTTGGCGCAAACATGTTTGAAAATAGAATCGCCAGCATAATTCCCTCTGGGAACGCAGGATTTACAACACGAATCAATACAGTCATACCCCCTACTAATGCGCCGAACACCCAACGACCTGTATTAGTCATTGCCGCACTCACTGGATCAGTGGCCATATAAACCATACCAAAGGCGAAACCACCCGCTGTTAAATGCCAATACCAAGGAAAGGCAAACATAGGATTAGAATCACTACCAATAACATTGAATAGCACAGAGGTTGCAACCATTCCCGCAAATACACCTGCCATAATGCGGTATGAAGCTACTTTTGTGTATAACAAGAACGCTGCACCTAATAAGATAGCAAGTGTTGATGTTTCACCCAAACAACCGGGCTCGAAACCCAAAAATGATTGGAACCAACTATAGTTAGCTGCATAAACGGCATCTAAGCCACCGTTAGCCGCGATACCTAATGGCGTTGCACGTGTAAAACCATCCACAGCCACCCATACTGAATCACCCGTCATAGAGGCAGGGTAAGCAAAATATAAAAATGCTCTGCCTGTTAAAGCAGGATTTAAAAAGTTTTTACCGGTACCACCAAATACTTCTTTACCAATAACGATACCAAATGAGATACCTAAGGCAACTTGCCACAATGGGATATCAGGTGGCATGATTAAGGTATAAAGCATAGAAGAAACTAAAAAGCCTTCATTGACTTCATGACCACGAACCGTCGCAAATAATACTTCCCAAACACCGCCCACTGCCAAAGTCACAATGTAAACAGGTAAAAAATATAAAGCGCCATGTACTAAGTTAGAAAATGGATTCATGGTGCTATAACCAAAAATCATCATCGGAATACTACGCCAATTAGCAATCTTCTCAAGACCCATAGCTTCCATTGCAAGATTAGCTTGGTAACCTGTGTTATACATCGCCATTAACACACAAAATACCGTAGCAATCACCACAAAAGTCATGGTTCTTTTTAGATCATTACCATCACGCACATGTGTTGTACCGCGAGTTACATCAGCGGGAGTATAGATAAAGGTATCAACCATCTCATAGAGACCATAATACTTTTCTAAACGTCCGCCTTTTGTAAAATGCGGCTCTATGCTATCTAAAAATTCTCTAGCCGACATTATCCTTCCTTCTCAATTTTAGTTAAATTCGCTCTCAGCACGGGACCAAAGTCGTGTTTGCCTGGATCTACAAATGTAAATAAAGAGACATCTTCTTCATCTAATTCTAAACAACCCAATAACTGAGCTTGATCTGAATCACCAACGATTAAAGATTTCAACAATGGTGTAGGTAATATATCCAGAGGCATGACTGTTTCATAAACGCCCACCGGTACAATCGCTCTATTACTACCGTTTTTATCTGTAGTTAATGGAAACAAACGATTGTCTTTACGATCAACACTAGAGGTATAAACATTTAAAGCAGAATACTTATCTTTACCAGGTACAATCCAACCGAATAATTCGCGTGAACGACCTTCTTCTAATACTGAAACCTGATTGCTATAAAAACCTAAGTAAGCAGCCCAGTCTTGTGCTGTATGCCCATATAAAACAGATCCTGAAATCACACGACTTTCAACGCCGTCAGTTAATTCACGTGCAACCAACTCATCTGTATTTGCACCAACACGTGTACGCACTAAACGAGGATTAACGGCAGTAGGACCCGCTAGAGATACAACACGTTCTACGTTTAATTTACCGGTTGTAAATAAAGCACCGATTGCAATGACAGCTTGATAATCTAAATGCCATACACTTTTGTTGATGTTGACTGGATCAATAAAATGGATATGAGTACTGGGTAAGCCGGCTGGATGCGGACCTTCAAATTCAGCTACAGTTGCAACGTTATCAACGCTGATATCTGCACCTACTGCTTTCGCCACATACGTTTTACCTGCAGATAATTTTGCAATAACAGCCAAACCATTAGCAAAGTCTTTTGCACGATCTTTAATAACAACAACAGGATCAGCTGCTAAAGGACGCGTATCAATAGCTGCAACGAAAATTGAACTAGGCGTTGCATCAATGGCAGGAATTTTTCCGTAAGGACGCGTTCTTAAAGTAGTCCAGAGACCTGAAGTAATCAAATTTTCTTTAATTTCTTCTACTGTCAATGTTTGTAATTCAGTCGCATTGTATTTATTAAAAGCAACTTGCCCAGTGCCTTTTAATTCGATGACAACTGATTGTAAAACACGTTTTTCACCACGATTAATAGCTTTAACAACACCTGTACCGGGTGCAGTGAAGACAACACCTGGATTTTTTTTGTCAGTAAAAAGAGCCTGACCTAACTTGACCGAATCCCCCTCATTAACCAACATGGTAGGCTTCATGCCTACATAATCCATCCCCAGAATGGCAACAGATCCCACTTTATTGCCTTCCTCAATAATTTGCTTAGGACCCCCCGTTATAGGCAAGTCTAAGCCGTTTTTAATAGTAAATCGCATAGTTAATAAGCCTACTCTCCAAACAAGTTGCGGCGAACCCATCCTCTTGTTAAACAACATTGGTACAAAAGGTGCATTAAGAAGTAATACGGTTGCATTACACCATAAAATAGATGTTTTCTCAATGCCACTTTTCGCATTCTAAGCATCTTTAAACCATCACAAGGGATAATTATTTGAATGCTAACCTTACTAAGAGTGACATTAATAAAAATTGAAATATTAGACTGACCAAGGAATTGACTTGATCTTTGTGAATTAAGAAATCTGAGCTAAATTCCCTCTATCTTCTAACCAAACTTTTCGATCGGATGACCGTTTTTTTGCGAGTAATAAATCCAATTGATCACTCGTTTGATCATCTTCTTCGATAGTTAACTGAACTAATCTTCGTGTATCAGGATTCATAGTCGTTTCACGCAACTGACTTGGATTCATCTCACCCAAGCCTTTAAAGCGTTGGATATTTACCGTGCCTTTTAGCTTTTCTACTTTTATGCGATCTAAAACACCTTGGCGTTCTGATTCATCTAAAGCGTAAAAAACGCGCTTACCCACATCAATACGATACAAAGGTGGCATGGCTACAAATACATGCCCCTCCCTCACTAATGCGGTAAAGTGTTGATAAAAAAGTGCACAAATTAAGGTAGCAATGTGATTACCATCAGAATCCGCATCCGCTAAGATACAGACTTTACCGTAACGAAGACCCTGTAAATCATTTGAGCCGGGTTCTATCCCTAAAGCCACAGCGATATCATGAACCTCTTGTGAGGCCATCACTTGGTTAGACTCAACTTCCCATGTATTTAGAATTTTACCGCGCAACGGCATAATGGCTTGAAAGTCCCTTTCACGTGCTTGCTTAGCTGAACCTCCTGCTGAATCCCCTTCCACTAAAAACAATTCTGTTCTCGCAATATCTTGCGCAGAACAATCTGCCAACTTACCAGGCAATGCAGGGCCAGATGTTATTTTCTTGCGGATGATTTTTTTATTTGAGCGTAATCTTTTTTGGGCACTGGAGATGACGATCTCAGCAATTTTTTCACCTTGGGTAGGGTTTTGATTTAACCACAGACTAAAACTATCTTTAGCAACGCCAGCGATAAAAGTGACACATTCACGAGAACTTAAACGTTCTTTGGTTTGACCTGAAAACTGAGGATCTTCTAATTTAACTGAGAGTACAAAGTGACAATTTTCCCAGACATCTTCTGGGGCAACCTTAACACCCCGAGGCAAAATACCTCGAATATCACAAAACTCACGCATAGCTTCAGTTAAACCTGCACGCAAACCGTTTACATGCGTACCGCCCTGTGCAGTAGGTACTAAGTTTACATAACTTTCATTGAGGATTTCAGCCGGATTTTCAAGCGCCCAGACCACACCCCATTCAACCGCCTCATGTTTACCGGTCACATCCCCCATAAAAGGTTGCTCTGGAAAAAAATCAATATCACCAATTCTATCAAGTAAATATTCTTCTAAACCGTTTTGGTAGCACCATTCATAAGATTCATTAGTATGCTCGTCTTTTAAACTAATTTTTAAACCGGGGCATAAAACCGCTTTTGCTCTTAAGACATGTTTTAATTTAGTAACCGATATCTTGCTGGAATCAAAATATTTATCATTTGGCCAAAAACGCACCAAAGTACCTGTATTGTTTTTGCCTACATTACCCGTTTCGGCAAGATCAGTAGTCTTGTCACCATCTGCATAAGAAATGGCGTAAACCTTACCATTACGCTTTACTTCAACTTCTAATTTAGCAGATAAGGCATTCACAACAGACACCCCTACCCCATGTAAACCACCCGAAAACTGATAATTCTTATTAGAGAATTTACCGCCCGCGTGTAACTGAGTCAAAATAACTTCAACACCCGGAATGCCCTGTTCAGGATGGATATCCACCGGCATACCGCGACCATCATCAGAAACTAAAACAGAACCATCTTTATAGATAATAACATCAATAGCTTTAGCAAAGCCCGCCATCGCCTCATCGACACTGTTGTCTACTACTTCTTGAACAAGATGATTGGGGCGTGTGGTGTCCGTATACATACCCGGACGTTTTTTGACAGGATCTAAACCGCTTAAAACTTCAATTGCGGCCGCATTATATTCAGCATTCATTATTAATTAATGGTGTGGATTCTGTTTAAAATGAGCTTTAGCCTCATCCCAGAAGAAATCTAATTCTGTTAATTCGCACTCTTTTAAAGCGCGACCTGAGGCAGCGATTTGTTGTTCGATGTATTGAAATCTTCGAGTAAACTTTTTAGTACTTTCTTTGAGGGCAATTTCAGGATTCACATTCATATGTCTGGCTAAGTTAACCGCCACTAACAACAAATCACCGACTTCTTCTTGAATGTGTGCTTGATCACCCGACTGCCACGCTTCTTTAATCTCATCTAGCTCTTCTAAAACCTTATCAAACACTGGGCCCGGCTCTGTCCAGTCAAAGCCGTGTTGAGCGGCTCTATCTTGAATTTTTTCACATTCCATCAATGCCGGCAAATTGGCTGCCACACCCGACAAGGCGCTTTCCGTTGCCTCTTTAGCCTTTTCTTGACGCTCTAATGCTTTTGCGGCTTCCCATGCTTGATGTCGCTCAGCATCATTCGCAAATACCACATCGGAAAACACATGAGGATGTCTGCGAATCAATTTATCACTGATACCCGCAGACACATCTTCAAAATTAAAATGCCCTTGCTCTTGGGCAATTTGAGAATGGAAAACAACTTGCAATAACAAATCACCCAGCTCTAACTTTAAATCTTCTAAGTCATTGCGCTCAATAGCATCAACCACTTCATAAGCTTCTTCAATTAGATAGGGTATTAAACTTTTAAAGTCTTGTTTAATATCCCAAGGGCATCCATCTTCAGGACGGCGCAATTGAGACATTAAGTCTAAAAGTTGCTGCGTGTTTTTTAACATGTAGATTAGAAGATCTTAGAATGAATAGCCAAAGTTCTCATGAAAACGCTGTTTAAAATCAGTCATCGATAACGTATGATTTTGTGTACCGTTATGTTCAATCTTTAAAGCGCCCATTAATGAAGCGATTCTGCCGGTAATTTCCCAATCAAATTCGTTCATCAAACCATACAATAAACCCGCACGATAAGCATCCCCGCATCCGGTAGGATCTAAAACCGCATGGGGTTTTGCAGCAGGAATAGAAATACATTGACCGTCGGTATATATTTTTGAACCATGTGCCCCTAATGTAATAATTAAGGCATCAACACGCTCTGCAATTTGTTCCAAGCTTAAACCCGTACGCTCTTGCATTAGCTCAGATTCATAATCGTTTAAAGTAACGTAGTTAGCTTGATCAACAAAGGCCAATAACTCAGCGCCATCAAACATAGGCATACCTTGACCCGGATCAAATATGAACGGAATGCCTAATTCAGCAAATTGTTCCGCATGTAACTGCATCCCTTCTTTACCATCCGGTGAAACAATACCAATGCTTATATCAGCATTAGCAGGAATGGCATTCAAATGCGAGAAACTCATCGCTCCAGGGTGGAACGCGGTAATCTGATTACCATCTTGGTCAGTAGTTATGTACGCTTGACCTGTATATTGATTATCCAAAATATGAATATATTCAGTAGACAAGCGATTTTGATTTAGCCATTGACTATAAGGCTCAAAGTCATGCCCCACTACCGCCATAATTTGCGCATCTTCACCTAATAAATTTAGATTGTAGGCAATATTGCCGGCACAACCACCGTATTCACGACGCAAAACCGGCACTAAGAAAGATACATTTAATATGTGCACCTTTTCAGGAAGAATATGATTTTTAAATTGATCGTGAAACACCATAATGGTGTCATAAGCCATAGATCCGCAAATTAAAGCGCTCATTTAATGAGATTTCCTTATATAAGAATTAAAGCCCAAGTCGTTGCCGCCCAAGCCAAAGATAACATTACCGCAGCCGAACCAATATCTTTAGCTCGACCGGATAATTCATGATGTTCAAAACCGACTCTATCAACCACAGCTTCTACAGCTGAATTGAGTAATTCAACCAACATGACTAAAACAATACTACCGATTAATAAAACTTTTTCTATTGCAGTATGCCCCAACCAGATCGCAATGGGCGTTGATATTACAAAAAGAATAACTTCTTGTCTAAAGGCTTCTTCGTGAGTCCATGTTGCCTTAAAACCAGCAACTGAAAAATAACACGCATTGATTAAGCGTTTTAAACCCTTTGCATTTTGATTTGCCATATTATGTTCTACTTGTATGAGTGATTAAAAACAGTGATCATACTGACGAAATATGAAAGTTTGTTGACTACTCACTATTAGAACTTATTCTGTGATGTATTTTTGATAACCTTCAGCATCCATTAGTGTATCTAAGCCAGATAAATCATCTGCTTTTACTAAAAAAATCCAAGTGGTATAAGGAAAATCGTTAATCGCTTCGGGTTCTTTTCCTAATAAAATATTTGCAGCCACTATTTCACCTGAGACAGGGCTGTATAAATCTGACGCTGTTTTTACAGACTCAACAACAGCACATTGCTCATTAGCGTTTACTTTACGACCGATTTCGGGTAATTGTACATACACTAAGTCACCTAATTGATCTTGAGCAAAATCAGTAATGCCCACACGAATAAGGTTATCTTCTTCTACACTGACCCATTCATGCGACTGGGCATATTTGAAATTGTTTGGTAAATTACTCATTGATAAATCTCTTAATAAAATAGTGCCAAAAGCTGAACCTAGTTTAATTGTCAAAAAAGAGAATGGAATCATGTTTCCATAATTCTTAAACAACTAGACTACCTATGAATATATAGTACCAAACATAATAAAATGATGCCTGAGATACTGATCTATAGCTCCACAATCTGCCCCTACTGCATAATGGCCAAACGCTTACTGGATAAAAAAGGGGCCACTTACACAGAAATTAATGTGGATCGTGAACCCGGCCAACGGGAGATTATGATGCAACGCACTAAACGTCGCACTGTCCCACAAATTTACATAGGTGATTACCATGTCGGTGGGTTTGATGACCTGCATCACCTAGATCAACAACATAAATTAGATGATTTACTCAAGGCGACTTACTAACCATGGCTGACTTGCAACCCTCTATCAACTCGCCTTGTATAGGGCTTTGTGCCGTCAATGACGACAATATCTGTATTGGGTGCTATCGTAGCTTACAAGAAATAGGTACTTGGCTACAACTGGATGATAAATCCAAAACGCAAATTTTAGCTAACTGTCATGACAGAAAAGCCGCTTTAAATAACGCTTAAATAAATCATCAAGACCCCTACCATGACTAAAGAATTTGAAATTATCGAACACGAAATTGTTTATTCAGGTTTTTTTCGTATGGAAAAATTTCGATTAAAACACACGCTATTTGCAGGGGGGTGGAGTAATGAAATCACCCGAGAAGTGTTCAGCAGAGGCTGTGGTGTAGCGGTTATCTTATATGACCCCCACACAGATCAGGTGGTCTTAATTGAACAAATTCGTGCCGGTGCCTTAATTAGACCCCATAGTGCATGGTTAGTAGAAATAGTCGCCGGAGGTGTTGAAGCAGGCGAAACGACTGTAGAAGTCGCACACCGAGAAACCCTAGAGGAAACCGGCTGTAAACTAGAAGCACTGCACTTTATTAATGAGTTTTACACCACACCCGGCGGCGTATCAGAACGCATCAGTCTATTTTGTGGCAAAGTAGATAGCACTCAAATAGAAGGCATTCATGGCTTAGACCATGAGGACGAAGACATATTAGTGCACTGCGTACCCTTCGATAAAGCTTACCAAATGGTAGAAAAGAACGAAATCGAATCTGCTATACCCATTATAGCCATTCAATGGTTGGCTTTAAATAAACAAAAACTTAAAGATCAATGGTTAGCTTAAGAGTGATTAATCATAAAAGAAACTTACACATACTTTTATGGCTGACGCTCATAACGCTCGCTGGTTGCTCAACCGTCCAAGAGAAAGCGCCACAACCCCTTGTTATTAAGCCCCCTACTCCTGCTGTAAAATACGCTTTAAGCTTACAAGGTGCACCCTACAACTATGGAAGCGATACGCCTGCACAGGGCTTTGATTGCAGTGGTTTTGTTAAACATGTCTATGAACAACAAGGCATAATATTACCGCGTAGTGCTTATGATATGGCTCTGTCTTTACCCACTGTTGAAAAACAAAAAATCCAAGCGGGTGATTTAGTATTCTTTGATGTCAATGGCAAACCCTACTCACATGTTGGCATTTACATTAAAGACGATCAGTTTATACATGCGCCCAGTGACAAAACGGGCAAAGTGTTGGTCTCTACGCTTAAAAACAGCTATTGGCAAAGGCATTATCATGGTGCCAGAAGACCAAACAAATAAATTATTTATTATCAATCGTATTTATGACAGTCTCGACGGCTAAAAACACATTAAAGCTTCGGCTATAAAACGCCTTAATATCAATCACAATAAGATTGTGATTGATCAAATCAAGACTCACCTGACCTTACCGGGCTGAGATATACATATAAACCTCTGCTTAGAACGACAATTCCTTACTGTTTTAGTATAATAAAGCCCCTTAATAAACCTTATCCGTTTTTGGAACATAAATGCCCGCCGTTGTCGTTTGCGCCTTATACAAATTTGTTACCCTTGATAATTACCAAGATCTACGCAGCCCTCTCCATGCTGAAATGGAAAAGCTGGATATTCGAGGCACATTATTACTGGCTAATGAGGGCATCAATGGCACTATTGCCGGCACTGAGCAAGGCATCTACCAATTATTAACTTGGTTAAAAACTGACCCACGTCTTAACGAGATTGATTACAAATTATCGTTCACTGACGTGATGCCATTTAACCGCACCAAGGTAAAACTGAAAAAAGAAATTGTGACTATGGGTATAGAAGGCATCGATCCCAAACAAGTGGTCGGTACTTATGTCGATCCATTGGACTGGAATGCCTTAATTTCTGACCCTGAAGTCGTTCTGATTGACACGCGTAACGACTATGAATTTACTGTCGGTACTTTTAAGAATGCCATCAACCCCAACACCGAAAGTTTTCGCGAGTTTCCTGCTTATATTAAGCAGAACTTAAACCCTGATCAGCATAAAAAAGTAGCCATGTTTTGCACAGGCGGTATTCGTTGTGAGAAATCTACGGCCTATTTAAAGGAACAAGGTTTCGAAGAGGTTTACCATCTAAAAGGCGGCATTTTAAAATACTTAGAAGTCGTGCCAGAAGAACACACCCTATGGCAAGGTGAATGCTTTGTATTTGATGATCGAATCACCGTCAATCATCAATTAGAAAAAGGCCACTATGATCAGTGTAACGCGTGTCGTTTACCGATAACAGAAGCGGATAAAGCGAGCGTCCATTATGAACAAGGCGTGAGTTGTCCACACTGCTATGACAAAGTAACTGCCGAACAAAAGGCACGTTTTATGGAGCGCGAAAAGCAAATTGCTTTAGCCCATCAGCGGGGTGAAACGCATATTGGTAAAGATGCTGCCAAAATACTAGCTGATAAACGCGCTGCAAAAATCAAAAAACAACAAGCCATGCAACAACAGCAATAGACCGAGAGTCTCTCTGGCTTTTTATTCGTTTTCTGATAAATCAGGTTATAATATTTCTAACTATTTATTAGATCACCCTAATCTACGTATAAAAATACTGTTCACGAAATTCAAACTGTTATTAGTAGCCACGTTAAGCCTAAGACAACAGTCATTCCTATGATTTACCTCTATAAAATATGACACAAAAACTATATATTCAAACCAATGGTTGCCAGATGAATGAATACGATTCCGATAAAATGCGGGATGTATTGGGTGCATCACATGGATTTGAATTGACTGATGACCCAAAACAAGCCGATGTTTTACTTTTAAACACGTGTTCTATACGTGAAAAGGCCCAAGAAAAAGTCTTTTCTGCGCTGGGTAAATGGCGAAAAATTAAAGATAAACGTCCAGACGTCATCATTGGTGTTGGTGGTTGTGTAGCCAGCCAAGAAGGCGGTGCTATCCAAAAACGCGCACCTTTTGTAGATATGGTTTTTGGCCCTCAAACATTGCATCGCTTACCGCAATTACTGGATCAAGTGCGCAGTCAACACAAAGCGGTTATTGATATATCTTTCCCCGAAATTGAAAAGTTTGACGCTTTACCAGAGCCTCGTGCAGAAGGCCCTAAAGCATTCGTTTCTGTAATGGAAGGCTGCAGTAAATATTGTTCATTTTGTGTGGTGCCCTATACAAGAGGCGAAGAGATTAGCCGTCCATTGAATGATGTGATAGCTGAAATAACAACACTGGCTAAACAAGGTGTGAGGGAAATTAATTTACTGGGTCAAAATGTTAATGCCTATCGGGGTTTAATGGATGACGGTGATATTGCAGACTTTTCATTGTTATTGCATTTTGTAGCCGCTATTGATGGCATCGATCGTTTACGTTTTACCACATCTCACCCGGTTGAATTTACAGACAGCTTAATAGAAGCGTTTGCTGAACTACCCCAATTAGTAGATCATTTACATCTACCTGTACAAAGTGGTTCTGACGGTATTCTTAAAATGATGAAACGCGGACATACTGTTGCCGACTACAAAGAAACTATCAGAAAACTAAGAGAGATTCGCCCTAATATCAGTTTATCTTCTGACTTTATTATCGGCTTCCCGGGTGAATCGGATGAGCAATTTGAAGAAACCATGGCCTTTATTAATGAAATTGGTTTCGACTTATCCTTCAGTTTTATTTACAGTGCAAGACCTGGAACTCCCGCAGCTGATTTACCTGATGATGTACCTGCAGAAGTTAAAAAAGCGCGCTTAGAACGCTTCCAAAACCGCATTAACGAAATGGCCACTACCATTTCAAATAACATGATTGGTACTGTACAACGCGTTTTAGTTGAAGGACAATCTAAGAAAAACCCACTACAGATGCAAGGCAGAACAGAAAACAATCGCGTAGTGAACTTTATCGGCCACCCTCGCCTAGCCGGCCATTTTGTAGATGTTTTAATTGCAGAAGCACTTCCAAATTCTTTAAGAGGCCGTATAGTAGAGGCATCAATAGATAAAGTGATCAATCAAACTGAAACAGTCTCATGACCTCTCAAGAAATAGCGTTACTTCCCGCTGACAACGACAGACTATCTAATTTCTGTGGTGAATTAGATGCCAATCTAAGACAGATTGAAAAAAGATTACAAGTTGAAATTGCAAACCGTGGCAATCAATTTAAAATTAGCGGCCCTAAAGAGTCAGTAACAGCCACCTGTGCTTTATTACAAAAACTATTCGACCACACGGCGCAAGAAGCATTAACTGCGGAAGCTATTCATTTAGCCATGCAAGATGCTTCGATTGAACAACTCCTCGCTACATCACCGCAAGAACTCGAGAAAGAAGTAGCCATTAAAACCAAATTTGGTTTAATTAAAGGCCGTGGGCAAAACCAACAGAACTACTTAAAGAAAATTCAAAGCCATGATATTAATTTCGGCGTGGGGCCTGCGGGTACCGGTAAAACTTATTTAGCAGTCGCCTGTGCCATTGATGCCTTATTAAAAGAACAAGTCAGAAAAATAATATTAGTCAGACCCGCTGTAGAAGCCGGTGAAAAACTCGGTTTTTTACCTGGTGATATGGCGCAAAAGGTGGATCCTTATTTACGCCCTCTCTATGATGCCTTATATGAAATGTTAGGTTTTGAACGCGTCGAAAAAATGCTTGAAAAAGGTATGATTGAAGTAGCTCCCCTCGCTTTTATGCGAGGCCGTACGTTAAATGATGCATTCATTATCCTTGATGAAGCACAAAATACCACGACCGAACAAATCAAGATGTTCCTAACCCGTGTAGGCTTTGGTTCAACCGCTGTTATTACGGGCGACATTACTCAGATAGATTTACCCTCGGCTAAAATGTCGGGGCTTAGCCATGTTCTAGAAGTACTCAAAGATATTGACGGCATTAGCTTTACATTTTTTGCAGTCAGAGACGTTGTGAGACATCCTTTAGTGCAACGTATCGTTTCTGCGTATGAAGCGTATGACCTTAAGAATAAAAGTGCATAATGAATTGGCTAGAAATTCAAACTGAAACTACAGCCAGCAATCTTCCCTCAGAAGCTCAGCTTCAAACATGGGTAGATGTTGCTCTTAAAGAGTACGGTAAAGAATCTGAGCTCGTTATTCGTATCGTAGATGCAGATGAAAGCGCTGAACTCAACGAACAATATCGCCAGAAAACAGGACCTACTAATATTTTGAGCTTCCCGTTTGAAGCACCCGAACATATCGAAATTGATCTATTAGGTGACTTAGTGGTTTGTGCACCCGTGCTTGAAAAAGAAGCCCTAGAACAACAAAAAACTTTACATGATCATTGGGCACATATCATTATTCATGGTGTATTGCATTTGTTAGGCTATGATCACATCGAAGAAGATGAAGCCTACATCATGGAAGAAAAAGAAATTCAACTACTTAAAGAATTAAACATTACTAACCCTTATATACAGGAAACCATTGCATGAGCGACGACCAACCTCCGAGTACTACCGCCCCTCGAAAGCGCTGGGTAGAGAAATTAAGCCAAATATTTTCTGGCGAACCAGAAGATGTAGATGATTTACTCGAAGTACTACGAGAGGCAAAAGAAAACCATGTCTTAGATACTGAAGCACTCACCATGATTGAGGGCGTATTACAAGTATCACAAATGCGCGTCAGGGACATCATGATTCCTAGAGTGCAAATGGTGGTAGTCCCCAAAGATGCGGAACTTGAAACTATTTTTCCTTTAGTGATTGAGTTTTGTCATTCTCGTTATCCTGTAATAGACGGTGACCGCAGTAAGATCGTAGGTGTATTGCTCGCTAAAGACCTACTGGCTCATGTTTTACAAAATAAGAATCTCACTGTAGAAGACCTCATGCGACCTGCTTGCGTCGTACCAGAAAGCAAACGTTTAAACATTCTTCTTAAAGAACTGCGTACCAATGGTAATCATATGGCTATTGTGGTTGATGAATACGGCCAAGCAGCGGGGTTAGTCACAATAGAAGATGTGTTAGAAGAAATTGTTGGCGAAATTGAAGATGAACATGATGATCATGAAGATGAAGGCTATATCTTCCAGCGTAGTTCTAACGAATACATGATCAAAGCATTAATTCCTATCGATGAATTTGAT
This sequence comes from uncultured Methylococcaceae bacterium, assembly GCA_903917345.1. GTDB lineage: Bacteria > Pseudomonadota > Gammaproteobacteria > Methylococcales > Methylomonadaceae > Methylobacter_C. The sequence continues at coordinate 315 of CAIXAE010000038.1, read as the reverse complement.
GAATATTTTTCAACACATCTAACCACTGATGAATATGACACAATTGGTGGATTTATACTCAGCCAACTCGAGCACATGCCTAAGAAAGGCGAAAGCTTAGTGGTCGATAATATGCGTTTTGAAATCGTTAGAGCTGATAATCGTCGTGTCCATTTAGTTAAACTAAAAATCATTAATAATTAAGGGACTCTTTTATGTCTATTCATACAGTGCTAGTCACCGGTGGTGCGGGATATATCGGAAGCCACGCCTGTGTTGAGTTACTAGAAGCCGGATTTAATGTAGTTGTCGTTGATAATTTATCTAATAGCCACC
>CAIXAE010000037.1 GCA_903917345.1 uncultured Methylococcaceae bacterium | reverse complement strand
TTGGTTATTACTATGCAGGCACTCAACAGTCAGGTACACAGCTTAGTGGTGTGCAGCAGTTTCAATCTGCAATGCTTGACTACTATATGAGTAAGCGGACTAATTTGTATCTAGGTATTGGAAACATTAATACATCAGGTTCTAATGTTCAGCCATTACCAGCAGGCAGCATGTTGAGTGGCAAGACGGTTAGCACACAGCAGACTTACGGAGTAGGTATGCGTCATACTTTCTGATAATAAAATGCACTTTCCCTAGCGCTATGTTTTAGGCGCTATAAAAATAAAGCCCGCAGATTTTTTGCGGGCTTTATTTTTAATCTGAATAATTTAATTCAGATAAGGTTGATCTAGTTTTTATTAACCGTTGTCATAGATCTTTAAAGTAAAACCTCATATATTTGCAAATTTGAAACTGAGTAATTTTCAGGAATAAAAAATGCAAAGATCGCCAAATTATTTTTTTGCGGCAAACGATTCAAATCTATTAGACCTACCTAAGCAAGAAAATTTCATTGACTGTATTGATATCGAAAGTCCGCAACAAATTACGTTAAATTTTAAGGGTTCTAATCTTCAACAGTCTTATAACTTTACTAAGCTGGTGGAGGGGATGCTCTCTAAAGAAAGCCAGCGATTATTTTCAGGTGAAATTACGCAACAGACATTTGAAATGCTGAGATGTCGATTAAATGGGCATCTTTTAGCTTATTTTGGTGAAGAAGATGTAAAAAATATTAATCATCGCAAAGTTTCAACATTCATAACTTATTTACAAGGGCAGGACATTGGAGCCGTTACGATAAATCAGTATCTAGGCTTACTGAAACGAGTCCTTTATGTGGGGGTTCTAGATGGCGCAGTTGACCAATTACCTATATTTCCGAAAGTTAAATCAAAAAGCATCCCAAGAGGCAGTTTTTCAGTTGGTGAATACAAGAACTTGCTCAGAATTTCAAAGCAGCTTTCCTCGCTTTGTGAAGCACCTAAACCACCAACCCATCGAAATACAGCAAACGGAGCGTTTATAAAAACCCAATCTGTACCGATGGAGATGACATGGTTAATAGGATTCATGGTGAATACCTTTGTTAGACCGGTTGATATCAAGTTAATTAAGCATAAGCACATCCAAATCATTAACGACTCCAATAGATATCTAAGAATTTCTATGATCGAAACCAAAAAACATGCTGGGCAAATTGTTTCTATGCGGGTTGCAGTGAGTATCTATCAAAAGATATTGGCATATCAGTCAAGCAAAGGCTTTGGAAATCAAGAAGACTATGTTTTTCTTCCACATGTTGGTGATAGGCAGGGTGCTATTTCGCTAATATCTGGTCACTTTAAAAAAATCCTTGATAAAGGAAATATGAGGATTGGCGTCAATAACGAAAAGAGGTCTTTGTATAGCCTACGTCACACAGCAATTACATTTCGGCTTTTGTATGGAAGGGGTATCGATTTGCTTACACTGGCAAGAAATGCGAGAACTTCAGTTGAGATGATTGAAAGATTTTATTCATCAAATCTAACTGCCGAAATGAATATTGAGTTGCTTCAAAGTAAACGGACTCAAAGATCAGACCTAAAGCTATATGCTTGAAGCCCTCAAAAACCGTCTAAAAACAGTTAGTTCGGCGCGCCGAATAGCTCTACTGCTGAGAACCCCGTTTTAACGCTATAGGGCTGATTTGAGCCGTCGTGTGCAACACGACACTAGTGCCCCAT
>CAIXAE010000036.1 GCA_903917345.1 uncultured Methylococcaceae bacterium | reverse complement strand
TGAACCACCCGATCCCATCCCGAACTCGGAAGTGAAACCGTTTAGCGCCGATGATAGTGTGGCAGTTTGCCATGCGAAAGTAGGGAATTGCCAAGCGCTTAATATCAAACCTCGATTTCCATCGGGGTTTTTTTTTGCCTAGTGATAATTTATAAGATTTCATACGTTAATCTAGTTACTTACACACAGCTGTTTTCTTATTTTCTAATTTTTAGCGCACGTATAAAGGTATAATTACTTCATTTCCTTGTTTTCAACTAATTAATAATGTCAGAAATAAAATCAGAAATGCAAAGACGTAGAACCTTTGCAATTATTTCGCATCCTGATGCGGGTAAAACTACCATCACTGAAAAATTGTTGTTGTTCGGAGGCGCTATTCAATTAGCTGGGTCGGTAAAAGGTCGTAAGGCCGCAAGACACGCAACATCAGATTGGATGGAAATGGAAAAAGAGCGTGGTATTTCTGTTACTACTTCAGTTATGCAGTTTGAACACAAAGATTGCATTATAAATTTACTTGATACTCCTGGACATGAAGACTTTTCGGAAGATACTTATAGAACCTTAACTGCAGTTGATTCTGCACTGATGGTTATTGACGTTGCAAAAGGTGTTGAAGCAAGAACTATCAACTTAATGGAAGTCTGTCGATTGCGAACTACGCCTATCCTAACTTTTATTAATAAGTTAGATCGTGAAGGTCGTGAACCAATTGAGTTATTAGATGAAGTTGAAAATGTTCTTAATATTAAATGCGCTCCTATGACTTGGCCTATAGGCATGGGTAAGCGATTTAAAGGTGTTTATCATCTGTATAAAGATGAAATTCTTTTATTTAGTGCTCAACATGGTGGAAAAATTGTTGAAGCAGAAGTTATAAAAGGACTCACTAATCCAAAATTGGATGAAATACTTAAAGAGCAAGCTGAAGAGTTACGTGAGGAAATTGATTTAGTTAAAGGGGCCAGTCACGAATTTGATTTAGAAGATTATTTGGCGGGTAATTTAACACCGGTATTCTTTGGTTCCGCTATTAACAACTTTGGTATTATCGAATTATTGGATGCTTTTGCTGAATACGCTCCATCTCCTAGGTCAAGACAAGCTGAACAACGTTTAGTTGATCCAGAAGAAGAAAAATTTTCTGGGTTTGTATTCAAAGTACAAGCCAACATGGACCCTTCTCATCGAGATCGTGTTGCTTTTTTAAGAGTGTGCTCTGGTAAATTTGATAAAGGAATGAAAGTTCAACATGTACGAATTGGAAAAAATATTCAGGTTAGTAATGCCATCACATTTCAAGCCGATAGTCGTAAAAGTGTTGAAGAAGCATATCCCGGCGATATCATCGGATTACATAATCACGGTACTATTCAAGTAGGAGATACCTTCACACAAGGTGAAGTATTAAAATTCGGTGGAATTCCATATTTTGCCCCTGAATTATTTAGACGTGTCGTTCTAAAAGATCCTTTAAGAGCTAAAGCCTTACAAAAAGGTTTAGTTCAATTAACGGAAGAAGGTGCTACGCAGTTATTTAAACCCTTAAAAAATAATGATCTTATACTAGGTGCTGTAGGTATTCTTCAATTTGATGTGACTGCTTTTCGCTTAAAAGGTGAATATAACGTTGAGTGTGTATACGATGTTGCACCCATTTCAACAGTACGTTGGGTCAGTTCTGATAAACCTGCTAAGCTCGAAGAGTTTAAAAAGAAAGTATTCGAAAATCTTGCTGAAGATGGTGGTGGTTACTTGGTTTATTTGGCTAATAGCCGAGTCAATTTACAATTGACTGAAGAGCGTTGGCCAGACATACGGTTTAGTGCAACGAGGGAGTTGTAGGCATAGTACTAAATAATGCCTATCATTTAAGGATTTAAAAAATATAAATCTGTTAGTTGATAGGCATTTTATATCAGCTTATTTTTCTAGTGCTTTCAGTACGGCTTGCATGGTTGCATTAGCATCACCAAATAACATACGAGTGTTTTCTAATACAAATAGTGGATTACCCACCCCAGCATAGCCTGAAGCCATACTGCGTTTTAATACGATGGTTGTTTCACCTTTCCAACATTCAAGCACTGGCATGCCTGCAATAGGGCTATTAGGGTCATTGAGTGCAGAAGGGTTAACAATATCATTGGCACCGATAACGATGGACACGTCAACACTGTCAAAGTCATCATTAATCTCATCCATTTCATAAACGATATCGTAAGGTACTTTAGCTTCTGCTAACAATACGTTCATGTGTCCAGGCATACGACCCGCCACAGGGTGAATACCAAAGCCTACTTTTTTACCTTTAGCTCTGAGTAGTTTAGTGATTTCATAGACAGTGTGTTGAGCTTGCGCAACCGCCATACCATATCCAGGAATAATCATGATATTTTTGGCGGCTTTTAAAAGCTCAGCAGTTTCTTCTGCATCAATAGGTTGTACTTCCCCTTCTATCGCCGCTGATTCTCCACCTGATGTGGTGCCAAATCCCCCCGCGATAACGCTTAAGAAATGGCGGTTCATGGCTTTACACATGATGTAACTTAGAATCGCACCACTACTACCCACTAGCGCACCAGTCACGATCAACAAATCATTGCTTAGCATAAAGCCGGTGGCTGCTGCCGCCCAACCCGAGTAGCTGTTTAGCATGGAAATAACGACCGGCATATCAGCCCCACCGATAGCCATTACCATGTGAATACCAAATACTAAGGCTATGCCGGTCATAATCGCTAAGGGGATAAGCGCGTCTCCACCTACTTCGGTTTGATGTAAAAACTCATAACCTAATCCAGCAGATGCAATGAGTAATATGAGGTTAAGCCAATGACGACCGGGTAATAGTAACGGTTTACCATTGATTTTTTCGCTGAGTTTACCAAACGCGATAACCGAACCAGAGAAGGTAACGGCACCGATTAAGATCCCCACATAAATTTCAATTTCATGGATTGTTTTTTCAACGCCTTCTAAGGCGATGGTTTGATCCATAAAGTTAGCATAACCCACTAATACAGCGGCTAAGCCAACCATACTGTGCATAATGGCAACCAGCTCAGGCATCTGAGTCATTTCAACTTTTGTTGCGGCTCTAGCACCAATCAATCCACCGATGACTAAGGCGCCTATTAAAACGCCAAACGCGGAGACTGTGCCACTTAAAGTGGTAGCAATAATAGCTATTGCCATGCCTAACATGCCGTAATAATTGCCTTTACGGGCTGTTTCTTGATTACTTAAACCGCTTAGACTAAGAATAAACAGAATGGCGGCAACGATGTAAGACATCGTAACTAAACTATGTGACATGATGAGCTCCTGTTATTTCCTAAACATTTCTAACATACGACGCGTGACTAAAAAACCACCAAAAATATTGATAGCGGCAAGCAGTGTTGCTGCACCAGCTAGGATGGTAACCGTAGGATTAGCTGTGGAAATTTGTACGATGGCACCAATAACAATAATACTACTGATGGCATTCGTTACACTCATTAAAGGGGTATGTAATGAATGTGATACATTCCATATCACTTGATAACCTACAAAACACGCTAATACAAAAACCGTAAAATGGGTCATAAACGATTCAGGTGCTACTGCGCCTATACCAAATAGGGCTAAGCCTGCCACCGTAATGGGTAACAACTGTTTAATGAAATTTGGAATAATTGATTTTTTAGTCTCAGTGGCCGTCGGTATTGCATTCGCTTCTGCTGTGGCAACGGGGGCTGCTGATAATTTAGGTGCTGGAGGTGGCCAAGTGATTTTGCCTTCTTTTATCACGGTGGTGCCACGGATGACTTCATCTTCCATATTAACATTGATGATGCCATTTTTATCGGGACACAACTCAGTCAATAAATGTCTTAGGTTCGTCGCATACAGTTGGCTCGATTGATTCGCTAGACGACTCGGTAAGTTGGTATAACCTATTAAGGTAACGCCATTTTTGACGACGACTTGATCTTTTTCGGTTAGATCACAGTTTCCACCTTGTTCAGCCGCTAAGTCCACAATAACACTGCCGGGTTTCATGGATTCAACCATGGCGGTGGTTATCAATTTAGGGGCTGGTTTTCCTGGGATTAAAGCCGTAGTCACAATAATGTCAACTTCTTTGGCCTGTTCTGCGAATAAGGCCATTTCTGCATCGATAAATTCTTTGGACATGGTTTTTGCATAACCACCTGTGCCACCGCCTTCTTCTTTAAAGTCGAGCATTAAGAATTCTGCATCCATACTCTCAATTTGCTCTTTTACTTCAGGTCGCGTGTCAAAGGATCTAACAATGGCGCCCATACCTTTTGCAGTACCGATAGCGGCTAAGCCGGCAACGCCTGCACCAATAACGAGTACTTTAGCGGGCGGTATTTTTCCTGCGGCGGTAATTTGGCCAGTAAAGAAACGGCCAAAGTGTTGGGCGGCTTCTACAATGGCACGATACCCTGCAATGTTGGCCATTGAGCTTAAGGCATCTAATTTTTGTGCGCGAGACATTCTGGGTACGCTATCCATAGCCAGTACCGTATGATTATTAACCGCTAAATCTTGCATTAAGCCTTCATTTTGAGCGGGCCAAATAAAGCTGATTAAGCTACTGTTAGGGGATAGAAGTTGTGACTCGAATAGATTTAGGTTGGGATTAAACTCAGGGGCTCGGACTTTTAGGATAATGTCAGATTGTTGCCAGAGTGTTTGAGTGTCATAAACAATTTCAACACCGGCATTTTGGTAAGCTTCATCTGAAATATCAGCATTAACACCAGCGCCACTTTCTATGCTGACTGAAAAGCCAAGTTTAATTATTTGTGCTGCTGCTTCGGGGGTTGTTGCTACGCGTTTTTCACCAAGGTGAATTTCTTTCGGTATACCAATCTTCATACAGTCTCCTGTGGGTGTGATTTAGGGCATAATAGTAAGAATTAATAATCTCACCCCTAGAGCATAGGTGATTAGGGGATTAGTTTCAATAAAAATTATAGTTTGCCGAGTGCGCTTTAATTAGATACACGAGTTGAATAGATGCTGTTATCAAAAGATTTTATTGAAACGCCGGAGGGATTGGTTTTTGCCGTGGTGATGTCAGGTACCGAGCAGAACAAAATACTGTGTTTTCTTCGCTATATTAAAGAGGGGGATCGATGGTTAAAAGTTGATACTCTCCAAGCTAACACGCTGCTTAAACAACATTATCCCGATTACTTGCATTACTCTGCCGTTTTAGATGCGCATCTACATGCGGTAGACATTTCTAAAATACATAAACATCATCAACCTAGAAAGCGCTTACACGCTATTTTACAGGCTGACTCCTTAGATGTGATCGAAGCTGATTTATTAACTTTAGTGCGATTATTAACACATTATAACGTCGATTTAACACAAGTGGGTGTCACGGGATCTTTATTGATAAGCGCTCAGAAACACAGTTCAGATATTGATTTAGTGTTTTATGATCGGACGACTTTTCATGAATGTCGAGCCATTTTAAGACAGTTAATAGCAGAAAATAAATGTCAGCCTTTGCATGAGCAAGATTGGCAAGCGTCTTATGATCGCCGAGCGTGTCATTTGAGTTATAGCGATTATGTTTGGCATGAACGTAGAAAATATAATAAAGCGCTCATCAATGGTCGTAAATTTGATTTAAGTTTTATGAATGAGTTCGATGCTCCGGATGAAACCGTTTATCAAAAGTGTGGCGCTATCATTGTACAAGCGAGAGTGGTTGATGATGCACTGGCTTATGATTATCCAGCCGCATTTAAAATAGACCATGCCGATATATCGAGTGTGGTCTGTTTTACGGCGACTTACACAGGGCAGGCTATAAAAGGTGAGATGATTGAGATTGCCGGTCAAGTTGAGCAATCTTCAGAGGGTATCAAGCGTATCGTGGTGGGCTCTACCCGAGAAGCTCAGGGTGAGTATATTAAGGTGATACATGCATAGATTTGCGGAAGTATCGGCGGTTATATTTGATATGGATGGTCTGGTTTTAGATACTGAAAGCACTTATTTTGCGGCTTGGCAAAAAGCAGCGGAACTCATGGGGGAGTGTCTTTCTGATGATTTTTTTAAATCATTATCGGGTATGCACTACATTGATATTCAGCAAAAATTACGCGCGACCTGTAGTGAGAGCTTCGATCTGAATGCTTTTCATCAAATCGGTGGTCGTATTTGGCGAGAAACGGTTTATGTTGACGGTATTCAAATAAAACCGGGGGTTATTGAGTTGTTGGAGTACTTAGTTGAAAAACAGATGCCATATTGTTTGGCCACTAATAGCTTGGCGGTTAATGCCTATGAATGTTTAGAATTAGCTCAAATAAAAGACCGTTTCCCAACAGTTATTACCCGCGATGATGTGTTAGAGGGTAAGCCAGCGCCAGATCTATTCATTAAGGCCGCTGATATCTTAAATACACCACTTGATCGCTGTATGATATTAGAAGATTCTGCAACAGGTATAGAGGCTGCCGTGCAATCGGGGGCTTTTTCAATTTTTATTCCATCAACAGAGTTGATTGATCCATTCACTGCACAGCGATGTGATTTTATGTTTAAGGATTTGTGTGAAGTACTACAGGTCTTGGAATCTAAACAGTAAATTGTTATATGAGGTTGCTGAGTGTTACTGAAGCCTTTTAAGCAGCAACTCCTGTATAATTTCTATTAACTTCACTAAAATTTCTACGTTTATTGTGGCAGCTCATCATTCAAAAGTTTCAGTTATCGCGCCTGCTAGATTGCACATGGGGTTTATTGATTTAAGCGGATCATTAGATCGCCATTTTGGGAGTATCGGCGTTGCTCTAAATGAATATGTAACAAAAATATCGGTCAGTCCTGCAGTAGATCGATTAGTGACCGGTCCCTCATCACAACGCGCTGATAAATGCCTAACATTGATGTGTGAGGCTTTAAAAGTGTCCGATAAAGTTGAAGTTATCATTGAATCTGCTATTCCTGAGCATGTTGGTTTAGGTTCGGGTACGCAAATGTCCTTGGCCATAGGTATGGCCCTTAACAAACTCTATAATTTGCAAATGTCTGTTAGAGATATAGCTGCCTTAATGGATAGAGGCTTGCGTTCGGGTATTGGCATTGGTATTTTTGAACAAGGTGGTTTAGTGCTTGATGGTGGGCGTGGAAAAAAAACCATTACACCACCCTTACTGGTGCATTTAGATATTCCTAAGGATTGGCGCTTTATCTTAGTATTTGATTCACGCGGACAAGGCCTACATGGTAAACAAGAGTTGGATGCCTTTAAAGCGTTACCCGTGTTTCCCCAGCAAGAAGCTGAGCGATTGGCCTATCTGTTATTGATGCAAGGGCTACCTGCTGTTGCCGAAAATGACCTTGCGCAATTTGGTGAGGTGATTACTCAATTACAGCAAGCGGTTGGAGAGCATTTTGCTGTAGCACAAGGAGGGGCTTTTACTAGCCCTGAAGTGGCTGTTGTTATGCAATGGTTAGCAGAGCAGGGCACCGTCGCTATTGGGCAAACTTCATGGGGGCCGACAGGTTTTTGCGCGGTGGACGGTATGTCAGTTGCAGACGAATTAGTAATAAAAGCGAAACAACAATTTGCATCTTTTTTAGATAATTTAAGTTTTGTCGTGGTCAGCGCCCGTAATTGTGGCGGTGAAGTGTTTTTTGACTAAGGAATAAAATGCACGCACAAGAACCTATTCGTGAATATCTTGAAAATGTCATCGAGTTGTTGGAACGGCATAAATTAGTAGAAGAATTGATGCAACGCCAACGTATGCCTCGGCATGAGTTGGTTGAAAACTTAGTCCATAAACAAAATAAAGTTGAATTCCAAAGACTCCTTGATCAATTGAGTAGCTCGGTCATTGCCAATATTTTGGAGGCATTGCCTATAGATGATGGGCAAATTATCTGGCAATTAATTCGTGATGACCGTAAAGAAGAAGTTCGCCATGAGATTTCAGAAACTATTCGTACTGAATTCATTATTGAAATTAAACCAAGAAATCGTAGTATGACTATACGCGTTTTTGATTTGCATGAAGGTCGCTTGCGACAAATACCTATCGAAACAAAAGAAGACCTAGCCAACGCGAATCCTATTTGGATTGATTTGGTGATGCCTGAAGATGAACAAATTTCTTGGGCTAGAGATATTTTTGGCGTTAATTTACCAAATCCAAAAGAATTAACCGATTTAGAATCGAGTGCGCGTTTTTATGTTGAAGACAATGGAGAAGTTCATTTACATTCAGATTTCTTGTTAGATCGTAAAGATGAGTCAAGAAACGTGGCTGTGGCGTTTGTATTAAATCAATCCACTTTATTTTCAGTACGAAACAAAGAGCTCCCCGTCTTTCGTTTACAACGGTTACGGGCTAGAACAGAATTTGGAACAGTCTCAGAAGCTAAGGACGTCTTATTAGATTTATATGCGGCCGAGGTCGAGTACTCCGCTAATGCTTTAGAAGCGGTTTATACCGAATTAGAAGCGGTGGGCCAACAGGTTTTCCGATCTCATATGACAGATGACGAAGCGGCAAATATCTTAGCGGCGATTGCTGAAGAAGAGGATCTTAATGGCCGTATCCGTCGAAATGTTCTAGATACGAGGCGCGCTTTGTCTTTTTTAATGCGAGCCAGATTACTTTCAGATGCTCAGCATAATGAAGTGCGAGAGATTCTGCGGGACATTGATTCTTTAGATGGGCATACTGCTTTCTTGTTTAATAAAATCAACTTTCAAATGGATGCCACGGTAGGTTTTATTAACGTTAACCAAAATAAAGATCTTAAACGATTAACCATTATTAGCGTCGTTTTTATGCCACTTAATCTTTTAGCAGGTGTGGGAGGTATGTCTGAATTTACGATGATGACTGCTGGTCTCCCTTGGCCTATTGCCTATGGAAGTTTTGCTATGGGTTTGGTCATAACAGGCTGGATTACGTTTGCGGGCTTACGTTTCTTTGAAAACCGTAAAATCAAGAAAACAAACTTAATGGATTACAAAATTAAGTAGCTTTAAGCACTATGTCCAAACCTGAATATATCTTAATTATTGCTAATTCAGGTCGAATGTTGGCACAAGCGGCTTTTGATGCGGGCTTCAAACCTTTAGTCATTGATTTATTTGCTGACCTAGATACCCAAAGCCACGCGGACGATTTTGTACAAGTGGCTTCTTTAGCGTTGCATGATCTGGCATCCGCCACTGAACACTTTATTTCAAGATACGCTGTAAAGCATTTCATTTATGGGAGTGGGTTTGAAAAACATCCTGAGAGTTTAGTTTATTTAGCAGAAAGGCTATTAACACTAGGAAATTCAGTCGATAGCTTTGTTAATGTTCAAGATAAACAGCATTTTTTTTCGGCACTTAAGCAATTAGATATACCGTCTCCAGCGGTTTCTTTTACGGCGCCGGCATTCAATAAAAATAGCTGGTTAGTAAAGCCCCTGCAAGGGCAAGGTGGCTTAGGTATAAGGCGCTATTGTGATGATGAAAGTAGTGAACCTATTTATTGGCAAAGACTGATAACTGGCTCACCGCATTCGGTATTATTCCTAGCTAATGGTGTTAACGCTCAAATAGTGGGTTTCAATACACAGTGGGTAGATGAAACCCATTATCCAGAGCATTTTATATTCTCAGGTGTAATCAACAAGACGGATTTATCAAAAGAACATAAACAGACAATTGCTAAATGGTTAGAAAAACTCGTGCCATTATTTTCTTTAAAAGGCTTAAATTCCCTAGACTTTATACAAGCGCCAGATCAGCGGTTTTTTGTGCTAGAAATTAACCCTAGAGCGTCAGCGAGTATGCAGTTATATGATTCTGATTTATTGATTCGGCATATTGATAGCTGTCGCGGGGAATTAAGCCCGTTACCACCGCAAAAGCACTACACGGCTTATCAAATTGTTTATGCGCCTTACGATATAACAATACCTGAGGCGTTTAATTGGCCACAAGAATGTGTGGATTTGTCCAATGTTGGCGTTACTTGTCGCAAAGGACAGCCCATTTGCAGTATCATTGCGCACCATGAACAGGCGGATCTCTTAATGGATACGCTAAAGATTAAACAATATAACTTATTAAAAGGTCTCAACTCCTATGGAATACCAAGCAAGTGTTAATAAATTGACTCAGCCTTTAGTGCAACATTTGATTGATAATGCTGACAAATTACGTTTAGGCGTACAAGTGTTGGAAAATGGTTGTACGGTTATTGATGCCGGTATCAATGTGCCTGGTGGTCTTGAAGCGGGTCGAATTATTGCTGAGATCTGTTTAGGCGGTATGGGAACAGTGTCTATCAGTCATAGTGCTTATACTCAAAACTGGCCTTTGTCGGTTAATGTGCACACAGGTAACCCCGTATTGGGTTGTTTAGGCAGTCAATATGCGGGCTGGAGCTTATCTCATGAAAAGTATTATGCTTTAGGTTCTGGCCCCGCTAGAGCGATGGCAAAAAAACTTAAAGACGGACAAGAAGAGCCAGTAGAAGAGTTATATAAAGAGTTAGCTTATGCGGATAAATTTGAGACGACTGCCTTAGTGATTGAGAATGATGCGATTCCACCGTTAGCTATTATTGAAAAAGTAGCGGCAGCTTGCCAAATAGAGCCTTCTAAATTAACGATTATTGTCACGCCGACTTCTAGTTTAGCGGGTGGCGTGCAAGTGGTGGCTAGAGTCTTAGAAGTAGCGATGCATAAAGCGCATGCTTTGCATTTTCCATTAGAGAATATTGTTGATGGTAGCGGTAGCGCACCTATTTGTCCTCCACACCCCAACTTTGTGAAAGCCATGGGTCGTACAAATGATGCGATTTTATTTGCCGGCCAAGTGCATTTGTTTGTAAAAGGTAGCGATGCAGACGCAGAGAAATTGGCTAAAGAATTACCTAGCTCAACCTCTAAAGATTATGGCAAACCGTTTGCTGAAATTTTTAAACAATATGAATACGACTTCTTTAAGATTGATGCTATGTTGTTCAGCCCCGCTAGTGTGATTGTAACGGCTGTGGAATCAGGTAAAAGTTTTAGAGCCGGTCAATTAGACAATGCTTTATTAGATCAATCATTTGGACTATAAGCCCAAATAATGCTTTTTTACGCGATCAAGGTATTGGTTTCTGCGGTATTAATCGTCTTAATTTCAGAACTGGCTAAGCGCCATAGTCTTTTTGCGGCCCTTATTGCTTCATTGCCATTAACGACCTTAATGGCAATGTTGTGGATGAGGCTTGATGGTTCATCTGTCTCAGATATCGCCGGTTTATGCAGCGCTGTGTTTTGGTTGGTGTTACCTTCTTTGGTATTTTTCTTGATTTTTCCTCTAATGATTAAACAAGGATTAGCTTTTTGGTTAAGTCTTGGCATTTCTGTTACAGCAACTGCGGTTGCTTATTTTTTAATGCTGCCTTTACTTCGTCGCTGGGATATTCAGTTTTAAGATGGGTCGAATTGCAATTTTTACAGATGATCCCGGTTGGCACGGCAGACAATTAAGAACCGCTTTTGCGAATCACGGCTACGAAAGTGACTTTGTATCTTTAACCGAGTGTCGGTTTGCTATTAAAGCAGGAAGAAATCCAATAGTTATACCTGGCTTTGAGCATGATTTGCCTGATGCCGTCTTTGTGCGCGGCGTGCCTGGGGGATCTTTAGAAGAAGTGGTGTTGTACTTAGACTTTCTGCATGCTTTAAAGTTAATGAAAGTGCCGGTGTATAACGACGGTCATGCGGTAGAGCGCAGTGTTGATAAAGGCATGACTAGCTTTTTATTACAAAATGCGGGCTTACCCACACCTTTAACCTGGGTGTTAAGAGATCGAGATGAAGCGTTAGCGATAGCAGAGAACGAATTACGCTCAGGGCATTTGTTAATCAGTAAACCCTTGTTTGGCTCTCAAGGTGCAGGGATTAGGCGTATTGAGAAAATGACCGATTTGATGTGGTTAACGAGTAGTCGAGGTGTGTATTATTTACAGCGCTTTGTGCATTGCGCCGGTGAGGGTTTCTCTGATATTCGAGTATTCGTTATTAATGGACTGGCTGTTGCTGCAATGCGTAGACGGGGCAAATCTTGGTTAAATAATGTCGCTAGGGGAGCTACTTGCGAATTGATAGAGATTGAAACTGAATTGGCTGAGCTGGCTGTTAAAGCTACAGCTACTTTGGCTATGGATTATGCAGGCGTTGATATTATTAAAGATAAGGACGGTCGTTATACCGTCATAGAAGTGAATAGCATTCCGGCTTGGAAAGGCTTAGAAAGTGTGTGTGATGTAAACATCGCACAGCTTTTAGCGGATGATTTAGTCAAGCGGCATATGCAAGCATGAGTATTTCTCCAAATTTAATGAGTGATTTGTATCAACAAGCCTGCGAAGTGGAGTTGCAAGCTTTTAAACCGGGTAATGTCAGTGTTTATGCTGATGGTCATGATATGACGGTAGAAGACTTTAGAATCAGTGCTAAAGTCAGTGCTTTTGCCTTATGTAACCCGGATTACACCTTAGGTGAAAAAATATATTACGCCGTTAAAGCCACGCGGGAAGCGGTAGGGTGCAATACTAATTTAGGTATTTTATTGTTATGTGCGCCATTAATTAAAGCGATGGGCATAAAAACGCCAGACATGTCGCTACAACAAGCTTTAGCGCAGGTTTTAAGTCACACGACTTTAAATGATGCCGATTGGGTGTTTAAGGCCATTAGTTTGGCGTCCCCGGGTGGTTTAGGTAATGCTGATCAAGCTGATGTGTCTGAAAAGCCATCGATTAATTTAATTGAAGCGATGCGTTTGGCTAGTTTTAGAGATAGAATTGCCTTGCAATTTGTTACAAATTATCAAGATATTTTTGATTTTGCCCTGCCAATCTATTACAATGCCAATAAGAAATGGTGCAAGCAGGATTGGTCTGCATTAGTTGTATTCGTAAGTTTATTGTGCCGCTTTCCCGATAGTCATGTCGAAAGAAAATATGGCAGTCAGTATAATGGGATGATAGCGCTTAAGATGACTCAATTATCAGATGAGTTGTCTAAAGTAGATAGGCCTGAACTCACTTTGCCGTTGCTGCATAGTATCGATAGCGAGTTTAAATCGCAGGGTTTAAACCCAGGTACGATGGCAGATTTAACCGTTGCAACCGTATTTACCGTATTTTTGGAAGATACTATTAAACATAGCTCTTCTTAAAAAATCTTCCAACATAATGTTGGTAGCACACAAAAGCTCGAAATTATCTCGATTTTACTTTTTTCAATAGGAATTTTATAACATGGCAAAAATTACTAACATGCGCGTAGGCGAATCTTTAGTAGGCGAAGGCAACGAAATCGCTCACATCGATTTAATCATTGGCCCACGTGGTTCAGCTGCTGAAACTGCATTCGCAACAGCTTTAACTAACAACAAAGATGGTTTCTCTACTTTATTAGCAGTTGTTGCTCCTAACTTATTAGTTAAACCAGCTACAATCTTATTCAACAAAGTAACAATCAAAGGCGCAAAACAAGCTGTTCAAATGTTTGGCCCAGCACAACGTGCAGTTGCTATGGCTGTTGCTGATTCAGTTGAAGACGGTACTATCCCAGCTGACGAAGCTGATGATTTATTCATCTCTGTTGGTGTATTCATTCACTGGCAAGCTGAAGACGATTCATTAATCGAAAAATTCAACTACCAAGCAACAAGAGAAGCTATCCAACGCGCTGTAGCGGGTACTCCAACTGCTGCTGAAGTTGTTGCTGCTAAAGGTACTGCAAAACACCCATTCGCTGCAAACGTAGCGGGTTAATTGAGTTGATGCCTTAGGGCATCTTCTTAAGAGTGTTAAAAATACCTCGGCTTGCCGGGGTATTTTTTTGCCTAAAGATTAGCGATATCAGCTTTATTAATCGTGCCAGAATGTAGGGCGCTGGCTAGTAAAGCGTGTTGCACACCTAATGCTTTTATAGACTGTAAGTCAGCAATATTTCTTATTCCACCCGCGGCAACAAATTTTTTATGGGGATATTGTGTACAGAATGTGCTTAATTTATCCACATCGGGCCCTAATTGACTACCCACCCGAAACATGGTCATGATAATCACTGTTTCTGGCCACAACTCAGGTTTTATCAGAATACTGCTTGCCCCTAAAGCGCCTGCTTGAGCATAATCTAAAGATAGAATAAAACGTTCATTAAAGTCTCTAAGCTCCTCAATGTTGGTATCCGTAAAACATTCACTGCCCAATACGGGTAAATAATTACGGGGATAATCACGGGTTTTTTGATAACCCCTGTCTACCCAGAATTGTAGTTGGGGATAAGCAGTCACTACCGCTGTAATCAAATCATCATGATCACCTTGTAAAGTAATGGCATTTAAATCGGCAATATAAAAAGTGTCAAATTTATAAAGTGATAAAAAGGCTTCAATGACTTTATAAATGTCGGAGTCTTGGCATAAGGTGGTGTTAATAGGTTGATAGGCGTCTCGCATGCCTTGTTTAGCGTGCACAACTAAACCATTTTTTAAATCAAGGACTGGAATTATTTTCATCGTTAAAATGGCTTGCGTACTTCTGATGATAAAATGCGTTCATGAATGTATTAGTATTTGAGTATATCACGGGGGGCGGCTTAAATAAGCAAGCCCTGCCCGAGTCGTTGTTGCAAGAGGGGCGCTTAATGTTGGAAGCGTTGTTAGAGAGTTTCCGAGACTTAATGCAACAGCCACATTACGCTCATGTATCTGTAGTCGTGATGTTGGATGTACGACTGCAACAGCACATAAATACAGCGGGTTTTGCTACGGTGATTATTGATTCAGAGCAGGATTGTTATACGGAATTTATACGCAATACTGCGCAATGCGCTGCTGTTTGGCCTGTGGCACCTGAGTTTGACGATATACTCTATAAATTATGTTTAATCGTTGAACACGCTAAAAAACAGTTATTAACTTCCCCAGCTACGGCCGTTGCTTTAACAGGTAATAAGTTTAATAGCTATTTGCATTTTAAAAAGCATCAAATAAGCACGGTGCCGACGTGGCCCTATCAACCCGATGCAGAAGATATACCTCAGCAGTTAAATGCGTTGTTACAGGAAATAAGTACAGAAGCGTGCACACAATGGATTATTAAACCCGTTGCGGGCGTAGGGTGTATGGATAGTTATGTTCTACCTACGATCGATAGCCTTAAGCAGATGGGTTTAAGTCGAGGTGACTACATTATCCAGCCCCACATAAAGGGCGAAAAACTCAGTTTGTCGTGTTTGTTTAAAGCGGGTAAAGCGTGGTTACTCAGTGTTAATCAGCAACACTTTACGCTATATGATCAGCAGTACCACTTAGAGGCTATCAGCGTTAATGTATCGTCTGAGCAAAATGAGTTTATTAAATTAATCGGCCAGATTGCTCAAGCAATACCTGATTTATGGGGCTATGTGGGAATAGATTTAATAAAAACGCCCATGCATACTTTTGTATTAGAAATTAATCCGCGCTTAACCACCTCTTTTGTGGGTATACAATCAGCCTTAGGGATCAATGGGGTGCAGAATATTCTAGCGTTATTAGACGGTCAACCGAGACTCAATATGACAAAGCAGCAAACTATTACATTAAAGGTGAGGGATGGTTCAACAGATTAATATCCTGGGATGGGATGTCGGCGGCGCGCATCTTAAAGCGGCGTTGCTTGATAAGGCTGGCAAAGTGCTGGCTGTCTATCAACAACCCTGTCAGTTGTGGAAAGGCTTAGATCATTTAGAATCCGCTGTAAAAACTATTTTGCAACAGGCTCCCGTCAATCAATGTAAACATGCTGTCACTATGACGGGCGAGTTGGTTGATTTATTCGCAGATAGACACGAGGGGGTGCAACAAATAACCGCGGCCCTACAGCGCTTATTGCCCAAGGATAACTGCCTTATTTATGCAGGGACTTTAGGTTTTATACAGGCAACACAAATACAAATATCAGATTATGATGCGGTGGCATCCGCTAATTGGTTAGCCAGTGCCTCATTTGCAGCCCAGAAAATCAGCAATGGGCTGTTTGTGGATATAGGCAGTACCACAACGGATATTTTGTTATTACACAACGATCAAGTGCTGGCGCAAGGTTATTCAGATTATCAACGCTTAGTCTCTCAAGAACTGATTTATACCGGTATTGTTAGATCAGCGGTGATGGCCGTTGCCCAAACGGCTATTGATCACGGGCAAAATATAGGGGTAATGGCGGAATACTTTGCCACCATGGCTGATGTGTATCGCGTTACGGGTGAGCTTAACGAGCATCATGATCAAACGGATACTGCCGATGGCGCAGAAAAAACAATTGTAGCCAGTGCCAGACGCTTATCACGTATGATCGGCAGTGATTTTACGAAGTCTGACTTGCCCCGTTGGCAAGCATTCGCTCACAATATACGGACTCAACAGCTGCAAAAAATTAAACAAGCGTGTGAATATCGTCTTAAGCATAGCGATGTAACGATTACACAACCCTTAACATTAGTGGGTGCAGGTATTGGACGATTTTTAGTTAAAGATATCGCTCAACAGCTCGGTGCTTCTTATTGTGATTTCTCTGCGTTATGCTCGCAAACCGAAACCCCCTTAGACTTAACGCCGGCTGATTGTGCACCCGCGGTCGCAGTGGCTTATTTAGCATTAGGTTCAATAGAGCGCTAGATGAATACGCCAGATAATCCCTCAAAGCCAATCAAAACACCCAAGCCAAGAGTGAGCAAACCTAGGGTTGCTAAACCTAAGGCCGCTGATAAGGCAGCATCAGCCCCTAAAAAATCAGCGGTCTCTGCAAAAAAGACAGTCACTCAAGCCTCTAAAGTAACCAAAGTATCTAAAGCGTCAACATCAACTCTTCCTGACGCTAAGCTTAAGTTACGACATCGCTTAATCGGATTGTTTATAGAAATAGTAGGGCTGGTAACAGCCGCCATTGCCGCCATTATTATCGTGTTAGGTTATTCAGCGACATGGTTCTCTGGGACGCATTTTTTAACCAGTTTATTACCTTTTGCCGCAGGTGTTTTGGGCATTATTTTAATAACGGCACTTTTTTTGATTGTTTGGTGGTGGTTACGTCACTGGTTACAACGACATTCTATTATCTGGGGTGCGCCCGTATTAGCGGTCGGTTTAGCGGTGTTGTTTGGATGGATAACTTTTCAGGATCAATCATCCCAAGCGAGAGGGCATCTTCGTACGTTATTAGGGGGTAAACAAGAGGCCGGTCGTGTCACGTTAGCACATCAAGTTTATGCGGCTTATCGACGCTTTGATGTGCCACAAGTTAAAGTTATCTTAACAAGAGCCGCATTGTATGACGCAGAGATTAAAGCGGCGGCGACTGCTTTTGATATCGATCTTAATATATTGCAGGGCATTGCCGCGACAGAGTCGTCTTTTTTACCTAGAGACAGTGCCGATGGCGGGCAGGGCTTATTTCAGATAACGCAAGCCCCTAAATCAGTCAGAGCAGAAGTGGCTAAAGTGTTAGCAGAAAAAGAACTGTCAGAAAAGAATCATCGGCATAATGCCTATCTTGCGGCCGCAACCTTTAAATATTATTTGCACCAAATGCACGATGATCTTTTTTTGGGTTTATTGGCTTACAACATAGGCCCTACTAATGGGGGCTTACGCTTTATTATGGATCAATACGGCGCCACTGATTTTTTTACAATTCAACCTTATTTACAACAACTCCCACGAGATTATCCTATTAGAGTGTTGTCTTATGCCTTGGCTTTTAGATTGTGGCAAAAAGATAAAACATTACTGGCGTATGAAGAAGGCGCCAATGCCCAGCATATTCAGAGTGTAGGCATACCTGGGTTGTTGATGGATTTTTAAAGAAATCACTCAGACAGTTCAATTATTTATAACCCACTTTATAAACCGGGTCGGTATCATCATCATAAGCGGGCGCCCATTCGGTATCTGCAGCCCATCTTTTAGAGTTGGTATCAAAGGGGGAATCAGAGCCTAAGCGAGGGAGTCTTATGTTGTATATTATGTGGGGTTCTTTTTTTTTAGATAATAAATCCATTAAATCGAAAGCGGCTTTTGTCGATAAACGATGTTCATTGCTTCTAAATTGAAGACCTTCACAAGCACTTCCACTCCAGAATATCCACCAGTAATACTTATAAAATATAGGATTAGGGTGCATGTAAGTGGCATAACTGATACATCCTCTTTTAATAGCCTCTAATTCCATAAAGTTAGGTGTTTCATGGAAATAATATTGATCGTTAGGCATTCTGTTTCTCCTAAATAAAACCAATGGGGTGTTGGGTTTTATTCCCTTGTTTAATGCTGCATTCTTTCTCTAATTGAGACACCAACTCCTCTGAAGAGAGCGCTTCATCTAAAAGGGTCGCTTGCTTTAATACCGTCGCAAAATCACCTGGCGCAAGCGTAGTTAATAGGGCTAAACGCTTAAGATGGGCAGTGGGTATTTCGCTTTCAGGTATCGCTAAACTGTTGGCAAATAAAGACTGTCTTTGGGGTAAGGTTAAATAATCAAAACGAATTTTAAAGACAAAACGTCTTAAAGCGGCTTGATCAAGATGATTAAACAAATTAGTCGCACAGATAAAAATACCGTTAAAACGTTCCATTTGTTGTAACAACTCGTTAACCTGACTGACTTCCCAGTTTTTAGTCATGTTTTCACGTTTTCTTAAAAAAGAATCCGCCTCATCAAGAAATAAAATCGCATTTTCTTTAGTGGCTTCAGCAAAAATAGAAGCAATATTCTTCTCATTCTCACCGACATAAGCCGCTAACAAATCAGAAGCGCGTTTAATTAATAAGGGTTTATCAAGCGCCTCCGCTAGATATTCGGCTAATTGTGTTTTGCCAGTACCGGGATGTCCATAAAAACAAAGATTAACTTTAGGGGTCTTTTTTAAAGAACGAATTAAACGCTCTAAAGGAACAGACGTATCCACATTTAAATAATCAAGACTGTAAGGTGTAATGCTTGATTGCATCACGAGATTATGCTTTTGCCCCATTAAATTCATGCTATTGATTAGCGATTTATCTAAAATCTTCTCAATATCGGCACGATCAGTGCTGCCGTTTAATTTAACTAAACGAGCAGCAGACTCTAATTGCGCTGGGCTTAGATACTCATGTTGGCTGATCTTTTTAAATACGCTGTCGCCTAAGTTAAATTCATTTAAATAGTTTCGTGCAATATTTTCACGAATAGAGCGGGGAGGGGTGGTGATCTCAAGGGTATAAATAAAGCGTCTTAAAAAAGCATGATCAATATCCTCATGATTGTTGCAAATCCAAATAGTAGGAATAATATTTGATTCCAATTGCTCATTGATCCAGGCTTTATTAAAACAACCTCTTGAGTTTCTCTTATCAGACGCTCTAGAAAATGAATGATCGTCATACAGACTTAGCACGTCTTCGACCTCGTCAAATAAAATCAACGTGTCTTCGCTACTCCCTAGAAAACTTTGCGCCATATTATGGGCAATAAAACGCTCTCTATCGTTAATAGGCGTGCCAGACTCATCAGAAGAACTGACCTCGTAAAGATTGGCATTAATAGATTCTGCCAATAGTTTAGCTAGTTGTGTTTTACCCGTGCCTGGAGGGCCATAAAGTAAAATATTAACGCCGGTCGCTTTTGCTTTAAGTGCATTCTGTAAAGTAGGTATTAGTATCTTAATGGTATCTTCTAAATGAGGCATGTCTGCAACTGTCAAATGCCCCGTCGTTGTTTGTGCCACAAATTGCCCCATTAATTCTTCTAGCGAATTATTAGGGATATTGATAATGTTTCTAAAATGCTCCCAAAGACTAATAAAATCATGCCATTCGGGATAAACATAATCTTTATTAATGATATTGTTTTTAACTAAGATACTTTTGGGGTGTAGAGCCATTGTTATGTCAGAAAACTCAATAGCTAACATGCAGCTCAATACTTTAGTAGCAACAGGGTATGAAATAAACTCGATAGCGTTAAACGTTTTAAAGTTTTTAGATTGACGATGCGCTAAATAACAAAGGAGTGCACGCTCCGCATCACTCAGCGCCAACATGTTAGCCAGTAAGCTAATATTTTGTGAGGCAGTGTCATTTGCACATACATCGGCCCAATGTTTTTCTAATTCGGAGATTGATTCAAAAAACAAATGATCCAGTCTGGATTTTTGCTTAAAGTAAGTGTCAGTAAAATGATTAAAGACATTATCCCAATAAGTGGTTTCATGTTTTATCCCTCTTAATTTCGAGCGTGATCTATATTTTAAAGGTTCTTCTTCAATAGACTGTTCGAGATTAGAGGCCGCTTCAAAACCTTGAAGTAAATCAGCAGGCCAGTTTATAAAATCGCCGACCACGCTTAACCAATTGCTATTAGCTGTTCTTATATCTTCTTGATAGTCACCCTCTGAATCATAATTCATAGCAAAACGTAAACTCATTAACGCAGCGAGTGTTTTAGTCGGATCGCGAGGAAAGTTCTTTGGGTTGTTTTGTGACACTAAACGAATGGCAGTAGACATAATGACCTTTGGGTTAGTAAATTGAATAGGTAGTGTAGCTATGCATTACGACAGTAGGTGTCGTTTAATAAAAAGTAATCAATTTATTTTTTCTATGAAAAGATTTGTAACAGATATTTCCTCTTGATGATAAGCCGTCGATAAACACTGTGATTCTTTGACATCATAAAGAGAAAGACCGAAGTCAGTGTTGCCATTCATAGACATAAATGCCCCAGTATCGAGACACACATGGGATAAAAACTGCTTGGGTGTTTTTGTTATGGAGTGTCCGCAAAAAGTTGTCGAAAGGCCCTTTTGTACTTTAGCAGGATAATCGCCAGCAGCATCAAAGCGCATCAGTGAACGACTCCACAATAAGCGTTGTTCAACTTCGGTTGTTATGCTGTTTTCCGCATACCATTGGTCAATATCACTATCTAGCCAAACCATCTCATCATGATTAAACGGGTTAGGTTTAGTTAATTCAGCATGAATCACATGAAATCGCGATTCCCCCGTGCCTACGATATATATTAAGGGTAATTTAAATACGGCACTCAAGGCATCTTTCAATTCAGTGGCTATGAATTGATTCTCTATATTTATCCATTTATAAATCCACTCCCCACCATTGTAAATAAAGTCGCTGTCTTCAAAATCTGTGGTATTGGGTAGAGTGTTTGTCGGAAGATATTCCGTAATGCAATCTAATAACATGGCTTCATGATTACCTTTAACAGCGAAGAACCAGGGTTTATGCAAAAGTTGTAAGCAACTTAAAGGGTAGGGGCCGCGATCAATTAAATCTCCAACAGAAAATAAACGATCATGCTGAGCATTAAAGTTTACCTTTTGTAAGAGGCGTTCAAGTAAATCAAGGCAACCATGCAAATCACCGATTACATAATCTTTACCGTGGATATTGGCAGGGAGTTTTTTAATTATTGACGGCATTTCAATTCTCACGCATGAAAGTAGAAGTGCCTATTATCCAGATCAAAACGACAAACTAAGTCGAATAACACTAAAAAATTAATTCATAGAAAATAGAGTTAAAGACGACGCGATTTGTCGTTTTGATTTGTTATAGTGCTGTCTGAACAATTTCTTTAATTAATTAACAGGCATTGATATGACAACAACTGAAACTCACTCCGAAAACGATCCTTTATACGAAGCCGCAGTATTATTTGTTACCCGATCACGTAGAGCTTCAATATCTGCGGTACAGCGTGAATTTAAAATAGGTTACAACCGCGCGGCACTCATTGTGGAGGAGATGGAGGCGCGGGGCATTGTGACGCCCTTGGCAAATAATGGAACTCGTTGTGTATTGACTCCTCCTTTGTTTGACGATTAAGAGGGGAAGTATTAATGAATATATTATCTGCATTAGAGCATTTTTCACCGTCCATTATATTTACGGGAGGGTGGTGGCATTCTGGCACTATGAATACTTTTTTATCCATGGTGCGTTCTTATAAAGCAGATCCTAAAACGTTTATGGCGCTTGTTGATTTACCACTTGAAGAGCAGGCGCCTAGATTATTGGCCGTGCTTAAACAACAAGAAAATCATGTGCTAAGAACAGAACATAGTAGTCGATTACCCTCTCAAAGTGGCTTAGCTAAGTTGCTTAAAGAAGTGGCTAATATTGATGATTTCTCATTATTTGCTGATGAGGTGGTTGATTATTATGAGCAGTTTGGCGCTCTGTTTCGCCCTGCTTATGACGGCCAACGTATCTCGGCGTTGATGCTTGCCTTAACTAAACACGATACTAAAAAACAGGTGTTTATCCCCTGTGCGAGTCTGGGTCAGTTGGGTTGGGGGTTGAATGCCGAAAAGCTTGAGTTAACTGAATATTACCGCAGCCTGGCAGACATCGGCAAAAAGTTAATGGCTATAAAAGGGGTAACAGGAACCTATTCTTATATGAATGATCTCTTAGATCCTGATCAAATACCCAAAAATGCCGATCTTGTGCTGATTACCCCAGAGTATCATCCAAAATTTACAGCGAAAGAATTAGTAAAGCTTGAGCAGGTTAATTATAAGTTGCTGAATGTTGAAAATGCTAAATATACGATGGAATCATTATGGCTACAGTTTGGCTTATTTCATACGCATGCACAGGGAAAAGTGTTATTGGCATTACCCACAAGATTCTTAGATAAAGGGTCTTATGATGCAAAAATCAAAAAAATGATCGTTGATGAAGACTGGATTGAATCTGTCATTAAACTGCCAACAGATCTGTTTAGTTGGAGACGCAATGTGTCTAGTGTGATTATTACGTTAAATAAAAATAAAGATCTGGTACATAAAGGGTTTGTCAGTTTTATAGATGCGACAGCCTTAACGCTGAGCGCGGATGACATGGTTAACATTGCCAACGCGGCTTTAAATCCAAAAGTAGAAGATAAAACGGTTTTGCGTGTGCCTTTATCGGCTATTAAAGCCGCCAAATACTCCCTTAATCAAAAAAGGTATTCCTTGGAAGAAATTTAAATAACTGTAACTTATCAGCAAGATAGCCGAAAATAACAGCATAATCATTGATGTTTTTTGTAAATTATTGAAAATAAAAGTTTATATTTCAGGAAGTAGCCTATAGTGAGTGTCGTGACAAACCACTTTAAACATTTAACTACAGGAAAAGATCATGAAGATTCTAAGAGCACTAATCGATATTGTTAAGTTTCCTATCCGCGAAAAAATCATTGCTAGCCGCAATATTGTTGTCAAAATGACGGCTAATACTTTTTACACACAACCTTATATTCCTTTGGCTGAGTTTACTTTAGCCATTGATGCGTTAGAAGCAGCCGTTATAGCCGCTGACGATGGCAGCCAAACGGCCAAATCAATAATGCATGATAAAGAAACGGCGCTAGATAATATAATTAGAGTGTATGCGCAATATGTTAATCAAGTGGCAAATGGCGATGAAACTAAGCTTTTAAGTAGTGGTTTTAATATTAGTAGAGAGTTACCTCCCGTAACCAAGCAAATATTATCTGTGGTTGATGGAGTTCATCCAGGTGAGGTTAAATTTATCACCAAAGCCATATACGCAGCTGGTGTTTACATTTGGCAGATAGGTAATGGAGGTATTCCTACATTAGAGACAGATTGGAAAACAGTTGAGATGACAACGTCTGCTTCTTATGTAATGAAAGGCTTAGACCCCGGTAGCATTATAGCCGTCAGAGTGGCTGCCGTGACTCCGTCAGGTACTACCGAATTTTGTGTCCCCGTTTTAAAAATCGTCAACTAAAAAGCGCATTAAAGCTTTAGGTGCAACACTTAAAGCTTTTTTAGTGCGTGATTCAAAACAGCCCTAAAAGTTAAACACACGATCTAACATTCAATTATCTGTCCCAGTATGTAAACTTGAGGGGTAGCATTCAAACTTGAGGTCCAAGCCTTTATTCTAGGGTTGGGCGCTTAAACCTAAATATCAACAATTAAACTAGGGTGCCACTCTTAAAATCTTGGGGCCAAACTCCAATTCTATTTGGTAGGAATAAAACTTGAATGCCCACACTAAAACTTTTGTACCAAGACTCAACCCTTTGCTCCAGTAGCCAAACTTGTGTACCCGTATTCAAATGTAAGTTCCAATACTCGAGCAAAAAGCCCCGGACTTAAACCTAAGGTTTAACAATCAAGTTATTGTGTCAGTGTTTAAACTTGCGGCCTAATATTAAAACTCATGTGCCAGCCAGTAAATTTAGGTTTAATAACGCAAACCTAAGTGCCAAACCAGCACTAAAAGTTCTAACATTAAAACCAGTACCGCATTTCAAAAGCTGAAGTTTTAATGCCCAACCTCAGGTTTCAGCACGCCACCCTAAGTTTCAGCAAGATACCCAAAATCCTAGAAATGCCCACAAAATCTAGTGATCTAACCTGTCTAGTTAGACACATCAAAAGAAAAGCATGTTTTTTTTATTGTAACGGACATAAGTTGTCGTTTTCAGGATATATACTGTTTTTTCTAACTAGCGCAAAATCTTAAAGCAGGTTAGAGAAGAAAGATTTCATTGTTACTGATTTATATATTAGTATTCACTGATTATATTTGTCTTATTCAATTATATTTATGCCAGAACTATTTCCTAAAGGGATTATTAAAAACGGTTATCAAATTATCGAAGAGCTGAGTCGTGGTGCTTTTGCCATCGCTTACAAAGCTAAATCCTTAACAGGTGAGCGCGTCTTTTTTAAACAGTATAAATTTCCTACGCCTATCATTGACTGGTTTGGCGAATATGTTACTCATCAGCAGAAAATAAAAAAATGTATACAAGATAATAGTGAAACACGGAGTCACTGTTACAAAATTGTTGAGTTCTTTGAAGATAATTATTTCTATCAAGTCTTTGAGTTTATCAATGGGAGTAAAACGTTAGCCTATTGTTTTGAGCATTATTATGAGTTTACTTGGTCAGATAGACTCACGTTTGCTAATGACTTAATGTTAGGAGTTAAAGCCCTGCATGACCATAAAATTGTGCATTGCGATATAAAGCCAGATAATTTGATACTGATGCCTGACACTACTGTAGACAGTGGTTATATATTAAGAATTATTGATTTAGACTGGTCTTTCTTTTCAGATAAGCAAGCGCCTTGGCATGGTTTACAGGGGTATGTAGGTACCAGTTTCTATATGTCTCCAGAGCATATTGATGATAAAACGCCGTCCCATGCATCAGATATTTTTAGTTGCGGCATTGTCTTAGGGCAATTGTTAGCAGGTGAGCATCCATTCCATAAAAATCTAGATGATAGCTATGAACATGCTGCATTTATGGGGCATTTTTCACCCATAAAAATCAAACAATCTGTCAATGAAATAGAATCACCTCAGGTATTAGAAAATACATTAAATGCTTGTTTAAACCCCAATCCTGCGCAACGACCTACAGCGAAACAGGTTTGTGACGTCCTAATTTGTCAGAACGAACTAAAACTTTGAGATTAATAAATGCACACCGTATCAGATAACAAGAAGTCCTCAATTTTACATAACCTTTTGGAATGGTTAGCCTCTAACTTTGTAACTCGATTATGGAAATTAACCGGTATTGTTTTTGTTCTGGCTGTTTGGAAAAACCTAGATGCTGTAGAAAATGAATCGATTTTTTTTAGTATAGGTAAAAGTATCTATACCATCATTTGTACAACACTCAGTTTGGATGGCGATGACCCCTTTCTGGT
Source organism: uncultured Methylococcaceae bacterium (assembly GCA_903917345.1). Lineage (GTDB taxonomy): Bacteria > Pseudomonadota > Gammaproteobacteria > Methylococcales > Methylomonadaceae > Methylobacter_C. Next base: position 60,025 of record CAIXAE010000036.1, on the reverse strand, counting down.
TAATTTGTCGGCGGCGCTGATTCAGATAACAATCGCGGCCAGTATTATTCATGTTTATTTAAGACAAATGGGGTTTACCGTAGATCGCTTCATGTCAATGTTTTTGAATAATCACATTATTGTGTATGGCTCAAATGATATCGCCGTAGCGGCATCTGTGGTGTTAGCGTCGACTACAAAAGTAGTGCTAATAGCGGATAGTTCTTTAGATGATGCCAATGTTTCTTTACTTAGAAAAAATGGTGTCATTATTATTCTGTCTAAGGGTGATGACAGTCATAACCTAGAAGTCTCTCATATTAATAAAGCTCACAGCTTATTAGCGTTTAATGATGATTATGCACATAATATTTCGCTGTGTAAGTTAGCGTTAAAAATCACTGGGCAAGATAGTACTTTAAGATGTTTATGCAATGTGCCTGATATCAACCTTAAACATAATTTATCGACAGTCGATTTCTTTAGTCCTGAAGATGTCGTTAAAGTCAGCTTTGTTAATCAGATAGAGCTGACCGCTAGAAAAATGCTAGATGATTATCCACCTGATAGTGGCATAGCGACTCAAGATGATGTGCAAATACGTTTGGTTTTAATCGGCTTAGGTAGTATTGGCCAAAGTGTATTATTTTACTTGGCCCAACTAGGCCATTATCGTGGAGGCCATAAACCAAAAATTACGGTTATTGACGCTAACGCTGAACAGCAATATCAACAGTTAATTAAACGCCATCCTGCATTCTTGGAGTTGTTAGACATAAAATTAATAGAAAACAGTATTGATCAATTACCAGAACCTGAAATTGATAGGTTATTTGGGGATAGTAATCAACCTAGCTGTGTTTATATCTGTACTAAAAATGAAATCAGTAACGTGATTTCTGCTAAGAAAATTGATATCGCACGCTCAAAAGCCGGCTTGTCTTACAATATTGTTGTCGTTGATCCACCGGGCGGCAGTTTACTTCAAGAATTTAATCAACATAACAAGAAAATTCAGGTTGTCCCACTCTTTTCAAATAAGGCGAATAACGTTGGTGATGATCAAGATAGAGATGTCTTACGCTTAATTGAATATGCTAAAGACCAGATGGCGCAAGTTATTCATCAAGATTATTTAGACAAAAATCCAGCTGCGTCTATCAATGAAGCCTGGCCATATTTAGATGAGTCTATACGCGATTCCAATCGTTATGCCGCCGCGCATATTGATATTAAATTAAGAGCGATTGGTCGAAAATTAGTGCCTCTCAACCCAGATGCACCGACATTTGTTTTTTCCGAATTAGAGTTAAATATTTTACAACGTTTAGAACATGCGCGATGGTGTGCCCAAAAACGATTGGCTGGGTGGAAATATGCTCCCATCAGAAACAATAAAATGTTATTTCATCCGTGCTTAGTGGATTTTGATGACTTACCCGCTGATGAAAAGCTAAAAGATAGGCAAAGTATTCAAAATATTCCGCATTTGTTAAAAGCCATTAATTTAATGATAGCAACCGACACAAACACATGAAAATCTTCCTCAGTTACGGCCATGATAATGCCGCAGAAGCTTTAGTCTTACGGATTAAAACCGATCTTGCCCACTTAGGTCATGAGGTCTGGTTAGATCGTGAGCGTATTGAATTTGGTGACGATTGGCGACGCGAAGTCACCGAAGGAATTATTGAGAGTGATCAAGTGCTGGCTTTTTTATCAGAGCATTCCACCCGTGATCCTGGTGTATGTAGGGATGAAATCGCTATCGCCTTAGGTGCCGGCAAAGCTTATGTCTTTACGATTCTGGTTCAACCCGAAGTCGATGTCAGTCTGCCGATATCGGTGAGCCATTTGCAATGGTTAGATATGCACGACTGGCAAGCGCGTCAACAAAGCGATCCAGATGCTTTTGAAGTCTGGTACGCCGAGCGCTTTACACAAATCTGTGCGGTGATTGATCATCCTGATAACCAACGTTTTGCTGGAGAGATTAGTCAACTTGAAGAGTACTTGTTACCCTTAGATTGTACCCCTGATATTAATAGTCGTTTGCCAGGCTTTACCGGACGGCAATGGTTACTGGATGAAATTAATATCTGGCGAGAAGGTGACAGAAGTTCACGTATTTTTTGTTTAAGTGGTGGCCCAGGCATGGGCAAAAGTGCGGTGGTAGCATGGCTGGCACACATCAATAAAGCCCAAGTGATCGCGGCACAATTTTGTCGTTATAACAGTCCTGAGCGCAGAGACCCCACACGGGTGATTCGTTCGATTGCTTTTCAATTAGCGACTCGTTTACCTGACTATCGTCGGCATCTGCTCAATCAACCAGAAATAAAAGACCTAGACCGCAAGAACCCAGTGGATCTGTTTGATTATTTATTAGCCAATCCTTTACGCTATGCCATTAATGGCAATCGCCCCAGACAATTGATTGTTATTGATGCGCTCGATGAAACCTTACAAAACGGTCAAAGTGAACTGACGGAATTAATAGCCTCACAGCTAAGCAAGTTACCCGATTGGTTAGGGTGGGTGGTCACTAGTCGGCCAGAATCCGGAATTCGTGGGCAATTAGAACAATTTGGACTGCATGACATTAACGCGGATGATCCGCGGAATCAAGAAGATGTTAAAACGTATATCCAACATTGGTTGCCCACTTTAGGCTTAGAACAAACTGATTTAATCCATGCACAACAGCAGATATTAACAGCCGCACAAGGTAACTTTTTATATGTAAGGCAATTACAAGCCGCCATTCAACAAAATATAATCGACATAACACAGTTGAATGATCTGCCCAAAGGCTTGAGTGCTTTGTATTTAAGTGAATTTAAATACCGATACCCTGATACCCATAATTATGAGCAAGAGTTATTACCGGTATTGGAAATATTAGTTGCATCTTCACGTCCTATTCCCACCAGCGATATAGAAACCTTATTAAATTACAGTAAACGCCAACGCTCTAAAGTGCTTGAGCGCTTGGGTAGTTACCTGACCGTTACTGAGCAAGGCGTTGCACTGTTTCATAAGAGCTTGCAAGATTGGTTGTTGGATGAGAAGAGTGCCGGGGCTGATTACTTTGTAGAAGTTGAAAAGGGTCATGAGGTGTTAGGTAAAGTGTTGTGGGAGCAGTTTACCCAGACAGAGGATTTAGTCAGTTGCCTAGATAGCTTTATGGCGTTGGAATTGCCAGAGCAATTAAAGCAGTGGTCGGATGAAGCGCTTTTAAAAATCATTGATCAAGAGGCGGTTGATAAATACAGTGAGAATATCGAAAAACTAGTAGACCTAAGAACATTACCTTATCTTAAGCATGAGCAACAAGAGTCTTGGGGATGGTTTGGCGTCAGGTTAAGTGAGTTATGTTATGGGGTAGAGCATGAATATACGGCTGTGACTTTAAGTAACTTAGCGCAATATTTACAGTATTTTGCTAAAAAAGGTGATTATGATAATGCAGAGCCTCTTTTTCGCAGAGCCTTGGTGATTACAGAACAGGCCTTGGGAACTGATCATCCTGATATGAGTACTCGTTTAAACAATCTCGCATCATTGCTTCAAGATCAAGGGGATTATGATGTCGCAGAACCACTTTATCGTCGAGCCTTGGCGATTGCAGAACAAGCGTTGGGTCCTGATCATCCTGATACGGGCACTTCTTTAAGCAATCTCGCAGTATTGCTTCATGAAAAAGGTGATTATGCTGCAGCAGAAAACCTCTGTCGTCGAGCATTGGCGATTGCAGAACAAGCGCTGGGCCCTGATCATCCTGAAACAGGTACTTCTTTAAACAATCTCGCATTATTGCTTCATGAAAAAGGTGATTATGATGTCGCAGAGCCGCTATTTCGTAGAGCCTTGGCGATTGCAGAACAGGCATTAGGGCTCGATCATCCAAAAACGGGTACTTATTTAAATAATCTCGCAACATTTTTTAAAGATAAAGGTGATTATGCTGCAGCAGAAAACCTCTGTCGTCGAGCCTTGATGATTACTGAAAATGCGTTGGGGCCTGATCATCCTAAAACGGGTACTTATTTAAACAATCTCGCAGTATTGCTTAACAATAAAGGTGATTATGATGCTGCGGAGCCGCTTTATCTTCGAGCTTTGGCCATTGTTGAACATGGGTTGGGGCCTGATCATCCTGATACTAAGCTTTGCTTGGAGAATTTAAGAGATCTTCAAAAAGATATGCGAGTCGTTTGACGATATTAATTTTATTATCGCGTGCAGTTAAAGCGATACCGTTTATTCAACTCACGGTTAGAATTTGACATCAATGTATTATTTGAACTATTCTGGCTAAGAATAACCGGGAGACACCAAGGCCCCAAACACCATTTCGCCCCTCTGTCCTAATTTATTAGGTACGGGTTATATAGTTAAAGAGCCAAGGGCCAGTTTTATATCTGGAGGCGGTTATTCATAAGTTGTCTATTATTATGCGGAAGGTTTGTTGGTTACTTGGAGCCAACTCAGCAGAGTCAGCCCAAAGTTTATCTTTACTTGCTTTTACGTTAGCACAAAAAAGTGAAATAGAAGAGGTGAGTAGTGTTTATCAAAAAGCCTTATCGATAAATATTAAAGCATTAGGTGAAAATCATCCGACTACAGAGCTTATACGTGAACGGATTGCTAGTTTATAAAATTCATCGATTAAGTTATTTTTGTTAATTCTTTTGGGGTGGGTAATTTTTTAGTTTAAGATAATTTGTTTGATATCACGTTAGATTAGAATAGGTAGGCTATTTGGATGAGTATAAATCAAAAGTGTAATGAATGCGACGAATACAAAAATCAAGGTCATAATTATTGCCGTATGTGTGGACATCATCTTACAAAAGGATATGTCCAGAGTAGTCGGGTGGCTGGCGCTTATAAAACCAATGAAAAGTACTGTGGTTGCTGTGGCAATTTAATAAATAAGTGTTTTTGTTAGTAGTTGTTTCCGCTCAAACTAGCGGTATTAATTACAAGTTACAATTCCAATATAATACATGCCTACTTCATATATCGATGTATTGAAAAAAAATAATGCTGTTTTAGTGCATTGTTCAAGTTATGTTTCACTGGTTGGCAATGCTCAAACTAATCAATTAGGATCGATTGAAAAAATTTGCAAAGTTATTACGGGAAATTATGACATTTCCTGTTCAACAATTGTCTGTGGAGATCAGCCGGTAAATAATTACACTGGAAATTTTGGTGTAATCTTAGCTCCCAGAACTTCAGAATCAATTACACTTGCGTCACCTAACGATACCGGTTCTACACCTGTATTAAGGGAGCAAGCACGAAAATCAGGCAATGTGGCATCGCCACTTGAACTTTATAATGCTATTACAAATCGAGTGACTTATAACGAAATATATGTTCATACATACTGGGTCTTAGGTTTGTTTTTTACAAAACCAATTCAATTTGGTATTGATACAAATGTAATAGAGCTTGAAGATAAAGAATTATATTCATGTTTTCCAGCTTATGATTTTTTTCAATGTCTGAACGGAGTGTTCCAAAGAGTGGTTTACGATAAAAAACACGAAGTTTTTTCTATCGTCAAATCATGCAATGTAGACGAAATATATGGTTAAGTATGTATAAGTTAGGTAGATTGCAGTTCTAGATATTATAAAAGATATCAATCAACATTAAATACACAGGTCAAATAATATCTAATCTCACAATAAATCACAGATAATCAAAATTAGAGTTGTTGATAGAGCGCAGGCGTGTTTTATGGTTGTTACATGTTTTAAGAGAAAGGATCGATGTGTACAAAAGTTTCACCTCTCTTCATGATATTTTTAGACTGCACTAAATCAAGAAAAAGATTGTTTTTTTGAGCATATAAAACTAATTTACGTGTTAAATCTAAAATTTTGAAAGGGTCACTTATACCAAGTTTTTTATCTACAATATTATTTATTTCTTTGTCAATCCATTCCTTATAACGTGTCGCCTCATCATCATTCAGTTCATTCAGTAGTTCCATTTCGGTGCAGGTATAGTCTAACTTTGTGTTATCAAATACATTCAAAACAGTTTCATGTTTAGTGATTATAGGTGCATTTTTAGATTGAATTATTTTACTTTTAATAAGCTTTGCATAATGGTCATAGGAACTATCTGACCCAATGCGAACGACTATGTTGTTTTTATACATAACATAGGTGTCAAGTCCAGACTGATTTGTTATTGTTTTTTTGTAACCATCTGCAATATATAAATTTATTTTTTCTTGAAAACTCATAGGAGAAAACCATACTTTCGAAACGTAATATTAATATAGGAGATTATTTATAATTTTAACGGATATTTTTAGTTAATTTTCGGTATTAAATTTAAAGAGATGAGTTTTCAAGCCATATCACAGTCTTTTTAAAATAATAATAGGGAATCTACCACTGTTTTATTAATCAAAATCATCCATAACCTTGTCATAAACCTCACGTAAACTAAGCATGCAGTCGATGCTATCTAATGACATGGTGGCCTCAATTCCCGTTACTTCTGATAATATCCAAACGTAGCCTTGTCGCACATAGCGTTCGATGTTAGGCTGGTCTTGTGCGACCAATAGATATTCTCGTAATGAAGCAATTTTACGAAAATGGGCGTACTCACTGCCTCGGTCATAAGCTTTATTAGAAAATTTTAACGCCACTCACCCAAGGTGTAAAATTCAAACTTTCTAGTGCCGTAGCTCTCCTCATGACAGATACACATCAAACCAACACTAATCGCGAAATACGCGTCTTTATCTCCTCAACTTTTCGGGATATGCAAGAGGAGCGGCATTATTTAATGAGTCACGTGTTTCCTGTTGTTCGTCGTGCTTGTCGTGATAGGCAGGTAGAGTTTACAGAAATTGATTTGCGCTGGGGTGTCACACAAGAAGAAGCTGAACAAGGCAAAGTGCTTCGGATTTGTCTTGAAGAGATTAATCGCTGCCGACCTTACTTTGTTAGTTTATTAGGCGATCGCTATGGTTGGGCACCCTTAGATACCGATTTAGATCATAAAGCAGAATTACTCAGCTTATTTCCTTTCTTAGAAGACAGTTTAAAAGCCGGCTTAAGTGTCACAGAGATGGAAATCTTACATGGGGTATTAGATAACCCTGATATGGCTGAACACTGCTTCTTTTATTTAAGAGACGCCGCACTCAGTCAATCATTAGCTGACCAGTTTAATGCGTCTAATGATTACTTTGAAACAGAGTCTCCACTAAAAGCTAAATTAGCAACGCTTAAAACAAGGCTACGCAGTAGTGGTTTACCTGTTAGAGATAATTACATCAGTATAGAAGCACTAGGTGAGTTAATTAAAGTTGATTTATTAGCCGTTTTAGATAAGCAGTTTCCACTAGACCAAACACCTACACCGTTTAAGGCCGCACAAGATGCTCATCGTAGCTATGCAATTGAGCGTTGCCATGCTTATAGTGCGAATCCTAGAGATATTGAAGCGTTAGATACTTTTTTACAGGCTAAAACAAATCATGCTTTATTAGTGACAGGTGAGTCTGGATCAGGTAAGTCGGCTTTGCTGGCTTACTGGGTCAGTCAACAACGCCTTGCAAATCCTAAGCAATTTATCATTGAACATTATATCGGTATATCGGGTGATGTTGATCCAGTGGCTATTGTGTACCGGATAATGTCTGAAATAAAACATCGTTTAAATGATGGGCAAGATTTACCCAGTACTCCTGAAGATGTGATTAGAGATTTTCCCTTATGGTTGGCAAAAGTAAGTGAGCAAGATCCTTTGTTGTTGATTATTGATGGCATTAATCAATTAGAAAGCAAAGAGTGCCTATGGCTACCTACTTTTTGGCAGGAAAATGTAACGGCTATTTTTAGTGTTATTCCTGGCGATCAATTAGAGTTATTAAGTCAACGAAACTGGCCTATTCATACTTTAGAAGCGCTGGATGTAAAACGTAAAGAGCAATTAATCCGTGATTGGTTGGCGACTTATCGCAAAGCTTTATCGATTCAACAAACACGATGCATTGCACAAGCGCCTCAAACAGGGAGCCCTCTGTTTTTAAAAACAGTATTAGAAGAGTTGCGTATCTTTGGATACTTTGAACACTTAGATCAGCGCATTGATGCCTTATTAACGGCCAACAATCCCCAAGAATTATTCGTCTTAGTGCTAGAGCGCTTAGAGAAAGATTTTGGTAAAGCTATCGTTATCCAAATTATGCAAGCCCTGTGGGCAGCTAGGCGCGGGCTATCTGAAACAGAAATAGCCGGCATTACTGGTTTAAGTCGATTGAGTATTTCTACATTTTTAATGGCGATTGATACGCATCTAGCAAAACGAGGGAGCTTATTAAACTTTTTTCATGAATACTTAAGGCTAGCAGTTAAGCACTATTGTTTTAATAATAAAGAGGCGGAATCTAATGCACATATCAAATTAGCTCACTACTTTAATAATCAAGAATTAAGTAGTCGTGTAGCAGAAGAGTTGCCGTGGCAATGGCAACAAGCCGAGCAATGGGAGTCCTTAAAGGATTGTATTAGTGCTATACCCCTGTTTTCAATTCTATATGAAAAAGATGATTTGGCGTTATTGGGTTATTGGTTGGTAATGGGTGATCAATACGATCCAGGCCAGTGTTACCTAGAGGCGTTAGAAAAGTGGGAGGCAGAAAATATTGTAGATACTGGGTTGTTAGCATTTACACTTTTTAATTTAGGCTATTTTTTTACAAATAGATTTGTTAGGTTAAAAGTGGCAGAAACACTTTATCGACGTTCGCTGGCAATTACTGAAGAGATATTAGGTGGTGATCATGCTGATATTGCTACTTGTCTTAACAGTTTAGGTGAGATGTTACGCAAACAAGGCAACTATGGGGATGCTGAGTCAATACATCGTCAGTCACTAAATATACGTGAAAAATTATTAGGGGCTAATAACCCTGATATGGTTATTAGCCTTCATAATCTGGCTGAAACTCTACGTGATCAAGGTAACTACGATAACGCAGAGGTACTTCATCGTCAGGTGTTGAAAATACGTCAAGATGTATTGGGGCCAGAAGATCCCATGACTGCTATTAGTCTTAATAACTTAGCTTTAGTAATGTTTAATCAAGGAAATTACGATGAGTCAGAAGCTTTTTATCGTCTAGCAATTTCAGTTTATGAAAAGGTATTGGGTAGAGATCACATTGAAATTTCAACAAGCCTTAATAACTTAGGTCTTTTATTGCACCATAAAGGAAATTTTTTAGAAGCAGAAGATCTTTATCATCGTTCATTATTGATAAGTGAAAAAGTACTCGGTTCTGAGCATCCACACACAGCTATGAGTTTAAACAACTTAGCTAGTTTGTTATTTGATAAGGGTATGTATTCGGATTCAGAAGAGTTGCATCGTAAAACTTTAGCGATACGGGAAAAAGTTTTGGGTTATGAGCACCCCGATACGATTATGAGTCTTAATAATTTGGGTGGGTTATTTTATGATCAAGGTGATTTTGAAAGTGCAATAAGTTTTTTTAAGCGAATATTGGTAATACACGAAAGAGTTTTAGGTAGTGATCATTTACACATAGCACCAACTCTTAATTTATTAGCTGAAGCATCATATTATTTGCAAGACTATGCAAAAGCAGAGATGTACTATAACCGTGTGTTAGGAATGCATGAAAATGTATTTGGTATAGATCACCCAGATTTAGTTCAAAGCCTTAATGCATTAGCGGTTATATCATGGGCGCAGGGTGCTTATGATCTTGCAGAATCATTTTATCGACGTGTATTAGCAATCAATGAAAGTTCTTTAGGTACAAGTCATCCAGATATAGCAACCAGTTATAACAATTTAGCTAGTTTGTTTTATGAACAAGGTAGTTACACTGAAGCTCTAACTTTAAGTCGTATTGTGCTTTCAATACGTGAACAAGTTTTGGGAAATGAACATCCTGATACTGTTATTAGTGTCGAAAATTTAGCATTATTGTTATCTGATCAAGGGAATTATGTTGAGGCGGAAATGCTATATCGACGTGCCATAGCAATTCATGAAAAGGTTTTGGGTGCTGTCCATCCGGATACTATAGATTGCTTTGATAAGTTAGAAGATCTGATAAAGAGGCAGTTAACATGAAGTCAAAATTTGATTTTGATCTACAAATAGGTATTACAGGTCATCGAGCTATTTGTATTCATGATTTGCCGGTAATAAAAGCCGACATTAACAATCGATTATTAAAAATACAAAACCAATACAAAGATAAGTCAATATGCCTACTTTCTGGTCTTGCTGATGGTGCTGATCGCTTAGCTGTAGCGATTGCGCTTGAGTTAGGTGTGCCATTTAAAGCGATATTGCCTATGGCATTGTCTGATTATATTGCTGATTTTAAAACACAAAGCTCACTAGATGAGTTCTATAATTTATTAAAGCATGCCGTTAGTGTTGAAGCATTACCTAGTTTGTCCCCAATGACTGATGAGAATAGGGATTTATGTTATCAACAACTAGCAATTTATTTGGCAAATAACGCCAATGTTTTAATGGCTTTATGGGACGGTGATACTGCCGAAAAACCAGGTGGTACCTCTCAAGTGGTTCGGTATTTTAAAGAAGCTAAATCAAATGATACTGATGTTTTTGAGCATATCTTGATTAAGCGAGTTTGATTAATTATTTTTTCTTAATTTTTGTTTATTTAAATAATATTGATGTTGTTTCTCAGCATTGTATTTTCTGTATATGACGTGTTGACTGGTCATTTCGTCTAGTATCTGTTCAGCAATGGTAAATCGGTCGATGCATATTTTTTCATCGCCGATTTTAATTTCATGTGCTTTCGGGGCTATGCCGCATTTAGACAGTAGTTTATAGTTCTGGAAATCAACTAGATATTCATAAGCATTTTTAGCCCAGATCATTCTAATGAGAAGAGGGGCTAGATAAATTAATAGGGTAAAGCTAAAAATAGACAATGTTGCCAATAAATGCCGCTCCATGGCTTTATCAACAGTCGTAATAAAGTCTATTGAGTTAACTATTTGCGCTTCGTTTACCAATTTTAGCTGGTTAATTTCTTCATGGATATTTTTTCGTTCGTTAGTATAGTGTTCCGTTTCTTTATTTAAGATATCTATTTGATTAGTAATAGCTAATTTTTCTTCCTCTGTATTGGTTTTATTTTTTATATATTGTGATTGCTTAGCTTGAAGATATCTTATTTTATCCATGCTATCTGCTTGTTTTTGATACACAGTATCGAGTTTTGATGCAAATTTATGGTCTATATTTTTATTTAATGTAGTTAATAAGTATGTCTGCTGGGTTGATAGTCCTAGATTCATTTCTGTATGAAGAGCAACAACAGTGATCGTCGCACCAGAACATAGACCTATTGCGGTGGCAAGTAAAAATTTAGGAATGGATGCCAACAGTTCTCTAGTCCGTATTTTGGAGTTTCCATCACCATAACCGGTTGAACTTAAAATGAGACGATAACTGTTATGGACAATAAAAGTCCAACAAAAGCCCATAAAAAATGCGCTAAAAATATCGGATACATTTAATGTTGAAAGGGGGGATTCGACTGAACTGGTATGGATCAGCATTAAAGAGTAAATACTAGTGACATGAGCAATTAATACGAGCATAAAGACTAATAAGCCTTGGTTTTTATATTTAGCTATTTCTAGCGGTGGGCAGGTGCGTAATATTTGCGGGTCTGCACCACCAAACTCGCACAAAAATTGAGTGAATGTGTTCATATACTTTCACCAAAGGTTTTGCTGTTTAAATGAGAGAAAAAATTAGCAGAGTCTAAGCCTTCTTGTGTGTGGTTTTCATTAGAATCATGGTATTGATAGGAAGACGATGGAGCGTTTCTTAAAGCTTCATCCGGTGTATAGGGGAACAGGCTGGTTACGTGTTTTGCCTCTCTAAATTTTTCAGAGACAAAGTTTCTATGGTGATAATTTAAAAGTTGTTCATAAGCACTCATTTCTGCAAACTTGATTTCACGCATTAAAAAACCAAGTAATAATAAAGTTGTAATGGCGATAGTGCCTAATATTAAAAATGTTGGATGTCTTTTTAAATAATAAATATCAGATGTCAGTGTATAAGCGATTGGGTTGGTGTACAGCATATCGTCATTGAGTTGTGCAATGGCTTTTTGGTTGGCAAGTTTATGAGCGGTTAATTGATCTTCAAGTTGCAATAATTTTTTTTCATTACAATTAATTAAAGAGTCATTGACAGTATTGGGGGGTAGTTTATTAGCTTCTTGATCACAAGATAGCAATTGATTGTTGTTAGTTTGTGATAGTTTGTTTTGTAGACTGTTGTTAAGTGTTGTGTTTGGTTTATATTCGGGTGCTGATAAAATGAGTGTGCCGTGTAAGTTGTGATTAACCCATGGCTCTTGTTTGTTATGGGTTGCTTTTGTAACCTCATCAATGACTTTTCTAAATATAGCGTCAATATCTGTAGGTTCTTTGATATGCTTTAATATTGCACCTGTATATACACCATTGGTGTGAGGGAAGCCATCGCTGGCTGTTTGACCGGGCTTTGCTGCTAATGAGATATAAGTAGAGGATCCAGCCTCTAAAGTGGCTAACCCACCACTATCGCCTTGCGCATAAGTTCGACAAGCATCAATAGTAATAACGCTGGCAGATGGATTTTTCTTGCTAATCCCTTCGAGTATTAAATTTATCCCTATGGGGTTTTTAGGTGGGGTATCAATCGGTATGATGTAGTTTTGTCCCTGATGTTGCATCCCATGGCCGCTGTAATAAAAATAACTGATGTCACCCGGATGTATGGATTCAATGTATTTATTGATTTCCATTTCCATAGTGGCTTTAGTCCCATCGGTTATTAATACGGTACTAAAACCAATTTCTTTAAGAGCATTAGACATGTCTTGCGCGTCTTTATCTGGATTAACAAGTGGCGCAGTTGGATATGTTTGATTACCGATTAATAAAGCTTTTCTACGCGAAGCATTAAGCTCATGGGTTGTAGTGTTTGATGTAATTTGATCTGGTGATAAGATTGTTGTACTTGGATTTCTTATGCCTGTTAGGCGTTCTAAAATCTCATGTTGATTGGCTAATTGAGAACTGAGGTTATCTTCTTTTTCTTTAAGTGAGTTTTCTAAGAATTCTTGCTTGAGTTTTTGTTGTTCCTCGAAAGATTGATTAATCTCACTTTTATAAACTTGTGAATATAGAGCTAATAGCAAAGGCTGTGAAAAAATTAACGCAATAATAAAGAAAATATAAAGGCGTAAGGTGGCGGGCCGCCAGATGGAGTTATTGGTGGAGTAGGCTTTCTCGCAACCCATTCCAGTGGCACTAATAATCAAGTTTTGTAAGCTAAACAATATAACGAAAGTGAATAACGTAACGATAATAGCTGTTGTTATGTTGAGTGATGTTAGCTGGAATAAATAGAAAGCTGAATACGCACAAAATAATAAAGAACCGACAATTAATAGATTCTTTATTTCAAGTGCGTATTTTATTGCCGTGGGCAACGCAGAGAGTTCGCGAGCCTTAAAACCACATAACTCAGAAAACATGATACAGCCTATTCGTTGTAATCAAGTTAGGCTTTGGGTTTATTTAGGTCTGGCATGTATTTTTCTGGATCAGCATTCATATCTGCTTTTACGGTATTTAGAAAAATATCACGAGCTTCTTCGGCCAGTTGGTTTTCAACAGTCAAGTTACCAATAACATGACTTTCGATAGTCTTTGGTTGATGGTAAATGTCTTCAATGCTGTGGCCAGAATTGTCACCGTTATGGTCTTTTTGGAGTGTTTCTATAGCGTATTTTGCTAATATAATTTTATTTTGGTTATCTGTTAAGTAATCATAAGGCCCCCGAATTAACATCATTTTTATAAAAATCGGGGTGATTTCTATAATAACCAACAATAAGGTTAATGCTATTGAAACGTTGGGTGATATTTCATGGGCTAAATTAATTCTTGTGGATATCCCATCAAATTTACTTTCTTTGATTATCGCATCATCTATTTTTTTATCTCTTAGGGTAATATTATTTTCAAGATTATTTTTTGAGGCTTCTATTTTTACTTTTAATTCTTGTCGTTGAATATCTAATTTATTTTTAGTTTCTGCATTTTCAAGTTCCATTTTATCTAGATTTTCTTTCTTTTGATTGAACCCTTTCCCCCTACCTTTTTTCTTGTTTCCTGCTTTACCTGATTCTTCGGCATCTAACTCTTCTCTTTGCTTTTTAATTTCTAGTCGAATTTTTTCCTCATGTTCGTCTAGTTCTTGGAGTCTTTTTTCATCTTTATGTAAATTTTCTTCATTGAATTGTTTGATACGATCAAACTCTTGATTTATTACTATTTTATCCGCTTCTACACGTTTATCCCTTTCAGATGTTATTGCTGCGTCAATTTCGGTTTTAAGCACTCTAATTTCAAGAGGCGCTGAAATTGATAAGCCTATTACTACAGCCATAACTAATCTTGGTAACCCTTGAACTAGTTCTTTAGCCGTTATATCTTCAGTGCCATCACCGTGACCGGTTGAGGTGATAATAAAACGATCGAGGTTAAAAATGATTAACGCCCAAATTGCCGCCACAACAGCAGATTTAATCGCTGCATTTGTATCTAAATCTTGAGCGCTAGCTAAAGTTTGTACTGGGCCAAACACGGTATACATTGCAAAAAAGCCTGAGAAAAATGCCAAAATAGCTGTCGCCATAACAACGCCACCTAAGCCTTCATATTTGACTCGCTCTGAATGTGGACAGCGTTCTAAGAGTTTAATGTCACCGCCAGCAGCAAACCACAATGCTCTGCGAATTACGCCTCTGATGCCGCGTAACTCTAGTTTGTAATCATAATGATCTAAGTGGAGCGGGTCGTAATTCTCAAATGAACTCATAATAATTCTCGCGTAAAGTAGTAATAATAATTTAGGTAGTGGGTTTAGTCATTTTGAATAAAGGTGGTGTCAATTTTATTCGAAATTTTAATCGGGTTGAGCTTTAAGGTATTGGTAAATCCCTGATAGTTTAAGGGCGGCTTAAAGAGATAAATGGGTGTGTTTAATAGTTTTAATTGGCCTAATTTAATTCTATTGTTTGGTAGCTGTATTGACTGCTTAGATAGTTGAATTGTTTTTAGTACGTTGTTTTTGGGTAAGCCGTAGTTTCTGATTTTAGCGTTTTTAAATGTGTGATTAACCTTGTGTAATGAAAATTGCATTTTATTAAATGATGAATATTGGGGGGGCTTAATATCATTTAATAAATTTTTATTATAAATAGGATATTGCGGTGCAATGATCTCATGTAATTCACTATGGGCTTTAATGGGCCTAATCATCAGTTTTGCTATGCCAAAGCAGTTAAACATTGTGATTTGTAATTCTCTCTCTTGCGGGATAGTTACAGTCAAATGTTGATTTGATGCTGAAATAAATTTCTTGATATCTGGCCACTTGGGTTCAGTTTTCGCTTTAATCTTTAACCATCCCCAGCCTAATGTTTCAATATTGATCGCAGTCACTAAATTATGGCAAACAACGGTATTTTCAGTTTTGCAAGAAACTATACTGGGTTTACTAAAAAGATATTTAAATGTAGGCATATAGACGTCTTAAATAATTTATTCTGGTTTGCAATTTGGATAGTTTAGTTTGATCTCAACCCGTCTATTTAAGGATTGTTTCCCAGCAAGATGAGTGAGTGGAAATTTACTACCCGCGCCACGCGCATCTATTTTTTCGGGAGCTATTTTACCTTTTTCTATTAACCAGTTTGCAACAGCATTAGCTCTGTTTTGGCTTAATTCAATATTGTGATTAAAGCCTTCTTGGGTATCATCGCCAGAACTGTCTGTATATCCGGTAATAATGATTTTTTGTGGTGGAGATTTTTCAATAATTTTGACTAATTTTTCTAAGTTGGTATCCATTGAAGCTTCAATCGTATCTTGATCAAAATTAAATACAGTGGCACTCGGAAGATATAAATGGTTTTTACAATCATTCAGTAATTCTGGATTATTGAGTGCTTGATCGATGGTTATTAAGTGCGAGTTGTTGTTAGGTATTTGATTGATGAGTGCAGAGTCACTGTCAGGAAGTAAATTAACGGTATTTTCAGCGACATGATCTAAGCTATTGATAATAGGCTGGGTAATATTGTCGAAATGCGTATTATCGTTAATAGAGTTACAAGATCCGATTTGATGTGTGCCACACCAAACTAATAAGGCCATTAACCATAATCCTGTCAGTATTGATCTCAGTAAACAACTGTATAACCAAGCGGATATTACTAATGAGATGCCAGGGATGAATAAAGGCCAGATGGGGGTATTGATGCAATGCGTTAGATTTAATAGAAAACCATAGTAACCAATACCAAAGACTGAGAGGATGATTAATAGGGTACCAAGGCTTATCCGATTAAAGGTGGATTTTATTTTGGCATTACTTTTTGTTAAAGCTTGATCTAGTAAGCATGTAATGCCCATCACCGATGTGCCAAATAGCGCTAAATGCCAGTCTTGACTAACCAACCATAGTCCAAGTCCTGATATAAGTAGGGTTATAAACCAACAAGTAAAACAGGTGCTGGGTTCTGAAACGGTTGAAGAGGGTGTAGCATTGGCAGTGTTTACATTAGATGATTCATCCAATGAATTGTTCGAACTATTGGGTACATGAGATCCATTAGTTGCATTTGTATCTGATTTTGTGTTTTCAACTAAATCAGGCGTGGGAGCTAGATTTTCGGGCTGTTTAATATAGGCATACGCTTTACCTGAGATGTTACCTATAATCGTATCGTTTTTTGATATTTCTTTGTAAGCAGTTTTTTCTGGGAAATGTAATCTAAAGTCAAAGAGTGTGATCTTAAAGTTTTTATCAAAATTTGGACTATTGATAGTGCTGGTGACAAACGATTGCCTTATGGGATAAGGCTCATCATTTTGTAACGAAAAGGGTGGTTCTTTAATTTTTATAACGTTTACAAGCGTACCGTTATCAATGACGAGATCATAATGTCGATGGGTGCGTGTAATGGTTTTAGAGTATATTTTATTGCCAGAGTAATGACCGCTAAAGTCACCACTAATCCAAATAGCGTTCGAAGGCATATCATCCAATAAAGTTAGATTGGGTTGATACCATAAATTGTTGTTTAAATCCCACCAAGCATTTTTTGTTGAGCCGCATTCATGACAAGTGTTAGGTAATGTGGCATTGACTAGTTCTGTGCGACATTGCGTGCAGATTGTCTGATAGGTCAGGTTAGGATGATCTGTTTCAAATTTCCCTGATGTTAATCCACAACCCGAACATTTTAAATAAGGAATCGATATATCCTGTACACAGGATTGGCAGCGATAACGATAGGTTAATGTTTTAATGAAATCTGACATAAGTATTAACTTGCAACTATCCAACCTTTGCTCGATTTTACAAATCGATAAGATTCAACGCCTTTATGTCTGCCGGCATTACCTAATAAAATAGCGACTGGATTATCTTGTTTACCTAGGGTGTAGTCATACGCAATTTCACAGGTTGCTGACGTTAAGTCGGGTGAAACGCAGCTGATTTTTTCAATGCTATTAAATTGTATGGAATCAATCCCCATGGCTTCACCAATAACCTGCACTAATGGATTGCCATCGCTATTGTGTAATAGTTTTGTTTGGAAGTGATCTTTTATGGCATGTTCAATTTCAATTTGACTGGGTTCGTTAAAGAAGCAACCCGTTAAGAGAAAGAGGAGATTGAGCAGTATAATTTTATTCATTTTTTAATGTATTTCGTAGTTTGTATTTAATCGTTCAATATCTGCAATTAAACGAAGTCTTAAATCAAGAGGGGTTATAACTTGAACATCGGGGCCATAACTACGTAACCAAAATATGAGTTGTTCACTAAATTGAACAGTCGCAGTCACTTCAATGTGATCCTCATAGACAGTGGTTTTTTGGTTTTCTGATAAAGGTGTTTCCGCTATATATTTGAATAGATCCTTTGTGAATTTTAATTTAATGTCAATGGACCGATCATTCAGGTTTTGTGTCACTTTGCTGGATTGGTTATTGATGTAAATATTACCTATCGCCAAATGCTGGGATTTTATATATTTTTGTAACTCAAAATCTTTTGAACGCTTAAAAACTCTGTATAAATTCGCGGCGGCTTTTATTCTGTGCAAAGCGAAGATTTGCACATGAGAATTATCAGGTATTTCTGAAATTAGATAAGTAATGCTATTACGCAATACGAGTCCCAGAGGGTTAATGGTGTATTCTGCCTCATTGTTATCAGAATGCAGATAATTGATTTTAATCTGTTGATCATAAATCAACGCATGACTCACTAATGTATGGATCTCGGGATCTATATTGGGTGCTAAAGTGGCTTGGGTTTGATGAATGACGGCAATTTTATTCTTCCAATTTACGAATTTATCATTTTGATTGTCGTTCAGTTTGGCATTGGCCTGTTCAAAGAAAGGCTGTAATTCGTTGACTGTCGAACTGGGTAACAAACTTGATAAATAGGAGTTTGCCAAATTAAAAGTGAGCGCTTGTAGTATGGTTAATCCAGGGATACTAATAGTTGCTGCATTTTCTTTCCAGCACCATTCGCCTTCTAAGTTCTTTCTTATATCTGCTTCGAACAGTTTTTTAATAACTTTCATGTTCCGTTGAATTGTTCTTTCACAAACGGGTTCAAATTGACTGTCGTCTAATATCGCATCTATAATATTTTTGACAGATAATCCGGTTGGATATCGAGGAATTATGCGTAATATATGGAGGCATCTAGATAATTGTTCGCTGACCTTACTCATTTTGATTGTTTTTCAAGTATTAATTTTTTAATGATTTAATCATAAATGATTAATTAGTGCCAATAAAGTTGACACTAAAATAATCATTACAATGTTTTGTGAACGTATGCCTCATAAGATTTATTTATGACCTCCCAACTCTACTGATTCGTCTGTGTCATCATCGTATGCTGGCGCCCAATCGACCCATTCCCATTTTTCTGCGTTAGGATCAAATGGGTTTTTAGGATCTAGACGCGGCAGACTCCAGCTATACGTAAAATGGATTAAGCCTTTACGTTCTAATTTTCCTGTTAGATCAAAAGCCTTTTTAATAGTTAATATGGTATCGGGGCTATTTAAAAATTCATGGCCATCGCATGGGCTGTCTTTCCAAAATACCCTAGTATAATATTTATAAAAATACGGATTTGGGTGTCTAGATCCTCCAGCAGCTCTCCATCCCCAACTTAGGCGATGCCTTTCAGTACTTTGTTCTTGTTCTATCTGCTTGTACTCCAACTCTTCAAAATTCGGTATCCACATAAATAGGCCTCAGTAGTTTTATCGCTTCAGAAAAAGTTATTACGGTTCGCCATGTGTACTTTCTTTAACTTGTAAATAAATAGACTCAGGTTCAACCTCAAAATATTTATACAAAGCACCGCATAACCAGCCATCAATGCCTAATTCTTTACAGGTATACCAATTACCCGTGGTTACATTTCCACGTGTTTTTAGTTTTAATTGATATTGATAAGTTGGAAAAGAATTTTTTGAATAGATACAAAGAAAACCTTTTTCTGCGTTGGGTATTTCTTTAACCATATTATCGATAATAGTATCTGCACCAGAAACAAACGGTTCTCTGTATAGACTTGTTGCTTCGTCATCTAATACCCAAATTCCATTGTATTTATAGACTTCAATCATCCCAATAGTATTCATAGTTAACCGCCTGTTTATAGTTTTGTAAAAAATATTAAGTAGTCTTCAGATTATTCAAAGGTAAATGTGCTATTGATATGGATGTAATGTTTTTTGATCAGCATTTCGTATATCAATTTCAACATGCCCCATTATTCATAAAAAAACGACAATCTATGACGCCTTGAGAAATTATTTATTAGTAAGCGGACAAAACTGACAGCAAAATTATTGTTTCTCGACTTATTTTGTCGTTTTGATTTTTTAGACTAGTGTTTTAATTATTAAGTGAGGATACTAAATGACTGATACAGTAACTTTTGATGAGGGTTTGATTAAAGCTTTACGCGAAGCTGAAAATATCATTTTTTTTACTGGAGCGGGTGCCTCTGCTGAGAGTGGGGTGCCCACTTTTCGTACGGGGACTGATAGTTTATGGGTGGATTTTGATGTTGAAGACTACGCCACTTTAGACGGTTTTAACAGAAATCCACAAAAGGTTTGGCAATGGTACAAAGGGCGTCGCGAGAATATGGCGGCTTTACAACCCAATGTAGCGCATCATGTTATCGCAAGATGGCAAGAGAAAGCCCCTCGGGTTACTGTTATTACACAAAATATTGATAACTTTCATCAAGACGCGGGGAGTGATCTTGTGATTGAGTTGCACGGTAATATTCATCATTTTAAATGTTTAAATGATCATCCTGTTGAGTCTTCAAGTGTTGATAATTCTGAAGAGCCACCTTTATGCGAAATTTGCGGTAGTTTGGTGAGGCCCGATGTGGTTTGGTTTAATGAACCATTACCCCAAGAAGCGTTTGATCACGCAGAGATGTTTAGCAGAGAATGTTCTGTATTTATTGCGGTAGGTTGTTCTATGGAAGTACAACCAGCTGCTTTTCTGCCGGCTTTTGCCGCCAGTGGCGGGGCATATTTGGTTCAGATTAATCCAGAAGCCTCTATTTTTGACAAATATGCCTATACTTTACGTGGCAAAGCCGGTGAGGTTTTACCCCAACTTTGGCAAGCCGTATGGGGTGAGTCATTTAACTAAGCAATTTGATGAGAGACGGTGGTGATTGAACTGCCGTCTCTAGCACTTTTAACATCAATTCGGAGTGCCATTTGTTCTTTTAATTCGCTGACATGTGAAATAATGCCTATCATGCGGCCGGTAGATTGTAGGTCGATCAAGGTTTTGATGGCTAAATCTAATGATTCAGAGTCTAAACTACCAAAACCCTCATCTATAAATAAGGTATCTAATTTAATACCGCCCGCATAAGATTGCACCACATCAGATAACCCTAGCGCCAATGACAAGGCAGCCATAAATGACTCCCCACCTGACAGCGTAGCAACGGCGCGCGTTCTGTCGGTATAACTGTCTTCCACTTCTAAATCCAGACCTGAGGCAGTATTGCCACCCATTGGGTCTAGTCTACGTAATAATCTATACCGACCTTTACTCATTAAATTTAGCCGTTGCGAGGCTTGAATCAATACATCATCTAGTAACACGCTTAACACAAAGCGTTGCAGACTAATCCGTTTGCCCGACGTACCGTTGGCAACGTCACTTAGTGTACCAATAATGGCATATTGGGCATGAAGATCGGCAGTTTGAGCTTTAATCTCCGTTAATTGCTCTTTAATTCTACGCAATAGATTATTACGTTCTTCTAATATCCGCCAAGCAGTATCCGCTAATGTAAACTCGGTCGTTTTCTCAGATAATATCTGCGCTACATGGGTTAAATCAGGCAAAGTTTGCGTGGCGAGTTCTGTTTTAAGTTCCGCCACTACACTCTGTAAGCCGGTTAATTCCGTATTAAACGTTTCGATGACTTGTTTAAGCGTCTCTTGATCAACGGCAGATAATAGAGCCGCTTTAAAAGCAGTCGTATCCTCAAAACAACTACTGCTTAAAGCAGTATCCCAGTCTTGGGTAGCTTTGATATTTTCTTGTTGTAAGGCTTCCTTTTGCACTTGTAATTGCGCATGTGTAGCGATTTTGGCTTGTAAATTTAAGCGCTTAGTTTCAAATAGTTCCTGTGCATTTTTGAGTGCTTGGTTCAATTGCTTAATTGTTGCTTCAATGCGGTCTAATTCTTTGGATAAGGTATTTGCATCACGATACGCCTCGGGGACTAAGGTTTCTAATTGCGTCACTAAAGCAGTCGCTTTAATTAATGCTGTTTTATCCGCATTAGCAAGACTCTGTAATTCGGTTAACTGAGCTGTGATTGTCCCTATGGTCTTTTTAATATCAGCTATCTTAACTGATAACGCGTCTGAGTCTTTTTGCACCTGTAATAAGCGTTTAACTTCTGTATCAGTCGCTTGATAGCTTTGAGTCAACAGCGCCAAAGGTTGTTCTGCCAGTGTTTGTAATAACACTTCCAGTTCGTTGATTTGTCGTTGTTTTGCATCCAGATTAAGTTTTGCGGTATTTAACGCAGTTTCAGCAACTTGCAAAGCAGTACGCGCTTTATCTTCTGTCACACGAACTTTATCGAGATCTTCTTTGGTCACCAATACTGAATTTTCGGACAGTTGAGCGGGGTAAGGGTGGTCTTTACTGCCACACACTAAACACGGTTCGCCGAAGTTAAGCTGAGCGGCTAATGAGGCCGCTTGCCCGGCATGCCAAGCAAATTCTGTTTGTCGAGTGTTTAATACACTGTCATTAAACTGACTCTGTTGTTTATTAAAGCGTGCTAAGACTTCAGTCATCTGATTTTCTAACTGGACTTTTTCAGATCGTAATGTCTCTAAACGAGTTCGATTTTCAAGGTTTACCCGTTGCCCAGCTAAAGCTACTTGTTGCGGTGCTAAGGCTTTTAAGGCTTCATTATATGTTGTTAATAGCGTTTCTTTTTCTAATACTTCTGAGTTTAAGAGACCTTGTTGATTTAAAGCCGCCTCTAAAATCGCCTGAGTGGTTTGAGCTTTTGTTTGCTGAGTCTTAAGTATTAAACGTGCTTCCTGCAGTTGTGTGACCTGTGTCTTAAATTGCTGTAACGTAAATTTTTGGTTATTTAGGTCGTTGATTTTTATAGCGTTTAGTTGGGCCGTGTTGAACAGATCCTCGGCTACTTTTCTTTCTTCAGTAGCCGTCTCAATCGCGTTTGTCGCTTCAGTTAGTTGAACCGTTAAGTGACTTAAGGCCGATGATTTTTCTATGTAACGGCTATACAGAGGGTGTATTCTCTCAGCCAGAACGGCATTATCTAAGCGTTGTTGTTCGCTTGATATAGTCGGAAATAAGCTTTGTTTAGCCTGTAGTTCAGTTTCTTTGTTAGATAACTCAGTAAAGCGCAGTATTAATGCTTCGGCCTTTTGTTTCGCTAAGGCGGCTTCTGTTTGAGCTTGTTGGGCTTGGTTTTTAACAGACGTCGCTAAGCTTAATTGTGGCACTAGTTGCGAAACTTCGTCATCTAATTCTGTTTCAGAATTGATGTTTGCAGTATTTAGGATGCCTGTTATTTGATCGTTACACGCCGTCACGGCTCTTTTAATACTCGCCGCTTGGTCTTTTAATTGGTTTTCGATGCGTTTATAGATATGTGTTTGAAACAATTGGCTAAAAATTTTCTCACGGTCTTGAGAGTTAGCCATTAATAAGTCCCTAAATTTACCTTGGGGCAATACAATCACTTGTCTGAACTGTTCGACATTTAGGCCTAATAATTCTGTAATTTTAGTGTTTGCTTCGTTTATTCTTCGGTCAACTAGAAGTTTGCCTTCTGCAGTCTCATCAAGTTCCCAAAGGTAGGCTTCTGCGACTTGAGTCGTGGTGCCTTCGCCTCTGGCTCTTGGGCGTTCTTGGGCAGGAATGCGTCTAATACGGTAGGTTTTTGTGTTTAAGCTAAAATCTAAAATAACTTCTGTTAGTAAATTTGCGGCGGCATGATCACAGCGCATTTGGGCGCCATCGCGTTCTGCGCCTGTCGTTTGGCCGTATAAAGCAAAGCATATGGCATCTAAAATTGAGCTTTTACCCGCGCCAGTCGGGCCATTAATTAAAAATAAGGGATTATTGCCTAAGGTACTAAAGTCAATGTGTTCTGTTTTTGCAAAGGGGCCAAAAGCTTGCAGGGTAAGTTGTAATGGTTTCATGCTAAACCACCTTCTGTAGAGTTAACGGTTGAGGTGATAATGTTTGTAATGGCCGTGTGTTGCTCTGGGGTTAAATCCTGACCTGATACTTGTTTAAAGAAATCCTGAAACATTTCCAGTTCACCCCGTTTAAGTTTGTCACGGTTTACTTGCAGGTTTCCGGAGTCTTGTAGCCAAGTTTTTTCTATGTGCAGCACATTCTCGTAGACTTGGCGTAACTTGCTCATGGGGTCAAGAATGGCGTTTTGGTCGGTTAAGCGGATTAATAAATAATCTTGAATATTGGGGTCTGTTGCGCCCTGTTTTAATAAACTTTCTAAGTCACCCTCTAAGGTACGCATGTCGCGTAAGGGTATTAACGGTAAATGCGTAGTGGATTTAAGTCCTGTTGTATCCAGTTCAACGAGTGTGACGCCTTTTTGTTGAAGTTGTTCTGAGAAGCTATATTTTAAGATAGAGCCTGAATAACGAATATGTTCGGCATTTTTGTGTTGTGGATTATGTAAATGACCGAGTGCCACATAATCAAATGATTTAAAAGGCTCCGCACTCACTGCGTCAGCGCCACCGATGGATAAGGGTCTTTCTGATTCAGTAGGTTCAGCACCATCCACGAAACAATGACTAATGAGTACATTGATTGTATTGTCAGATTTAACGGTATTAATTTTTTCAATTAAATACTGATGGGCTTCATTGTGGTTAGAAATATTTTCGGCACCAAAATGGTTACGCACCGATTCAGGGTCGTTATAAGGAATGCCGTAAAATGAAACAGGGCAGTTATTTTTATTAAGTAAGACAGGTTGGGTAATTTGGTCTAAGTCACCGATGATATGTAAGCCCGCTTGACTGAGTTGCTTTGCTCCAAAGCGTAAGCGTTCAGCACCATCATGATTACCTGGGATTAATATCACCGGTACACTTAGATCGGTACAAATAGTATTTAAAACATCATCTAATAGACTAACTGCAGCAGCAGGTGGCACGGAGCGATCATATATGTCACCCGCTATAATGACCGCATCGACTGCTTCATTTTTAATATGCAACACGATTTGATCAAGCACATGGCGTTGATCATCGAGTAAAGACACATTATGAAATTGTCGACCAATATGCCAATCAGATGTATGTATAAATTTCATAGTTTTTTATTATTAGTTTGAAGGAGTCTCTTCACTCCAATCTACGGAGTTTATAAATTTTAAGAACGCTGTATCTTCTTCTTTTGAGGGTAAGCTTTCGTCGAACAATGCATAATAAGCATCACGTTTTGCATAATCAGCTAAAGTCGCTTTGGGTAGTTTATCGTTTTCCATTTGTCCATCCTATAAAAATAGTTAAAGTCACTTATGACGGTGGAATTTTAAATAGAGATAACGACAGGGCGTGACGTTTATATAATTATTTTTACAATGGTTTGTAATTAACGGCAGATATTACTCACTTTTGTATATAAAGCTTCAAATACGGGATTATTTTTAATGGGTAACCACTCTAGTTGATCAGGTGGTGTGACGTAAAAATAAATCTCTGTGCCTCTTTTAGCTTGGGTATCTTCGTAATATTCGCTATCCGGTGCGGCTAGTAATTTCTTCTTACAATCGATCATGATTGTTTCTTCTTTAGATCGATAGCGTATTTCAGTTTTATTTTTCGTCATTAATGTAACCGGGTATCTATAAAGTGAAAACACACCTGTATAGAGAATTCCTTCACGGGGTTTATTATCTGGCTTATCCATAAAGTAATGCACGCTGGTTTCTGTTTGGATAAGTTTTACCCATGCAGGTTTTGTTGAGCAGGCAGTGCATGTAATTGCTAGAAGTATGAGTGCAACTTTAATAGTTATATTTTGAATAGTATTGATGGTCATAATTAGCCTAAGTTTCAATTGAAAATGACACCTCTGTTTTTTTAGAGGTGTTTATAAGCTATTATCCAAATGTAAACGACAAAGTGAGTCGCTATGTTTATTATTTTAAAGGCTTCAAATAAGATGAAAATAAAAGCAAAAGATGTGGAAGTGGGTTTTATATATCTCACGACAGCTAATCAATATAGGGCTGTACTTGCGATGAAAGGTGAGTTTATGATTTATGCACCCTCTTTAGAGGGCTTAGTGGTCGTTGATTTGAGTGATGCAAAAATGCCTTTTGATAATCAGCCTTTTAAAAAATGCCAAATTATTACGTTCGCTAAAAAAGACTATCAAGCATTTATATTTAAGGGGGTAAGGGCACTTAAACATCAATTGAATGATACTCAGATAGAAGAAGTTATTGCGCAATGTAATGCTAGATCGGCCATAACCACATTGGTTTAAGTATTTTCGAGGGTGTTGCTGGATGTTACAATAACGGTAACATCATTAATACGCTAAGCAAATTATCCGTGCATTCAACTGATCCCCTTCATTTCCCTGATGCGTCGCCTGTTCGGTTACGCGAAATTCCTTATAACTACACTTCATTTTCTGATCGAGAAATTGTCATTCGTCTGTTAGGCGAAGAAAGCTGGCAAACCTTAGAAGCACTGCGTGAACAAAGGGTAACGGGGCGTTCCGCTAGAATGTTGTTTGAGGTACTGGGTGATATTTGGGCAGTACAACGTAATCCGTATTTAGAAGATGATTTACTCCAGAATCCTAAGCGTCGTAAGGCTTTATTAGAGGCTTTACGTCATCGTATTAAACAACTGCATAAAAAAGATGCGGCAGATGATACGCATCATCCTGAACGTGCGCAACGGGTTGAGCATTTAATTAAAGCGGCTCAAAAAGCAGTCAATGATTTTGAAGCGCATTTTAAGCATACCTATGATTTAAGGCGTAAAACCTTATCTCTGTTATCAAAGCATACCCGTAAAGATAATATTTGTTTTGATGGGTTCGCACGTGTTTCTCATGTTACCGATGCAACCGATTGGCGGGTGGAATATCCGTTTGTGGTTTTATATCCGGCTACAGAAGCAGAGATTGGGCATTTAGTGCGTGATTGTATTAAATTGGGGCTGACAATAATCCCTAGGGGTGGCGGAACGGGTTATACCGGTGGTGCGGTGCCTTTAACCCTTAATTCTGCGGTGATTAACACTGAAAAATTGATTGATATTGGCCGTATCGAACCGACTACTGTTTTACCTGAAGTGGATAAAACTTACGCAACTATTTATACCGGTGCCGGTGTGGTGACACGTCGCGTGATGGACGTAGCGGATGCTGCTGGATTAGTGTTTGCTTGTGATCCAACGTCTGCAGATGCATCGTGTATCGGCGGTAATATCGCAATGAATGCCGGTGGTAAAAAGGCAGTTTTGTGGGGCACGGCTTTAGATAACTTGGCTTCTTGGCGGATGGTGATGCCGGATGGACATTGGTTAGAAGTGGTCAGGCTTAATCATAATCTGGGCAAGATACATGACCAAGAACAGGTCCGTTTTTTATTAAAACGTTACGACCTTAACGGCACAAAATTATTAAGTGAAGAAGAGTTAGTCATACCGGGAGCTAATTTCCGTAAAGGTGAGTTGGGTAAAGATGTAACCGATAAATTCTTAGGGGGTTTGCCGGGGATACAAAAAGAAGGGTGTGACGGTATTATTACCTCAGCAAAATGGATTTTGCATCAAATGCCACCGGCTGTGCGCACGTTTTGTTTAGAGTTTTATGGGCAAGTGCGTGAGGCGGTTCCGGCCATTGTTGAGATTAGAGATTACTTAGCGGCTTTACCTAAAACAGGTGAAGCACGGGTCATGTTAGCGGGGCTTGAACATTTAGATGAGCGTTACGTTAAGGCTGTCGGTTATGCCAGTAAGGCTAAAAATCATGGTCTGCCAAAGATGGTGCTTATTGGCGATATTGTGGGCGATGATGAAAAACAAGTCGCCTTAGCGGCTTCAGAAGTGGTGCGTCTTTGTAATGCAAGAGATGCAGAAGGTTTTATTGCTGTTAGTCCTGAAACACGTAAAACTTTTTGGTTGGATAGGGCGCGTACAGCGGCTATTGCTAAACATACCAATGCCTTTAAAATTAATGAAGATGTCGTGATTCCTTTGCCTCGCATGGGGGATTATTGTGACGGTATTGAGCGCATTAATATTGAATTATCACTGCGTAATAAATTACGTATGTGTGATGCTTTAAGCGAGTTTGTTAAAGGCGAATTGCCGTTAAGATTCTATGAAAATACGGTTGATGCTAATGAGTTAATTGGTGATAGGCGTGAGCAGGCCTTAGCCGTGATCGCTCAAGTGCGTCAGAGATGGCAGTGGCTGTATGATCATCTTGATTTACCGTTACCAGAAGCAGAAGCCTTATTTAATGATTACGGTATTAGTGTGACAGAGTTAACCAATCGCACTCATCAGCCTACGCTGTTCCATCGTTTACAAGATCATTCTTTACGCGTATCTAGCAAGCAAGAATTATTGCCACGCATTAAGGCTATTTTTGTGGGGGATAATTTTCGTCCTGTTGTTAAGCGCGTTAATGCTATTCATAAAGAAGTCTTACGGGGGCGTGTGTTTGTAGCTTTACATATGCATGCGGGTGATGGCAATGTGCATACTAACTTACCGGTCAACTCTGATAATTATGAAATGTTGCAAGAAGCCAATGAGGCCGTTGCACGTATTATGGAGTTAGCCAGATCATTAGACGGGGTTATATCGGGTGAACATGGTATTGGTATTACCAAGTATGAGTTTCTAAGTAATAAAGAGTTAGCCAGTTTTCATGCATATAAAGCGCAAGTTGATCCACAAGGGCATTTTAATCGCGGTAAGTTAATGCCCGGTGCTGACATGCGGGCGGCTTATACCACGTCGTTTAGCTTAATGGGCTATGAATCACTCATTATGCAGCAAAGTGACATTGGAGCTATTTCTGATTCTATTAAAGATTGTTTACGTTGCGGTAAATGTAAGCCAGTTTGTGCGACCCATGTGCCTCGCGCTAATCTATTGTATTCACCCAGAAATAAAATTCTGGCGACCTCTTTATTAATAGAAGCCTTTCTATATGAAGAACAAACGCGTCGCGGTATCTCAATTAATCATTGGGAAGAGTTTGAAGATGTAGGTGATCACTGTACGGTGTGTCATAAGTGTTTTAATCCCTGTCCTGTTGATATTGATTTTGGTGATGTCTCTATGAATATGCGTAATTTATTGCGCAAAATGGGTAAGCAAAGTTTTAACCCTGTTAAAACGGCAGCGATTGCTTTCTTGTCAACGAGCCGTCCTAATAGCATTAAGATAATGCGAAAGTTCTTGATTGAGTGGGCTTATAAAGCACAGCGTATCGGTAACTTTTTATTAAGGCCTTGGGGTAGGGCGCAGTTGGCTCAACCACCTTCGTCAACGGGTAAGCCAGCGATGCAGGAGTTTGTTCTACATTTTACTAATCGTAAAATGCCAGATAATGTGCCGTCTAAAACAGCCAGGGCTTTATTAGGCGTCGAAAGTGATGAGATTGTGCCTATCATTCGTGATGCCTCTAAAACGCGGGCAGATTCTGAAGCGGTATTTTATTTCCCCGGGTGTGGTTCTGAGCGTTTGTTCTCGCAAGTGGGTTTAGCGACGCAAGCTATGTTGTATGAGATAGGCGTACAAACTGTATTACCGCCGGGTTATTTATGTTGTGGTTATCCGCAACGTGCGGCCGGTCAGTTTGATAAGGCTCAAAAAATCACGACTGATAATCGCGTCTTATTTCATCGGGTAGCAAATACACTTAATTATTTGGATATTAAAACGGTTGTCGTTAGTTGTGGAACTTGTCTAGACCAATTACTTGATTATGAGTTTGAAAAGATCTTTCCGGGTTGTCGGATGATCGATATCCATGAATATCTATTAGAAAAGGGCGTTAAATTAGAAGGTGTAAACGGTGCGCAGTATTTGTATCATGATCCTTGTCATAGTCCTTTAAAGCAACAAGATGCTATGAAGACTGTTAATGGTTTGATCGGTTCTACGGTGGCTAAATCTGAGCGCTGTTGTGGAGAGTCGGGTACTTTGGCTGTAGCGAGGCCCGATATATCAACACAAGTGCGTTATAGCAAAGCCGCTGAATTACAAAAGAACACCAGTAAAATGAAAGCGGAAGGTCATGAAGGGCCTGTAAAAATACTCACTTCCTGCCCATCTTGCGTGCAAGGTTTAAAGCGTTTTGATAATGACGTTGAGCAATTAGAAGTCGATTACATTGTGGTAGAAATTGCCAGACATGTGCTGGGTAAAGATTGGCTAAAGAACTATATTAAGCACGCCTCTAAGGGCGGCATTGAGCGCGTGTTGTTGTAGTACAGGCCTTACAATAAATCAGTATAGTTAGGCTCCCCTTGTAAGAAGGATTCATTGGGGGCTATTAAATAGTGATGACTGAGTGCTGTTCGACCTAGCAGCATTCTAAACAACATGCTGTCCCTGTTAGTTAAGGTAACTTCTGCTTTTAGGGAAGATTGACCCAATCTGAGTTGGGTTTCTATTACATAACGTCGCTGTTTATGGCCGCCTGAATCAGAGACTATACGTCTGTCTTTAATCGGTGCGTGGCATTCAATAATGAGGTTTGTATTGCCTTGTTCTGGATGTATAGCAAACATGATCCAATCTTCACTGCCTTTTTTATAAGGATCAAGCATAAAAGCATGTAAGGCTGATGATCGAGCGCCCGTGTCTACTTTTGCTTTTATTCTAGCGATATTAAGATCGGGTAAGCCGACCCATTCTCTCCAGCCGAGTAAGGGTGTGTTTGTCATGTCAGTTAGCTAGGGTTTGTTAATTAACTGTTTGAGTTTGATTGTGGTTTGTATCGGGTTTGCGGTTTCTTCTGAAATGATTATTGCCTCTTCTTTTATTATTGCGCGGTTTAAGGCGTTTAATATCAAGTTTGCATTGATTAATCTCTACAGATTTTAGATGTAGAAAAATATCGGGTGGCATTTCATCAGGTAATTCAATCAGCGTATAGTTTTTTTGAATATTGATGTTGTTGATGTTGTTTTTATCAACGCCTGATTCTTCAATCAGCGTTTCTTTTATTTGTTCAATATTGATGGCATGTTCAGAGCCCACATTAAGACGGTAACGTACCATTTTAATGGTTAATGATGAGGTGTTTTTGTTTGCTGAAGCGGGTGATTTTGGGTCTTTGCTTTGAATCTGTGTGGGTTGTTCAAGATCGTTCATTAACTTCATCAAAGCAGCCGCACAGGTACTCGCGTCAATCAACAGTTCTGAGCTCATATTTGCTATAAATCTGAGCTCATATTCTAAAGAGTGAGTCTTTAGAATCTCTTGTAATCTGGCTTTTAAATGCGCTTCTTTATCGTCTATCTGGCTCATGAGTTAGTATAAATAGTGGGCTTTAATTAGCAGCGTTATTAATTTTCATTATTAATGGTTTAGATTATAGCGTCTGGTTGTCCCACGTCTAAGGAAAAATCTCTACATAAGACTCATCACGAAGTTTACGCATCCATAGTTCTGTTTCTTCTTCAATCTTGCGCTTACGAATCGCTTCTTTTACTTGGTTTCTTTTATGTTCTGTCGTGTTGTCTTTGTTTTGTCTGTCTAATACTTGTATTAAATGCCAGCCAAACTGAGACTGTACGGGGTCACTTAATTGATTAATATCTAGTTTACCCATGGCTTCTTCAAAAGGTCTTACTAAATCACCTGGATTTACCCAGTCAAGTGAGCCCCCTTTTATCGCTGAGCCTTTATCATCTGAATGTGATCGGGCTAATGCGGCAAAGTCTTCACCGTGTAAAACGCGTTCTTTAATGTCTAATAAGCGCTTTTTAGCTTCTTCGTCATCCACTAATTCATTTGTTTTAATAAGAATATGTCGAACCTTGGTTTTAGTGATGGTGTGGTCATCAATTCCACCTTTAAGATCTAACATTTTAATGATGTGAAATCCGCTGGGGCTACGAATGGGATCAGCAATTTCACCTTTGGTCATTTTGCTAACTTTATCAGTAAATAGGGTAGGGAGGGTATTAGCTGTTCGCCAGCCCAAGTCTCCACCTTTTAGTGCGTTGCCGTCTTCTGATTCACTCATGGCAACTTGGCTGAAATCTTGTCCTGCTCTTAAATCGTTTACTAATGATTCAGCTTTGTGTTCAGCTTTTTGTATTTCACTCGCTGAAGCGGCTTCTTTTACGGCGATAAGAATATGTCCTAGATGATACTGGATAGATTCAGTGCTAATGTTATCTTGTGTTTCTAGGTAGTGATCAACTTCTCTTTCTGTTACTTTAATACGCGAACCAATTTCTCTGCCACGTAATTGGTTAATAATAATCTCGTTTCGCATGTTATCGAGAAACTGTTTGTAAGAAAGACCTTGTTTTTGTAACTCTTCTCTAAAGCTTTCTAATGACATATTGTTTCTTTGAGCAATGTCAGCAGCTGAATTATTTAACATGTCTTCAGTTACGTTGATGCCCGCTTTTTCTGCTAATTGACGTTGAAGCTTATCAATAATCAACTTTTCTAAAACTTGTTTACGTATTACAGATTCAGGGGGCATTGCCGTATTACTGGCTTGAATTCTCTGGGCAATAACGGCAACTTCTTTATCGAGTTCTTGTTCAAGAACAACGTCTTCTTCAACAACGGCTGCAATTTTACCGAGTACCTCTGCATGGATAGAGGGGCTATTAATTAAAAAATAGCTGTAAAGTAAAAGAAAGAACATCGTTTTTAATGTGCGGTTAATCATTATTTTTGTGATCCTTGAAATCCATAAATTTCTTTTTGTAAGAAAGTGTCCATATCGTCACCCAAAGCACCTAATCCTTTTAGTTCAAATTCAAAAAAGACGCCATTCAGTCCGGTACCGGCCGTTGAGTTAACTGTGTTAGGGTTTGGTCCATAAAGTAACCCAGAGCTTGAAATGTTATTTGTGTAATGTCTAAAGGCAATACGCGCTTTCCAGCAACAGTTTTCCTTTTCAAGGCCAAACAAGGCATCTTGTGTTTCATGATATAAGAGCGAGTATTGCCAACGTCCTAGTACGGTCCAATTATCATAAAGGGGATAACGGAATGAGTTGTCCGTTTGGGTAATGTCGTTCATTTGATTTGGATAAAGAGGGTTTTTTCTATAGATATAGCCAACATTTATGATTTCATTGGCTGGGGATCTATAATGAATGGCCGCATTAATTCTTTGCACCTGGTTATATTGTGGGCTCCATTGCATGCCTGAACTACCCGATAATTGTCGAGTAAACTGGCTGGATAATTCAGTGACTAAGTTTGAATGGTGCGAGGTGTCTTGCCCTAGAGTGGCGTATGTGCCATTTGCTAATAGAGTTGCTCCTGCGACTTTTCGGCTTTCAAAGTAAGTGATTTGTCCGACATCTAATTTTAATTTTTCCAATCCGGAATTATCATCAATCAATCGTGAGGTAATAGCGGTGGAAATTTGATTCGCATTTTGGATGCGGTCATTTCCACTAAAGTTGTTTTCTCTAAATAAGGAACTAAACTGGAAATCATAGAGTGCGGTATCAAATACAGGCAAAGGGTCTTGATTGACATAGGGTACATACAAATAGAATAATTTGGGTTCTAAGGTATGTAAGTAACTCGAGTCGCCCATGGATACATTCTTCTCAAAACTTAATCCTGAGTTGGTAGAGAAAATAGGAACCGTTCGTGAGTATGTGCTGTTCATTCCAACAGGAAGGTGACTGGTCAGGTCATAGTTGGTTTGTTGTAGTGATACTTTGGGTGTTAAGTAGGAATATGAGTTAACCGTTTCTAATGGAATACTAAAAGACGGTTTTGTATTAAAACGTTGTCCACCCACGAGTGTACTATGTTCAAATAGAGCGTACTCGTTTTCCATGCTGGTTCTTAAAGGCATAGACTTAAAGCTATGGTCTAAATTTAAATTTACGCGCGGTAATACACGATAGGGTAACGCCGCATTAGTCAATGTGGTGTTAATAGATTCATAACTGACGAATGAGGTATTAAAATTGACGCCTTCTCTCACATAACCGATGTCTGCAGAGCTTTTTAAATAGTTATAGTTTGAAAATGATAAAGCGTTACCCAATTGTGCAAAATAAGTTGGATCTGAAACATAATTTAAGTCGATGTTAGATCGAATATTAGGCGTAAGCGTTGAAGTGTTTTTAAGCCCTGCTAGATATCTTGATTGATTATTGAGTAAAGCATCTGAAGGCATATACTCTAAGCCAATTTTACCGTTTGATTGTTCAGTCAGATAACGAAAACTACCGGCGAGTAATGGGCCTCTGTGTAAGAGTTCCCTTGGTGTAATTGTTGCATCGTAGTTAGGCGCAATATTCCAATAATAAGGTGCGGCTATACGAAATCCACTGTATTTGTTACTGCCAAAATTAGGCATTAAAAAGCCCGAAGCGCGTTTTTGTTCGAGTGGAAAGGACATGTAAGGGGTATAAAAAACAGGGTTCCCTTTGAACTCCATCCAGGCATTTTTTGCTGTGCCTTTATTTTCTATTTTATCTATGGTTAAGTTTTCTGAGTGAATAACCCAGTCTTGATTGCCTGGTTTACAGCTCGTATAAACCCCTTCTTTATAGTCTGATAAGGTTTCACTTTTTCTATGAATAAGTTTTGCTCGCCCTCTTAGTGGAGTGGCGGCGTCAATAAATTGGGCGTCTCTAATTTTTGCTTGGTTATTAGAAAAATTAAGCATCGCGGTGTCACTGTGTAAAGCAAGCTCGTCTTCTCGGTAATAAACATCCTCATGTAGGTCAAGTACTTGAGATGCGCTGTTATAGTTCGCCTTTGCTGAGGTAGATTTTTGATCGCCTCTAGACATGACAACATTACCTGAATAGTTACCTACTTGTTTTTCGAAGACTTCAGCAAAATTTGACTTAATATCCGTAGGTGATGACTCACGTTGCTGAGTTGCTGGCGTAAATTTGGGTTTTTCAAGTTTACCATCCACACACTTTTCCCATGGGTCGTATGCTAACTTGGATGTCAAATTGTTAAAGATTTGTTCTTGATCCGCATTAAATGCAGGCGAGAGAATGCCCCAATTTGAGGTGTCATTTTGAGCGATTTCGGCCGTATTGTTGCTCGTTATAATTTCATTATCTTGATTGCCGTCACCTTCTATTGGCTGACAATTCCATTCTGATGAGCCCTTCTTACTACCACAATTCCATTGTTTTTTAGCGTTATCGGAACTGTGTTTTATTCTAACGGGGGAGGGTAATGGTGTATTGCTCGTTTTCTTTTCTGCGAGGACAGGTTTTGATAGGTTTTGAGTTTGTTTAGTGTTCGCTGTTGTATGGGTGGGTACGTCTTCAATGGGTTTGATTTTATTCGGCTCAGCTGTAATTAATTTTTTGGGGAGCGGTTCTTGAATCTGTTTTGTTTCTACAGGCGGTGTTATTTCAATAGGCGTCGCAACTGTTGCTTGAGGAGCACTGTTTTTTACGATGGGCTCTTTGTTTGGGGTTTTGGGTGATTTATCACCTACACAGACCCATTCTTTAGATTCTTTATTTTGCTCGCAATTCCATGAGGCGTCATTTGCAAAGCTAGTCGTTGCAGCGAGTGAGGGTAGAAAAGCTATAAATAAACGGCGAAGCATGGCAGATATGAAGTTTAGTAGCGTAATGGATCTTAAATCGAATAAAATGCTTAGATACTATTTTACCTTAATTTATCTTAGCAATTTAAATAATCTACCTAAACATTATGATAAATGGAGACTTAAGAACAATCGCGATGGCTGATTGGCTTGAAAATGACTTATTAATGGAGATAAGTTCTTGCGAAACGGCTTCTAGCGATGCAAGTTTTCGGCGTTATTTTAGAGTGATATCGGATAAAAATAATTACATCGTTATGGACGCTCCGCCGGATAAGGAAAATATTGAACCTTTCATTAGGGTGGCAGGCATTTTGGCACAAGCCGACGTAAATGTACCTATGATTTATCAGCAAAATTTGGAAGATGGTTTTTTGTTGCTTGAAGATTTTGGCTCAGTGTGTCTTTTAGATCAAATAAATAACGAAACGGCGGGTGCTTTGTATCAGTCTGCATGTGATGCACTTTTAAACTTGCAAACTTCAGTGCTTGTTACAGAGTGTGCTTTACCGCATTATGATGAAGCCCTTTTACAAAGAGAATTATCAATTTTCGAGGAGTGGTTTTTACGTGAATTGCTTGATATGGAAGCGCCCCATTGTTTATGGGATAGAGTTAAGGATTCATTAATCTCTTCTGCGTTGGAGCAACCAACAGTCTGTGTTCATCGTGATTATCATTCGAGAAACTTGATGGTCCTTAATGAGGATACGCAGGGCATTATTGATTTTCAAGATGCTGTAGTGGGGCCTATTACGTATGATTTAGTTTCCTTATTAAGGGATTGCTATGTGGCATGGCCGGAGTCTGAAGTAGAGCAATGGATGAATGATTATTATGATAAGTTGTTGAAGGCAGCGTTAATCAGTTGTTCCTTGGTCCAATTTAAACGCTGGTTTGATTTGATGGGGATGCAACGACATCTTAAAGCGGTGGGGATTTTTGCTAGATTACATCTAAGAGACGGTAAGTCCAATTATCTCCAGGATATTCCACGTACTCTAAATTATATTATTAACGTGTGTAGTAAGTATCCAGAGCTTGCAGAGTGGGGCGCCTATTTAGAGTATCAAGTGCTTCCCAAATTCGAAGGTTATTTATTATTATGAAAGTGATGATTTTGGCGGCGGGTAAAGGCGAAAGAATGCGGCCTTTAACTGATTTTAAACCGAAACCTTTGTTGCCGGTCGCGGATAAAACTATTATTGAATATACGATTGACGGATTAGTCGCTTCAGGATTTAAAGATCTTGTTATTAATCATGCTTATTTAGGCCAACAAATAGAAGATTATTTGGGTGACGGTGAGCGTTATGGCGCTAACATTCAATATTCTCCTGAAGGGGATAGAGGTTTGGAAACGGCTGGAGGCATTATTAACGCATTGCCTTTGTTAGGCGAGCAGCCTTTTATGGTCGTTAATGGTGATATCGCCACTGACTTTCCTTTTGAGCAGTTAAAAAATCAGCCCAAAAAACTAGCACATTTAGTGCTGGTTCAAAATCCAGTCCATCATACTCAAGGTGACTTTGGCTTATTAGATAATGCTCAGCTCGTTAATAAATCGGATGCCGAGCTTTTTACTTTTTGCGGCATTGGTGTTTATGATCCCCAGTTTTTTAGTGAGATTGAGGTCGGGCATTGTAAGTTGGGGCAGTTACTACGTCAGGCAATTGATGATGGACAAGTGACGGGGCAGTTATTCCGCGGCTTCTGGATGGATATTGGCACGCCAGAACGATTATGTGAGTTGAATGATCGATATTCAACTCATTCGTCTGTTGTAGATTAAACTTTAGAATCGATCTAAGTCGTTAATCTTGGGTTAATTTTATATATTTTTTGTACAATGAGTCTTGATCTTCAACGTGGGCAGGATCCTTTTCAATACAATCAACAGGACACACTTCCATGCATTGCGGTGTGCCATGATGCCCAACGCATTCTGTACATAAATTTGGGTCGATCTCATAGATATCTTCCCCTTGTGAAATAGCCCCGTTCGGACATTCTGGTTCACATACGTCACAATTAATACATTCGTCGTAGATTATTAATGCCATCTTAATTCCTGATAAATTTCTTGATTAAAGATTGCTGAACAGCCGGGGGGACAAAACAAGATACATCTCCCTGTAATTGCGCAATTTCTCTTATCATGGTCGAAGAAATAAATTCATATTGTTCTGCTGGGGTTAAAAACATGGTTTCAAGTTCGGGCGCTAATCTACGATTCATACCCGCTAACTGAAATTCATATTCAAAGTCGGAAACCGCTCTTAATCCTCTTAATATAACAGTGGCGCCTTGTTGTTTTGCACAATCGACGAGTAAATTATCGAAGCCTATAACACTTATATTGGCGTATTCCGTAACGACAGAACTGACGAGCTCAACACGCTCTTCTAAAGAAAATAAAGGTGTTTTACCTCTATTTACGGCTATAGCGACAATGACTTTACTATAGAGTTTTGATGCTCTTGATATGAGATCCAGATGACCATTAGTGATGGGATCAAACGTACCTGGATAGATGGCAATTTGTTGCATGATTTGTATAATATAAAAATTGGTTGATTCTATACTAAAAACTCAGAGTTTGGGGGTGCTTATAATGGGATATTATAAAAATAATATTTGATCATAACTCAATAATTTGCGAGCCATTAATGGGATAAGTCCTAGTATTAATTCAATCGATTGTGGATAATGCAAGTGACTTTTATTTTAAGGTGTTGCGATAGTAAATTATTGAATGAACTGTGAGGTATTGAGTAACTAAATGACAATAAACATATTATCTTTAAATCACGCCAGCTTTATTGTGGCGGATACAGAAAAATCTCTTGGCTTTTATCGAGATATTTTGGGGCTTAAACAAATAGAGCGCCCCGACTTAGGCTTTCCAGGTGCATGGTTGCAGTTGGGTACACAGCAAATTCATTTATTAGAACTAGATAATCCGGATCCAAAAGAAGGTAGGCCCGTTCATGGGGGGCGTGATCGTCATATTGCTTTAAATGCGCTGGCTTTAGCGCCGATTCAAGAGGCCTTAGAGAAAGGTGGGGTTTTTTATACGATGAGTATCTCTGGCAGAAGAGCGTTATTCTGTCGTGATTACGATGCTAATACCGTTGAGATTATTGAGCAACCTTTAATATGATTACACCTCATTTATTACCGCAAATTATTACGGCTATCGTTGTTGTGATGGAAAATAATGCTGAAGAAGTGACCCAGTTAGATCAAGTTATTGGTGATGGTGATCATGTCACCAATTTGCAGCGGGGCTTACAAGCGTTAGTGTTGCAACAGGATGAATTGAGTTTGTTAGATTGGCCTAAAGCGTGGCAGAAAATTGGTATGACTTTAATGTCATCCGTGGGTGGCGCTTCGGGTTCTTTATATGCCACTTTATTTATGGCCTTAAGTAAAGCCAGTACTGAGAAGGCGATAAGCTTGCCTAGTTTCGCAACAGCTTTTGCTGAAGCTATTGAAGCGGTAAAAAAACGCGGTAAATCTGAGGCAGGTGAAAAAACTTTATTGGATGTTTATATCCCTGTTGCAAATTATTTGTTGTCTGTAGCGCCTACAAAGCCTGTGTTTAATGTTGTGTTAACAGAGGTTTCTGATGTGGCTATTAAAGGCATGGAGTCAACTCGAACTATGCTCGCGACTAAAGGACGTGCTTCATTTCTAGAAGCACGTTCATTAGGGCATATTGATGCTGGTGCCAAAACAGCACAATTAATGATTTGTACTATTGCTGATGTTTTAAGTAAAAGTTTAGCAACCCCAGCGTAAAGAAGCGGTATGAACTGGGGCATCCCAAAGTTTTATAAGTTCATCGTCCATTAGCGTTAAGGTAATAGAACAGCCAGCCATATCCAGAGAAGTCGTATAGTTACCTACTAGGGAGCGCACTATTTTTACGCCACGGCTTTCCCAGTATTGTGCTGCCAAGTCATAAATCAAATAAAGTTCCATTAAGGGTGTGGAACCTAGTCCATTTACATGCAATAAAACGGACTGATTTTTTTGGGGTTTAAGTTCGTCATCAATAAACTGAGCTAGTTGGGCAACGATTTCTGTGGCGCTAGCTAAGGGCAAGGTTTGATGACCCCGTTCACCATGAATTCCTACGCCCATTTCCATTTCTGTGTCTTTAAGGTCAAAAGTCGGTTTGCCTAGCGCAGGTACTGTACAGCTATTTAAAGCCACTCCCATGGAGGCCGTCTGATTAATAACGCGTTCACCCAATGCTTTACAAACGGCTAAGTCTGCGCCGGCTTCTGCTGCTGCACCGACTATTTTTTCGACGATTAAGGTGCCCGCGACACCTCTGCGTCCAGCGCTATGATCTTTGGGTAAAGACACATCATCACAGACTAAAACGCTGGCATTAGGACAGGATAGAAACTCAGAGGCCATCTCAAAATTCATCACATCGCCTGCGTAGTTTTTAATTATAAATAATATTCCGCTACCACTTTCAACAGCGTCAGAGGCGGCCATCATTTGGTCTGGGGTAGGGGAGGTAAAGATTTGACCTGGACAAGCCGCATCAAGCATACCAAAGCCGACAAACCCACTATGTAAGGGTTCGTGACCAGTGCCACCACCCGAGATGATGGCGACCTTTCCGGCTTTAGTTGGAGTAAGGCGTTTAATGAAGTTCGGTTGGGTGTTTAAAGAAATGATATCTGCATGGGCTCTTGCAAACCCTTGTAAGCTTTCATTCAATAGACTTTCAGTAGTATTTAAAAACTTTTTCATAGCTTACGGCTCTTATTGTTATTTTAGGCGCTGTTGTTTGAGTGTTTCAGTAATTTCAATAATATCTTGCATTACCCAAGTGGGTTTGTAATCACTTGTTTCAAGGTCTTCTGCACTGGATATGCCTGTTAACACCATAATGCTGTTAATATTTGTTCTTACTGCTCCCAAGATGTCGGTTTCCAAACGATCTCCAATAGCCACTGTTTCCTCAGGTTTAGTCTCTAATAATGCCATCGCCTGTTGGTACATGATGGGTTCGGGTTTTCCTATGATAGTGGGCTTAATGCCAGTAGCAAGTTCCAAACCCGCTAAAATAGCGCCATTACCATGGGTCACACCGTGTTCAGTAGGTAAGGTGGTGTCGCCGTTGGTGCCAATAAAACGGGCTCCGGCCCGAATATTAAGCGTAGCGGTAGCTAATTTATCCCAGCTTAATGTTTCATCTTTACCGCAAACTACGATGTCAGCTCCTTTGTTAGGGTTCGCTGCATTTTTTACTTCGTATAATCCAGTTAAAGTGAAGCCCAACTCTAGGAGTGGCTGGGTAGCGCCATCAACTCCGATCACGAATACTGACGTGGTTTTAGGATTAAACTCTTGGCTTAAGAACAGGGCCGTAGCTAAACCTGAGGTTAAGATTTTGTCTTCGGTAATGCTCACACCCATTTTTGCCAGTTTTGTGACATATTGTGCGGGCGTTAAACTGGCGTTGTTGGTGGCTAGTATGAAGCGAATATTGAGGTCATTTAGCGTATCAAAGAATTCAATTAAGCCAGGAATAGCCTCTGTGCCGTGCCATAAAACCCCATCCATATCTATGATGAGGCCACGAATATTAGTGAACGATTGCATAGTGATTGTGCTCAGCAATTTAATAATTTTTAGTAGTAAGGTAACCTTTAGTGTTGCTAATAACCCATCTCTCTTGCTCATTTATTAAGCGTTCTTTTTTCCAGAAAGGAGCTTTTGACTTTAAGTTTTCCATGATAAATCGACAGGCGTCAAAAGCATCGCCACGGTGAGATGACCATGCACTTACTAGAACGATGGGTTCATTCGGTAAAATATCCCCGACCCGATGGATAATTAAGATATCAATCAGAGCCCATTGTTGATTAGCTGCAGCAATGATTTTATTGAGTTGTTTTTCGGTCATGCCGGGGTAATGTTCTAAGCTCATTAATTTAACGTGATCACCTTCGTTAAAGTCTCTCATTGTGCCGATAAAGATGTTACTTGCACCTATGGCGTTGTTCTTGGTGAGCTTAGTTTCTTCATATTCTTGCAGGTCTTGGTAAGGATTAATGGGGGTGTCTTTAATGATGACTGTCACAATTAGCCTCCGGTGACGGGAGGAAAAAAGGCCACTTCATCACTGTCATTAACGAGTTCATCCCAGCTCACGTAATCCATGTTGACTGCGACTAACGTGTTTTGCGGTTTTATTTTATTTTGAGTGGCTTGTTGCCAGACTTCGCTGACTGTTAATGCCTTTTCATAAATAATTTCGTCTTCTGAGTGGCCTATATAGTCTTTTAAACTAGCAAAATAACGTATTTTTATAGACATAATGATTCACTAAAGTAAGAATTGTTAGATAATAAATGTTTTCTAGCCTTAGCTTAATTATCCTATAGATATGACATATACACCTCATTTTAATGCAGCAGGAGAAGCTCACATGGTTGATGTGGGTGAAAAAATGATCACGCAACGTGTTGCTGTAGCTGAGGGTTATATTGAAATGCGCCTAGAAACCTTGCAATTAATTGTGGCGGGTGAGCATAAAAAAGGTGATGTGCTAGCGATAGCAAGAATTGCAGGTATTATGGCCAGTAAAAAAACGGCAGATTTAATCCCCCTTTGTCATCCATTACCCATTACGCATGTGGATATTAAATTGGAGCCTGACCTTGATCTTAATAGAGTGCGTTGTCTAACGACAATTAAAACCACAGGGCAGACGGGTATAGAGATTGAGGCCCTGTGTGCGACTCAGATAGCTTTGTTAACTATATATGATATGTGTAAAGGTATTGATCGCGGCATGGTGATTCAGTCTGTGCAATTGTTAGAGAAAGCGGGTGGTAAAACTGGACATTGGTTACGAAAATAAGTTTAGTTAAGTGCTGTTGAGATATTTTTGCCAGCCATTAACTTTACGATTTGATACACTAGAAGCTCCTTAAAAATAGCCAAAATAATTATGACCATTACTTTAAAAGAGCTTGCTGATTTTTGTGATGCAAAAATCGTCGGCGGTAAGGAATCAACACTCATTACATCTGCGGCTGATATTAAATCAGCAGAGTCCGGTCAGGTTACGCAGTTAACGAGTAGTCGTTATATAAAACACATTGCCAATTCAACCGCCACTGCTTGTTTTATTGCAGAGGGCTTTGCTGTTGATGCTATACCAGAAGGCATGGCATTATTGGTGTGTGCCGATCCTGAAATGAGTTTTATTAAGGCTTTAGAATTACTTCATCCTGCTCGTATTTACGAGCCTCAAATTGCTCCCCAAGCGGTAATCGATAAAAATGTCACCCTAGGTGAAGGTGTGTTTATTGGGCCTTATGCTGTTGTGGGTGAAGATACTAGCATCGGTGATCAAAGCATTATTTTAGCGGGTGTCTATATTGGTAAGAATGTCAAAATTGGTAAGCATTGTCAGTTGCACCCTTACGCGGTGATTTAT
The DNA here is from genome assembly GCA_903917345.1 of uncultured Methylococcaceae bacterium. Taxonomy (GTDB): domain Bacteria; phylum Pseudomonadota; class Gammaproteobacteria; order Methylococcales; family Methylomonadaceae; genus Methylobacter_C. Next base: position 17,021 of record CAIXAE010000036.1, on the reverse strand, counting down.
GATGATGTGGTACTAGGTGATCACGTGATTATTCATTCAGGTGCCATTATTGGTGCGGATGGTTTTGGTTACAAATTTAGAAATAATCGCCATGTAAAAGTGCCGCAAGTTGGTAATGTGGTGATTGATGATTATGTTGAAGTAGGTGCTAATACTTGTATTGATCGCGGTGCTTTAGGTAGTACTGTGATTGGCGCAGGAACTAAAATCGATAACTTAGTACAAGTTGGCCATAATAACAAAGTTGGCAAACATGTCATTATGTGCGGTTTAACTGGCGTTTCGGGGTCTTGTAATATTGAAGATTACGCGATTCTGGCGGGCAGTTCTGGGGTTGCAGATCATGTCACGATAGGTCAAGGTGCAGTGGTTATGGCGCGATCTGGTGTTGCAGGCGATATAAAACCGGGTGCTCAAGTGTTTGGTAGTCCGGCTAAAGATAAAAAAGTCGCTTATAAAGAGCAAATCGCGCTGAGCAAATTACCTGATTTATTAAAGACAGTTAAGATGTTACAAGAAAAGATTGAAGCGCTAGAGGCAGGCTCAAAGTAGTTGTTAAGAAAGCATAAAATTATTCGAATTATCAGTGATGACGAATAACCAACTAATATAGTAAACTATATCAATACAACACACGGTTAAGCACGATGACACAAAAAGACAACGTTCACCTACACGAGATTAATAAATTTGGTTCAATGGCGGAACGCTGGTGGGATCCTCAGGGTGAGTTTAAAACGCTACATGATGTTAATCCATTGCGTTTATCGTTTATTCAAAAATTCGTTAATTTAGAGGGTATGCGTATTGTTGATGTGGGGTGTGGTGGTGGAATTTTAACGGAAGGTCTTGCTAAACAAAATGCAGAAGCTTTGGGTATCGATTTAAGTGAAGATTTAATCGATATCGCTGATTTGCACGGCTTAGAAACCGGTATCAAAGTTAATTATCAAAAGATTAGTGTTGAAGCCTTGGCTGATGAACAACCTGAAAGCTTTGATCATGTGACTTGCATGGAAATGTTGGAGCATGTGCCTGATCCAGGGTCTATCATTAATGCGTGTGCGAAATTAGTTAAGCCTGGAGGTATGGTGTTTTTTTCTACGCTTAATCGTCAAGCTAAGGCTTATTTATTAGCCATTGTGGCTGCAGAGCATGTCTTGCAAATGCTGCCTAAAGGCACACATGATTACAAAACCTTTATTAAACCTTCAGAGCTTTGCCAGTATGCGCGTAATGCCGGTTTAGAGTTACAAGATATGATCGGTATTGAATACAATCCGTTTAATAAACAATTTAATTTAGGTAAAGATATCGATGTTAATTACATTGCAGCATTTAAAAAAGTTAACTGAGCATTAATGCCGAACAATTTTAAGCTATCGTGTGTTTTATTTGATTTAGATGGGACCCTGGTAGACACTGCCCCCGACCTATTTGCCTGTCTTAATGAATCCCTAAAAAAACATGGCTTTCCTGTCGTTTCTGATGCCCAACTTAAACCCTTTATTTCCTATGGTGCTGTAGTTTTAGTTGAAGAATGTCTTAAAGATAAGGCTTCTGCTGAAGAAAAGGCCGGGGTAGTCGAAACGCTATTAAATATTTATGAACAAAATATTGTTCGATATTCAGTATTTTTTGATGGCATGTTAGATGTGCTTGATAGGATTGAAGGGCAGGGGCTTAAATGGGGCATAGTGACGAATAAGCGTCAGCGGTTTACCAATCCATTAATATCAGCTCTGAATTTAACCAACCGTGCTGCTTGTGTAGTGAGTGGTGATACTACTCCAAATCCAAAACCCCATACTGATCCTATGCTGGAGGCTTGTAAGCGAGCCCAAGTGTCAGTGAATGAATGTGTGTATATTGGTGATGCTAAGCATGATATTAAAGCGGGCAGAAATGCAAAAATGAAAACATTAGTAGCGCTTTATGGTTATCTTAGCCCTGGCGATAAGCCAGAGGAATGGGGTGCTGATGGCTTGATTAGTTCTCCACAACAATTATCCACTTGGATAACATCAATATTATGTCATTAAGAAATCAGGTCATTTTAATTACAGGTGCGGGCGGCGGTTTAGGCAGTACTGCAGCGCTGGCTTTGGCAAAATTAGGCGCGCATATTATTCTTTTAGATAAGAATATCCCCAGATTAGAAATCATTTACGATCAAATACTGGAAGCTAATGCGCCAGAGCCTATTATTTATCCTTTTGATCTTGCCGGAGCCAACGAAAATGAATATGAAGAATTGGCACAAAGAGTTGGCGAGGAATATGGTGCTTTACAGGGTTTGCTCCATTCAGCGGTAGAGCATAGTGGATTTAGGCCCTACTCTCAGATTACAACTAAAGATTGGGGGCATACGATGAATGTAAATTTAAACGCCCCCTTTTTATTAACACGCGTACTGCTGCCGGTCTTAGTGAAAAGTGAACATGCTTCTGTTGTCTTTACATCAGACTCTTCTGCTAGAGAGGCGCGAGCATACTCTGGTGCTTATGGGGTATCTAAGGTTGCACTTGAAGGTTTAGTGAGTGTTTTAGCGGATGAATTAGAATCAGGAAATAGAATCAGGGTGAATACTTTAGTGCCTGGTCCAGTCGATTCACCCTTAAGAAAACGCGCTTATCCCGCAGAAGATAAAAGTAAATTGCCGTTAATGAACTCACTAGATCCGGTTTACCAGTATTTATTCAGTGTGCAAAGTGTCGGAGTCACTGGCCAAATAATCAATGCTTCAACTTTTCATCTATAGAACACACTATGGCAGAACGTGAAATTATATTTTTAACTCGAGATGTTAATGTCGTCACTATTCCTGAAGGAAGTGCCAGCACTTTAAGTAAGGGCGATGAAGTGACTATTCATCAATCATTAGGTAGCAATTATACGGTGGTAACTGAATATGGCCATATGGTTCGCATTGCAGGTGTGGATGCAGACGCTTTAGGTAAAGAGCCCCATGAGTTACATACCTTGGTACTAGAAACCAATGCAGAAGCCGTTGAGAAAAATTGCTGGGAAGTAATGAAAACTGTTTACGATCCAGAGATTCCCGTAAATATTGTTGATCTTGGTCTGGTGTATGTCTGCGAAGTAACCTCTGTCGGCCCAGCTGAAAATGAAGTGCATATTAAGATGACCTTAACAGCTCCGGGGTGTGGCATGGGGCCTGTTATACAGGGTGATGTCGAAAAGAATGTGCGAGGCTTGCCGGGTGTGGTTAGTGTCAATGTCGAAGTGGTTCTTGATCCGCCTTGGTCTAGAGAAATGATGTCAGAAGTGGCTCAGGTTCAATTAGGCTTATTTTAAGCCTTTCTTTAATTCATATGGGTATTAAACACAAGTCACAATAACAGTATATCTACGCACTTTTTAGAAAATAATGATGACCAAAGTGGTATAATTTTGTATAGTTACAAGGTTTGAATTTTTATAACGGGATAGGCGTTAATCAGTCATCCCGTTTTGTCTATATGAGGTAAGGTGTTTGGCTAAGTCTGCATTATTAGTGCTAGAAGATGGCACAGTATTTAACGGGGTGTCGATAGGCGCCGATGGTTGTTCTGTAGGAGAAGTAGTATTCAATACTGCAATGACAGGATACCAAGAAATTCTTAGTGACCCTTCCTATTCCCAGCAAATTGTAACTTTAACTTATCCGCACATTGGTAATGTTGGCACCAACTCTGAAGATAATGAATCTGCGGGTGTTTTTGTTAGCGGTTTAGTTATTAGAGATTTACCCATTCTTGCCAGTAATTGGCGAAATCAAAAAACACTGCAGCAGTATTTGCTTGATCACAATGTGGTTGCAATTGCAGACATTGATACACGTAAATTAACCCGTTTATTACGAGATAAAGGTGCGCAACGCGGTTGTATTTTAGCGGGCGACGATATAACAGTTGAGGTGGGGATAAAAGCGATTGCAGGTTTCCCCGGATTAAAAGGGCTGGACTTGGCTAAAGAAGTCACTGTGTCTGAGTCTTACGAATGGACTGAGAATATATGGGGCTTGACTACGGGTCATACTGAAGGTCAAAACTTGGCTAAACATATAGTGGCTTATGATTTTGGGGTTAAACGCAATATTTTGCGTTTGTTTGTTAATCGTGGTTGCCGTGTAACGGTTGTGCCGGCGACTACACCAGCAGAAACCGTATTAGCGATGAATCCAGATGGCGTGTTTTTATCAAATGGACCAGGTGATCCTGAGCCTTGTACTTATGCGATTGAAGCAATTAAAACAATATTGGATACAAAAACCCCAGTGTTTGGTATTTGTTTAGGCCATCAGTTATTGGCTTTAGCCAGTGGCGCTAAAACTGAGAAAATGAAATTTGGTCATCACGGCGCCAATCATCCTGTACAAGAGATTGCAACAGGTCGCGTTATGATCAGTAGTCAAAACCATGGTTTTGCTGTAAATGAAGCGAGTTTGCCTGCCAATTTGGTGGCAACTTATCGGTCTTTATTTGATGGTAGTTTACAGGGTATTAAACGTACAGATTGTCCTGCTATGAGTTTTCAGGGACATCCAGAAGCAAGCCCTGGCCCGCATGATGTGGAATCTTTATTTGATGATTTCATTACTATGATGAATCAAGCTGTCTAACAATAATTATATTTAAAAAGTCATAAAATGCCAAAAAGAACCGACATAAAATCGATTTTATTATTAGGTGCTGGTCCTATTGTTATCGGTCAGGCCTGCGAGTTTGATTATTCAGGAACACAAGCTTGTAAAGCACTTAGAGAAGAAGGTTATAGAGTAATCTTAGTTAACTCTAACCCTGCAACTATCATGACTGACCCTGATATGGCGGATGCAATTTACATTGAGCCTATTGATTGGAAAACAGTTGAAAAGATTATCGCTAAAGAGCGTCCTGATGCTATTTTGCCAACGATGGGCGGGCAAACAGCTTTAAATTGTGCATTAGACCTTGATGCGCAAGGTGTTTTGGCTAAATATAACGTTGAAATGATTGGCGCAACTAAAAAAGCCATTAATATGGCCGAAGATCGCCAGTTATTTAATGACGCGATGGCGCGTATTGGTTATGAAGTAGCAAAATCAAAAACAGCGCATTCTATGGAAGAGGCTTTAGCGGCTCAAAAAGAAGTAGGATATCCAACTGTTATTCGTCCCTCTTTTACGATGGGTGGTAGTGGTGGCGGTATTGCTTACAACAAAGAAGAATTTATTGAAATCTGTGAGCGTGGTTTATATCTATCGCCAACTAATGAGTTATTGATTGAAGAATCAGTTTTAGGTTGGAAAGAATATGAAATGGAAGTGGTGCGTGATTCTAAAGATAACTGCATTATCGTTTGCTCAATCGAAAACTTTGACCCCATGGGCGTGCATACAGGAGATTCAATCACTGTAGCGCCTGCGCAAACCTTAACAGACAAAGAGTATCAAATTTTGCGTAATGTATCGTTAGCGGTATTACGTGAAATTGGTGTTGATACGGGTGGCTCAAATGTACAGGTAGCTATCAACCCTGTTGATGGCCGTATGATTGTTATTGAAATGAATCCTCGTGTATCGCGCTCATCTGCATTGGCCTCTAAAGCGACAGGATTCCCTATTGCTAAAGTGGCTGCAAAATTAGCGGTTGGTTTCACTTTAGACGAACTAAAAAATGAAATTACCGGTGGTGCAACGCCGGCTTCATTTGAGCCCACTATCGATTACGTCGTTACAAAAGTTCCTCGTTTTACTTTTGAGAAGTTTCCTCAAGCCGATGATCGTTTAACGACTCAGATGAAATCTGTAGGTGAGGTGATGGCGATTGGAAGAAACTTCCAAGAGTCTTTACAAAAAGCTTTACGCGGTTTAGAAATTGGCATCAGTGGTTTAGATGAAATAGTTGATTTAACGGCTGAAGATGCTAAAGAAAAGATGCAAAGAGAAATGCGTCATCCGGGTCCAGATCGTTTGTTGTATGTGGCGGATGCATTTCGGAGCGGCATGACTTTAGAAGAGATTCATGAGGTTTGTAAGATTGATCCATGGTTCTTAGCACAATTACAAGACTTAATTGAAACTGAGCAATCTCTAGCAACTAAAACTTTATCGACTTTAAAAGAAGGTGAGCTTTATAAATTAAAGCGTAAAGGCTTCTCTGATAGCCGTATCGCTAAATTATTAGATGCTTCAGAAATTGAAGTGCGTAATGTAAGACATAAGCAAAATATACGTCCAGTCTATAAGCGAATTGATTCTTGTGCAGCGGAATTTTCTTCTGACACAGCGTATTTATATTCAACCTACGACGAAGAATGTGAAGCACGCGTTTCTGATAAAGAAAAAATCATTATTTTAGGCGGTGGCCCTAATAGAATCGGTCAAGGGATTGAATTTGATTATTGTTGTGTGCATGCGGCCCTAGCACTGCGTGAAGATGGTTACGAAACCATTATGATCAACTGTAATCCTGAAACAGTTTCGACTGATTTTGATACTTCTGATCGATTATATTTTGAATCATTAACGCTAGAAGATGTATTAGAAGTTGTGCATCTTGAAAAACCAAAAGGCGTTATTGTCCAATACGGTGGTCAAACACCTTTAAAATTAGCTAGAGCTTTAGAAGCAGCGGGTGTGCCTATTATTGGTACCTCACCAGATTCAATAGACCTTGCCGAAGACAGAGAACGATTCCAGAAGTTACTAGAAAGATTAGGTTTAAAACAACCGCCAAATGGTACAGCGCGTTCTGTTGAACAAGCCGTTAATGCAGCGAAAGAATTGGGCTATCCTTTGGTGGTTAGACCGTCTTACGTATTAGGTGGACGTGGGATGGAAATCGTCTTTAATGAAGAAGGATTGCAGCGCTACATGAAGGAAGCTGTAAGCGTGTCTAATGATGCTCCAGTGCTATTAGATCGTTTCTTAGATGATGCGGTAGAAATGGATGTCGATGCTATTTATGATGGTGAGCGCGTCTTAATCGGTGGCTTGATGGAACATATTGAGCAAGCTGGTGTGCATTCAGGTGATTCTGCTTGTTCATTACCGCCGTATGATTTGGCGCCCGCGTTGCAAGACAAGTTGCGTGAACAAGTTGCTAAAATGGCTGAAGCTTTGGGTGTTAGAGGCTTAATGAATACCCAGTTTGCGATTCAAGGTGATGAAATCTATGTATTAGAAGTTAATCCTAGAGCATCACGTACTGCGCCGTTTGTTTCTAAAGCGACTGGTTATCCTTTAGCAAAAATCGCGGCTCGAGTTATGGCCGGGCAAACTTTAGCTCAGCAGGGTATTACTGAAGAACGTATACCTAGTTATTATTCTGTTAAAGAAGCTGTATTCCCTTTTGTTAAATTCCCGGGTGTCGATCCTTTACTAGGCCCTGAAATGAAGTCTACAGGTGAAGTAATGGGCGTTGGAAAAACATTTGGTGAAGCTTTTGCTAAAGCACAACGCGCGGCGGGTGTAAGTTTAAATGAAAGCGGCAAAGTCTTAATTAGTATTCGTGATCAAGATAAAGCTAAAGCACCTGACATTGCTAAAATGTTGGTGGCCAAGCACTATGAGATTGTTGCAACTGGGGGTACTGCTAAGTTCTTAAAAGAAGCCGGTATTCCTTGTGAAGTTGTATACAAAGTTAACGAAGGTCGACCTAATACGGTTGACATGATTAAAAATGATCAAATTCAGTTGATTATTAATACAACAGAAGGCAAAAAAGCGATTTCAGATTCTTTTACTATGCGTAGAGAAGCCTTACAACATCGCGTTGCTTACTATACCACTATGGCAGGCGCAAGAGCTGCTTGCTACGCTTTGGGTGAATTAGATGCGGGTGATGTTAATTGCTTGCAAGACTTACACAAAAGTTTAATTTAAATGCTTAGGATGAGTTCAATAGTTACACATTAACTATTAGCTATAAGCATCACAGAAAAATTAATGGAGTTTAAAGAAGATGAACAAAGTACCGCTCACCGTTAGAGGAGCAGAAAAGTTACGTGCAGAATTAGATGAATTAAAGTCAGTGGTGCGTCCGCGCATTATTGAATCTATTGCAACAGCACGTGCACACGGTGATTTAAAGGAAAATGCTGAATATCACGCAGCAAAAGAACAACAAAGCTTTGCGGAAGGACGGATTTCTGAGATTGAAGGGAAATTATCAAATGCACAAGTTATTGATGTCACAAAAGTGGATGCAAACGGCAAAATTGTATTTGGTACTACCGTTGAAATAGAAGATGTTGAGACAGAAAAAAGGTCAACTTACCAAATCGTCGGTGAAGATGAAGCAAGTATCAAAGATGGAAGAATCTCTATAGGATCACCCATCGCAAGGGCATTAATTGGTAAAGAAGTAGAGGACGTAGTTACTGTTAAAGCACCTGGCGGTAATATGGATTATGAAATAATCTCAATACAGTATATTTGAGGTTGTTAATGATCAAAGGCGAAGCGATGCGAAGTTGCTTCGCCTTATTAATTTAAGTTATTTGTTGGGGTTAAGTCGGTATAAAACAGCGATTTGCCCAATAGATTGAATTAGCTCTGCACCGGTTTCTCCACAGAGTTGTGCATTAATTAACTTTCTATCATCCCTTTCAGCACGAATTTTTACTTTAAGTAATTCATGTGTGTTGAGTGCTTGATCGAGTTCGGCTAATACCCCAGCGGTAAGTCCAGATTGACCAATCATTACGACGGGTTTTAGAGAATGAGCATCAGCTCTAAGTTTTTTTTTGTCCGCAGAGTTCATTCATTTTTCCTAAATAAAAATTATACCAACACTATACAACAATTTATGGCACGAAGTAAGAGCAGTGGTCGCTGGATGTCGGAACATTTTGAAGATGAATATGTCAAAATGGCTCAGGCGCAAGGGTATCGATCACGCGCTGTGTTTAAGCTAAAAGAAATACAAGAAAAAGATCATCTCATAAGACCTGGGATGAATATTGTTGATCTAGGCGCAGCACCGGGTGGATGGTCTCAATATGCAAGACAATTATTAGGTAAGAAAGATAAGCTGATTGCTTTAGATATATTACCAATTGATCCAATTGAAGGCGTGGATTTTATTTTGGGTGACTTTCGAGAAGATGCAGTACTTGATCAGCTTAAAGACGTATTAGCGGGCATGACAGTCGATTTAGTTATGTCAGATATGGCGCCCAACATGAGTGGCAACAAAGCCGTTGATATGCCGAGATCCATATATTTGGGTGAGCTAGCGTTGGATACAGCGCGAACTGTATTGACAAAAGACGGGTCTTTTTTGGTGAAGCTGTTTCATGGTGAAGGGTTTGAAGCTTTTTATAGTGATGTACAAACATCATTCTCTAAAGTAATTATAAGAAAACCAAAAGCATCAAGGCCACGCAGTAATGAGGTATATATTTTAGCCAAAGGGTTTAAATAATCTTTGGGCTCCCATATATTGGGCAGACTAGTAAAAATCTAGATTGATGGTATATATAATATAAATAACAAATATCAGGAAAGTTAAGTCCTGATATAATTTATGTGTTTTTAATCCGAGAGCCTATTTTGGCTAGGGTGTTTATGTGAATGATATGTTAAAAAATGTAATCTTGTGGGTAGTTGTCGCAGTGGTATTAATGACCCTGTTTAATAATTTTGGACCGCAAGGAGAAAGAACAGACTCATCTTTATCTTATTCGCAATTTATTGAATCAGTAAAATCTGGTCAAGTGCAACAGGTCATGATTGATGAGCATATCATTAAAGGTAAAACGCAAAGTGGTCAAGTCTTTAGGACTTATGCGCCTAATGATCCTCACATGGTAGATGACCTTCTAGCCAATAATGTCGATATTAAAGCCGTTCCCCCTGAACAACCTTCAATGCTAATGCAACTTTTGGTGTCATTTGGCCCTATGTTGTTGTTGATTGCTGTCTGGGTGTTTTTCATGAGACAAATGCAAGGTGGTGCTGGCGGTAAAGGCGCAATGGGCTTTGGTAAAAGTAAAGCGCGGATGCTTGAACAAGATCAAATCAAAGTTACTTTTGCTGATGTGGCAGGTTGTGATGAAGCGAAAGAAGAAGTCGTTGAGATGGTGGACTTCTTAAGAGATCCTGCTAAATATCAAAAGCTAGGTGGAAAAATACCTCGTGGCGCGTTAATGATTGGACCTCCGGGTACAGGTAAAACTTTATTGGCGCGTGCTATAGCCGGTGAAGCAAAAGTACCTTTCTTTACTATTTCAGGATCTGATTTCGTTGAAATGTTTGTGGGTGTGGGTGCATCTCGTGTGCGTGACATGTTTGAACAGGCTAAAAGACACGCACCTTGTATCATATTTATAGACGAAATTGATGCGGTTGGCCGTCAACGCGGTGCCGGCTTAGGTGGCGGTAATGATGAGCGGGAACAAACGCTTAACCAATTATTAGTTGAAATGGATGGCTTTGAGGGTAACGAAGGAATCATCGTTATAGCTGCAACAAATCGTCCTGATGTTTTAGATAAAGCATTGTTGCGTCCAGGTCGTTTTGATCGTCAAGTAACTGTAGGTTTACCAGATGTCCGTGGGCGAGAACAAATTTTAAATGTGCATATGAAGAAAGTACCTTCCGATGATGACGTACAAGTTAAATACATTGCACAAGGTACTCCAGGTTTTTCTGGCGCTGATTTAGCCAACTTAATTAATGAAGCCGCATTATTCGCTGCTAGAATGAACAAGCGTGTTGTTAACATGGCTGATTTAGAAAAAGCGAAAGATAAACTAATCATGGGTGCAGAAAGACACTCTATGGTAATGGACCAAAAAGAAAAGAAAATGACGGCTTACCATGAAGCCGGTCATGCTATCGTGGGTAAATTAGTACCTGAACATGATCCTGTATACAAGGTAAGTATTATGCCTAGAGGTCGTGCTTTAGGTGTCACGATGTTCTTACCAGAGCGTGATCAATACAGTGCGAGCAAACAAAAATTAGACAGCATGATCTCTAGTTTATATGGCGGACGTATTGCAGAAGAAGTCGTTTTTGGATGGGAACAAGTGAGTACAGGCGCATCAAACGATATTGAGCGAGCTACCGAATTGGCTAGAAATATGGTGACTAAATGGGGTTTATCACAACGTTTAGGTCCTTTGTCATATAGTGAAGAAGAGGGTGAGGTATTTTTAGGTCGCTCTGTTACGCAACATAAAACAGTTGCTGAAGAAACTTCTCATACTATAGATGAAGAAATTCGCTCATTTATTGACAGAAACTATGAACGTGCTGAAAAATTGATCAAAGAAAATATTGATATTTTGCATGCGATGGCAGATGCATTAATGAAATATGAAACAATTGATAAAGATCAAATTGAAGATCTGATGGCGCGTAAGCCAGTCAGAGACCCGCAAGGATGGGGCGATGATAAGCCACCCCATGGTAATGCGACTGTAGACGAAGTTAAAACCAATGATGATGAAAAAAAAGTGGAATTAACTAAGCCTGCTGAGCAAATCTAGAAACCAAGTGATTTTTAAAGGAGAGGCTAATCCCTCTCCTTTTTTTATGGGTAAAAATTAGAGAGTATTTGCGCAATGGCAAAAAAATATTTTGGTACCGATGGTATTCGAGGCAAAGTAGGACAAGCACCTATCACAGCAGATTTTTTATTAAGATTAGGTTGGGCTGCGGGCCGTGTGTTTGCAACAGAAGGGCATGACTTTGTCTTAGTGGGTAAAGATACGCGTATATCAGGCTATATGTTTGAGTCCGCATTAGAGGCGGGTTTAACGGCTGCAGGTGTAAATACGCGTTTATTAGGCCCCATGCCAACACCAGGCGTTGCTTATTTAACGAGAACACTGAGAGCGCAAGCGGGTATTGTCATTAGTGCTTCTCACAATCCGTATTACGATAACGGGGTTAAATTCTTTTCTGTTGAAGGTACAAAACTACCTGACGATATTGAAGAAAAGATAGAGTTCTATTTGGATTCTCCGATGACTACAGTAGAGTCTTCCGCCCTCGGTAAGGCAAAAAGAATAGTGGATGCAGCAGGGCGATATATAGAATTTTGTAAAGCCAGTATTGCAACGCGCTATGATTTTAGTGGCTTAAAAGTCGTTGTTGATTGTGCAAACGGCGCCACATATCACATTGCTCCTCATGTATTTACAGAGGTAGGAGCCGACGTTATCGTCATGGGTGCAGAGCCAGATGGTATTAATATTAATGCGGACTGTGGGGCAACCAGTCCTGCAAAATTAGCGGCTATGGTCTTAGATAATCAAGCTGATTTTGGTATTGCTTTAGATGGTGATGGTGATCGATTAATCATGGTGGATCATAAAGGTGAAATCGTTGATGGTGATGAGATTATCTATATCATTGCAAAAGCCAGATTAGAAGCGGGCTTGATGACGGGGCCCGTTGTGGGTACCTTGATGAGCAATCTAGGGATGGAACATGCCCTTAAGAAACTGGGTATTGAATTAATAAGAGCGAACGTAGGTGATCGTTATGTCTTAGAAATGATGAGTGAGCATAACAGTATCTTAGGCGGCGAAAACTCAGGCCATATTATCTGTTTAGATAAAACAACAACAGGTGACGGTATTATTGCCGCATTGCAAGTCATGGCAGAGATGCAAGATTCCGGAAAGAGCTTACATGACCTCAAGTCAGGTATGAAAAAGTATCCACAAATATTAATTAATATTAGAACGGCAGAAAAGGTGGATTTAGCGACTAACGAACCACTTCAAAAAGCCGTTCAAGATATTGAAGAAAAATTAGGCGATAGAGGTCGTGTATTGTTAAGAGCCTCAGGAACTGAGCCATTAATTCGCGTCATGGTAGAGGGTGATGATGCTGATTTAGTGAATAAATATGCTCAGCAGTTGTCAGAAGATGTTAAGAAAGCAATAGGTGCTTGAATTACAGTCTATTAGACTATATCATAGGCGGTTTGATTATATAGGGGAGTAATTTTGATGCGTCGGTCTCTGGTTATTGGAAATTGGAAAATGAATGGAACTCTTGCGAGTGCTCAATTACTTGCAAAAGGAATTATCGCAGGCTTAGGTTCAGCAGATGCAGATATTGCAGTTTGTGTACCTTATATCTATCTACCTGCTATTAACGAATTAGTAAAAGACACAGCCTTAGGCTTAGGCTCACAAAATATTGCAGATAAAGCATCAGGTGCATACACCGGTGAAATCTCTGCTTCAATGCTTAAAGAGTTTAATACACAATATGCATTGGTAGGTCACTCAGAAAGACGCTCTTACTACGGCGACACAAATGCTTCAGTAGCTGCACGTTATGTACAAGCACAAGAACAAGGAATTATTCCTGTTTTATGTGTAGGTGAAACATTAGAACAACGTGAACAAGATCAAACATTCGCAGTGATTAACGAGCAATTAGATGCCGTTATCAACTTAGCGGGTATTGCATCTTTAAGCAAAGCAGTTATTGCATACGAACCTGTCTGGGCGATTGGTACAGGAAAAACGGCAACTGATGAACAAGCGCAAGAAGTTCATCAATATATTCGTCAATACATTGCTGCAAAAGATCAAGCGATTGCTGACAAAGTTCAAATTTTATACGGTGGTAGTGCTAAGCCTGACAATGCAAAAGGTTTATTTGCTCAACCGGATATAGATGGTGGTTTAATAGGCGGCGCTTCATTAGAAGCAGAATCCTTTTTAAAGATTTTTCAATCGGTTAAGTAGATAAAACAATCATGTATCAAGTCATAATAGTTATTCATGTGTTGCTAGGTTTAGGCGTTATTGGTCTAGTCATGATGCAACAAGGTAAAGGGGCAGATGCGGGCGCATCGTTTGGCACAGGATCAGCGGGATCGGTTTTTGGTGCTCAAGGTGCAGCTTCATTCTTATCAAGAGCTACAGCTATCTTAGCAACGTCTTTCTTTATTACAAGCTTAGGGCTTGCAGTTATAAACGGCCATAAAGGCGCTGCATATGACTTGATGAGTGGAGACGCTAGTACAACTGAAGCACCTGCAGTGGTTGAGAAAAAAGCTGAAGTTCAGCCAGAAGTTCCAGAAATAAAAGCAACAGAAGTACCTAAAGCTGACGAAATTAAAACAGTAAAATAGTCAGATCAATATATGCCGACGTGGTGGAATTGGTAGACACGCCATCTTGAGGGGGTGGTGACGCAAGTCGTGCCGGTTCAATTCCGGCCGCCGGTACCAAACAAGGGTTTTAAGAAGCCCAAAGAAGTATAGAAACCCGCAAGTCATAAGGCTTAGCGGGTTTTTTGTTGTCCAGCGAAATCTACCAAAATGTGGCGGCATCCGATTAAAAGTGTGTCCGAAATTGTGTCCTTTGATAGAATGCGATAAAAATCGGACACAATTTCGGACACACTATGGCAGTTAACATCAATAAAGACACGGTTTACAGAGCAGCAAAACCAAAAGAAAAAGATTATATGATCAATGATGGTGGTGGCTTATATTTAGTCGTCCATATCAATGGTTCTAAATTGTGGCGTTTTGTTTATTACTTTAATGGTAAGCGAAAAAAATTCTCATTAGGTGGCTACCCAGATACAAATCTCGAAATAGCCAGGCGTAAGTCTGAAGAAGCGAGAGAAAATTTAGCTAATGGACTTGACCCAAATTCGTTCAAGAAAGCTTCAAAAGAATTAAAAAAGATTGAATCATTAAATGAACAACGATTAAATCAAGGGTTATCAGTTATAGGAAGCTTTAATGATATTTCAGAGAAATGGTTGAAGTCAACTGAACATTTAGTTTCTAAAACAACTCATACAAAAAAAATAAGTCGATTAAATCGACTTGCCTATCCTTTTCTAGGTAATAAACAAATAACAGATATAAAATCATCTGATATTTTTGAAGTTATCAAACCATTAATTGAAAGGAATCAACTGGAAACAGCTCATAGGCTTCATGGTGAAATAAGTTCTATATTTGCTTATGCTATTGTGCATAACTATACTAATTATGATCCAGCGCAACCCGTTGCTAAACAAATACCAGCCCAAAAAGTTAAACATAGGGCGGCAATAATAGATCCAAAATTATTTGGTCAATTGCTAAGAGATATTCAAAATTATCAAGGTACATTCATAGTTGTAAATGCATTTAAATTATCACCATTACTATTTCAACGACCTGGTGAAATTCGCACTATGTTATGGTCCGATATTGATTTAGATGAAAAAGAATGGCGTCCTTATATATCAAAGACTGATTTTCACCATATAGTGCCTCTATCAAATCAGGCAGTCGCAATTATTGAAGAAATTAAACCACTGACACATAGAAGTGTTTATGTTTTTCCTTCGAGTAGAGGGGATGGTCGACCAATGTCGGACAATACTATTAGAACCGCATTAAAGACATTGGGGTATAAATCAGATGTAATGACTGCACACGGTTTTAGAACAACGGCATCGACATTACTAAATGAACAAGGATGGAATCCTGATGCCATTGAAAGGCAATTGGCCCATACACCACGAGATCAAGTAAGGGCGGCTTACAATCGTGCTCAGTATTTAGATGAGCGTAGGCGTATGATGCAGGAATGGGCCGATTATCTAGATAATTTAAAAATTAAATGACCCATTTGTTCGATGCATTATCATTGATTAATTCTGCTGGATTCTATCAACAGCATCTAACAGTACAACCCTCACAAATTCGCTTTCACTCATATTTAAACTTCTTGCCGTGGCATAAACAGAATGTGCCAAGGTAGGGGTAAAGCGATAAGCCCTCATTGTTATTAGATTTTTGTTATTTCTTGGTTTCATAATAAAACTCCTTTGTATGACTGAGTATTTATCATTTGTAGCTAATAACTCGAATTTTAGGCGTAGCATTAAATCGTAGGGATAAATCGAGCACGATTAAGGCTTATATTCTTAGTGGCTAACCTATTTGGATAATCTGATTTAGCCTTTCACATACCTGAGTGAATAGATTATTCGATAACGATTTAAGAGGATGTGCTTTAGCTTTTCTTAAGCGCCAATCGAATGATTTGGGTTGATGGCATAGTACATAGCTGGTTTGTGCTGATTTACGACCAGCTGCCTTACCCACTGCAACTGCGAATGGATTATCGGCATTGTATTCTGCTGTTGTCATAGGTAAGCCAATAACCAGCGATGTTTTTTCGTTAAAAATGCGTGGCGAGAGCACCAGAAATGGGTGAATATCACGCATTTCTTGCCCAACTTGTGGGTTACAGTCAATCCAGATAATGTCTTGTCTATCTGGCACCCAAACAGCTTGGTTTTTGGGGCTTACCAACGCTCTGCACCTATAGTATCGCTGGTCGTCATAACCTCTCCGCTGTGATGGACAGGATCGAAACTAGCTAATCGCTGTTCTAGCGAAAGTGGCGCTTCGTTAATAGGTCTGATGATTACCTCATTATTCTCAACAGAAATACGAACTCGCTGATCGACGTGTAAATGTGCTTCACGGGCAACCGCTGCAGGTAATCGAACACCTAGGTTATTACCCCATTGCTTAATATCAAGAATTGCTTCAATCATAATAGTTCCACTTGATTTGTTTAAACATAAGTATAAACATGATTGGGTAAATAATCAATTTGGAAGAAAGAGGCCAACGTATAAATGAAATAAAAACTTCTAGCTAATAACTCGAATTTTAGGCGTAGCTATTCATTAGGGCATTAGGATTTTAATGGTGATATTGCCAACATATCATGGAACACTTGAGAGTGAGCTGTCGCTCACTGGTGCTTCCCTATCGGTCAGCACCTTTTTTCTTCTTTCAGATTCATTCAGGTTAAATGTTTACTGTGATTATGCTGTTGAATGCCACTAGCAATATAGAGCTTATATTCAAGAAGATATTGCCCGTGGGACTATCTTCATCTAGATTACGATTTACGGATTTTTGCCCCCTTTCGGGAGCAAAAAAATAATTTCATCTGAGTTGACTTCATTACCTAGCGTTACACTAATTACAGAGGCGGTTGGCCAGTACCTCGAAGTGCGTCTTTTGTTTCTA